>CAZZLD010000001.1:0-634104 GCA_964655075.1 uncultured Candidatus Bathyarchaeia archaeon
ACTAGCGAGAAGGACGCTTTGATTGTCGAAAACTGACACTTCCGCCACGAAGCCCGCCATGGTGGTGTTGGGAGCCGTCCAGACGCTCTGAACGCTGACATTACCAGACGCTGTGATGCTGTTGAGGGTTTCGTTCTCCGTATGCAGTTCTTCTTCGTCGAACGCGTCAGCAATTGTCATTTTGACGGTGACATTCTTGATCTCATAGGGCTCCTGATTGGTGATGTTAGCTGTAATAGTGATGTTCTCTAACGGTTTGTAGGTTACCTTGTCAGAAGTAACGCTTACCGTTACATTGGGGTTTTCTTCAGCCACTGCAGATTTTACACTTAAAGGCTGTTTTGTGTGAGTTAATGAAAACTGGGTGTTTATTGGTTTTGGGGAACCCGTCACAAAGACTTGAGAACTGAACAACAATGTAATTATGGCGCTTAAGACTAAGAACTTTGAGATTTGGTGCTTATACGTTTCTTTCTCCGCCCTCAATATACACTGTGAAAGTGAACAAAAAACGTTACGGAACACTGTTCCATGGTTGGGCTGCTTTAGAGGGCCCATTTCGGCTCTTTCGTTGCGCCAGCCAAGGTTTCTCTCAGGTAGTCTTCTAGGGTTTCGCCGGGAATGACTTCTATGCTGTAGTCTTGAGTGTCTATTGAGTGCTTGTAGTTCTTCGCTGGGATAACCACCTTTTTGAAGCCCCACATCTCCGCCGCTTTGATCTTCTCATGTAGTCCGCCGACGGCTGTCACCGGTATCGCATCGTCTACACCCACATTAATTTCTCCAGTCACTGCAACATCCTGCCTAATGGGTCTGCCTTCTATCAGCGAACACAGCAGAATTGCCATGGTGACGCCTGCGCTTGGACCGTCTACGCCGTAGGCTTGGGCGAAGTCTATGTGCGTGAAGTAGTCGTGGGCGATGTCGACGCCGTACTTCTGCAGGATGACGCTTCGAACCTTCGCCACGCTGTCCGTGATGAACCGCTCCTTTCCTTTCTTCGCTATTCCCGTGACCTTATAGTACTCGCCCAAGGAATTGTTGTTTCCTCTTTTGCCGCGCTTTTCCAGAAAGCCCTTAACCGTTAAGACGTTACCCGTCATTTCTCCGCTGTACGGGTCTGCAACAACAGCAAGCCCGTAAATCTGACCGAGCCTATGTCCCTCAGGCCTAATTTCCAGAAGCTTTCCCCTCTCATGCATTTCATGTTCAAGAATCTGCTTCTGAATAGTCTTACAATGGCTTTCTATGGCTTCTTTAACATGTTTTCTTTCAACCAACGGCAAACGTTCATTCATCGCTAGGGTGGCGGCGGTTTTGATGATGGCTATCATGGGCCGAAACTTCGTGGTTAAACAGTCCCTCTTGTTGCTTCGTCTACGCCCTTCGTCAACAATTTCTTTGCACGCATCCCGGCTGAAAGGAATCAACCGGAAACGTGAAGCCTCTTGAGCGATAAACTGAACGTATTTTCGGCGGTTTTCTACGGTATTAGGCATGTCGTTGTTCATTCTAACAACTTTGCCGTAGCCATAAATCCTGTCCATAAGCGCAGGGTGGATTTGCCCAATACTGTCAAAGTTTCCGGCGCCGACCAAGAAACACATGCATGGAACGGGTTCAGTTGCAACTGCCATCGCCGCGGTTCCGCTTTCGTTCCACCGGCTCCTCAAAGTTATTGGCAGTTGACCGTCCTCCAAAACCGTCAGCAACGTAACCGCCTCGTCCGGCTTAAGGTTCTTGATTTCATCTATATAGAGGATGCCTAAATGTGCACGGTGAACGTCTCCAGCGGTTACTCTCTGATGTTCCGGGGTGCCCAGACCACCAGTTTGAAGCGGATCCCAAGCGATGCTTCCAAACAACTGAGCGGAACCGTGACCTGTAGCGTCGATAAAAGGCGCAGCTTTCTTCGAGTTGTCAACTATAAGCTTAGGCACATTCGTGGCTTTCGCTCCGCCGATTCCTTTGGAACCGCCCACCACACCCATGCGTCCAAGAACAAGAACAAGGATTAGGAAGATCAGCATTATGCCCGCTGGAAGAAACGTTATCCTCCCGATATCAATAAAAGCCCCTAGAAAAAACTTCAAAAAATTGCCGCTATACGTATCTCGAATGGTCACGTCTGTGTCCCAAGATATCTTGTTCTGCCATAAATAGTAGAAACCTGCGAACAAGAAAACTATAGCTACAGCAATCATCATGTAAGTCAAAAGTTTTATTCCAACTTTCTGAAGAAACAGCTTTTTGGCTTCCCGTAGTTTTTCCTTAAAAACGATGCGCTTTCCTTCACTAGCGTCATGACACGAGATTCTAGGTTCGCTTGGAATCAGATCGTTGCGCCAACAAACCACATCCTGAAGCTGAATCTCATTCTTATTGTAAAGCTCAGTCAGATGCGCTGCAAGCGCCCGCCCGATCAACGACTTACCGGTTCCAGGGTCTCCAAGCAAAAGAAGGTAAGGTCCAGGCGGAACAGTCTTCGTTGACTTGGGCTTCTCTATATTCGGGTCTTTCCACGACTCGTACCACTTCTCTTTTTTTAAGTAATCAAGTTTGTGAACCCACTCGTCCAGACATAGATAGCATTCATCCAGAGCCCGCTCTTGCCCGATAACCCAATCTAGAAGATTATTGGAAACCGGATAGCCTTTCGTTGATTCAAAAGTCTTCCAATTCCATCTCTTACGCCGAATGACCTCAACTTCTTCCCCGAAATAATCCACTACCTTCATTTCTCCCCTAGTATGAAATCTAAGTTACCCCGCAATGGTTCTGAACGCTGGTTCATTAGAACGTAGCCTTAAAATTAAACTTCTAAGCATAGTTTTTGCCTTCAAAGTGTTAATTTTTTCGGCTACTTCCCTCCCCTACACCATTCCAACTCGCAAAAGATGATTTAAACGCTATTTCCGTTTTGGATACATGCGCGCGCATTACCTAAGGGAAAGAAATTATTTTTGGTGGTTCCCTTTCATCGTAGTACGATTCAACATAAATAAAAAAGATTTTTGAATGATTTTCATGAAATTCTTTCATTCTATGTTTTATTATTTCAAAATTACACGGCTCTCTTTTTGCCACATTGAGTTGAAAAATCACACCTAAATCAGAAGGTATCTTCCTCTCCTCAGTTGTAAACGCAGGAAGATCATCTTCTAAATCAGAGATGACGTGTTTCTCAGCTTCATCCCAATTTACCTTTAACTCAAACCCAAGCCAAACAGGTTTACCATCAAAATATTCACTATCAGGGTCAAATTTATCTCTAAGAATTACAAGATCGTATTTACCACTTTTGTAGGGTTTACCTTTTTTGGTATAATATCTTGGATACTCCGAATGGATTCTAAAATTAGGCGTTCCTCTTGTATCCTTGACCCCTTGATCCTCAAATTTCTTAAAAAGCTTTGAGTATAAGTATCCTTGCAAATCTGCCTCAGTAACAATGAAAAAAGGTTTCTTCTTCAATTCTTCTATTAAATCCATTGATAGTGATTTAAGCAGTTCTTTCACATCATTAAAGTTTTCCATTTTCAATTTCATCCACTCTTTTTCTTTCATTGAATTCTATTTGCTCTCTCATATCTAATAAACCCTACAAAAGAAGACCTAGAACTTAACACTACCATGATAGATAAAACTTAAACTCAGTGAGTGCATGCAGTATTCAAAATGTGGGACTTACAATGACGAAACCTCATACGGATATGGTTAATAGTTTGGCTCTTAACAAACCTTGGTTTTACTTGTGCATTTGCTCTTATGTTGCTATGTGGGTGTTAGTTTGGATGGGCAACCCCTTACTTCCAATTTCATCTCTGGCTAATTATGGTTGGGCATGGCATCATATCCCTGAAATTTTGTCTTTTCTTTTTTTGGGGATGTGGCTTGGAAGTTTGAGATTCTTATCTTCAAGTAGCTTCAATCGTTTTGATTTAATTCCCTTGATAATCCTGATTATTACTTCAGTTGCTCACCCTTCGTACTTAACATTGTCACTATTTTGGTTAATTCTAATTATCGTTACTATCCCTTCGTTCTTTGGATATTTCGGTATGCGCTGGAATAGAATTCAAAAAACAAGAAGGAGAACGTACAAACAATAAAGAAGACTTTATTTCGAAACAAGGAGCATTAGAAAGCACAACTTGCATCACTTACACTAAGAATGGACAAGAATAAAATGTGTAGAAAGAATCGAAAAGGTTCTCTATGCTATTCTGGCTTCTTTTTCTTGCTTTTCTTTTTGCTTCCACAACAGGGCATTCTGTGTTCTCTCCATTATCTCATTTTTATTCACGTTTATTTAATGCTTTTGTATAGAGAACTAGCAGAGAAGGTGTGTTAAGTTTAAACGGGTTATTTTGGTGACTGGGACGCCTGGGGTTGGTAAAACATCTGTTTCCCGCTTCTTAGCCTCTAAACTAGGGGCGGATCTCGTCATTTTAGGGGAACTCGTTAAACGGGAAAATCTAATCAGCGGAGTGGACGAGAAAAGAGAGACCTTGATTGTGGACACTGTTAAACTCTCAAAAAGATTGAAGAAAATTATAGCCGATTCTCAGCGGGATGTCATAGTTGACGGTCACTACTCGGTTGATGTGGTTCCAGCAGAAGACGTCCACTTGGTTTTTGTTCTCAGACGGAATCCAGACGAGCTTCGAAGGCTGATGGAGAACCGCGGTTTTTCAGAGGCGAAAATTCAGGAAAACATGGCCGCCGAGATTCTGGATGTCTGCTTGTACAATGCAGTGGAGATGTGCGGCGTTGACAAGATATATGAAATTGATGTTAGTGGCAGAAAGGTCGAGGAGACCGGTGAAAAAGTGATTTCTGTTCTGCAGGGAAAAAGGAACCCTCGCGTTGGGATTGTAGACTGGTTAGATAAAATCGATAAGGAAGGACGGTTACATGAATTTTTCAAGGACTAGTCAGGTTAACCTCTATTCAATTCGCCGCGCGCAAAGAAGCCAAAGTTTATTTTTCAGTTTTACAAAGAATTCACCGGGTATAAAGAGTGAACTTTTTACTTATATTGGTAGGTATTTTTGTTATAATTGCAGGTGTCTACGTTTGGCGCTTAGCACAAGAAACTCCTGAAGATGAATGGGTCCCTTGGGATTGGGGCGCTAAGCGATCACACGAGCTTGCATACTTGCAAGCCGCAGCGGCATGGTTGTTAGGCGGTTTTCTCATTCTAATGGGTATAATTTTATGAGGAAACAGATACGCACATAGCTTTTCTTCAGAACTACTTGAGAGCTATGATGAGTACTATGGCCAGCAGAATCAACAAGAATATTATAAACGGAAGGAGAGTTGTCGTTAACATGGCTATTATGGCGGCAATGTAGTCTTTCCAAGTTAAACCGTTTTTATTTTTCGTCAGGACCTAATTTCACCGCTCTCGAAGTCTATATCGTAATAACACGCTACCCAATGTCCATCCTCTTCGATGAGGGGCGGCTCATTTTTTCTACATTTAGCCGTTGCGTATGGACATCTCGGGTGAAAACGGCATCCTGGAGGAATGTTGACTGGGCTTGGGACATCCCCTTTCAGAAGTATTTCCTCTCTTTTGAGTTCAGGATCTGGAACAGGTATAGCCGCCATTAGATGGAAAGTGTAAGGATGCTTCGGAGAATTATATACAGCGTCTCTCTCCGCTACTTCCACCAGCTTGCCCAAATACATGACCGCAACTCTATCACTCATATGATGAACAACGGCTAAGTTGTGGGAAATGAATAGATAGGTCAAGTTGAATTTGTTTTGAAGGTCCTTTAGAAGATTTAGAACAGACGCTTGAACAGAAACATCGAGGAAGGACGTAGGCTCGTCTAATACGAGAAACTCCGGGTTCAAAGCCAATGCTCGTGCTACTGCTATTCTCTGTCTCTGACCACCACTGAACTCGTGAGGAAATCTGTAGAGATGTTCTTCACTCAGCCCAACTTGCGTAAGAAGATCCAAGGCTCGCTTATGGGTTTCGAATCTACCTGAAGCTATGCCGTAAATCGTCATGGCTTCCCTCAACATAGAATTAACTGTCTGCCTAGGATCCAAAGAAGCATATGGATCTTGAAAAATAATTTGCATTCTGCGGCGTAATTTTATGAGATCCCTTTTACTCGCCTTCGTGGCGTCGATATTATCGAAGTAGATTTCTCCTGCCGTTGGTTCAATTAATCTCAGGATGGTTCTAGCCGCGGTTGTTTTGCCTGAGCCTGACTCACCCACAAGCCCGAAGGTTTCTCCTCTAGAGATGCTGAAGTTGATCCCGTCAACAGCCTTCACATGTCCGACTGTCCTTTGTATAATCCCGCTTTTAATTGGGAACCACGTTTTTAGATCCTTGACAATTAACAGGTCTTCCATCTCAACTTCGACTCCGTTTTAGAAACACGCTACTTCATGGTTTTCAGCTACTTCTTTAAGTTTTGGCACCCTTTCACTGCATTCATCTTTAGCGTATGGGCAGCGTGGATGAAAGCGACAGCCGAGGGGGGGATTAATCATTTCCGGCACAGTTCCAGGTATAGACGCTAATCGCTTAATTGGTTTTTTCACATTTGGGATAGCTTTCATTAGCATCATGGTATATGGATGCAGTGGGTTCTTGAAGATTTCTTTTGTTGTGGCAACTTCAACTACGTTTCCTCCATACATGACCGCGATTCTGTCAGCTATTTCAGCAGCCACGGAAAGGTCGTGCGTGATGAGGAGGATCGAGGCATCCATCTTATCTCTCAGTTCTCTCAGCAGATGAAGTATCTGAGCCTGAATCGTTACGTCTACAGCGGTTGTTATCTCGTCCGCTACGAAAACTGACGGTCTTCTAGCTAACGCCATTGCAATCATGACCCTTTGCCTCATGCCCCCTGAGAGCTCGAAGGGATACTGATGCAAGATTCTTTCAGGATCAGGCATCTTGACTAATCGCAGAATGTCTATGCATAGCTTCTTGGCTATTTTATTAATCTCACCTCTTGAAACCTTTGCATCGGGAGACTCACTTTCAAACCTTTTTCCCCTTGAGAGAAGATCAGTGAAGGTTATCTCTTTTCCTTCAGTTCTTTGCGCAATTACCGCTTGTTTTAACAATTTTTTATCAAGCGTGAAAACTTCTTTGAGTTGAGCCTCTATTTTTAAGACGGGATTAAGATAAGTCATCGGATCTTGAAAAACCGTTGCAAGCTCGCTCATTCGTAAAACTCTCCTCGCTTCGTTTGATTTTTTCAGAAGGTCTTCCCCTTTGAAAAGGATCTCTCCGCCAAGAACGTAAGCGTTTTCTGGAAGAAGCCCAAGTATTGTGAGGGCTGTTACGGATTTTCCGCATCCAGATTCTCCAACAACGCCCAAAACTTCGCGTTCGTATAGTTTGAGGTTTACACCGTTTAATGCCTTAACCTCGCCTCTGTAAGTGCGAAAATTTACTTTAAGATCTCTGACATCAATAATTATTTTTTTTCCCTTCACGTCTGCACCTCAAACACCGTTTATCTCCTAAGCTTTGGGTCCAACACGTCTCTTAGGCCGTCTCCTACGAGGTTGAAGGCTAGGGCGATAATGAGCATCGTCAGCCCCGGAAAAATTATCATCCAAGGAGCATCAAATATGTGGGCATATCCGTTAGCCGCCAGATTGCCTAACTCCGGGAGGGATGGGCTCGGCGTGAAGCCGAGAAACATTAGCGCTGAGAAAGTCAGAATGACACCCCCGAAGTCTAGGGTTGCCTGAACTAATATTGGGTATATTGAGTTAGGTAGAATGTGTCTGAACAGAATTCTTATATGCATTCCAAACAGGGCTAGTTGGTCAAAAATACCGTTAAGGACTCTTTGGAATATTTCGATAGATCTCAATCGGCCCGCTCCGAGTGAAAGTATCTTACTGAAAATGATGCCAACGGATTCCTGAATTTTCGAGAGGACTCTCGGGTATCCAGCTCCGAGTGCTCTTAGAGCTTCAACATAGGTTTTCTCCTTTTCGGCAAGTATTTGGCCTCTCATAAGCCTGACATAAGCTGGCCACCACACTAAGACAATTGCGAGCCTTAAAGTGCCTATTGTTCTGCCGAACATGGCTGCAAAAACTAGAGCTAGGACTAAGGATGGAAATGCGAAGAAGATGTCAGTAACTCGAAGTATTGCCTCATCTATTGCGCCGCCGAGATAGCCTGCCACTGTGCCAAGTAGAGTGCCGAATGCTGCCGCAATGAGAGTTATGATAACGGCATTTGACATATCCACAGGTATGGCAAGGATTATCATTTTTAGAAGGTCTCGGCCCCATCCGTCTGTGCCCAAGTAGAAGAATTCTGGACCATTGTAGAGTTGTACGTTTGGTCCCCAATTGATGATATTGCCTTTGCTCCACATGTAACTTCGTTCGAATGGGTAGGTACCTCCGAATTCAGGATATCCAGCGGAGGTTGCTAATTTTGGATTAACGATGTGAGTGGCTGAGAGCGACAATATTACGAAGAAAAGGGTAATCAAAGAACCTGCCAGAACTAACGGGTTTTTTCTCATGAGGTATAGAGTATGTTTAAAATCCGCCCATCTAGCCTCCCATTCACCTGTTACTCCAAAGAACTCTTTCACCTGTGGTCTCATCAGATAATAGATGATAATGATATTGATAATTATATAGAATATCGAGATCAAATCCACTAATAGTATGGCAAAGATCAAGTACTCTCCAATATTGAGTATGGCCAAGATCAAGCCCAAGGTCCAAGCCCAACCCTTGCCATTCAAAGAACTATAGGCCATAACAAAACTCACAACTCCGATTATTAACCCCCAAGCGCCCCAGATGACTCCTGTTAGCCCTCCGAGCCCTCCAAACAGCAAGATATTGTAAGTAATAAAAACTAAAGCCCCCAAAAAAATGAGAGCGCCACTAATAATCTCCAATATTGCCAGTGCTGTTACTCCCATAGGTCTCTGTCTTATAATCATTTCATTCACACAGTTTTTTCCATTTATCATGTAGCATCTTTGAAATCGGATTTCTGCCAGCGCGCACAGCTTTAGCACTTTTGTTTTTCATGTTTTAGACGCTCTCTAATACTTTATTCTTGGGTCTAGGAAGACGTAGACGATATCTACTACGAGGTTAGCAACCACAACGATGAGGGCGAGGATCAAAGTGTAGATCATGAGAAAGGCACTGTCGCTTTGGTTCACCGCAGTTAATGATAGCCGTCCGACTCCTGGCCAGTTAAAGACGTATTCAGTGATCATAGCGCCCCCGAGTAGCATGGCGAAAAATATGCCTGTAAGAGTAACTGCTGGAATCAACGCATTCTTCATAGCGTGCCTATAGATAACAACTCTCTCCTTAAGTCCCTTAGACCTAGCTAAAGTGATGTAATCTTGCCGCAAAACCTCAAGCATGCTTGCTCTAACTATTCTGGCTAGAAAACCTAGGCTTATGAAGGCTAAGCTGAAAGCTGGCAGAATCTGGTGTGCAAGTGCATCCAGAGTGTATCGTAAATTACCTGCTACTAGTCCATCCAATATGGGCATGCCGGTTACCCGAGGAACTGCCCCCTGCATAGAGTAGGAAACCGCACCGCTGCTTGGAAGATTAGGGAGGCCCCACTGGGAGAAATAAAAATAGAATACTAACTGGAGGATAAAGCCAAACCAGTAGGCAGGAGTTGAATATCCTGTCAACGCGACGATGCGTGATATATGGTCTGGAAGTTTATTGTTCCTAACTGCAGAAATTATTCCTAGGGGTATTCCGATGGACACAGTTAGGATGATCGCGCTGACGGATAATTGAACAGTGTACGGGAAAGCTGATAAAAAAACTTTTAGTGCTGGTCGACTGTTTGCCCATGCCCCAGTAACCCCAAAATCGCCTCTCAGTGCATCCTTCAGCCAGTAAAAGTATTGGATCTGAAGAGGTTGATCAAATCCATGAATTCTCCTAACTTCGGCAATTTGTTCGGCAGTCATCCTAGGGTGAATATAGGGCGCCGTTGGGTCAAATCCCGAGGGAAAACCTCTGGCGAGATAGAATACAATAAGGCTGACACCGAACAACACAAAGATCATCAGTATAAGTCGCCTGATGATGTACTGATATAGCCTCATAGCGTTCCTCCAGATGTGTTTTACATCCAACTATAAAAGTTTTGCAGATTTTGACGGTAATACGTCAAAGGATCAAAGCAAACTTGATAGTCACCATATCGTAGATGTATTGCGTGCGCTAAGGATTCTGATTTGTTGATGTTAAGAATAAAAAAAGAAAGGGGTTGTGGTTTTTAAGGTTCTTCGTAGTAGCAGGTTGACCAGAGGTCTACGCCATAGTTGGTGTTGAGGTACCAGCCTTGCAGCCATGTTGAACGAGTGAAGTATTCGGTGTCGTGCCACCAAACCATGTACATCAATATCTTGTTCCCCAATGTGTTCATTTCGTTGTTCAGCCTTAGTAGCTCAGTTGTGTTACCTGCTTTGTCCGCGGCAACGGCTTGTGCGTAGAGGTCATCCAGCGCAGTTATGTTCCATTGGTTCCAAGAGGGATACGCACCCCTTGAATAATACATCGGTTGCAACCAATCCAAAATGTGGTTATAGTCTCCGATCCAGCCACCCATGTACGAGTCAATCTGGTGCCTAGAGGCCAAAGTGTATTGTTGACCGCCTGGAACAAGCACAACTTCCCATGTTAGGCCATATGTTCTTCGACTTATTGTGTTTAGATTGTCAGTCATCGTCGTTAAGACCTTTATGAACGTTTCTGCTGCTGTTTGCACGTAAATCTTGATAGTCTGAGGATTAGACGGCGAGAACGAGTTGTCAACCACTCCAGCCGGAATCTTTGTTCCGTTGTAGTAGTACATGTCGTAGTCCGTGCTGTTCAGCGGGTTCGCGTAGGCATCACTGATCAGTTCCGCAGCCTTTATTAAGTTGAAGGAGAATGTCGGCCCAATGTCTGGGTTATAAGAGCCTGCTGGCGCTGTTCCCGGTGGAATAATGTTCTTTGCTAAGAGACTCAGCCTGTAGTTGATGTTTATGTTGGCGTAAGTCATGTTAACCGCGCAGGCTGCGGCCATTCTCAGCCTCCAGTCAGAGAAGGGCTGCCATGACCTGAATGAGCCGTCGGTGTTGGTGACGTTGGTATTGAAGTCGAGCCACCAAGTGTTGAATGTTGGATATACTCCGTGAACGGTCACACCCGAAATTATGGAAGATAGAACTCCATCGTCGATCCAAGTGTCTCGGTCAATCACAGAGAATATGTTAGCTTCAGGAACCTGTATTGCAGTAACGTCTCCGTTCTTCAAGTCAAGTAGCCTCGTCGTGAAGCTAGGCTGATTTCTGAATTCTATCGTTGCTATCCTTGTCTTGCCCGCTGGCGGTAAGTTCATGTCGTTTGGGCCGCCCCAATAGTTGTCGTAAGCCTTCAAGATAATATCGTAGGTAGTTGGATTAACACTTTCAACGTAGTAGGGACCCGTACCGAATGTCCATCCGTCTTCCGGCACGTTAAAGTAGGTGTCTCCGTCACCAGCTCTGTGCATGAAGTACGTAGTATAGTTTCCGTCCCACGTTCCCCATCCGCTGTGTTCATAGTCCTTCGCGATGGTTTCGGTGGGTGAGATTATGCCTGCCCAAGGTCCCGCCATGATGGGCAGAAACTGCGTAGTAGGCGTCGCTATGTTTATTCTAACCTCATATGTACCAAGGATTTCTACGAAGTTCAAGGCCAAAACGTCTGCAACCCAACTTTCACCGTATGAAGGAGAGGCTCCCATGGAGGAGAAGAGATCTCCGTTAGGATCAACCAGCTGAATAAGCATCCATGCCGCTTGACTTCCATGCACTGGAGCGACGGGGTCACCGCTTGTGCCGTCCATGATGAGAAGCCTATTGAGGCTGAACCACACGGCTGTCGCGTTGAACGGCGTTCCATCTTGGAATGTTATTCCCTGCCGCAAAGTGAAGTTGTAGTGCAATCCGTCGGGGCTGACTGTATAGTTCTCCGCTAACCACGGTATAATGTCAGTGGCGCTGCTCCCGTTATACCAAAGCAACGTTTCAACGCTTTGCCAAAGGGTCCAATAGTCGAACTGATAGTAGGAAACGTGGGGATCCATCCACTGGAAGCTGGCCCCGGACTCGTAAATCAACTTGTTATCGGTGACAAAGCTTGGAACTCCTCCAGTAACGGTGAAGGTTCCAGTGAGGGTCGTGCCTGGAATGGTTACAGTATATGTTCCCACCACACTCTTTGTGACAGTAAATGTTACGGTCGTTGTTTCACCAGGTGCCACTGTCACGGTCTTCGTCGTTTCGATTACGTTGTTTATGGCCAAGGTTATCGTCCCCGTTACATTGGTTCCTCCAGTATTCGTAACATTCACTGAAATGGTGACAGAACCTCCTGTCGTAACCGAAGAAGGTGATATCGTCAGGTTGCTAAGCTCGAACTCTCCTGGAAGCGGTGCCGCCGTGGGTCGGGAGAAATACCACGCTACACCTATAATGCTAGCTGCCGCAATTATGATTACCAATATTAAGATAGCAGTGTTCGTTGCAATAGCTTTAGCTTTTCTCATATAAGTCCTTCCATTCCCCTATTTTCATCTCCTTGGTTATTTAACTTTTACGTGCATCTCAGCATACGCAAACATATAAAACAGCATATAATACAAAAAGGGCGCGCGTTCCTCATGAGTCGTAGTTTGCACTGCTTATCTTTCTGTTCTTGAAAATGGCGTACAGAACTATTGCCGCTGTTGCGAAGCTAAACACAGTTACGAGGAGAATCCCATAACCCAAGTCGATAAGGCCCAAATAGGCCATCACATGTTGACTCAAATTCCATCCTACAATGAAGGCGAAAAACACTGTCAACGCAATGCCTCCCCTTCTAGGGTTCGCACTGAGCTTTGCGTATAACATGATGGTTAACGAACACACAACCTTGGCTGTCATGAATATTGTGGGTCCTGCCGCTAAAACAACAGGATTAATCTCAAAGTTCCAGAACGCAACTGTCGACGCAGCATCAACCATGTTCAGAACAGCAGCCACTGCACACGAAAACCCCCGCGCATGACTCAGAATCCATCCTCCCCAAAACATGGTCACTCCAATGACGATGAAGATGACGCCATCTAAGCGACCCGCAACGAATACACCGAAACCAGAAGCCACAAAAATTAGGCCAAGCACCAGAAGAAAAATCGCCCAAAGAAACCTCACATAATCAATTAAATCCATGTGGCCCTTTCTCCCCGCATAATCAATAACAACTGAGCACAACTAAGAATTTAACCGATTCTGAATTATCAGTTTATTCAACATCGAATCGAAAGCGTCAAATAAAAGACGGAACTTAATTAGCTTCATGTATCCCAAGCTAAACTGTTGCGTCGCCACATTCTCAATTGTGGCGTTTGATCCTTCAACCAAAGATTTAGGGGTAGCCGTTCACTCACGTTACTTTTCCGTCGGTTCGGTCGTGCCTTGGGCAGAAACGGAGGTTGGAGCCATTGCCACGCAATCCTTTGTTAACGTGTCTTACGGGCTTCGAGGACTAAAAATGTTAAGGGAAGGCTTAACTGTAAACGAGGTAGTCGAAAGGCTAACGAGTCAAGACGAGGCTAGAGATTACAGACAACTTGGTGTGGTTGATTCAAAAGGGAACGTTGCCGCATTCACCGGCAAAAAGTGCTTGAGGTGGGCTGGAAGTAAGATTGGAAAAAACTATGCTGCATTAGGGAACATTCTAGCGGGCGAAGAAGTGGTCAAGAACATGGGTAAAGAATTTGAGTCCACAAAAGATGATTTAGCTGGAAAACTTGTTGCAGCGTTAGAAGGTGGTGAGAAAGCGGGAGGCGACATACGTGGAAGGCAGTCTGCATCCTTGCTCGTTGTAAGAAAAGCAGGCGGACGAGGCGGTTTTGGAGACAGGTACATTGACCTAAGAGTGGAAGATCACCCTAACCCTGTGGAAGAGTTAAAACGCTTGCTAAACTTAAGTCACGTATACTATTTCATCGATGAAAGCGAAGACAAAATCACTGCAGGCGACCTCGAAAACGCTTTTTTCACCATCAGAAAGGCCATTTCACTGAACCCAAATATTGACGACGCATATATAGATCTGGCAATTATATGTTTAAAACTTAAAAGAAAGGAAGAATCCGTAAAAGCATTTAAGAAAGCATTAGCCATTAATCCACAACTGAAGCCGCTAATAAAACAGCTTCCCGACATCGGTTTAATTGAACGTGATGAGGGACTCTTCGCTAAACTCCACATAGAATAGTTGGATTTGCTGTTGAGGCTGGAAATAAGACTTCGTCTAACAGGTAGTTATGCGCAATTAGAACACGATAACCTCGTTGGCTTCAATAAACTAATATAATCTGAATATTAATCCCTAGTCATGGAAAAACAAAAGCAAAGTTATGCTTATGCTATTACCGCTGTATTATTTTGGGCAACAGTTGCCTCTGCTTTCAAAATCTCATTAAAATATCTAGATTTTCTTCAGCTGTTGTTTTATGCCTCAATTGTTTCGATCATCATCCTGTTTGTCATTTTGCTAATTCAAAATAAACTAGATTTACTTAAAACATATTCAAAAAAAGATTATTTACATTCGGCACTGCTTGGATTTCTAAATCCATTTCTGTATTATGTTGTTTTGTTCAGAGCTTACTCATTACTCCCTGCTCAAGAAGCCCAGCCGCTAAACTACACTTGGCCCATAATGGTTGTTTTGTTATCGATTCCTCTACTTAAACAAAAAATAAAATTCACGAGCATTCTCGCAATCATCATCAGTTTTACCGGTGTTTTCATAATTTCAACTCAAGGCAACATTTTAGGGTTCAGTTTTGCTAGCCCAGACGGCGTATTATTGGCGTTAAGCAGTTCAATAATTTGGGCTTTATTTTGGATTTATAATCTCAAAGATAAACGCAATGAAGTTGCTAAACTATTCTTAAATTTCTCATTCGGGTTTATTTTTATAGTGATTTTGATCTTACTTTTTTCAAAAATAACGATCCCTAACCTCACCGGGCTTGTCGGGGTAATTTATGTTGGCTTATTCGAAATGGGGATTACTTTTGTACTCTGGTTAAAAGCCTTAAAATTATCTAAAACGACTGCACAAGTTAGCAGCTTAATCTACTTAGCTCCGTTCCTGTCTCTGATACTGATTTATTTTATAGTTGGAGAAGAAATACTGCTTTCGACGATAATTGGCCTAATTCTAATTGTAACTGGCATAATAATACAACAATATACCAGCCGCATCCACGTGCCTGCTAGGTAATAAGAACAGCAATTGTGCGCAGAGTGTTTCATAGACGATAATTTTAATTCTCTATAAGTCCAAAAAGATGATGTGGATAGTATGACGCTCTTAAGAGGCGAGAAAGTTCACCTGCGTCCCTTTGAACCGGATGACATGAAGGACGTTTTCTATTGGGCAAATAATCCGGATGCTGCAGGTGAATTCGACGTTTTCAACATAGAAAATTGGGCTGAAGTGGAAAAGTGGTTCAAAGAACCTGGAGGGCCTCACAAGTTCACTACGCTTATCATAGAAAGAAACGAGGGCAAGACTAAGGTCGGCGTGGTGGGTTTTTATCTTTCGCATCCACTTCTGCAGAACGTAGAAGTTGGATTCGGAATTTGGGATCCGAAGGAGAGGAAGAAGGGTTATGCCTCGGAAGCTGTAAAGCTTTTGGTTGAGTATCTTTTTTCCACGCAAAACATCTCGAGGGTTCAGGCGACAACGAATGTTTTAAATGAGCCTGCACAGCGGGTTTTGGAAAAATGTGGTTTTGTCAAAGAAGGACAGTTGAGAAAGGCTTTGTTTACTAATGGAAAGTTTCACGACGTCTACGTTTATGGCGTCACGAGAGAAGAATGGAAACGCTGAAATTCTGTGGATTTAGATAGGTGGACTGGTTTGAGAGTGCTGTTTTGAAAGCCAGAAAAGGCGCGTTGGCTTTAACGATTTTGGCGGGCGTCTTGTGGGGCACTTCTTTTCCTGCAATTAAAATTGGCTTAACCTTTGTTGATCCCTACATGTTTGTCTTTTTGAGAATGTTTCTAGCTTCTGTTTTGCTCCTGTTGATCAGTTCCGTAACGAAGACCCTCGACGTTTCTCTGGCAAAGGAGAGATTAGTTTGGTATCTGGGATTACTGAACGGTGTTGCCTATCTAATTCAGTATCTAGGTATGAGTGCTACAACCGCGTCTATAGCCTCTCTGTTTGTTAACTTAAGCGCCGTTTGGGTCGCAGTTTTAAGTTGGTTAGTTTTGAAAGAACGTTTTTCAAAGAAGAAAACGTTGGGAATAGTCTCAGGTCTCATCGGAGTCTTTTTCATCACTACCAACTTAAACCTATTTGATTTAACTCAAGGGATGATCATGGGAGATGGGCTTGTACTCTTGTCCGGAATTCTCTGGTCCTTTTTCGTAGTATACAACAAGAAAATAGTTGACGCTTACAACGCGGTTCAATTTATGCCGTGGATTTTCTTGGCGACAGTCTTGCCTTTGGTTCCGTTCATTTTCCTTTCTAACCTTTCTTCTCTGTTGAGCCTCCCAGCTGAAGCATGGATAGCTATTGTATACACTGCGGTATTTTGCTGGTTAATTCCATATTATTTATGGTTGAGAGGGTTGAAACACATTTCTCCTGTCGCTTCAACAGTCATCCTGTTGATAGAAGTAATCGTAGCCATCGCCATCTCATTCTTCTTTTTAGGCGAGACTTTCACAATGATATCGGGAATAGGGGCTTCACTGATATTTTTGGCTATTATCCTCGTTTCGGTCGGCTAGTTATCCTGCCATGTTATTTTATATGCATGCGTATTAAGGATAATTAGGGGCGTAAACATGGAAGTTGTTCAGGCAATTGGCGTCGGCGGTATGCCCATAATAAAGGAAAAGGACGATCTTGCGGAGTTGATATGCAGAGCCGCTGAAAAGCAGGGGACGCCTATCCGAGACGGCGACATAATCGTGGTCTCTCACGTCGTTGTTTCTCGGGCTGAAGGGAACACGGTGAGCCTCGACGAGGTGGCTCCATCCGAATTCGCTAGGACCTTCGCTGAGAAGGCGGACAAGGACCCTGCGTTGGTGGAGACTGTTCTGCGGGAGTGTAAGCGCATCGTCAGAATGGATGCCAAACATTTGATCACTGAAACTAAGCACGGGTTTGTTTGCGCCAACTCTGGCGTTGACCAGTCTAACGTTCCCGGCGAGCGAACCGTGGCGCTTCTGCCCGTGGACTCTGATGATTCAGCACAGAGGATCAGACGGGAAATAGAGAAATTGACTGGGAAGAAGGTAGCTGTCATCATTTGTGATACGCATGGGCGTCCTCTGCGGAGGGGTGAAATAAACATCGCCTTGGGGGTGGCTGGGCTCAGGCCGATTCGGGACCGCCGGGGCGAAGCTGACTTGTTCGGGCGGGTTTTGCGGGTGAAGCAGACGGCTGTGGCGGACGAGTTGGCTTCTGCCGCTGAGCTGGTTATCGGTCAAGCTGACGAGGGAGTTCCAGTTGCGATAATTCGCAGATACAAATATACGCGGAGTGAAAAGGCAACTGCGAAGGAACTGATAAGGCCTAAAGATGAGGACCTGTTTATCTAGTTCGCTTACCCAGTTGGTTTTTTGTCAGGTTTGTAAAGCCGTTTTTCGTAGGCTGGTTTCGGCTTGAATTTTCCGCGGTACTGCCTCATGGAGGCTTTTCGGCGGGCTATGTTTTGGAGCCTCGCTTGGGCCTTGGCGATTCGAGTCAACGAAGGCTTCTTAACTTTTCGCGGTTTATACTCTGGAAGAACAACCTTAGAGGGGAGTCTCTTGCGCCCGCGTTTCTTTTCAGGCTGCAAAACATTGGGTCTGGTGAAAATCACGATGCCCTCTTTCAGATTCACCTCTTTTACGTTCCATCCTATGCTGAGCCAAGCTTTGCCCTGAGGCGTAGTCTCCGCGTTGTTCCACCATTCTGTGTTTTTTGTGGCTGAAAGCGGCAGGTTGTCGCCGATTATTCCTTCTATTTGCGAAAACTGGAGTTTAACCCAGCTGGTCCACTGGGCTTTCCGAGACAGATAGAACGTAAGAGGGGTGTATTTGTCGCTAGGCGCTCCCTTAGGCGACGCGAACCTTCTTGCGCAGTTTAGGCAGACGAGGTATCTGCCTTCCACCAAGTCCTCAGTTATGCAGCTTTTGCAGAACAACCGCTTACAGCGGAAACAACGCCTAAGCGCATAATACGGCATAACCCGCCCGCATAAACTGCACTCCTCCCTCGAACTTGGAGGGCGAGGCCCACCTAAAGGATAAAAAACATCCCGCACCTAACCTAACGCCCCACTACAACGGATACAAAAGCATCAACAAAAATAAGCATTACTACCACAAACCTTTATTGGAAATACGATTAACTCATGTTACTAGAGCGTGGAATGTTTGAGTAATTTCCATTCTTCATATTAGCAATACTTCGAGGGGATAGTAGTTGAGTGACTCGGAGTTTTCATCTTACATACTTAAAATTAAACGATGGTTAACAATTACTTTTTATGGTCTTGGAGCTAAAAAACAAGCATACTTGGACTTGCTGGCTGAAGAAATGGTTAAAAACGGTTTTAAGCGAGTCGAGAGCATTGAGGTCAAAACAACATGGGGGTCTTTTATCTCTAAAAAAAGCGACCTACTATTTCGGTCTTCTGATGGACTGCTTTGGATTGGTATTCGAGCCTGTCCTAAGGATGGAGACCTCAGAGTCGGATTCGCGGACACATATTATAAAAATGCACGATCCTTTTTTATCTTGGCATGTTCCATCCTCCTTGGAACATTCTTCTGCTTTCTCTCAGCTTATATAATAGGACAAGGCTCGTTTGACCTAAGTAAAATGTCTCCTTCGATAGCTTTAATACCCGTCGCCATTTTTTTCTTAGTATTTCTTGGTGTGTTCACATTCTTTTTTGGAAAACCTAAAAGAATTTGGCGTCGAAAAACCAAAGCAATTTTGGTCGAAACAGCGGACTCCATGGGCGGAAAAAAGATAATCCCTTTAAGTGGAAAACGGTCAAACTGGAAGAGTAGTCATGGGTGAATCGTAATTGAGCGTCTCAGACCGTTCATCTAAGTGGTGGGTTTCTTCTCCTCCTAGTTGGAAGGCTTGTACATTTTCAGGCCTTGGGGTTAAGAAACAGGCTTATTTCGATCTGTTGACTGAGAAGATGGCTAAGCTGGGTTTTCAGCGTGTTGAAGCGCTTGAAGTAGGGAGCTTAATTACACCTCGGGCTCCCTATATAAATAAAGAGAGCGATTTAATCTTTAAATCTTCTAGCCGAAAACTTTGCGTGGGCGTTAAAATCTCCTCTAAAAATGGCGACTTAAGAGTCGGATTTAAACAAATGTATTACTCTGTAGCAATGTTTGCGCTTTTGATAGCATTCGGATTTTTTCTTGGTTTTGTGGTTTTTTCAATTTATATACAAATTTACGGTCCAATGAGTTCAAGTGCTCCTAAGATTTTGGAACTTCTGATGGGTCTTTCTGCAATTGGTGTTTTGATTTCTCCACTCATCTTATTTGGTGGCGTACCCTTTCTAATCTGGCGACAAAGACTGAAAAAAATACTAATTAAGACAGCGGAGTCCTTAGGCTCAAAACAAACAACCCCATTTGAGAAAACATTTGGAACACTTGAAAAATGGCGCCCCTCGCGCTCTGAACAATTTGTTAAAGCTTTCGGAATCATAGCAATCGTTTTCATAATAATCGCGGTAATTCTTTCCATAATACTATAGCTCGCTAAAGTTACGACACGCCTCTACACGTCATAAAGTATCTATATTCCTAATATCATATCAAACTAGATGATTAAACAGCTTATTTGGGGTCTATTTAGCGGCAATTAAAACTATGGAGGGTCTAACCTCTAACAGTTAGGTTTTTATTCGTTTCATGTTTTGCTATGAGGCAACGAAGGTATTCCCGATGCACGGTTGGAACGGAAAAATACTGCGTGTAAACCTTTCAAAATCAAAGGCAACAACCCAACATTACGATGTGGACTTCGCCCTCAACCACATCGGAGGAAGAGGCTTCTGCGCCAAAATCCTCTGGGACGAACTCAAAAAAGGCGTTGATCCGCTTTCACCCGAAAACAAACTCATATTTGCGACAGGACCCTTAACGGGCTTCGCTTTGCCCAGCAGCGGAAAGCTGGTTGTCGCGGCGAAAAGCCCCATAACAGGCGGATACGGAGACGGCAACATCGGCTCTCACGCCGCCGTCCAATTGAGAAAAGCAGGATACGACGCCCTAGTTGTGGAGGGAAAAGCCGACAAACCCGTCTACCTCCTGATTGAAGACGCAAACACAGCGATTAATGACGCCGAGGACCTGTGGGGACAAGGAACATTCGAAACCGAAAAACAGCTCAAAGCGAAACACGGAAGAACAGCAGGCATCCTGTCCACGGGACCCGCAGGAGAAAACCTCGTCAAATACGCCACAGTGCTATCCCAAGAGGGAAGAGCCGGCGGAAGACCAGGCATGGGCACAGTCATGGGCGCAAAAAAGCTCAAAGCCGTCGTCTTCATAGGAACCCAAGAACTTCCCGCAGCCGACCCCAAGACGCTGAAAACCCTCGGCAAAGACAGCTACAAGGAGGTTCTGGAAAAGGACGGCTACGCGTTCTGGAAGAGACAGGGAACCATGTCCGTGGTCGAATGGGGACAACAAAGCAGCGTCCTACCCACCCGCAACTTCCGAGAAGGCGTATTCGACGAAGCCGAAGGCATAGACGGCTACACCATGGAAAAACTGAAAATCAACCAGCGAGGATGCCCCCACTGCAACATGACATGCGGCAACATCGTAGAAGACGGCAACAAACAGCCTTCGGAGCTGGACTACGAAAACGTCGCCATGCTAGGATCCAACATAGGCTTAGGCGACCTAAAAAAAGTGGCGGTTCTAAACCGCCTAGCGGACGACTACGGCGCAGACACTATTTCCCTCGGAAACGCCATAGGCTTCGCCATGGAAGCATCCGAAAACAAGCTTATCCGAACCAAAATTGACTGGGGCGACTTTGAAGCCGCCAAGACACTAGCCGAGGACATAGTCTACCGCCGAGGCATAGGCGACCTGCTCGCTGAAGGCGTAAAGCACGCATCGGAGAACCTCGGTGGAAACTCGTCAAGATGGGCGATGCACGTGAAAGGGCTTGAAATCACAGGATACGACTGCCACTCAACCCCGGGAATGGCGCTTTCTTACGGAACCTCGCCTATAGGCGCTCACCACAAGGACGCTTGGGTCATATCTTGGGAGGTTCAAGTTGGGCGGGAAAGCTACAGCGAAGCAAAAATCGACAGGGTCATAGAACTCCAGCGGCTCAGAGGAGGAATGTTCGAATTCCTAGTTATGTGCAGGCTTCCTTGGGTAGAAGTAGGCTTCGAATTAGACTGGTACCCGCGGTTTCTGAAAGCCGCAACAGGCATGGAAATGATACTGGAGGACATATATACCGTGGCGGACAGAACCTACGCGTTAATGCGGGCCTTCTGGATAAGGGAATACAGCGCAGAATGGAACAGAACCATGGACTATCCGCCAGCGAGATGGTTCGAAGAGCCGCTGACCCAGGGACCGCTCAAAGGAGCCAAACTTGACAGACAAAAATACGCGGATTTGCTTGACGGATATTACCAGAAACGAGGATGGGACAAAAGAGGCATACCCACAAAAACAACGCTGAAAAAGCTCGGTTTAGACTACGTGGCCAAAGAATTAAGCAAGTATGTTCAACTAACAACTTAAACATCCGCGCGCACATCTCTAAACGCAGAGACCAAGATAATGTCTGTAAGCACTACATCAATAGAGCGAAGCCTTCTATTTCACGTCCTCAAGTTGACAAGAGACGGCGCCGCTCGCAAAGAACAGATCAGCCGAGAGGCGGGAACCCCACAGCAAATCACCGAAAAACACCTAGAGAAGCTTTCTCAAGCTGGACTAATTGAATTAGAGGAAAAAACAGTTAAGGCTTCACCGAGTCAACGCGCTAGGATCGCCGTTCAAGCCATCCAGTTGGGAGCGGATTTTGAGCGCGTGTGCCGAGCCCTAGAATGGAGAGAATTCGAAAACCTTGCAGCCGTGTCTTTTGAGGCTAATCATTTTGCGGTTAAGAGGAGTTTCCGCTTCAAGTGGGCTGGAAGAAGACGGGAAATCGACATCCTCGGCTACAAGAAACCCCTCATCGTCTGCGCAGACTGCAAACACTGGCTCCACGGGTGGACACGGTCATCAATCGTCAAGGCAGTTGAACTGCAAGTTGAAAGAACCCGAATTTTAGCAGACGTCCTGCCGAGCATACCTGAAAAGATAACCTTCGCTGACTGGAAAGAGGCAACGCTCATCCCCGCGATCGTGTCACTGGTTCCTGCGCCCTTCAAATTCTGCAACCGTGTGCCCACCGTCCCAGTTCTGCAGCTCCAAAACTTTCTGGAAGAACTACCGGCGTACACAACCCAACTGCTGCACTTCGTTGCACAAACGCGAAAACTCCGAACACCTTAAATATCGGACCACTAAACAACTCAAAACTACTCAAATTCTGTTTCTATAATTAAACAAAAAATGTGAAAAAAGATTACAGCAAAGCGCCGACAACAATCGAGTGAAAACATGGTTCCCATTAGAAAACAATCGCCCAACACATGTAATGCTCAATTATAATTTTATTTGAAAATGAAAATTCTCCGCCGAAAAATTGAAGAGAAAAATAAATTTAAACATTAAAATTCTGAGCCTAAACAATTCATTAATTGACAAGAAAGGCTCTATAAAATTCTTGGTTTTTATAGTACTGACCAAAAATATGAAGAACAGAGAACAACAGACATCAAAGCAACATATTTTACCGAAAATTGCCCCACTCATGGTTGTGCACGGAGGTTCTGTCAAGTCTTCGGTTGATAAGGGTTCTTGTCAAAAATCGATTGATGAATCTATCAAGGTATTCGCTTTTGTTTTCTGATAAGCCTTAAATTTCAAAGAATGAACGAGGATAACGTAGTGTGAGGAGAATATGAAAAATGAATGATGAAGAAAAGGTAAAGGAAGACACAGAGAATTTCAACTCGAACTCTTAAAAGTTCAAATCAAAAATGATGTTTTATCATCTCAAGTTACTTTAACTCTTTCACTAGAGTTTGCAGCCTTTATTTCATTAGCTGTAGCCTACATAAGTTATGGTTTGACTTCAGGAAATCAATGGTACATTATATATGGTGTTCTCTTTCTGGTTGCTCTAATGATAGTTACCAACTTAACAATACGATATTTCAGAAGCAAAGAGCTAGAGAAAACAGTTGATGAGAATTTAGAGGAAGCATTTAAGTCCATTCGAGCTAGATTTATAGCTAGCACCCCTGATAACACAACTAGCGATATACTGAATCAATTAAAAGAAATAAATAAGCGGCTTGACGCTATCGAAAAGCGGTTAAAGCCATAAAGAAAAAATTGATTATAATCTATCATTGATTCTTGGCTCCAATCCTTCTAGAGCATTAGTAAACACGCTAAGCACGAAAATTTTGACCTAATCGTGGTTGGGAGCAGAGGTTTGGGCAGCGCAGTGTCTATCCTGTTAGGAAGCGTCTCTAGACAGATAGCCTCCAACGCTCATTGCAATGTCCTCGTTGTCAAAAACTAAGACTGCTATTTAGGCACAGTGCGAACGCAAAGAAAGGAATTTACTGTTTTCCGTTTTAATCTGGTCAGGCTTCAGACCCACAGAAAATTAACCAGGTATAGTTGAGGATGTTAGAAAACAATATTAAATGAAACAAAATGTATCTTTTATTTCACTTAAACATGAGCTGAGGACTTTGCCGAAGTACAAACACGGCAAACAAGAGGAATGGATCACCTTCCAGGATTTCCAACGGATAATGGAGCATGGCCGTTTCGTTAAGCCCTTGAGGGACAGAAGCTTCCTAGCCTACATATATTGGATTGGGCCCAGAAGGTCCGGGGCATTAGAAAGAGTGAGAGAAGACTTCAAGGTCGAGAAGGGGGTCCTGAAGGTGGATCTTCCGCCGAAGAAACATGGGCTCGAGGCTCCGCCTATCGAAATTCCAGCCGACTTGCCATATGTTGACCTTATCATAGAGAAGGTGAAAAAGACTAGGCGTTCTCCAGGAAACCCGGAAGGTTTAGTTTGGAACATGTCGGCGACCACCGCCTGGCGAATAGTGAAGAGGGTTATGCCTAAGCATTATCCCCATTTCTTTCGAGGGAACCGGGCGACCAGCTTCCTGAATGATCCGACAACCACGACGCCGCAGATGATGACTTGGTTCAGGTGGAAAAGTCACCGCACAGTGGACAACTACATCCTGAAAAGTAAGAGGCATATTCAATTGATGGCGCCTAAGCTGAGGCAAGAAATAGAGCAGTGATGATGAGCCGAGGGAGTTTCGTTGATGCTTTTGTATCCGGGAGTGCGGCTTTATCTTGTTCGGGAACTTCGGTGACGTTGTTTTTCATTGGTATTACTATATTCACCAATATCACTAAAAGCTACAAAATGGATGCTGCAAATAGGAAAAAATGGATAGTTTTGCCTACATAAACCGTGACAGAAACCACCAGTCTCGCCAAATCACTTCAAAACAAGCTTCTTTTCAACTCTGTGAAAATCTGTTTTTCTCACAAAAAACCGATACAACCAAGTTTTTCACGGCACCTAGGCTTTTTTTCAGTTTAATTCACAAACGTTAAGCGGTTAGTCAGGGGCTCCTAAGGGCAGGTGGATACAGAAGCATCAACGGACTCTCTGGTTTTGTTTGGTTATTATTCGTCGTTTCCGCGCTTTGGCACTTTTGTGGGACAGGGAGCTAGATTTAACAGGCGGTTTTGACAGCACAAACGGACGTATAGTTCATAATTCTTTTATTTGCTTTTTGAGATAAGATTTGTTTCTAGTGGATGAGGGTTTGAAGTGACGGTTTTCAATGAGAGTTTCACTTTTTCCACGGGCGGCGAGATCGATTTTGTTGACCTAACTAGCCGAGTTGAGGAAGTCGTTAAAAAGTCGGGTGTAAAAAATGGTACAGTCCACGTGTTTGCCCCTCACGCCACAGGGGTCATTGTTTTAATCGAGTTTGAGCCTAGTCTACTAAGTGACATCAAGAGCCTCTTGGAGAAAATGATTCCGAGACATGGAACGTATAATCATCCTTCTAACGCCCACGCTCATCTGAGATCAATGATTCTAAGCCCAGACAAGACCTTGCCTGTTATTGGCGGTCAAGTCATCTTAGGCACGTGGCAATCCCTGGTCTTCATAGAAACGGACGTGTATCCTAGACAAAGAAACGTTATCATACAAGTGATCGGGGAATAGCGTCCAATGAGAGAGTCTGCTGAGTGAAAGCGTTTCTGACTGTAATGACGAAAACCGAATCAACCTATCTAACTTGTACGAGTATCATTCGCTTCAATTTTTGTCGTTGAAAAAGAATCGTGGTCCATTTGATGGACATCAAGTTATTATTTTTCAGTGCATGACGTATCCTTTTTGTAATTTTTGTTGATATAATTGGCAGTTCGGTTTTTTTCGATTCGCTAAAAGGCTGAAGCAAACAATTTTTTTGAGCCAAAAACAGCATTGAAGTTTCTGTTTACAGGGATTTACTCTTGATTTAAATATTCAATAAGTTTTGTAAGGTTACCATTAGGCTTGTTTTTCTTTGCGCTGAACCTCTTGCGTTTCTTAATATAAGATTCGGTGTCTTTCGCGCTTCGAAGTGTTGTTACGTGTTTTCCTTCGATTTCTGAGCGTTTGTTATCGCGTTGGAATAAGCTTTGGTGCTTGCGTTTTGCCAGTCTTGTATGTATGATGTGGTGTTTTGGGTCCAACCGTTTGTTTCATTATAGAGCACATCGACTTCGTTTCGGCTCATGTAGTATCCCGCGTAGGTGAAGTTGTTCCAAGCTAGTTGGTAGTAGTGTGTGGTGTCGTTTGCCTCTTTAATTTCGTCCCAAGCTGTTTTTATCTGCTCGTGGTTCTCCGTTATCCACGCTTGATAGTAGGCTTTAACGATTTCAGTTCCGATCTGCTCGAAGGTTTCGTTGTAGCCCTGAACATACGGGAAGTCCGCGTCAAAGGGGTTAATTTTTGGCGAAGAAACTGTAACATCTTGCCGTATTGGGAGACAATATTCGCCGATTATGTTTTGAGCCCGCTCGGTGAGGATGTAATCTATAAAGGCTTTAGCCGCGGCGATATTTGTGGTTCTTTGGTTAATGATGGCGACAGGGTCAGGTTGCAGAACCGTTGCGTCAAGATACGTGAAATTTAAGTTTGGATAAGTTAACATTTTATCGTACGCAGCGAAGTCCGGAACAACCGCTAAAGGAGTAAAGCCGGATGCAACGCTTAATGTGCTGAGGTCCTCGCTGCTGTCATTTTCGCTAATGAAGGCTGAGAAGTTAATTAGGGACTCCCATCCCTGAGCCCAGTTTCGGCTCTGCAGCATGAGCATAATGAATGATTGGGTATACTGCGATTGGGCGGGATCAACCATGGTTATGTTGCCCTCATATTCCTGCTTCAACAGATCAGTCCAGTTCTGAGGCACCTGCAAATTACGCGTATTTAACGCCCATTCATTGTACATTACGCCTAAGCCGTACAGGTTTGCGGCATACCATTTTGGGGTGCTTTGGTTTAAGTCCATGAGGGGACAGTTGTGACAAGTTTCGTTTATCTCATTTTTATACGTTGAGTTGTAAGAAAGCAGATATTCGCTGGCGTTTTCAAGAAACTCAAGTGGGCCTCCCCACCAGATGTCCGCCTGCGGTTGGATAAACCAGTGTGTCGCTGACATAAGAGCGCTCTGCGGATCTGTTTTCATAAGCGTCACCTCAATCGAATTTCCGTATTCTTTTTGGTACCAAACTTTGAAGTCGTTTGTTACATAGCTTACCATTTGCGGCGAGTGTACGTAGAAAATGCGGAGCTGTGCGGGTTTAGGTATGCCGTAGCTGTAGTAAACTGCCGCGGTGATACTCATCGCAAAAATTGCGACTATGAAAATAATTGTCCAAGCATAGGTTGATAGTTTTCGCATGACAAAACTCCTCTCTCTTCAGCTTTCCATGTTGCTTATGCTCTCAGTTATCTTCTCCGATTTTTTTGTCGCCACTTCAACGGCTCTCATGAACGCGGTTCTGATTCCGCTGCTTTCAAGCTCATAGATACCGTCAATAGTGGTTCCTGCAGGGGTCACCACCATCTCCTTCAGCTCGGACAAAGGTTTCTTCGTTTCTAAGATGAGCTTCCCTGCACCCACCACGGTTTGCGCTGATGAACTTAAAGCCAAGTCTCGAGGTAAACCGACTTTCAATCCAGCGTACATTAAGGCTTCTATTATAATCGAGATGTAAGCGGGTCCGCTTCCACTCAGTCCCGTTATTGCATTTATGTATTTTTCTTCGACCTCCGCGTATTTGCCCATGTACCCAAAAATTTCCTCCACTTGCTTTTTGTCCTCTGAAGTGACATCCGAATCTACGCAGTAGCCGGTGAATGCCTCTCGAACAAGGACAGCCACGTTCGGCATGGCCCTCACGAACCTAGTTTCAGGGGCTGTTTTCTTAAGAAGTTTTAGGGGAATCGCGGCGGCTACGGAAATCAGTAGTTTTCCTTTAATTTGTTCTTTTATTTCCTTTAACACTTCCTTGACGTTTAGGGGTTTCACGCACAAAATAATAATGTCGGATTCCTTTGCTGCTTTTTTGTTGTCACCAGTTACAGTGGCACCCATCTTTTCCAATTCTTTAAGGTTCTCCACTCTTCTTCGAGTCGCTGTGATTTTGAACCCGCGACGGCTCCGCAGAAGACTCTTCGCTATGGCACTGCCTATTATTCCCGCACCGATTACGGCTATTTTCATTTTCCATCTCTCGTTAAGTTTCCAAGTTTTACTCACTTAACTTTTCTTTAATCCTTTTAACCTTATCTTTTTTGGGCGTTTGCATCTAAAGGTGAAACCGTCCCTGTTCTAGGGAAAAGAAGCTAAAATCACGGTGTCAGCGGATTTATTCCCATATTTTTTCAAGTTGGCTGTGCAGTTCATGTCTCCGCTTTTCATAATCCTCTATCGGAACCTCGCCCACGCGGTAGCGGGCTTCAAGGGTTTCCAGCTTCTCCTGAAGCGCCTTTTGTTTTTCTTTACGGTCTGTGGTCAGCGAGCCTAAAAGTTCAACTACGTCTTTGATGTCGGGTCTGATTTTTTCGGCAGTTTCCTTTGTGAGAATTTTTTCTTCGACGAGTTTTTCAAGAGTGCCATAGCATGCCTTACTCTTTAGCTCCAAGTCGAAAATGTCCCGCGGATTCACGCCGATAAACATCTTATTTAAGTGACCGAGGTCCTCTTTAACTCTCTTCAACCTTTCTTCGAGGTTGTTGAGTTGGAAATGCACAAACTCCGATTTTTCCCTGAACTCCTGAAGACTGATTTCGCCGATTCTGTGGCGGACCCCGAGTTCCTCAAGGGACAGCTTCATCTCGCTGAAACGCCTTTCTTTTTCATTAAGTTCCGCTTTCAGGCGCTCCATTATTTTGGCGCGGGCATTCAAGGCGTTATGCAGTTTACTGTCGTATTCGCCGTAAAGCCGCAGGAACACACCTTCAGAAATCTCTTTAGACTGAAGCATATCAAGCAACGCGACCTTTCTAGCGTAATACAGTGAAATATTGTTCATCAATTCGCCAAGTCCCTTCTGGGTTTCCATAGATGTAGCAGCTTGGGTTATCGCAGGTTTTCTAAGCGCTGTTGGCGCAGGGACTCTAGGCGATGTGGGTTTAGGCAATTCAGCTCCGCAGTATACGCAGTACAGAGTTGTAGGAACAGTTCTCCCACACTCGGGACACGTCACATTTCCTCCCACTTTCCGTTCCACCAAACCAACTCCTCTCTCCTAAGCATCAGCATATTGCAAACATAAAGGATATTATTTTATCTATTAACTTTTAGCGTTATTCTTTATGTTTTTCATTTTCACTTCCAAAACGTTTTAGCATGTCCTCTATGTCTCAGTGACACATTCAAAATTAAATCAAAAAGTTTTATGATGATTCTGTTTAAAAACAGTTTAATCTAGGTATTTATCACAATGTTTAAAAATCCTTGGCTCGTTAAAGCTTCCTTGAGACGTGTTTAACGTGAGCGAAACACCAGAAGTTAGTAAAGTGGATGTAATGAAGCCTGGTCTTAGAAATGTGAATGTAGTTGTGAAACTCGTTAACGTGGGAACGCCACGAACTGTCTTTTCCAGGAGAGACAGAACTGAACACCGAGTTGCAGAAGCCCTAGTGGGAGACGAAACTGGATCAATCTACTTGACGCTTTGGGACGACCAAATTGACGCCTACAACCCCGATGACATACTAGGAATCAAAAACGCTTACACCTCGCTTTTCAGAGGTTCCCTAAGACTGAACATCGGAAGATACGGAACAGTAGAAAAAGTGGATGAAGAAGTCGGAGAGGTAAACACAGAGAACAATCTATCTGAAAAAAGATATGAACAAACTTCTTGGCAGAGACCGACTGGAAGACCCTTCAGAAGACATCGTCCAAGATACTGACCTGACACAATCAGCTTTCAGATAATTTACAATTATAAATAATACTATAGCTTTTATTCCCTTCGACTTATTTCAGTGGAAACTTTAATGCCTAAAAAGAAGATCAAGCTTGAGTGAGGCACGGTCCTTTGGATGAAAATAACATTCGCTCTCTCTTAGTTACAGGTATAGACATTGTTCCATTGGCGGCTTCAGCAAGTAAGGCAGGCTATCAAGTGTACGCCGTGGATTATTTCGGAGATCAAGATCTTAAACGATCATGCCACAAAAGTCAGTCGATCATTAGGCAGGAGGCAGGAAAATCTTGCGGATTGCTTACCAAAAACTTCAATTCTGAAATACTCCTCCAGTTAATAGAGAACTTTCTGAGAAGTTGCAAAATAAATGCCGCTTTGCTGTCCTCTGGTTTAGACGACCACCCGAACGCTTTAGTTGAGCTTAATAAAATGGTTCCCATAATCGGGAATCATCCTGACACCGTTAAGAGGGTCCGCGCCAAAACGAGATTTTTTCAGGAGCTTAAACGCCTCGGAATACCTCATCCTGAAACTGCAGTGGTTGAAAATTTTAAGGAAGCAAAAGAAAAATCTAAGGACATCGGATATCCAGTGGTGATAAAGCCCTCAAGGGGTTTTGGGGGAGCAGGAATAAGAAAAGCACGGAACTCCGGTGAGCTTGAACAGGCGTACCGAGCAGCCTCGTTTTTTGATGATGCAGTCTTAATTCAAGAGCATATTTCAGGAACGCCTGCTAGCGCGTCTCTGATCTCTTCTGGTAGTAAAGCTTGCACTTTAACTGTGAATGAACAGTTGCTAGGGATACGTGAAATTGGGCAATTTGAGCCCTTCGGCTATTGTGGAAACGTGGTTCCCCTCTTAGCCGAAGAGCATGTTATAAAAGAGTGTAAAAAATTAGCTGAAAAGGTTGCCTTGCACTTCGGTCTTATTGGGTCCAATGGCATTGATTTGGTAATCTCTGAAGAAAGCGCCCCATACGTTGTTGAAGTGAACCCCAGGTTTCAGGGGACGTTAGAATGCGTTGAACGAGTCTTGGGAATAAATATTGTAGAAGCTCACGTGAAAGCCTGCGTTCAAGGATCTCTTCCAACAATCGTGGACCCGCTTACGAGGTTTTGCGTTCGTTTGATCCTTTTTGCCTTTGAGCGTTCAATTGTACCTGATTTAAGTGCTTTTAATGGGGTCAGCGATATGCCGTATGCAGGGGTAGTTGTCGAAAAAGGTGAACCTGTCTGCTCCGTAATTGTAGAGGGCTCGAATAAGAACTCCACGATGAGAAAGGCGAGGTCTATGGCTGAATCGATCCGAAAAATCACTAATATGTCGCTTTTGCATACGCGCAGTTAATCAACAGCGCCTTTGAAAGTTTATGTTCTCTCTCAGCTGTCTTATTGTTTTTCTATCGACATCTAGGCTTAGGTTTTCAATGTTGTCTTCCCAGAAGATTTCTTGAGCTGATTTAGATACTGGCTTTCCTTCATAATCTGTAATGAGGTAACAATATGCGTTTTGTTTCTCGCCATTACTAGCTGTGTAAAAGTTCTTACATATGAATTTCATTTCCTTCACTTTGATCCCTAGCTCCTCTTTCATTTCTCTCTTTAACGCTTCTTCTCTGTTTTCACCAATCTTGACATGTCCTGCAGGTAAACACACAATACCCGGATCAATCTTTTCCTCCAGACTACGAACTTCAACCAGAAACTCATTACCATTCAAAAGTATTCCAACAACAACATCAACGGCTTCCAAGAACATCCTCTCAGAACACGTAAATCAAAATATTAGATTTAAATATTTTTTCATAGAATTATACACGCTAGAAAGCCCCTAAACTTCCTTCTTTTTTATTTCTTTTTCCAAAAGGAAAGGATATCTTAAGTAATGACTACGTAAAGCTCGGACCAACGGAACCCCCACCATCGTCGTGACTAAAGTAGATATAGCCACTTTTATTGGAGTTATAATGGCTCCGGCGCCCCATATTGCGATTAATTCTTCTACAGTTGAACCATAGAAGAGCCAATAGGTTTGGCCGGGTACAAAAATGAAGATTCTGAATAAAATATCCGCTTCCAGGCCAATAAAGGCAGAGGTGGCAAGGGCGTATAGAAGGCTCTTCGACTCAAGTTTCCAAGGGCCTCTCTTAGTCATTAAGACAGCGACTATAAGGAGGAATATGTATGCAACGTAAACGTCCCACATTCCCCAGAGGGGAAGTTGCCAAGCGACAGGTGTGACAAAATAAATTGCAAGCAGCACGGTGTAATAGAGCAGAACCTTCTTCCATTTTCCCCTGAACATGAAACCGGAAACCATTGCTCCTATAGGCGCACCGAGGGTAAAAAGGAATTCGTAGGGTCCCCTAGGATATATGAAGTGCCCGATTGTGACCCCGATGAGGGTGGATAGGAAACCCGCGTAGGGTCCAATCAGAATCCCGGTGAGGGGCGCAACTAAGTAAATCCAACTGTACCAAACTCCAGATGTGAACCCGGGTGGGCCCATCAGAGAGTCGGAAACAACATTAACAGCCGCAAAAACGGCAATCAGAGAAACAAACTGAGACTTTTTCATTTCTTCCCTGTTGTGAAACATGCGTAAACTTCCTGTTTATTAACACTTATTTCTTATCTTCTGGGATTTCAGGTACAGCGTCGATTTGTCACTGGTTTATAAGCCTCGAGGGAAAGTTTAAGTCCTCAATAGAGATACTGCTTTCCCAAAAAATAGAGGAACAGGAAAACAGAAAGGATTGATGGAAGAAATGTCTGTTCGGTCTAAAGGAAGAACCGCGAGGATGATCAAAGCCATCACCGTTCTCCTCCGAAACACAACTTGGAAATGCGGGAGGGTTGAGCGGCTTGTCGTCGATTACCTTAGAAAACAGTTCCAAACAGCAGGACGCGCAAAGATTCCCGTAAGAGAGATGCTTCAGCATTTCAGCCTCACTGGGAAAAGGAAAAGCGAGTTTCTCGACGCCATAGAACGCTTAGAAAAAAGACGAATAATCAAAGTTGAATGGTTCTAAGCTAAAAAACCGTCTCCTCGCCTGTAAGCCACCCGTACTCTTCTTGAAGAATCGTTATTGCACCCTGCGGCGGAATTATTCCTTTTTCAGTTATGATCAAGTCGATGTATTCAGCCGGTGTGAAATCGAATGCCGGATTCTGAACCTTCACGTTTTTCATTTTTTTCAGGCGTTTAGACGAAATGACTTCTGAAGCGTCTCTTTCCTCGATGACGATCAGTTCGCCTGTTAAGGTTTCCGGACTGAACTTGTAGGTTTCAGCTGCCACGAAGACAGGGGTTCTAGCCTCATGTGCCGCTAGCGCGACCATGGAAGTGCCTATTTTGTTCACGACTGCCCCATTTGCAGCTATGGCGTCGGCTCCCACGATTACTTTGTCGACTTCGTTCATGAAGTACCGAGCGGCGCTGTCCACAATCAGCGTTACGGGAATGCCAATTTCGCCTAGGCTTCGAGCGGTGATTCTTCCCTGAAACCTCGGGCGGGTTTCGGTGGAGTAAACTTGAAGTTTCTTTCCTTGTTCCCAAGCAGTTTCTATCACGGCAACCATGGCTAGGCTGTGGCAATGCGTCAAGATGACATCGCCGTCTTTGATTCTCTTAGCCCCAAACTCCCCGATCTGCTGAACAGCCCGTAAAGAATTCTCAATAAACTGATCAGCAACCTTAACCACGTAACCCCGCAGCTCCTCAACTCCTGAAACGCGGTCCTTAGCTTGCTTCAGTCTGCCCATTACGTAACGTATCCCATTCGGCAGCGAAACAGCTGTAGGTCTAGTCTGCAGAAGGGTTTTCGCCGCAAAATCCAGTTCAGCCAAAAACGTGTCAATGGTCTCCGCCTTTGAGGCTTCAGCCGACATTTTAAGAGCACTAACTGCAGAACGGGCAATTTTTCCAGCCCCGCGAATTTTCATGGTTTTAATATCCTCAGCGATCTGCGTCACTTTTTCGGGAAGAACATAATTCAACCGGTTAGACCTCCTATATGCGCCTAAAGGCTTATTGGTTAAGCTGGGATATAAAAACGTTGAAAGGATGAAGTGGCTGAATGTTGAAGACTGTCGAACATAAAATGGTTGATTTAAAGGTTAGGGTTCCTGACCTCCGTGCCGTCCGAGAGAAACTGGAGGAGTTAGGGGCGCAACCTGTCGGGACGTTTCATCAGGTTGACACTTACTTTGAGATTCCGAAAGGGAGGCTTAAACTTCGAGAAACTGAAGAAAAAAACGCGGCGCAGCTTGTTTATTATGAAAGACAAAACATTGCTGGTCCAAGGGGAATCGAGGTCTTCATTCTTGAAATGTCTAAGCTGTCGGATTTCAAAACTGTGCTGAAGAGAATCTTGAAGACTAAAGTGACTGTTGATAAAATGAGAGAAATTTTTCGATGTCAGGAGACTCAAATACACCTTGACACAGTAAAGGACCTCGGAGCCTTCATAGAGTTTGAGAGGATAGTGTCCAGCGATGCTTCTAGTGTTAGAGAAGGCCAGAAAGCACTGGAGAAACTGATGAAAAAACTGGAAGTACCGCCTGAGAGCTTAGAGAAACTGTCCTACGGTGACTTAATTGCACGCTGTTAGGCGAAAACCTTTTTCTTCTTTCGCACTATTAATGCAGTGAGGAGATATAAATTTGAGTCATGATGTCCTCGCTGATCTTGCAGTTGCCTATTTTGAGCGGAGGGGTTACAGAGTTGATAGTCAGGTTCTCTTAGAAGGCTTTTCTGGGCTGCCGCAGAAGTTTGACCTTGTTATCCGCAAAGGCAACGAGCAACGGTTAGTTTGGGTTAAAGACTGGAAGAGAACGGTGGGTGTCAACATGATCATAAACATAGACAAAGCCGCAGCGGACGTTGGTTTTCCCAACCCCATAATTATATCGGATAAGTTCAGCGGTCACGCCAAGGCTTACGCCAACCGCCGCGGAGTTATCCTACTCACAAAACGAGAAATCAAACAGCGATTAACTTAGCCGTTTTATGTGTTTGTTTAGCCATTTTCATTTGACTTTTCGGAACGGCTGTTCTTCTTCTATATTTCTTTGGCTCTTGTTTTGTTGAACTTTGACTTCGGCAATATTGATTCTGGTAGGTTTACCCATATTTCTTCATGTTCCTTAATTTTTGGTTTGGTTGGGAGCGTTACCGTGAAGGTCGTGCCTTTTCCAACCGTGCTTTCTACAGAAATTGAGCCCTCGTGAGCTTCTACTATGCGCTTGCATATTGCCAAGCCTAAGCCCATTCCCTTCGCCTTTGTTGTGAAGAACGGCGTCCAAAGCTTCTCTACGACTTCCTTCGTCATGCCTGCCCCAGTGTCAGCGAAGGCAAGTTCTACCATGTTGCCCAATTTCCTGCTGGTAACTGTGAGTTTGCCGCCTTCGGGCATAGCATCAAACGCGTTTTTGATGATATTAACGAAAACCCTTTCAATTTTCGTCACATCAACCTTTATCTTTGGTTCTTTCTTGGTTAAGTTTAAAACTCGGATGTTTTTTGGAGCGTTCACCAGAATTAAAGTGCCTTCCATGATCGATTTTGGAGTGATCTCGGTTAGTTCCAGATCCATTTCATCTCTTGAGTACTCCAAAAGGTCACTTACGATTTTTTCGGCGTATTCTACGTCTTTGTCAATAAGCTCCAGCATCTCTTTCGTTTTCTCGTCCATTGTTAAGCTCGTCTTCGTTTTCAGGTAATATGCAGCGCCGGTGATGCCTGTTAACGGGTTGCGCAGGTCATGACCCACCATGGTAGCCAATTTGCCTAGAGTGGCTAGTTTTTCTAACTTTAAACGCTCCTCCTCCATTCGTTTTCTCGCTCTTATATCTCGCACAATAATAATGTCTGCAGGACGACCTTGATAATTTACCCGCGCGGCGCTAAGCTCAACTGAAACGCGTTCGCCAGTTTTGGCGGACAATTCAACTTCATATGTTGCTGGAACCGTTTCTCCTCGCAGTCTCCGCTCATATCTCTCCTTTACAAGTTGCCGATATTTTTCGTCCACTAGTTTTTCAAAAGGAAGACCGATTAACTCATCTCTTGAATAGCCGATAAGTTCTTGGCTCTTTTTGTTTACGAAAACTATTTTTCCATCTTGAAGTGTTGCCACGCTGTCGCCTGCTTCCTCAACTAAAACAGAGTATCTTTTCTCTGATTCCATCAATTCTCCAGTTCTTTTTTGAACAAGCTCTCCTAAATGCTCCGAATATTGACTTAGCTTCGCCTCCATCTGTTTGCGTTCAGATATGTCTCTGACTATCGCTAATATGCCACATAGTCTGCCATTCTTTTTAACTAGTCTGGAACTCACCTCGACAGGAATTATACTTCCATTCTTACGTTTAACTTCCAATGACATCGTATTAACGACTTTACCGCGTGAGATTACATCTTTAAAAAGCCCAGCTATTTTTGGGATGTCCTTCAGCCGAAGGAAACCGCTCGTCAGGAAATTTTTTCCAATTACCTCATCCGGTTTGTAACCGAATATGTCCATGCTCCTGTCATTTACATCAAGTATCCTGCCGCGAGTGTCCAAGTATATGATTTCGTCGTTTACATTCTGGAAGATCATCCGAAATTTTTCTTCGGATTCTTTCAGCGCTTCTTCCGCTTGCTTGTGTTCGGTGATGTCCCAGAAAATGCCCATTATGCCAACAACATTACCATTTTCGTCTTTTACAGGTGTTTTGATTGTATGAACAAACACTTTTTGTCCGTTTTGAATATACTCCTCTTCTATATCTTCTGTTTTCCCAGACTCCATGATCCTTGCATCGTCTGCTCTGTATTTTTCAGCCAATTTCTTGGGATAAAAATCAAAATCCGTCTTACCTCTAATACTATAGGGCTTGATTTTCAAATCCTGAGCGTAGTTCTCATTGCAGGATATGTAAACTGAATTTCTATCCTTAAAGAATATCTTTTGCGGAAGACTCTCAAACAATGTTCTAATCTCATTCTCGCTCTTCTTCAGCGCCTCCTCCGCTTTCTTTCTGGCTGTGATGTCTTTTGTTATAGCTACGAAACCTAAGGGTTTACCTGACGAGTCTTTGATAACGCTTACAGAGAATTCCGCCACGAATTCGTGTCCGTCTTTAGTTAAGAAGGTGTATTCCAAGTTTTTCGCTGTGCCTTGTTCTATGCTTTTCTTCAGGTTTTTTATCGCTCTTTCATGGTCTTTTTTTGCTATTAACACAAGAGCATTTTTGCCAATTAATTCTTCTTTCGATGAATATCCGTGCATATCTAGTGTTACTTGGTTGCATTCAATTATGTTTCCGTTTAAGTCAGAAACCGCGATAGCGTCTGGAGAAGCAGCAAAAATGTCTTCTAAACTTATTTGGTTCTCACGCAACGGTTTGACCATCTGTATTAATTCTTTCTTCAAAGCTTCTCATCTCCAGAGCTTCTGCTTCGCATGCATGAACGAGTAAGAGAGACTGCCTCAGAGACCATTCCCAGCCCTCTGTTTCTTTGTTGCAGCAACGCTGTGATATAGTAAGGCTTTTCATCAAGGAAATATTTGAAGTTGATGTGACCGCGAAGGATAAGAGATGGTTACACAGAAGGATTCTAAACATTCAAGCGTTAACCAAGCTGCTAATCGCCAGTGTGATTCTTATAGAGAATATGCTTTTGAAAGGCAATATTGACGTTAAAACGCAATTTCTACTTTTAAACAGCGCGAGATTCTTTATGCCTAAAGTTGCATTTAGCTTAGTCCTGCTTGAACATGCAAAAAAAAGAGGGGAGTTTTGCGGGAGACATCTCCATAGGTTAATATTAAACTAATCTTTTTGTTTTGCAACCATAACCTCGGTTGCTTTAATTACCGCTTCCACAAGGTCTCCAGTTTTTATGTCCAATTCTTCAACTGCCTCTTTGGATATGATTGCGGTTACAACGACTGGCGTTTCTATTTCAATTTTCACCTTGGCTGTAATTACCCCTTTACCCACTTCCTTAACGGTACCCCGCAACCGGTTTCGAGCACTAATTTTCAATCCAACCGCCTCCCAATATTCTTCATCACCTAAAAGCCCACCCACATAGGCTTCAACCCGCCTAAACTCCTTAACTAGGTCTTCCCCAAGCGCTGTTAGTTGCGCCCCGCCTCCGCCTCCGATTCCGCCCTTATGAGCAACCATGATGGGTTCCTGCATCCGCTTCTCCATTTTTGACAGGTAATTCCAAACGTAACGGTAGGACATGCCCAATTTCTTAGCTGCCTCGGAGATAGATTTTTCCTCCTTTATAGCTTGTAGAATCGCGGCTCCACCTCTGCCTAGAATGGGCTCTCCTTCGTGTTCCAGCCAGATTTTGCATGAGGGTTTATGCTTTTCTTTGGTGGGCATTATTCTCTAGTTATCCCTCGATTGTCTATAATGAATTTTCGGTTCAAACAATGTGAACAGACGAGGCTTTAAACAGGAGGTAAACGTCTGAACCGAGGTTGAAGCCCATTTCAATGAAGGATCGCTTCGTAATTTGAACCACGAACTCCTTTCCCGCGTCCACCCTAAGCTTGACCAGCGACCCCAAATCAGAGATTCCAGCCACCTTCCCCCGGAACATGTTTCTGGCGCTTGAGGCCAAAGGTTTCGCTGATAAGATTATGTCTTCCGGCCTCACGAAAAGCGTAACTCTGCCGGTTTGTTTAATAGGCACTTCTATCTGTAAGCCATTCCCAATGTCGACCATGCTCGTGCCTTCTTCAAGCATTGTTGAATCCCCTGAAAAAACGTTCTCAAGCCTCGCAAAACTCGCCAAATCCTTTGACGGCGCTCCGAAAATTTCTCGAGTTGTCCCCACCTGCACTATTTTTCCTCTGAGAAGCAAAGCTGCCCTATGGGTCAGCGTTTCCGCCTGAAACATGTTATGGGTTGCCATAACCACCGTGGCTCCGCGTTCTCGATTAACCCAAGAAATTGTCTCTTCAATAATTGAAACGTTTTTTGGATCGAGATTCGCTGTGGGTTCATCTAGGAGCAAGAGTTCAGTGTTTAGAGCCAAAGCCATGGCCAACGAAACCCTCTGCTGCTCGCCCCCAGACAGTTTCTTCGCCCAACGCTTCTCGTAGCCCTCCAGCCTCACCATCCTTAAAGCAGCCTTAACCTCGGCTTCAATTTGTTTCTTTGCGTATCCTCTTAGTTTAAGCCCGTAGACTACGTTCTTCTGCACCGTTGTATTAAAAAGGGCGGTTCTCTGAAAAACCATGGTGCTCTTTGCTCTAACATCAGCTAAACTGTCTTCGTCAACCCTTACGCCTTTAAAGTGTATTTCTCCGCTGGTGGATTCTTCGATGCCTAGCATGATCCGCAACATGGTGGTTTTTCCCGATCCATTGGGTCCTATCAAGGTGAAGATTTCGCCGCTATCCACTTCTAGGTTGATGTTGTCTAGGGCGGTTATACTTCCGTATTGTTTAGTTACGTTCTTTAACTGCACTATCGGCGCCATGGTACATGCCTCTGAATCAGGTTAACTGCAAGGTTTACGGTAGCCACTGTGAGTAGCAGAATGATGCTTAACGAAATTCCGAACATTATTTCGCCTTTCGCGGTTTGCAAGGCGATGGTGGTAGTTAAAACCCTAGTCAAGCCTCGTAGGTTTCCACCAAGCATTAAAGCAACGCCTAACTCAGCTATTGCTCTGTTGAAGCTCGCCGTTACAGCCAACAGTGCACCGCTCATCGATTCTCTCAGAACCGCGAAAGAAGCCTGCGTTTCTGATGCACCCAAAGTCTTTGCTAAATCCCTTATTTCAGGGTCAACAGACTCTATAGTGCTTGTTGTGAAGCTCACGGTTATCGGCGTTATCAGAACTGCTTGACCAATGATCATGGCAAGTGGTGTATACAACAGGTGCAGAAAGCCCATCGGACCTGCCCTTGAAAAGAGCAAGTAAAGGAATAAACCTAAGGTCACGGTAGGTATACCTAACAAAGCGGTGAATAAGCCCTTTACTATAGATCGTCCTGGGAATCTCTTCAAGCCCAAGAGAATTCCTGTCGGGATGCCCCATAACGCTGAGAGAAGGGTTGCAGCTCCTGAAATCGCTATGCTTCTCAACGTGATGTCTAAAATTGTTTCCATGATTGTTCCCTCATGATACTACTAACTAATTTAAAAAAAGAGAAGAAAAAACTGTTTCCATAGTATTTTCGTTCATGACCAGGTTTAATCGTAGAGTTCCGGGTGGTCGTCTCTATATTGTTGCGGACACTCTGTTCCGTTGAAGTAGGCATAGTTTTGAATCCAAGTTACGATGGTTGGGTCTGTGTTTTCCTTCAGCAACTGCACTGCTGGGCAAAAGAGAGATTGACCGTACGTGTCATTTCCGTATTCACCGATGATTTGCTGGCCCTCTTGGGAAATCAGGAACTTGATGAAAGTAATCGCTCCCTCAAAGTTGGCTTTCGGATTTTGAGTCTTGTTGACTGCAATGGCGCTGTACACGTTGAGCAGCTCTTCGCCTTGGCTCACCAATACTACTAGGCTGATTAAACCATCTTTGTAGTATTTTAGGTAGGTGCCCATGTCTGCTAGAGTATAAGCCGAAAATTCGTTGGCAATGTTTAAAGTTCCGCCCATGCCTGTGCCTGTCTCTCGATACCAGTCTTCGTTTCTTAATGTTGTATAATTGAAGCCGGCTGTCTTCCACAAGCTTATCTCTTTGGTGTAGGTTCCTGAGTTGTCTCCTCTAGAAACCCAGGTGGTGTTTCCTGCTCTTCCTGCTTCCACAATTCTTGTTAGAGCTTCAACTGGCGATGAACCAGCGATGTGAGCTGGGTCTTCTGCGGGTCCAACGATGGCAAAGAAGTTGTAGGCAATTATTTTTCTGCACATTCCGTAGCCGCTTTCTAAGAAGGTATATTCTTGAGATGGAGCGTGTACGAGGAGCATGTCAGCGTCTCCTCTCTGAGCCTGTACTATAGCCTCGCCGGTTCCAACCGAAATGAAATACACGTTAATGGGGTACTCTGCTTCGAACTGTTCTTCAATGGTATCGAGAAGCCCAGTGTCATACAGGCTTGTGGTGGTCGAAATCACTAGCGTTTGTTTTGTCTGCCTTCCCGTTACCCAAATGTACGTGACGCCAGCGACTGATGAAACGGCTATTGCTACAACTAGGATGGTCGTTAAGACAAGTTTAGAAACAGCCTTATTGTCTATTTTTCTCATTTTCTCATTCTCCTTCACCGTTATGTTTTTTTATGCATAACGCCCCTCCTTTACGAGGATATGAGCCATATAAGGTTTATGCTCCTAAAGGCATCACTTAACTAAGTGAACTTAACGCTGAATAGATCAAAGAAGGAAAGAAATGATTAATAGTAACGGATGCCTTTCTTTATATCTTAATTCGGGAGAGGCGTTTTCACAGATGGAAGCCGGTTACAAGAGGAAAGTAGTTGCGCAAATAACGATATTTCTTTTAATCTTCCCGATTTTCTCCTTTTCTTCAACTTCTCCTGTTTCAGTCAAAACTCCCAGCACCACGGGAGCACCAAAATCGAGTGGGACCAACATCAAAGATGCATCGAGCGGTTCAGTTGAGATTGTTGACATAACAGGAACACTGGGGGACCTAGACTGGCAGTCCGATTGGATAGATGTTGAAAACACCGCAGGGCAGCCGAGCAATCCCGTCGGCGTTTCTCTGATAACCATGAACGGAACAAATCCACTGTGGGACGGATGGAGGAACGGCGGAGAAGGCGAAGTTGCACCCTACGTTAATGGAACACTGACAGAGGCCCAATTCAACCTCGGAGTCGCCCTCCACACAGGCTCAAATTACACGTATGCGGAGACGATGCATACGAAGCTGAACAACCCGCTGGAAGTGACAGTTGAACCTAAAGAGACCACTGGAATGCCAAGCCCCTACAGGCGCAATGTGACGCTCACGGAGACCGCTGGCCTAAACCGAGTCTTAGAGCCTGTTGATGCAATGTTAACCTTCGCAGATGGTGATTGCAGTAATGCAACAAAGGAAATCAGGGTTAACACCGCCGCAGGATTGGAGGTTCCAAGTCAAGTTTACAACATGAGCACTTACGGCTCAGGAAAAGTCAAAGTCGCCAACGTTGTGTTTCAGGCTAACGTCACCGCCTCCTCAATCGCAACCTACTGCATCTATTACGGTAACACAGGCGCTGAAGCGCCAACCTACTCAACCGACCTCTCTTACACAGGCGGCGGCACCATAACAGTGCAGAACTCTCACTACAAGGTGACTACGGCAACAGACATCGCGTGGCTCAACTCCCTCGTCTGCAAAGATTATAACTCAGCAACGGAGCTTCTGAAGAGCACATATAAAGTCCTTCTCGCGCCTGTTACGAACATAGGGGGCAGCTGGTACGGTCCGTGGGAAAGTTTTGATAGGAACATGCAGGTTGAACGCAGTGGGCCCATCTTTGTAGACCTAAAATGTGTTTTTGGAAATTGGAGCGGTAGCGGCGTAACTGAAGGCGTAGCCACCTTCCGCTTTTACTCCCGAATTCAATGGTTCACCTACAGCTCAGATTTAACCCTCGATGGGTCTAACTTCGCGCACCTACTGACCAGCAACTACTTCTCGTTGACAACGCTGCCGTATGCCGCTTACAACAGCATATCCCAGACCGTTTACCTAAAAGATGTGACAAGCTACCAAGACACTGGAACCGAGGTTGTTTTTAACTGCACTCCAAGCGGCGGATCAACCACGCCAATCGTGAAAATCACCTTTTCTTCCCCTTCGGTTTTCAGGCTGCAACTGTCTCCCAACGGCACTGTTCCCCCCGGAAGCGGCGCGGCGGTTTACTCGCTAACTGACGCATCGGGCTACGTGACCCTCCAAACGAACAACCTCACGCTTAAAATCCGCAAAAACCCTTGGAAGCTCTCGGTTTACGACGCAACCGGCACAAACCTAATCTCGGAAGAAAGCCCCAACGAAGGCTTCGAAAACAAATCCCTATCATATCAGACATACTATGACACAGTCACAGAAGTAAACGAAGCGATGTTCCTAGACTCCAGTGAGCACGTTTTCGGGTTCGGCGAAAGGTTCAACACCATGGACAAACGGGGAATGACCACCGTAATGCAGACAAGAGACGTGGTTGGAAGCAGCGGAGACGCTACTTACCTGCCCGTACCCTTCTTCATTAGCACAAAAGGCTACGGCTTCTACTTGAATTCATCCTACAAGTCCACTTTTGACATGGGTGACAGCAAAAGCGATGAGTACTCCATCAAAGTACCTGCATCATCCCTAGATTATTACTTCATATACGGAGGAGGCGACCTGAAACAAGTCATTATCGACTACACGGGTCTAACCGGCAGGTCCTACCTTCCGTCAGAATGGGTCTTCTATCCGTGGATGTCAAAGAACTCCTACAACTCGCAGGACGAGGTCACATACGTTATAAACAAAACGAGGGAACTGGACATACCCGGAAACGTCATCGTCATAGAAGGCGGCGGAGGGTGGTGGGGATGGTACACTCCAAGCTGGCCAGACCCCGAATGGATGATTTCCTACGCTCACTCGCAGGGCGTGAGAATCATCATCTGGGAAACTCCTGTCCTTCCTGGCTTAGGCAGCAGTAGTTATTACGATTATGCGACAAATCATGGCTACCTTGTAAAGAACGCTGACGGTTCAGTTTATAAAATTCCGTCCGGTTACTGGATGGCAGGCAACGCAGTTTTAGATTTCACTAATCCTGCGGCGGTTTCGTGGTGGCTTGGGCTCCACGATTTTCTGATGGCTCAAGGAATTGACGGCTTCAAAACCGACGGTGGAGAATTCATCCACGACGACACGGTTGTGTTTTACGACGGACGCCGCGGGGCTGAAATGGAAAACCTGTACCCTCTCCTCTGGACTGGAACTATGAATGATTACGTTATGAACAAGACTGGAGGAAACGGCATAACTTGGAGCCGAGCTGGCTTCGCAGGTTCCCAGCAGTATCCCTGCCATTGGGCTGGAGACCAATACTGTACCTTCGCCCAATTACAGACAGTTATCCGAGCGGGGCAGAGCGCGGGCATATCCGGCATTCCTTACTGGGCAAGTGACATTGGGGGATACACTGGCGGCAAGCCTCCCAAGAATTTGTATATTCGTTGGGCCGAGTTCGGCGCCTTAAGTCCTCTCATGCAGTATCATGGACAAGAACCTCATGATCCTTGGACTTTCGATCAGGAAACTCAGGATATTTACAAGTTTTATGCTACGTTGCGCATGAACTTGATGCCCTACATCTACTCGTACGCTAAGATCGCTAATGAAACTGGTTTGCCTATGATGCGGGCGCTTCTGCTGAACTACCCGGACGACCCTAACACCTATAGCATCGAGTATGAGTACACCCTCGGCGACGAGCTGCTGGTGGCACCCATCTACGAGAATACCACAAGCAGGTCCGTCTACTTGCCGGATGACACTTGGATCGACTTCTGGGACAGCTCCGAATATGTGGGTTCCACGACCATAAGCAGCTCAGCGCCCCTGAACAAAATTCCATTGTTCATTAAGGCGGGCGCCATAATCCCCATGAACCTCAACGAGAATTACACGATTGGGGGGTCCATCACAAATTTTTCGCAACTTGTCTTCAATGTTTATCCTCATGGGACTTCGCAGTTCAGTTACTATGACGCTGAAAACAGTGCCACACGTTTGATTAAGTGCTTTGAGGAAACCAATCGGACGCGTATTCAAGTCAGTGCGTGGAGCAAGAACTACACATTGCGTGTGTTAGTTGACAGATGCCCAGCTTTCGTCAGCCAAGACGGAGCCAATCTCACGGAGTACACCAGCTTCAACGGCTTCAAGAGCTGCAGCGAAGGATGGTGGTACAACGGCTCATCCCAACGGGTTTACGTCAGGCTTCAACAGACAGGAGCAGAAACAGAAGTAATCATCAGCCCACAGCCTCCGATGCACAATGTGGCTGTCACTAACATCGACGTGTTTGCGAATCCGTCTGCCTATCCATGCTGCGTAATTAAAGCAGATCAATGCTATCCTACTTGGGAGACCCCCTACAAAGTCAACATCACCGTCAAAAACGAAGGAAACTACATCGAAAGCTTCACCGTAAGCGCTTATCTCCAAAACGCAACAGGCAACTACACTATAGGAACCCAGCAGGTAAACAACCTAGCTCCGGGGGCAACAACAAACGTAACATTCAGCTTCCCAGTTCCAACCTTACCGGGGTATCCAAATAATCGCAGGGCGGCGTGGCCATATCCAACCTACACCGTGTGGGCCAACGCCAGCGTGGTTCCAGGCGAAACCGACACAGCCGACAACCAACTATTCGACGGCCTCATAAAAGTGAAGTGGCCTGGCGACGTGACCGGTGACGGCCATGTTAGCTTGTCTGACCTAGTTAAGCTCGCTAAAGCTTGGTACAAGAATTGCCGTGATAATCCCAGTGAATACAACTACCTCTGTGACTTCGACATGAACGGGGAAGTCAAATTGCCCGACCTAGTATTCTTGGCGAAAAACTGGTACCAAGGACCCCTAGACTAGAAGCACATCCGCGGCTTTCTCAATTTTACTGTCTAAACCTCTATATTTTTCACTAAAGACTTAATCGTGCGCGCGGAAAGGATCTTTTGCGTGCTGGCAAGCCACTGGTCCAAAAGTCTTTAGCGAACGTTTTCAGCTAGTTTTCCGCAAAAATAAGTTTAATAACAGCTTTACGAAAGATTTTGTTTTCGAAGCTCATAAAGAATAACGAGGGCTTCGCCTAGGGTTATGCCTAATTTGGCGGTTAAGTCTCTTGGCTTTACTTCCGGTTGTTCGTGGAGGATTACGTTTTGAGTGTAGGCTTTGTGGTGGGGATACATAACCATTGAGTGGACGGTTTCAACGAGGACTGGCCATAGATGATTGTTCACAAAATCTTCTAAACTCATAGAGAAATCTCCTTCGAATAACTATAACTGAGAATATGTTTCGCGTCATCCTTTAATAATCTTATTTTTCATTGTAGGAAGGTCGGTGAAACACCGTAAAGTATATCTGTGTGGCGTCAAAGTTAAGCGCGAACTGAAACTTGAAAATTGAGGCTTTCGCTGATGATTAAGGCGGTGATATTTGACCTTGACGGAACCCTTGTTGATTTCACTCTTGACTATAAAGCCCTCAGAGCAGAGGTTCTACAGTTCCTAGCTAAACACGGTTTTCCCCGATCCGTCTTCTCTATGAAGGAGAACTTTTTCAGAACGCTTGAGAAAGCCGAAATCTACATGAAAAACAACGGTGCAAAAGAAAAAGATTTTCAGCGGATCAGGAAGTCAGTTTTCTCGATTGCGAACCGCTATGAGATGGAGGCTGCCCACAAAACAAATTTGGTGCCTGGCGTCCTAGAAACACTGAAGGCTTTGAGGGGAAAAGGATTAAAAATGGCGCTTTGTACTGCAAACGATGAGAAGCCGACAGAGTATGTTCTTAGACGGTTTCGCCTAACATCGTTCTTCGACTCTGTGATAACCCGTCAATCCGTTAAAAACGTCAAGCCGAACCCAGCCCACCTGGAAGCCACTTTGAAGGCCTTAGAAGTCAATCCGGAAGAAGCCGTTGTGGTGGGAGACAGCGTATACGACATGCAATGCGCCCAAGGATTAGGCGTCACCGCAATAGGCATAACCAGCAGAACTTCTTCGAAGGAATTAACTCGAGCGGGAGCCGCTCACTTAACCTCGTCCTTCATCGAACTGCCAAACATAATAGGACAGCTCGGCGAAACGCAATAGACTACGCTGGCTTGAAGAAGTAGCGGGGCCACGTGGGCCATTCTGGAGTCACCGTTGTTTCGAAGTCAACCTTCAGTTCCATTCCGATCTTGATTTTTTCGGGGTCAACGCCTCGGATCACGCCCGGTAGCCGTGGGCCTTTCTCCAGTTCTATGATGCCTGAGGCGTAAGGCGCCGAGGACTGAAACTGCACTGGTGGAATGTAGATCACCGTGTACGTGAGCAGTTTTCCCCTCTTTTTGAGTTCAATCCACTTGAAGCGTGTTGAAAAGCATTCTGTGCACATGGGCCTAGGCGGAAGGAGAAGCGCGCCGCATTTTTGGCATTTGGCGGCCATCAGCTTCTTTTCAGCTGCGAATTGGTAGAAGCTTTCTATGGTGAAAGGACGGGTCTCTGCCATGTTTTTATGTCCTCCTGTAGATGTGGACGGCTGCGGTTGCCCCTGATCCTCCAACGTTGTGGGTTAAGCCTATTTCGGCATTTTTCACCTGTCGTTCACCGGCTTGCCCGGTTAGTTGCAAGTATATTTCGTAGGCTTGCGCGGTTCCCGTCGCCCCGACAGGGTGTCCCTTAGATTTTAGTCCGCCGCTGGTGTTAACCGGAATCCTTCCTTCAAGGGTTGTTTCGCCTTCTTCCGCGAGTTTTCCGCCCTCTCCGGGAGCACATAAACCTAGGTCTTCGTAGGCTATTATTTCCGCGATGGTGAAGCAGTCGTGAACTTCCGCGATGTCTATGTCCTTCGGCTTTACTTCCGCCATTTCGTAGGCTTGTTTTCCAGCGGTTTTAGCCGCAGCTAGGCTGGTTAGGCTCTCTCTTTGGTACAGCCCGATAGCGTCGCTGGCTTGTCCTGAGCCTATGATGTGGACGGGCGTGTCCGTGAATTTTTTGGCGAGTTCTGGTCGGGTTAGGATTAGGCAGCTTGCGCCGTCTGTTATCAGCGAGCAGTCGTACAGTTTGAGGGGCCAAGCGACCATTCTAGATGAGAGGGCTTGTTCTAAAGTTATTTCTTTTTGCATGTGGGCTTTTGGGTTCAAGGCTCCGTTGTGGTGGTTTTTCACCGCGATCATAGCCATCTGCTCTTCGGTTGTTCCGTACTTGTGCATGTGGGCGGTTGCCATGAGCGCGTATAAGCCCGGAAACGTGAGTCCGTTCCACTGTTCGAAGGGAAAATCGGAGGCCATGGCTAGAAACTCGGTTACCTCCGCGGTGGTTCTGTGCGTCATTTTCTCGACGCCGCCCACCATAACCACATCATGCAAACCAGAAAGGACCGCTGAGATTCCGCATCTTAAAGCCGCTCCAGAGGATGCGCAGGCGCTCTCAGTTCTAACAGCAGGCATAGGAAGCAGTCCAACCCAATCGAGCAATGTCGGACCCATATGACCCTGATGCTCATAGCTTTCACCCATCATACCCACGAAAAGCGCCTCAATGTCCTTTTTCGGTGTCAGCTCAGGACACCTGTCAAAAGCTTCCTTCGCGGCTTCCGCAAATATCTCCCTTGCGTATTTGCCGTCCAGCTTCCCAAACTGGGACATTCCAACGGAAACTATCGAAGCTAAAGGCTTTCCCGCCAAGCTCTTTTCACCTTGAGAATCCGTTAGTATGCATAGACCTGCTTTTAAACTATAGGAAAAAAAGGCTAATTGGTAGACTTATTATCCATGATCTCTGGAGACATCTCCCGCAATGTGAAATTTAACTTCCGATCTCTACTTTCTCCAAGAATAGACGCGTCAAACTGGCATATAAAACGTAATAGAAGACTGTTCTATATCCGTCAAAGATGTTTTGCCAATGAAGGCATTTCTTTTCTAAGTTTTCGATATGCTTCTATAAATGTTGTGGCTTCCTCTTTTATGTATTTGGTTATATCATCATACTTCTTTTGCTCGTATAACTCTGGAATCTGTTTATTGTAGTGTTCCCCCTTCTTTAGAAGCCTGTCATAACCCCTGAAGTTGCCTTTATTAACCATGACAAGCACGTGTTTTAGGTCAAGGAAGGCTCTATTATAGATACAATGCAAATCCATGCCTTTCAAACCGTATTTTTCTGCTCTCTTGCTCAAAAACATAAAATCAAAAAGTAGATTTTTTCCTATCATTATGAAATTGAAAGGATTTTCACATGTCAAAAGCGGTATTGTTTTCTCGATCAATTCTCTCTCTGAAGACTCCCATTCTTTCAATATTGCTATTTCACCAATAAGTTCACCAGTCAGACCGACTATTTTCTGAATCTGAACTGTGATAACTTTGTCATGTTCAGGATTCAAACCCGTAGTTTCAATGTCAAAATAATGCTCGACCAAGTGAATGCCCCAGAAACTTTTTCCGCAAAAGTCGCTTTTAATATTATGGTCTAAGAAGTGAGAGATTTTGAAGTTGACCATTGAACTTGTTCCTTCGACGGTCTGGTTTTCTTCGCTTTATAGATTAATGTCAAGAGAAGCATGGTATAACATAAGAGAAGGCATCATTAAGGAAAATGGAAGAAGATGTCAAGTCTGCGGTGAAACAAATGGAACAATAAACTTACACGAGATATGGAACTATGATGACGTAAAACATATTCAAAAACTTGAAGGATTTATCCTTCTCTGTCAAATGTGTCATCATGTCAAGCACATTGGTCTAGCAGGAATACTTGCGAATGAAGGAAAACTTGACTATAACGAAGTGATAAAACACTTCTGTAAAGTGAACAACTGTTCTGAGAAAGAATTTGAAAATCATGTGAATAGAGCCTTTGAGATTTGGAGAAAACGCTCTGAGCATCAATGGAAGCAAGACTTTGGAAAATATGAGGAGTTTGTCAAGAAATGAAGGTTAAGTTTGATGGTTATTGGATTTGGCTATTCAGCGAAGATAGACCAGATTATGAAATAACTGGCAAATGCCTCTTTTTTTGCGAAGACAAAAACAAACTCATTGGAATAGCAACGAACGAAATAGAGAATCACGGTTTTCATGAAGCTAAAGTTAACGAGAATTTGCTTGAAGGTCAAACTGAACATGTTTTATGTCTTTACTATAAGGATGATTCGAGAAAGCATGAATTGGCTGAGAGAAACAAGCAAGAATATGGTGTTAAATATCGCTATTGGAAAAGTGACGAGGCGACATTGAAGGGTCAATACAGTAAAGAGTTCTTAAACAAACTACGCAAGTCCGATAGACAGTATTTCACTAAGAACAAATTAATCCGAACCAGAACCAAGAAAAACTCTCGATAATAGCGTAATTTTCAATCAAAAAATGCGTCAATTGGAAAGTAGGTCTTCATCCAAGAAGCGGAAGTAAAATGAGCGTTTAGCTTTAATAGTGGGTTGTGTTTTTATTTTTGTTTCGCTTTAGAGGGTCCGCGAGAGTGCTGATTCAGGAAGTCATCTTGGAAAACTTCATGTCCTACGAGTACGCTAGGGTACCGCTTAAACCCGGCGTAAACGTAGTCTGCGGACCCAACGGCTCAGGCAAATCATCCATGCTGCTCGGAATTTCGGTTGCTTTGGGGCAGTCTTACACGGAGCGGTCTAAGAAGTTAAGCGACCTCGTCAGGAGAGGCAAGGACATGGCCCGCGTCACGCTGGTCCTAGACAACTCGCGCAGAGGCAAACGCCGACCCGTCTCAAACATCAACAAAGACGAAATTCGGTTAACACGGGTCCTCCGCCGAGACGGAAAATACTGGTTCGAACTCGAAAACAGAGAAGCAAACAAAGAAAAAGTCGCGCGGGTTCTCAGCAAGTTCGGAGTTGACCCCGACAACATGCTGATCATCATGCATCAGAACATGGCGGAACAGTTCACGGTTCTTTCACCGCAGGAAAAGCTGAGGATGGTTGAGGCAGCCGTGGGCTTGGAGCCTTACCGCCAAAACGTTCTGAAGGCAGAGAAAAAGCTCGGTCGCATACTAAGCGAAGAGGAATCTGTGGGCAAGCTTCTGGAATCCGCTGAACAAACCCTGCGGTATTGGCGAGAGCAGTACGACCGCTACCAAGAGAAAAAGCAGTTGGCGATGAAAAGACGTTTCCTCGAACGGGAATTAGTTTGGGCTGAAATTTTGAAAAAGGAAAGAATGCTCTCCGAGTTGAAGGAGCAGGTTGAAGCGAAAGAAGGCGAAATTCTCAAGATCAAAAACGAAACAGAAGGCGAAAACAGCCAACTAACCGACTTTCAAGGCAAACTGGACAGCTTAAAGACTGAAGGGCAAACACTCCTCGAAGAACGCGTAAGTCTCGAATGCGAAAAGGCGAAAAGCGAGCTGAATGCCTCATTGGCTGATCAGTCTTTAGAGGAAATAAAATCATGGACGGAAGCTTCAAAAGATAAAATGCGAGAGTTTTTGAGCAGAATCGAACAATTTGAAGGCACAGTTCAAAAAAACGTTAATCCCGTCGATCTTAAACCGCAATTAACCGAAATCAGAGAAGCTTACAAAAGCTTAGAGGACACGTGGGCTCAGCGGTTCAACGCTAAAAACGAGAACCTGAAAGAACTGATTGAAACCTCAGAAAAACAGATCACAGACTTAACAGCGCGAATCTCAGACGTCCAAGCAAAAGCGAGTGAACTGAACCAAAGAATGGAAGACATAACCAGCAGCGTTCTAGACCGCAAAGTCAAATTGGCTATACTGCAGTATCGAAAAGGCGTGCTCACGCGGTCCCTAGAAAAACTGAACCGAGAACTTCAGCGCTCGCAGGGTGAACTGGAAGAAGCTGTTAAGGAAGCCGAAATGGAGGCGGGTCCGCGGCTAGTAACCGTGAAAAACACAGGCGAAATCCTAGATGAAATGCGGGTGACCGATGGACATCTCGCCGCCCTAGCCGACGTTTCCGAAGACATAGAACGCATGTACGAATCCTACTCTAAGCTGTACTTAGAACTCAAGGAAAAAGCCCAGTTGGTGGCGGAAAACCGCGAGAAAGCCCTAGAGGAAATCAAAATCAGAATGGAAGCCTGGAGAGGCGTTATCCGCAACCTTCTAGACCACGTTAACCTCAGATACTCAGCGGTTCTTTCACAGGCTCAAGCCGTCGGAGAAGTGAATCTAAGCAATGAAAGGGACATAGAAGCTGCAGGCCTCGAAATCTTCGTCGGGTTCCGCGGCGGAGAGCCGGTTCCTTTGAATGCTTACACGCAGAGCGGGGGAGAGAGAAGCACGGCTACCATGGCGTTCCTCTTAGCCCTGCAGCAGCACGTTAGGTCTCCTTTCAGGGCTGTTGACGAGTATGACATTCACATGGACCCCAAGAACAGGGAAATCATAGCCCAAGTTCTGATATCTTCGGTTGTCGGCACAGACGCCCAGTATGTGACAATTACGCCCAGTCAGGTAGCTTTTGCTGGGAAGGACGTTCACATCATTACGGTTCAGAACGTAGAGGGCGCTTCGCTGATCAGGGAGGTCACCTAGTTGCCTGAAACCAAACAGAGAAAGAAGCTGGGGAAGGAACGTCTTCAACGCGTAATCGACCTGTGCGAATCAGTGGAAGAAAGGGGAATTGACCCCTTCGTCGTGGACGTGGACGACATCATAAAGGTCGTCAAGGAGTATTTTCCAGAGTGGGAACAGCCTGAAGAACTTTGCCTAGACGCCGAGGCCGTCCACAAGCTTTCCTCGGTTATTAAGCTTCAAAGCGACTGGGTGAAACACCGATCCTCCTCCCTCTACACAGATCCATTTGTTCTAGAGGAGAAAATCAAGCGCATAAGCGGGGACGAACTCGCCGATATCTTCCTTAAAGCTTGGAATCCCATCATCGAAATGGAGCAAATCAGCATCCAAAGCTTAGCTCAGGCTATGAGCTATTGGCGGAGTCTCCTTCCTCTAGGTGAGAGATGGGCGAAAACTGACTTTTGGAAGAGGGAAACCGAGGCCGTGACCCGAGAAGAACTCATCAAGGAGAGGCTGATCGCCGAGAAGGCGTTTTCAGCGGAGCTAGAGGCCTTCTGGGAGGAACTGAAGGAAAAGGTCGGAGAGAAGGAGAAAATTCGGTATTGGGATTTCATCGGCGCAGAAACTTACTCGGAAACCGTGAAACGCGCTTACATGACAAGTTTTCTCATAACCTACGGGTACGCCACTTTAGAAATACGCCCCTTAGAAGAAGAGATGTTCATTAAGCCCTTTGAAAAACCAGAGCCTCTCCTCGGGAAAAAACGGGTGATGTCTGTTCCCGTTTCTGTGGGGGTTGAAGAATGGAAGAAATGGAAAGAAAGCCTAGACTGAAAAGCAAGAAAGCCTACTACGCGAGGAAAATTAAGGCAGCGGCGCAGCTTCTTTTCTATAAACATCACATGCAACCCGGAGTGAAGGGCTGGGAACTGAAGAAAAGCTTGGGATCAGACTACCCCAAAGTGCTCAAAATCTTGGATAACTACCTAGAAAAACTGAACCTACAGGTAAAAACTGTCTTTGAAGAAGGGAAACCCACAGAGAAGCCCACTTTGGATCAGTTGGACAAAGCTAGGTTCTACGTAACCCTCAGAGAAGGCGTAACCACTAAGGAGAGGCTTATCGGCTGGCGCATCGACGACGTAGCCGGTTTAGCCACCGCCATCGCCTACATCATCGCTAAAAAGGGGAAGGCGCCCCGCAAGGAGGTGGAAGATGTTTTGCAGGAGAAGCTTCCCGGCTGGAGGGTTGACATGAACCTCAGACGATATATACGCGCTGGCTACTTGGCTGAGGATGAAAGTGGACAACTTTACTTAGACTGGAGAACCCGCGCTGAAGTGAATGAAAAAGCGCTGGTGGATCTGCTTTTAGGAACCGAAAGCCAAAAACCATCACCCTAAAGTTTCCCTGCGTTATCTTCCCCTTTATTTCAATAACATCGTTTTATTCGTATTTAGATAGAAAATACGCATATACACGCATTTGGAGATACTATTTTACATTTTCTTAAACTGTTTGCTCGCGTAATCTACAATTTTCATTGCTTCTTCAGCATTTTTCCATTCTTTAAACTTTACCCACTTGTGCGGTTCCAGCCTCTTGTAGGTTTCAAAAAATTCTTGAACCTCCCGCAGTTTATGCTTGTGAACGTCGTTAATGTCACTGTAGCCTTCAAATCTCGCATCGTTTACAAGCACCGAAAGTATTTTTGGGTCTTCACCTTTCTCATCTTCGATTATTAACGCCCCTATAACTCTAACCTTTACTATGCACCCAACTTCGAGGGGTTCATAACTCAAAACCATTATGTCAAGCGGATCATCATCGTCAAACCACGTTTGAGGAACAAAACCATACTCAACTGGAAAAGCCACGGATGAGGGTATTATGCGGTCTAAAACGAACGCTTCCCACTCGTAGCTGTATTCATATTTATCTCTTGAACCGCTTACTACTTCAATAACGGCGTTCAGTACCTTCGGAGGCTCATCCCCTATTGGAACATCTTTCCAGACGTTCATTTACTATCTTCCCCTTATTTTTCGGTATAGAACAAATCCTACAGCTATGGCTATTAGTGCGCCCATCACTAGGAAGGGGCTGTTTAGGAGAACGTCTCCAGATGCGGGTGGAAGCTCGTAGGTTATAGTGTCTCCACTGACCTGCGGGTTAGTGGCTTCCGCGGGTAAAACGAAGTAAAACGTTGCGTCGTAGGTCTGCGGGTCAGAATATTCATCAAAGTACGCTGTGCAGGTTGAACCCTGAAGCGTGTAATTCGTCGCTTCCCATTGGGCAACAGGTTTGCTGAAGTCAGTGAGGTTCAAGGAAAAAATGCTTGAGCCGTTTTCGTTCCTGACTGCAACCTCAAAGAACCGCCAATCAGTGTCAACATGATAGGTTCTCGCCATCGTCTCTCTATTTAACGTGAAGTTTACGATGTCTGAGCCTGAAAGGAAGAAGGTTGCCTGCATCGAACTCGTCGTGTCGTTGAATTTTAGCTCAGCATCTAGAGGCGAATAAGTGATGTCTGTTAGGTAATTTTTTAGGTTCGCGACAAAAATTTGGGGAAAAGTTGTGTCATTAAACAGGTCACTGTTATTTTGCACCGTCTCGTAGATCACCGGGTTGATGTTCTCGAAATCGAGCACGAGGTATATGCGTTGTTCCGCTGCGGCTTGAACAGACGTGCTTAGTCCAAGGGAAGAAATCAAGAGGAAGAAAACCGCAAAAACCACTAATCTTCTCATTCAACCGTTCACCAAGCTCTCAGACAGTTCCTTTCAAATTGCGTGCTCGATACTTAAAAATTCAGCGCCTTAAAGACTTTCTGTCCAGCTTCCTCTTCAGTTTATGCTCCTCAAACATCCTTCTCAGTTCTCGAATCGGCTCCCCATGCTCATCAACTCTTAAATCCAACATAAAACCGGGTTCAGTCTTCTCACCTGCTACCAACAAGGCAGCGGAGATCGCTTCTCGCCTGTCCCCTCCAGCCGTTTGACCCGCCTCCAGAACCAGCATAAGCCTCTCCGCTAAATCGCCCCTTGAACTTGCAAATGCTTCTGCCATACGCTCAACAACCCCGCTCCCAACAAGCAAATTCCCAGCCACCACGTAATCATTCCCTACCAAGTGACCCTTCCAGCTAGGCATTTCCCTTCCCGTAAAGGCGGCAACTCTCCCCTCGTGGTCTATCATAATTACCTGCCTCATTTCCTCAGCAGAATCCTCCTTCAACAATGCTTCCAGAGCCTTCTGCGGAGAGAAACCGCGTTTAAGCAGTTTCAAACCCTCCACGCCATAAATAACATTCGTGTATCCCTGCGTTGCAATAGCGCCAACTCCTACTTCAACGTGAGGAACACGGTCACCAACCGCCGGAACACCCGTAGCCACGCACACGCCTAAAGCCGAAGTTTCAGGGCATCTGGCCACCATAGAAAACGTCCCGGAATTCTTCAAGAGACCGCCCCTGTTTAAGGTCTGTACCCTCCTAAGGTGCTTATTGCTAGGACCGCTGCGGTGAGGTCGGCGGTTGTTCCTGGGTTCAACTTGTTAGCGGCATCTCTAAGGTTCCTATCAAATTCCATAAGTTTTCTTCTGCCTTCAGGAGTAGTTAAACCACCTATTTCTAAAACTTCTTTAGCCCGTGCAGTAACTTCCCACGATTTGGCTAAACCAGCTTTTCTAGCGATAAACGTATCCGGAACCTCGGAAAGGATTTTTAGGAACGTGTTTACGGTTGCAACGTTTATGTCTCCTGTTTGTTTAAGTTGTTGAGCAAAATACGGATAACCCAAATCAAACGTGATGGGGTAATTGTTTACCCACTCTGAAGCGATAGAGTCATATGGAGAAGCGATCTTAAAAACGTCAAAAAGCGTCACTCCACCATCCAATATTTTTCTTTTTGAATCCGGATCAGCCACATCCAGCCTTGGAGCCTCACCCAATCCACTTGGCTTAGCAATAGAAATCGCGTCGTAAACCTCTACAGCGTCCATCGGCGTAGTCGATTCAACAACGGTCTTCAAGTTCTTCCTAAGCGTAGTAATGGAAAAGTCGTTCTCACCAAGCATCATTCCAGCGGCAACCGCCATCGGCGAAAGCAGAATAATTGACCCCAAAAGAGTGTTACCGCCGTGTTGTCGCTCACTTACCTCTTGAACCGCATCCTTGATTACCGCGCCGATTCCTATTGCATCTGGACTAACTTCTTTCGCGGCAACTATGATCCCTTGCCTGGCGGCGTACCTAAAATAGGAGGCTGTGGCAACAGCTGAAGCCAGAAAGTGTTCATATCTAGTTTCTCGGAAATCGGCTATTCTATGAACGTTTCCAGGCTTGGGATATGCGCTTACTTCAAAGAGAATAGCCAGCTGTAAGCACTCAGAGATATGATCTGCAATTTTTATGCTTGAACGCTTGGTCATATGTTATGCCTCGGATATTATATATGTCCTTTTTGTGAAAACATTTATTAGCGTTATGTAAAAAATTACATAGTAATGAATGTTCATACACGAGGTAACTGAGATTGTTTAAATCTGGAGATTTAAAAGCCATTAGTAGCGTTCATTTGGCTCTCATTGCTACTTGGACTGCTCTTCTCTTAACAACTGTTTTCGTGGTTATCTATCCCATTTCTGGAACCCCTGCATCGATTACATTCTCTAGCGTTTTGCTTTCAAGTTTGACAGCGCCATTGCTGGGTCCTTTATATGGGACAATGGCCGGTTTCATTTTCGGGTGGCTTGCTCCCTATGTTAACCCTGCAACTTCTATTGGTATATTGACATTTCTCGCTCCCACACTAGCCGCCTTGATGAGCGGTTTAGTCTTGTTTAATCGATGGAAAGAAGCCACATTGATAATGTTATGCCAGATTGGAATATGGTTAGCCCATCCATTTGCTTGGTATCAACTGATGCCGCTTGTCACATGGCAGTATTGGCTAGTTTTAATATTTGTAGTTGTGCCTCCAGTTCGAAAGTGGATTATTAGCTCAATAGTTTCAAGAAATCAGAAACGGCTACCAATTGCTCTTTGGTGTTTGGCTTGGATAGCCCGCATAGGTGGTGATGTGATTACTGGCAATAACATTGCAGTTTGGATATTGAACTGGACAGGACCGGGGTTTTACCCTTATTGGGCGCCTATGACTTTGTATTATGCAGTAGCGGATTCATTGAATTGTCTTATTGGAGCAATAATCGGTACTGGTGTGCTTACAGCCTTAAAGAGAACGGGCATAAGAATAACGGCCGTGGACTATCTCCAATCTAAGTTAAATGCGAAGAAAATTTAAGAATCAAACCTAACTCGAAATAGGAAGGTTATCAATTGAGCATTAAGTTTAGAGAAGGCGACGTAATCGAAACCGTTGACAAAGCCTTTTTTGACGTCAAGGGACTGGTTCATCCTCCGGGTAAAGTTGTAGCTTTTATTCGTTTTGTTCCTGACAAGAAAGGTGACAGAAAAACAGACGGAACCTCTTTCAAGAAGGTTTACGCCCTTTCTGAGCGTTATGCTTTGCTTAAGGATGAGTTCCCAGAATATCTGGTGTATGATCCTGTTTTAGATGAACAAGTTTGTGAGGTTCCTATAAAAGATGTAAAACATCATTTTAGACCTGCGAATTGTCTGCAGAATCTTCGTGAAGAAGAGAACTTAGACAAGCTGGAAACTCAGGCACTACAATTTGTTGAAACTTTGAAGGACGCCGCCGATGTCTCCTGGAGAAACTTAGGCGTTTCTGGCTCTATCATGGTGGGGCTTCACACGCCCTCTTCGGACATCGACCCCCTCGTTTACGGTTCTGAAAACTGCCGAAAGGTTTATTCAGCATTGGAATCTCTGCTGCAAGATAAAGAAAGTTTGATAAAGCCCTATACCATGAAGGAGTTGAAGGCACTATTCAATTTTCGTTCGAAAGACACCGTTATGTCCTTCGAAGATTTTGTTCGAACCGAGTCGCGGAAGGTCTTGCAGGGTAAGTTCATGAATCGAGACTACTTCATCCGATTCGTGAAAGATTGGAACGAAGTTGAAACGCGGTATGGCACAGTTCGCTACACCAACGAGGGCTATGCCAGAATTGAAGCCATGGTGGTCGAAGATTCCGAAGCCATCTTCACACCGTGCCGTTACGGAATAGACGACGTTAAAGTCCTTGAGGGCGTCCGTGGCAAAAAAATCGTGGAAATAGCGTCCTTCCGCGGAAGGTTCTGCGAACAAGCGAAAAAGGGCGAGCGTATCATTGCTCAGGGCAAGATTGAGAGGGTGCAAAGAGCTGGGGAACCTGAATATTTTAGGCTGCTGCTAGGGAATAAGCCTTCGGATTTCATGGTTTTAACGTAGGCGAAAAGAGACATGAGACAATTTAGAGATCGAGATTTTCTACGGACCCGAGAAGGCTTATTCTTCTGTGTTGTGAGTTCAGTTCATCCTTCAGACCGAGTTATTTCGTACATAAAATACGTTCCCGCCGAGGTTGGAAAATGGGGCAAAGGAAAGAGGAGGTTTAAGCGGGTTCTGGGAAGCTATACAATTCCCAGCCTGTTGGAATCGTTTGGTCTCTTAAGGAAGGACTACCCGCATTATCTGTTCTATTCGAAGTTTCTGAACACTGAGATGAGCGCTGTTCCACTCGAATACATAGAGGAACACTACAAACCAGAGGAAAAGCTAGCCCGTTTGCTTCAAACCCCTCGCTTAGACCCTCTGCAGCAAAAACTAAAAGGGTTCATAACATTTCTTTCGAAAATAAGTGGCGTTCCAGAAAATTTCTTTGGAGTAACGGGGTCTATTCTCCTCGATATTCATCGCCCAGAGTTTTCTGACATAGACGTAACTGTTTACGGTTCCAAAAACAGCCTAGCCCTAAAAAAAGCCTTAACCGAAGCCTATATTCTGCCTAGTTCCCCCGCCCAACCTCTCAAAGATGAAGCTCTCGAAGACTGGTGTAACAACAAGGCTCAAAGCTATCCTTTAACTTTCGATGAAGCTTTGCAAATCTATAAACGAAAATGGAACATCGGAATGATAAGAGACGTCTTCTTTTCCATTCATCCAGTTAAATTAGAGCAGGAGGTCAAGGAGACGTACGGCGACAAAACTTATCGTCCTCTAGGACCAGCCGCTATCGAGGCGGTTGTTTACGAAAATGCCGACAGCCTTTTTCTTCCTTGCATTTACCGTGTTAAAGACGTGAATATACTGGAGGGTCCGGTAGAGGCAGCTGAGGTTAAAGCCGTGGTTTCTTACGAAAGCCTCTATGACAGTTTAGCTCAAATAGGAGAGCGTATTACATGCAAAGGAAAACTTGAGAAGGTCATAAGCAAGAAGACAAAACGGGAAAACTATCAACTCCTAGTGGGTTCAGCGGAAGGAAGAGGCACAGAATACATTAAGTTGATCTCGTAATAAAAAAAGGAGAAAAAATGGAGACAAAGTTATGAGTGAACAAATTCATCCTTACATCGTTTTTCTGCCTACGAAAATGAAACAGAAGGTGCTGCGAGCTATATTTGGCTCTTCTGTTCCTATAGACATCCTGAATTTTTCCATTAATCAGGGAATATCCAAAAAAATCTATCAGAAGGACCTAGTTGAAGGCCTGAATTATTCTAATAAGACTTTGATAGAGCACTTGAAGTCGCTAACCAACTTGGGCGTACTGGAGGAGTCGATGGAGAAGAGGGAAAGTGCAGGTCGCACCGTGTGGGTGAAATTTTACGTTCTCTCAGATTTAGGCAGGTGGTTCGCCCTCCTCCTCGCGAAGGAAGAAGCCTTATCGAGAGATGAAAAGGTCGACATAGTTCGCAGCGTCTTCCGATCCTACGTGCGGTGGGTGCGGGAACTTACGGAAAAGCTAGGTGTGGATAAAGCGGTTCTAGAGGAGATTTTCAAGAAAGAAATAGAATAGGCACGTCGCTTAGGCTTAAATATATCTTCTGTTAGAAATCTAGCAACGATGAGCTATGGCTTCAGCTGTTAAAAAACCTGAACGAGAGTTATTCGTCACAGAAATCATCAGCCAAACATTCACTCTATACTCGACTAGACTCGTTCCTTTCTACATAATTTTCCTCATGGCGACTTTAATTAACACCGCAGTCGGCGAAGCAATAAGGTTCTATTTTAACATACCACCCATACCGAGCACACCTGCCTCCACAGAAGAGATTCTGAACTGGGTGAACACGTACTTAGGTCCTTTTCTCCTTATGACGTTTTTAATCGTTGTAATCAGCTTGGTTATAGTCTTCGTAGCCAACGGTTTAGCTGTGAAGTACGCTTCGGATGTTTTAGAAAAGGGTGATGCTAGCCTCGAGAGGGGTCTCAGCTTTGCAGCGTCCAAACTTCCTTCGTTATTTGTGGCTGGAATAATATCCGCCGTTCTGATCGCCATCGGATTAGCCTTCCTCGCGATCCCAGGCATCATAATCACAATTATGTTCTCCTTACTGGTGCAGGTGATCATCATTGAAGATGTAGGTGCATTTGACAGTTTTGGAAGGAGCAGAAAGCTGGTCAGTGGACGTTGGCTGAAGACTTTCGGACTCTTCCTCGTCCTAGGAATAATCATTTTGGTCATAAGCTTAATAGGGTATGCAATAGGCCTTCTTTTCGGTCCTGCAAGTTGGGTTGTCAGCAGCCTAGTATCAGCCTTCGTCCAGCCGATTCTTCCAATAGCCCTCACACTATACTACTACTCGATGGTTGCAAAAGAGGCAGCATTTATGAAAACGTGGCCGTCTCCACCGCCTCCACCACCTCCGCCTTCCGCCTCCCCACCACCCCCCGCACCCGCAGAAGGCATAAAGTTTTGTCCCCACTGCGGTGGCCAAATTTCCCCTGAAACAGTTTTCTGTCCTTACTGCGGCAAAAAAATAGAAATAACGTCTTAACTAGACGATGCCTCTGCGGCGCCCGTCCACCTCTTAAAAAGATCATGCTTAATTTCAAGTATGTCTAGGATTTTTCCCACGATGTAATCAGCTAGGGCGTTAATGGTTTTTGGTTTGTGATAGTACGCAGGCATCGCTGGCAGAATAATTACGCCCTGTTTCGCCAAGTCCAGCATGTTGCGGAGGTGAACAATGTTTAAGGGAGTTTCCCGAACTACAAGAACCAGCTTCCGCTTCTCCTTTAATGCAACATCTGCCGCTCTCAAAACTAAATTATCCGCATACCCGTGAGAAATCCCAGCTAACGTCTTCATGCTGCATGGAATTATGACCATCCCATCCGTTTTGAATGAGCCGCTTAAAATTGGAGCATCTAAATCATCCACACCATAGGCGCACGTCGCTAGTTTTTCTAACTCGCCCTTACCCATTTCTAGTTCGTGGACAACTACTTTTTCAGCGGCTTTGCTGACAGTAAGATGCGTTTCAATGTTTTTGGCTTTTAAGACCTCCAGTAGGCGTTTCGCGTAAATAGCCCCGCTGGCCCCCGTTACCGCCACAATCAACCGCATATTTGCCATTACCCTTTTCTCTACGGTTCTAAAACTTCCTTCAAGTAGGCTTTGTAGGGCCCAAGTTTCCCTCCATAGTTTCCCGCCGAAATTTTAACAACCCCCGGAACCCTCACCACAGCCGTTATTCCCTCAGCTATCGCCCTTTTCACAACATTCAAGTTCAAGCCGTTTATTACTAGCTCATAAACGCTGTTGACGCCCTCCGGAACCTGCGAAGTCGACACAATTTTCCTCAACTTGGGACAGAACTGATCATTCGTAGATAAGTGAAGCTTGTATTTTCTTGAACCCACCTTGGATCCTGACCTGCAGATGCCTCCTGGAAAAGGCAGAATAACGCCCTCAACTTTTTGAGAGATCGATTTAACCGCTGTTTCTGCTGCTTGAAGACCCGACTCGCGGTTTCTTGCCATGATCAAGAAGTTTCCGCCAGCCACTGCTGGAACAGCACCAAAGCTGTCTTCAACCGTGAATTCGCCTTCCATGACCGGGATCCGCCAAACCCTTCGTCCTGCGGTCGTGTCTCTTTTTTGAAAGCCGTCGCCGAACAGACGGAGGCTCCGCCCAACCTTTAATCTTCTTTTTGCTTCAGGCAACGCGTCGAAGGCCGCTGTAGTGGGGCAAGTCATCACACACTGTCCAATCCTCAGCATCATTTGGGCTTTCAAATTTCTTCGCGTTAGGTGGTAGATTTGAATCAGCACTCCAGTTCGTCCATCAGGAGTCTGTTCAGAGGATACAACTCGCTCCACTCCGGCTTCTGCGGGGGACATTACAACCGAAGTTGCAAAGCCCGAGGATTCCCTAGCAGCGGTTAAAGCCCACTTTTCATTTTCAGCCGTTATCAAAATTCTTCCAGCCCACATAGGAAACATTTCGGCGAATGTATCCTCGATTTCCACGCCGTTTTCTAGAATGTATCCCGTAGCTGTTTTCTTCTTCACCTTTAAGTCGTCTACTTTGCCTAGTTTAGTTGCCATGACCTTCTCTTCCTGAACAGCTTGTATGTTGCTTCTCCTATTTACATGTCGGTAACGTATTCGAAGCCTGTTTCTATTAATGTTTGCGCCTCTTCCACGAGAATCGAGTTAATATGCTCGCTGGCGATGACCCGTGAGCTTGGATGTTTACGGCTCCAGGCTAATGCAACAAATTGACCCAAGGTTAAAAATGAGAACGGAAGGCACACACATATCAATCGATTTAGACACTGGTTAATTCTTCATATTTCCTCAGGAAATCAAGGCCTTTTTGTGTGGTTTTGTAGACGTTACCACTGCCCGTTTGTGCATTGTCTAGAAGGCCTTTCTTAAGCAGCAAGGGCAGATATCTTTGCATCTGCTTAAAGTTGAGGGCTGCTTTGTACATGATTCGCGTTTTCTTAGAGCCGTTAGTGGCCGCGTCTAGAATGCTTGAGATGACATCCATGCGGCATCGGCGCCGATCGCTCTCGTCCATTTCAACGCGGTTGATTGTGGTTTCCTCCTACGTTATCGAGTTAAGTTATAGGCTAAGAAAACATAAATTGATTATTTCAAATTAGGATAGGTCAAAAGTAGATAGGTTAATTTCACGTGCACTTTCGAACAGCTTAGAAAGCAAGTTGAATAATGCTCAGACTGACCAATCTGTGTTTTCCGCTCGATCTTGCGACGCAGTCTTTTCTACGCCGTATCTGAGCGTTACGTCTCTAGGACTGCCCTCGTCTTGAAAATTTTCGGATCGAAGATGGCGAAGTCAAGGACATGCGTGCGTACGTACGTTCTTGTTCATAGGCTTCACGCAGAATGTAACTGAGCATTGGGCAATCGCTGGGGTCCACATCCACTTCACCTTTTCCACAGCTAGACCAATATTTGCAGTCAACCGCTTTGCCAAAAACACACACCATGTTTCTTCCTCCATACACGCACGGTTAATAAACGGTTTTTTCTCCTTCCAATTTGTTGATTCGTCTTGAAATGCGCTTGAATTCCTCGGGCATCGTCATTATGAGGGCTCCTTTGAACATCGGCGGTATGCGGGTGAGGTTGCTGGCATCCTGATCTTTTCCGTTGTGTCTCCTAGCCAATAAGGCGAAGGTTTCGGCCAGTTCCTCGTGGTAGCTGCTCTTAGCTGATCGGCGTTTATCCTTCTTCAGCGAATCAGCGATTTCTTGGTGGGTTTTCGCCAGTTTTTCAAACAGTTCTTGCGGGTCATAAATCGTCGGTTTTGCTTTCTTTCCCGTCTGTTTTCTCTGTTTGCGCTTAACTATGGGGTTCGTTATTGCCCGTTCCTGTTTAGGTGTGAGCCTCCAGAAACACGACACTATGCGACCATCTTCGTTTCTAGTTTGAAGCACTTTTTGTCCTCGGATTTTGCACTTCGTTATTTTTGTCGGAATCTTGCTAGCATTCGCTCTACGTTTCTTTTCCGTTTTCATATCCGCTTCTTCCCCTTTACGACGACATTAGTCCAGTTGGTACCGGAGTTGATAAGCAATATTTCCAACCTAGACAAGTCATTACAAATCTGTAACATAAGCCCACATCTCAAAAGAGAAGACTTTTTATCTTCAAGGAAAATCTTACGCGTAAGGTAAGTGCAATGAAGCTACTAGAAATCAGAGACCTCAAAGTTAAGATCGAAAACAAGATTATTCTCGATGATATTAACCTAAACTTGAAAACCAGCGAGAACTACATCCTCTTCGGACCAAACGGCTCCGGAAAAACGACCTTAATTAACGCCATAATGGGCGTTCCGCCTTATGAAATAGTTTCTGGGAAAATAATGTTCATGGGAAAGGACATCACAAAGAAAAGTGTTGACGAAAGATCGAAACTCGGCATATCCATAGGGTTCCAAAATCCTCCAGAGATCAGGGGCATCAAATTTTCAGATTTACTAAAACTATGTCTCAGCAAAGACCCAGCGGATGAATTTAGTGGAGAAGAGACAAAACTGATAGAAGCCTTCAACCTCGCTGAGTTCTTAGATAGGGACATCAACGTTGACTTCTCTGGAGGAGAGAGGAAGAGGGCTGAACTTCTCCAATTAATTTTCCTTAAACCTAAGCTTCTTCTTCTCGATGAGCCTGATTCTGGAGTTGACGTAGAAAGCCTGAGACTAATTGGCAAAGAGATTCAACAATATGTCGAGAACACTGGAAGTTCGGCTCTGATAATCACTCATAAAGGCGACATTTTGGAGTATACAAAATCTGAACATGCATGCGTTTTGCTTAAAGGCAAAAGCTACTGTTTCGCGAATCCTAAGCAGATATATGAAAACATAAAAAGACACGGATATGAGGAATGTGTAACCTGTCGAGAAAGAGTCACAGAGAGGTGGTAGCTTGGTCAAGAAAAACAAATTAACAAGCGTGCCTCACGAGATACTTGAGGAAGCCTATAAGGCAGGCATCAATTTAAGTGAGGGAAACCGTTCAGGCACGTTGTTCCATGTTGACCGAACCACCATATATTCCAAAGTTAATGAGTTCTTTAAGGGAAAAATAGAACTGATGGACACTAAGGAGGCTCTCCGAAAGTATTCGTGGCTTAATAATTATAGGTGGAAGTTGATTGATAGGGAAAAGGACGAATTCACAAGGAGAGTCGCGGAAAACTTCAGTGGCGGCTACTTCATGCGAATCTTGCCAAAAGCAGAAGTAACAATTCCACTTCAGTCATGCCTCATGATAACCCAAAGAGGCTTAGAGCAACGAGTGCACAACATCATCATAGCTGAAGAAGAATCGAAGGTCCATGTCATAACCAGTTGCGTCCAGCACTTCGCAGCGGAGGCAGCGTCCCACCTAGGAGTGTCAGAAATCTACGTGAAGAAGGGGGCCATGCTTAACTTCACCATGATTCACAACTGGAGCGAGGAAACCTCGGTAAGACCCCGAAGTGCCGCCCTGATAGAAGATGGAGGGACATTTGTGTCAAACTACGTCTGTCTGAAGCCAGTCAAAGATGTGCAGATGTATCCGGTGGCTTTCTGCAACGGCGAAGATTCAAAAGTGAGCTTTAACAGCATTCTCTACGGTCAGAAAAATTCATTTCTTGATATAGGATCAAAAGCAGTCTTGAATGGAAGAGGCAGCAAGGCGGAGATGATAACCCGCGCTATCGCCAGGGAAGACGCGAAGATGATCGTTAGAGGTATGATAGAAGGAAATAACTCGGAGTGTAAAGGGCACTTAGAATGCAGGGGACTCATTGTTGACGATAGATCGTTCATACAGTCCATACCTGAACTCATAGCGAGAAAACGGGGCGCTGAGATAACCCACGAAGCGGCTGTCGGCAAAATCTCCGAAAAGGAAATTGTGTACCTCATGACGAGAAGGCTGTCCCGCGATCAGGCAGTTTCCATAATTATTCGAGGATTTATGGATGTGGGCATCATGGGATTGCCTAAGCCGCTAAGAGAGGAAGTTGATCGAATCATAGACTCAACTGCTGAAGCTAGCTGATACCGCAAAAATAGTCCCTTGTTTCTAACGGTATCCTAACAAGCCTTTTTAAGCAAAAATTATCTATTAATGTATGTGATTCAGTGTTAGATGTAGGGGACGGGTAAACCCGGAGTGTTTTTGACGTTATGGGCGACATAGAGAAGGTTGAGTATAAGCCGGTTTCTGTTCGAGACCTGCTTGTGGAAATGAAGGATTTATCGGAACTGATGATTGACCTCGCCTATTCTGCGGCACTCTTCCACAGCAACGAACTCGCAGAAGAAGTTTTAGAACTCGAAAAACGCGTGGACACCTTGGCTTACCTTCTGGACATGAATGCCATGCTTGCAGCCAGAGACGCAGAAGACGCAGAATCCCTCGCTGGCGTAGTTAAAGTTGCTGCCGCCACAGACAAAATTTCAGACGCTGCCGCTGACATAGCCACCATTGTTTTACGAGAAATCGGGCTTCATCCAATTGTTCGGGAAGCCTTCAAGAAAGTGGAGGAACAGCTGGCACGCGTCGAAGTGAAACCAAACTCTGTTCTCGCAAAAAAGAAACTTGGAGAGTTAGAATTAACCGCAAAGATAGGGGTTGACGTGATTGCCATCCGCCGTGGAAAAAAGTTGATAATCAATCCAAGCGAAAAGAAAAAAATCTTCGAAGACGACATCATCCTAGTCAGAGGAGCTCCTGAAGGGGTCGAAGAGTTGAAGGGTCTCGCTGACGGAACGATTCAAGAATTAGAAGAATAAAAAGGTGAAAATCATGCCGTCAATGCGGAAGCCCTTCAAAAAAATCGTTAATCAACTCGTAGAACTGAAGGACACTTCAGAGCTTATGATTGACCTCGCCTATTCATCGCTTCTTCTAAACAGCCGAGAACTCGCAGAAGAAGTGCAAGAATTGGAAAACCGCATGGACGACCTGCACACGGATTTTGAGCTTCTAGTCTTGTCCAGCGGCTTTAAACCAGAAGAATCCAAGGATTTCCTCGGCTTAATTCGATTAGGAATCGTCACTGAAAACATTGCGGACGCCGCTGCGGAGATCGCCGAGGTAGTTCTGAGGGGTTTGGAGCCTCACCCTGTTTTGAAGCTTGTGATTGAAGAAGCTGAGGAAACCGTGACCCGCGTGCGAGTTTCAAAAAAGTCTCCTTTGACAGGAAGGACCCTCCGAGAATGTCGTCTTCCGGAGGAAACTGGAATGTGGGTTCTAGCCGTTAGAAGAGGCAAAAAGTGGCTGCGCCCCAAACCGACCACCGTAATCAGATCAGGCGACGTTTTGATTGCTTCAGGCTACGCTGAAGGAGAAGAGGACTTGACGAAGTTGGCAGTCGGAGAGAACAGTTTGCCGAATAATTCCACGTAGACGTCATTGACTTGCCTGTAAGATAAGTTTTTAAAGCTCCCTTACGATTAAGAACGTTCAAGACCAATTAAGTTTGGAAATCACTGTCTTTGATTAAGGGATGGCCTACATGCCTAAGTTGAAGGTTACATTGTTAACAGGGCGAACAATAGGTCAGGGCCAAGGAAAGGAGTACGGGAAGCTTTCTGAAGAGTACTGGCAGAGCGTGGCGATCTGCGAAATGGACCCCGACGACATTAAACGCCTCAAAATCAAAGAGGGACAAAACGTGAAGATCACAAGCGACTTCGGCTCAGTCGTCGTGAAGGCCGTTGAATCTGAGAGAGCGCCCCATCCAGGCTCCGCTTTCATTCCTCTCGGTCCTTGGGCGAACCTTCTCGTGAACCCGAGAACCCACGGAACAGGCATGCCCTCCTTCAAAGGCATATCAGCGGAAATTGAACCGGCGCCAAAGGAGGAGGTTTCGAGTTTACCCGATCTGCTTAAAGAGCATTATAAGAGGTGGTAGAGCCTGCCCGTCATTACCAGCGTCACCTGTCCGGTCTGCGGTGCTTTATGCGACGACATAGAGGTAACCGTGAAAAACAATATTATAACTAGCGTAAAGAATGCTTGCGCCATTAGCGAAGTCAAATTTTTAAATTACGCTAATCATCGGCGCCAAGTTCCGTTCATAAGGAAAAACGGCGAACTAACAGAAGCATCACTAGATGAGGCTATTCAGAAAAGCGCGGAGATTCTCGCTGAGGCAAGCTACCCCATTCTTTACGGTTGGAGCTGCACAAGCTGCGAGGCAACTCGCGTGGGTTTAGCGTTGGCTGAAGAGATCGGCGGTGTCATCGACAACACCACAAGCGTTTGTCACGGTCCCTCAGTTCTGAGCATTCAAGACGTTGGTATGGCGTCCTGCACTCTAGGGCAGTTGAGGCACCGTGCTGACTTGATCATCTATTGGGGAAGCAATCCGTGGAGCGCCCATCCCCGCCACATAGATCGATATACCGCATTTTCAGACGGTAGGTTCCAAAAAAGCGAATGGAGACGATATCTTCCCCGTTTAACTGCTACGTTAACCAAAAAAAGGCTGGATAGAGCATCAACTTTAGTTCTTAGAAAGGAGGTTTCCGCTCCTCCTGAAACTGCCAAGAGTCCATCCTACGCTTTAGCTCGAAAAGAGAGAAAAATGATTGTTGTTGACGTCCGCAGAACCCACTCTGCCGACGTAGCCGACTATTTCCTTCAAGTTGAACCCAACCGCGATTATGAGCTTCTTCAAGCCCTTCGCATGATCATTCGTGACGAGGAGCTTGACGTTGACGAGGTTGCAGGCGTGCCCGTGGAAGTTCTGGAAAATCTTGCGGACGTTATGATCGGGTGCGAACTGGGCGTTCTTTTCTTCGGCGTGGGCTTAACCATGAGCGAGGGAAAACAGAGAAATATAGATGCCGCGCTGTCTCTGGTTCGAGACTTAAATAAACGCACAAAATTTCTTATCATGCCTATGCGGGGACACTTCAATGTAACGGGCGCAAACACCGTATCCACGTGGCAAACCGGATACCCCTACGCAGTTGACTTCTCCCACGGTTACCCACGCTATAATCCAGGTGAAACCTCGGTAATGGACATACTCCTCCGCGGAGAAAGCGATGCCTCGCTCATCGTCGCATCGGACCCAGTGTCCCATTTTCCACGCCAAGCCGTCCAAAACCTAGTCCGCAACCCGCTTATCGTCATCGACCCGCAGATAACGCCCACATCCCTCATGGCCGATGTGGTTATTCCCTCTGCCTTTGTGGGAATCGAAGCTGAAGGAACCGCCTACCGCATGGATCACGTTCCGCTTCCGCTGAAGAAAGTTGTGGAACCGCCAGAGGGTTGCCTCACAGACACGGAAATACTGCAGAGAATCTTCCAGCAGGTCCGAAGACTGAAAGGGGGAGGCGTAGAAAAGTGAGCCTTATCGTTAAAAACGGTTATGTTTACGATCCCTTAAACCGCATAGACGGGGAAAGAATGGACATCTGCGTTAAAGATGGCAAAATAGCTGAGAAGGTTGATGAGCGGAAGGCGGAGATAATTGACGCCTCCGGTATGGTTGTTATGCCCGGGGGTGTTGACATTCACTGTCATATCGCCGGTTCTGAGGTGAATACAGGTCGGCTGCTGCGGCCGGAAGACCACTTTAAAGACGTTGAAGCGAAAACGGCTATAACGCGCTCAGGCGTAGGTCGCTCCATTCCCTCTACGTTTACAACTGGCTACCGCTACGCGCGAATGGGCTACACCACGGTTATGAACCCGTCCATGCCGCCTTTGGAGGCGAGGCACACTCATGAGGAGCTTAATGACACGCCGATGGTGGACAAGGCTAGTTATCCGCTGTTAGGCGACTGGTGGTTCACTCTGGAATACCTGAGGGACGGAAAGTTCAAGGAATGCGCCGCTCACATGGCTTGGATGATAGGCGCTACAAAAGGCTACGCCATAAAGATAGTTAACCCTGGAGGTTTAGAGGCGTGGGGATTCGGCAGAAACGTCAGAGACATCAACGACCCGGTTCCTCACTTCAATATAACGCCGAAAGAAATTGTTCGCGGCTTATGCCGGGTGAACCAGCTTTTACGCATGCCGCACACAATTCACGTGCATACCAACAACCTTGGAAAACCGGGCAATTACGTCACAGCCTTGGAGACTATGAAGTGTGTGGAAAACCTGAACAAAGGAGACAGGCCTGTTATTCACATTACGCACTGTCAGTTCAGCGCCTTCAAGGGGTCAGACTGGCGGACCATGGAGTCCGGAGCAGAGGAGATTGCGAGGTACGTGAATCGCCGCAACCACGTGACGCTTGACATGGGTCAAGTGGTTTTCACCGACACAACGACGATGACGGCTGACGGACCCTTCCAGTACATTCTTTATCAGTTAACCGGCAACAAATGGGTAAATCATGATGTGGAGACTGAAACGAGCGCTGGGATTGTGCCGTTCAGGTACAGCCGCAAAAGCGCCGTGCATGCAACCCAATGGTCCATCGGCCTCGAATTAGCTCTGCTCATCGAAGACCCGTGGAAGATATTCTTGACAACGGATCATCCGAACGCGGCGCCCTTCACCAAGTATCCGCGGATTATCTCGTGGCTGATGAGCCAGCGTGCGAGAAAAAGGACTATGAAGAAAATCAACAGAAGAGCCCAGCGGAGAAGCCTATTGCCCAGCATCAACCGAGAATACAGCCTTTACGAGATAGCTATTGCAACCCGTGCTGGAACGGCGAAAGCCCTAGGCTTAAAACAGAAGGGACACTTGGGCGTGGGAGCGGACGCAGACATGGCAATTTACAATTTGAATCCAGAGCAGGTTGATTTGGCTAAGAAGCCTAAAACCGTCCGAAGCGCCTTTCAAGCATCCGCTTACACTGTTAAGGGCGGCGAAGTTGTGTCTAGAAACGGGAACATCGTGAAATCCGTAGAGGGCAGAACCTTCTGGGTTGACGTAAAGCTCTCCATGAATCCGAGAGCAGTTGCTTCTGATATGAAAAGGCGATTCCGAGAATACTGGACGGTTGAATACGAAAACTATCCTGTTCCTGAAGACTACTTAACCGCTTCGTCTCCTGTTCCCGTTAAAGCGGAGGTGTAGAAGAGACGATGATTAAACTGCGCCCCAAACACAGCTTCACGGTTCCTGTGGACGCTGAATGCATCACACCTGACGGTTTCGCTGGCAAGTCCATAGAAGAAATAGCCGCGTTGCAAGCTTGGGAGGGAAACAGGAAACGGGCGTTAGGTGACCTCTTCAAAATCGAATGCGAAACCAACACGATGCAGGAAAAGGTTTCAATCCGTATTTTCGGGGACTCCGGCAGGGTTCGGAGAATTGGCGCAGGAATGTCTATGGGCGAGATAGTGGTGAATGGAAACGCTGGCATGCATGTCGGCGAAGGCATGAAAGGCGGCTCCATAACCGTGAACGGAGACGCGGGTTCTTGGGCTGGATGCATGATGAGCGGGGGGACGCTCGAGATTAAGGGAAATGCGGGTGATTATATTGGAGCTCCTTATCGGGGAAGCACGAAGGGGATGAAGGGAGGCTTAATCCTCATAGACGGCAACGCGGGAAATGAGGTTGGCTGCTTCATGAGAAAGGGGCTTATCAAAGTTCACGGAAATGTCGGACAGTTTGCAGGCGTCCACATGAAAAAAGGAACAATTTTCGTTGAGGGCGACTGTGAGGGGCGAGCTGGCGCAGAAATGCGTGGAGGTAAAATAATTCTGTACGGTCATGTTCCGTCTGTACTTCCCACCTTCACAATAGACACAATTAAACCAAAAGTCAAAGTGAACGAAGAGGCAGTTCAGGGTCCATTTTACCAGTTTATCGGAGACCTAGCTGACAACGGCAACGGAAAACTATTCGTTTCGCAAAATAAAAACCCGCACCTAAAAGTCTACGAAAAATACCTATGACAGTCAACGTCGCTCAGAGCGAAAAATACTTTATAATGTAGTAAGCAGTACGTGTTAACCATGTATAGACCGGTTAATATCCTCGCTTTTGCAGGTAGTTTGCGGAAGAATTCCTACAATAAAGCACTGTTGCGTGCAGCAAAGGATCTGATACTAAAAGATGCAGAACTTGAGATCTTTGACATCGGAGGAATTCCGCCTTTTAATCAAGATTTAGAAACTCGGATGCCGGAAAAGGTTAAGGAATTCAAAGCAAAGATCAAAGCGGCAGATGCGATTCTAATAGCGACACCTGAATATAACTTCTCTATACCCGGTGTTCTGAAAAACGCCATCGATTGGGCTTCGAGACCTTACGGAGACAATTCCTTTGAAGATAAACCCGTTGCTATAATGGGCGCATCCTTGGGAATGATGGGAACCGCGAGAGCTCAATATCATCTGCGGCAGGTTCTCGTTTTCCTTAACATGCACCCAGTTAACAGGCCAGAAGTCTTCGTAACATTTGCACATGAAAAATTTGATGAAAAGGGTCGATTAAAAGATGAAGAAACAAGGGAAATAATAAGAGAATTACTTCACAGTTTGATAACTTGGACTAGAAGACTAAAAGGGAAATAAACCACTCTGTGTGTTACGTTTTCAAATGCAAATCGAACAAACGTTCCCCTGACAAAGGACTCATGCGCAAATTCCTTTTATTCTTAATGAACAAATATGATTGGAGGATTGCAAATGGCAAGTTCGCAATTAAGCGTGAATTGCGCCGCGCTTAAACTTGTGAAAGAACTGTGTGAAAAGGCCGAAGAATACGGCGTGGCCGTCAAAGAAACAGAGTCCGGTGCAACTCTGATTGACGCCGGAATCAAAGCGAAGGGCGGTTTTCTCGCTGGCCGAATCATAACGGAGATTTGTTTAGGCGGATACGGCGAAGCAGAAATTCTCAGCATGCGGTATGACGATGTTGAGCTTCCATCCATTTTCGTTTGCACGGATCATCCTGCCATAGCGACGCTGGGATCCCAGTTTGCCGGTTGGCACATTAAGGCTGGCGGTTTTTCAGCTATGGGTTCTGGTCCAGCGCGGGCTTTAGCTCTCAAACCTAAGGAAGTTTATGAAAAGATTAGGTATGAGGACGAGGCTGATGCTGCGGTTTTGGTACTTGAAACCGCGAAAGAACCGCCTGAAGAGGCAATAAGACAAATCTCAATGCAATGCAGAGTCAAACCAGACCATTTATCATTAATTCTCGTGCCCACATCAACCGTCGCTGGTTCTACGCAGATTTCTGGAAGAATCGTTGAACAGGGAATCTACCGCCTGATGGAACTCGATTTCGACCCTAAACTAATAACCCACGGATGGGGATACGCGCCCATCGCGTCGGTTCACCCAAAATTCACTGAAGCCATGGGAAGAACCAACGACGCGATTCTGTATGCGGGTGTAGCAGGATACACCGTAAGATACGACGATGACCGAAAACTCGAAGAACTCGTAATGAAAGCACCCTCCTCATCCTCTAAAACTTATGGGCGACCCTTCGCCGAGATTTTCAAGGAAGCTGGCTACGACTTTTATAAGATCGACCCCAGCTTATTTGCTCCTGCAGTTATAACCGTCAACAACACTAAAACAGGGAGAACATTCAAAGCCGGAAAAATCAACACAAAAGTCTTGAAGCAATCGTTTGAGCTTTAGTGCGATTGACTTTTACGTACGGCAAGAAATTTGTTCATGAAATTTCTGAAACCATCATTCCCTGATAACGCACCCATAAGGGCGCTCATGACTGCTATTTCACTCCAAGCTTTAACTAGGATTGTAATGAGCAGAGGGATGCTGATCCATTCGAAGAAGTAGGGCACAAGAACGGTGAAGTAAAAGATTGTGAACAGGCATTCTGGGACGAATCCTAACAACACTATTGGTATTGTGGAGAGAGAAGGATGAGAAGTTTGATTCACTTTAAGCATTTTGTACAGAAATCCCGTGGTGAGACCTGTTAGCGCTTTTCCGAACGGTAACCCGATTAAGCCTAGCCATGCAAGACCTGACAGAGGACCAAAATAAATACCTGCAGAAAATCCGCCAATCAGCCCTGTGAGAAAGCCTATGTATGGTCCACCATAGATAGCCGCAATGAACGTGGCAACGTGGGAGAGATCAAGTCCGACCTGACCAGCTTTAGTTAAACCTATTGAAACCACAGATAAAGTGTTGCCTAAAGCCCCCATCATTGCTATAAAGCTTATTACTCTTGCTTTCATGTTGAACCCTTGGCCATATGCAGTTCATATTAACCTATTTAAGAGTAACTACCCGAAAACACGTATGTGATTCGCGTTTGCTTTGCCTAATAAAACGGAGATTAAATAAGTTGGTCCATCATTTAATTTAGGCAGTTAATAGATAAATGAAGTGGTGATGGGGGGAACAGTGTCTTGTCCGCTGTCCTTGAAGTTCCTCTTGAAGACTTAGAAGAGTGGTTAGAGCGGGAATTAGCGCCAATATTGGAACCCCTCAAGGCCGAGGGCACGAACCTGTTTAACGATGTCCGCAGTAAGCTGGATGACCTTCGAGATGCTTGTGGGAAACTTTCTGCGGACAGCGAAGCAGAGATGACTAAGGCAAACCGAAAAACCTATCGTTCATCTAGGACAGCAAACAAATTCGGACGAGGTGCCCTAGACGCAGTTGAGAAAGTTGTTGTTCCAGACGAGTTCTCTCGTGAAAACCTGCGGATGTTGAACGAAGATTTAGAAAGAACACTTGTGACGATTGAACAGGAAAGAATGAAGCTTTTCCGCAGAATTGAACCCTTCTTTATCTTTGACCGCAGAAGATTTGACATAGCCCTGAAAAGAGCCTTGGACTCATTCAAGGCCCTACGCAGTTTTTCCTCGCAAAAATACGTGAAAGCCGATACAATGGAGGACGCGTTTTCCGTGATCCACAAACTTTTCGTTTTGTTGCGCGACCTCGAAAAGGCACAGAAACGGAAAAGACAAACGGAAATTAGAAAGAAGGGCCTTGAAAACAGAGTAAAGAAGAAACAGCTGGACATTGAAGCTGTTCAGAAGAAAACTGAGATGCAAGGACTTGCTCAAACCAACGAGGAAATCGAAGAACTTGAGAAAAAGGTCAAAAACAGTTTGCGGCACCTCCAGAAACCATTTTTCAAGTTTCAAGCCCTTTCTCGAGGTCCAGGGCAATATCTCATGTTAGAGGAAGCGCAGAAACTCGAGGAGTACTTGAAAAAACCCTTTGAAGCCTTTGCATCTGAAGAGGACGGATATCCGCTGCTAAAAAGTATCCTTCGAAAAATGGTCAACGCGATTGATCAGGGAAAACTGAAACTGAAAAGCAGTCGTTTAAGGAAAGCCCAAGGGCAAGTAAAGAGCATCGTCGACAAGGACACATTGATTCCTCTACATCGAAAATGCAAAGAGGCTTTCTCTCGAAAACAGCAAATTCTAACCTCTGAGGCTATGGAGTCATCTCAGCAGGATTTGGCACAGCATCAGAAAATGTTGATGGAACTTCAGAAGCACAGGAAGTTTGTTGAATCCAAGCATGGTGTTCTAGACGGCGAATACCAAGAGCTGCTCCAGAAAATCGAAAGCCAAAAAAAAGAATTGGAAAAAACGGTCTTAAGGTTAACCGGAAAAAGGGTCACGGTCACGTACGATTTGCCTGTTAACTGATCAAATTCGATTACCATCGCTGACAGTTAAGAATCCCGTCAGTTCCTTGTATTTATGAAGATATTCCAACCCTCTGCCGCTTATTTGGAAAAACTCTTTTCCTTCATGTTTCGTTTCCGTCAGCAAACCCTTTTCTATAAGTTTTCCCAGATATTTTTGCATCTGTATAAAGTTCATGTCAGCTTTTCGTAAATTCTGTTTTACTTTGAAGAGTTTTAGATTAAAAAAAGTGGAGCGTGTGGGGCTAGGTTCGAGGTCGAAGTTTCTTTGCTAGGACGGCTACGGCAAGTAGGACAATGAGCATAGGTATGATTATGGCTGTTGAAAACTCCGGTACAACCGTGTAAACGTAGTACGATCCGGCGTTATTCTTCACAGTTGGATTATTAGAAGTGTCGTAGGCGATGATCATGTACTGTATGACGGTTTCGTTCAGATGACCCGGGATGTCCCCTTCCCAAGTGTCACCTACAGTATTAGTCATCGTCACGTTATGCCAAGTGGTCCCCGTGTCGTTGCTGTAGCTCAGGATAACATTTTGAACCGCAACGTTGTCTGTTACATTTACTGAAACAGTGACCGCCTCATCGGGCATGACGTTAGTCTCTGGGTTCTGCACGGGATTGCCGATAATTGGACCCTCTTCATCGAGTAAACTAAAAGTTCCGTTAACAACATTAAATGGAATGTCGTTTTCGCTAGAGTCGACAAGACCATCTACTATGAGGTTCAGCGGGCTTTCCCCGTAGGCTTTCACTAAGAAAACAGCGTGAAGCAGTGTTCCGCTGCCGTTAACTCCACCAATAGGTTTGACGAGTCCGTATGGTGGGTATGCCTTTCCTGCAGTGTTGTCTATAGCTCCTGGAACCTCTAAGCCTGTGATGAAGGTATCGTTATAGTCGAAGTCTGTGCAATTTAGAACTGTTGGGTTCCATTCCATGCCTATAGCGTATCCAGCTAAATCGGTGACATCTTCGACGTTTATGTAAATTTTAAATGTGTCGTTGATGTTTGGTGGCGGTCCGACGATAGCTGTCCGAGAAACTGTGACCGTTGTAGAATCGGCAATCCTGTTTGAAGATGAAATCACTCTAACGCTGGTGCTAACGAATAGCAAGAACACGAGGCAAACAAACATTTTTTTCTGCAACATAGGTATCATGTAGCCATTTAGAGGAAACAAAATATAAACATTTTGAAACAAAATACCATATAAAGTAAAAATTTTGAAACTTTGAATGAGGTCTCCTTTTTAGATGGAAAATAATGGCTGCGCACTAGAATGTTTTTTGCGTGTATTCTCTCATCATGCAAGAATGCGGCCATGCTTTCGACTTGAGAGGTTAATCAGTATGTCTAAGGCTTTCTTTTCGTGTTCCACGGGCTTAGTTTCGATCACTCCTTTGTTTTCGGCTTGTTTGAACAGTTCTTCGCCTTTTCGCGTCCGAATTATGGTGAGCGTCCAATCTTTCAGCCCTACGCCTCCGGTTGAGATGTCGGCGAGTTCAGCGGAAAAGTCTGGACATAGACTGCAGCCTTTTTGAGCGTACTGTTTTGCCTCCTTTAAGGGTATAGCTGTGTCTTCGCCTGATTTTGTGGTCACCAAAACCTTTCCTTTGATGTTTATTTTCTCCACACCACGTAAATCGACGCCCAGCACGCCTCGAATTTGTTTCTCCATCAGGCCCTCATACGTGAAGCTTTCTGAGCACAACAACCCAATTGAGAAGTTTAGAGCCTTGGCATACTTTTTCAAGGGAAGCATTTCCATTCTTCTCAATGCCTGAATTTGACATGGAGTACCCACGAACGCTAAACTTTCCTTTTTAAGTTTGATGCCTTCGCGGAGAGCCAGCAGATTAGGCGAGTAGGAGTATCTTGTTCCGGCGCATTCCAGAACTTCTTGCGACGTTAGAGCAAGTTTAGGAACTGGATAAAATGGCTTTTCTTGGTTTAACCCGGAAACAGCGGCGCCGTCGATTAATCCGTTTTCAAGGGCGAAAACAAGAAGGGCGGTAACAACTCCTCCGTCCTGACAAACACGAAGAACGTGCGCATCCGTAGCTCGAGCGACTAGGACTCGTCGGTAGATGCCGAAGTCCTCTTCAGGCTTTGTTTTCCTTCCGAATACAAGAGCGTCAACGGATGACAATGATTTTTCGTATCTAGGGCAGATTTGAGCGCAAATGCCGCAGGAAGTGCATTTCCCTATAAGTCGCGGTCTTTCCTCAGCGTAGCCTAGGACTTTGATGGGACAGGAGACAACACAACCAGCGCAACCTGTACACTTTCCAGCTAGGACAACATCCTTCCACAAGCTTTCTTCGAAACTTACCCGCGGGATGACCACAGTCCACTCCTCCTCTCGGCGTGTTACTCTCACATTGGCGCAAGTGAAACTTTTAATTCCTACCATATGAACCGCAATAATAAAGGTTATTCATCGAAATCTAAAGGTGACAAAAACGCCCTTACGCCTAAACATTAAAACCCTATTCGAAGGATGCATGAAGGTAACCTCAGACGAGTTCCTCCAACTGGTTGAGACCGTTACTGAACGGTTGGAGAATGAACGTGACCAAGTTGGAAAACTGCGAATCATAGGCAGGCTTGTCGTTGTTCCACCTTTAGGCGAGGCAACTGTGGTTGGCGACATACATGGAGACTTAGAAAGCCTCCGATACGTTCTAAGCGACTGCGGGTTCATAGAGAAAGCCAGTAAAGACGAAGATGCTTATCTGATCTTTCTCGGCGACTACGGCGACCGCGGAGTTTATTCACCTGAAGTATACTATGTCATTTTAAGGCTCAAGGAGCATTTCCCAGAAAACGTGATTTTGATGCGGGGAAACCACGAAGGACCCAGAGACCTGCTTGCTTATCCGCATGACTTGCCGGTTCACTTACGCCGAAAGTTCGGGGTAGCCGATTCAAAGGTGTACGCGAAGCTGACGGACCTCTTCAACAGCCTCTACAACGCGGTGCTTGTGGATAAACGATACATTATGCTGCATGGAGGCGTGCCATCTAAAGTCTCTTCCATAGAGGATATAGCCTACGCCCACGAAAAACATCCGCAGGAAAGCCATCTGGAGGAAATTCTTTGGAGCGATCCCGCAGAAGGCATAACTGGAACTTATCCTTCACCTAGAGGGGCAGGAAGGTCCTTCGGAGAAGATGTAACAGAGAGATTCCTTGAGATGCTGGGTGTCCACGTTTTGATCAGGGGGCATGAACCAAGCGGAGGAGGATTCAAAATAAACCATGGTGGGAGGATTCTGACCTTATTCTCCCGGAGAGGACCACCATACTACAATGATCATGGAGCGTATTTACGTTTAGACCTATCCAAACAGATAGAAAATGCAATGCAACTTGAACAGTTTGTCCGAACGTTTTAATAAACACCTTAAAGCCTTAATTTTTGCTTTACAATGCTAAATCGACTTTGACTTTATCCCGCAATAGAATTTCATTATCAATAAATTCTGAGGAATAGGCGTAAACCTCAACGCCTTCTGCTACTGCTTGCCTGAGGATTTTTCCGAATTTTGGGTCCGTACTGTCGTTTGAAGAGAAAACCTTAACATCGGTTCTTTGGACTAGGAACAGAACGCAGGCTCTATAGCCCTTCTGTCGAGCGTCCATCAAATCCCTCACGTGTCTTCTGCCCCTTTCAGTGGGGGCATCTGGAAACAGCGCCTTCCCGTTTAAAACCAGCGTGCACGACTTCACTTCCAGCAGGCACTTTTCTTTTCCATCTGTTAGAAAGAAGTCGAATCTTGTGTGGCCGTAGCTCCATTCCGGTCTAATTTTGCGATATTTCGAGAATTCCCTTATTTCGCCGTTCCTCAGCGCCTCAAGTACCAGTTTGTTGGGCACTCGAGAATCTATGGAAACGCCATGACCGCCCTTCTGTACGCCGATTAAATCATAGGACGTTTTCCGGCCTTCCCCATCAACCTTTTTGAGGATCACCTTCACGCCGGGAACCAATAATTCCTTTAACCTTCCGGGGTTCGGTAGAAAACATGGAGCCAAGCTGTCTTTAATCCTTACTAGAGCTGAAAACCGGTTCAGCCTCTCCTTGAAAAAGCCTGTTATGATTTCGCCATGAATCTTCATGAGCACACCAACATTACTTGTCTACAATAGAAATTTTAAGAACTTTTTTAGTCGCTCACAAAGAAGTTCTGTTTTTCCAGAAGTTTAATGTTCTGTTTTTCCAGAAAGACAAGACTTTTAGGCGCACGTGCAAAATCGAATTAAGCCAATTGTAGGTGGAGTGGTATGCTCGAAATTGGTGTTGAGCTGGAGAGCTTATGCGACAAAATTCTGGAGTTGAAAGGCGTAGTGACTGCATTTTTCTTTGACGTTGACGGCGAGATAAGGGCATGGAAAACCAAAGTTGAGAAGAACATTATCTCGAAAGCTGAAACTGAAAAAGCAATAACCAATGCACAGATGGTCAAGGAACTTGTATGTGTATTTAATGAACGTGTGGGGCCTTTAGAGTTAGTCTCTCTCCATTATAAACTTAGAAATGTTTTCATAATACCACTAAACGGAATTTGTTTAATATTCTCCACGGAGAAGGTTCCACAAGATAATCTTATAAAACGGGTACAGAAGATCATTGAGCCCTTAACGGCTTCATTCTTATAACTGCCAAGGCGTCTACCTGCAGTTGAATCTCTCAGAGAAAATAAAACTGCGGAACAACTCATGCGCATGTTAGAAAATTCTAAAATGGATACAGAAGCATCAACAAAACTCACTTTTTCTGATGATTATGCGCACTTTGGATTTCGTCTCTTTTTGAATAATGAATTATTAAAAGAGAGCATAAGCTACAATAAGCGGGGCAAACATGGATGCCGTTAAGGACATAACAACGAGTAAGGTGTTTATCGACGGGCCAGCAGTATCCTTGAATGGATCGCCAACAGTATCGCCGGTGACCGCGGCCTTGTGCGCATCGGATCCTTTTCCACCGAAGTTACCGTCTTCAATGTATTTTTTAGCATTATCCCATAAACCGCCCGCATTAGCCATCAAGAGAGCGAAGACTAATCCTGAAAGGATGCTTCCTACCAAGAACCCTCCTAAAGCGCTTTTGCCGAGGATGAGACCGACCGTCAACGGAACTACAATCGCTAAGACGCTCGGGAGGATAAGTTCTTTCAAAGCGCCTATAGTAGCTATGTCAACGCATTTAGCATAGTCTGGTTTTGCTTTTCCTTCTTTCAAGCCTTTAATTTCTCTAAATTGTCTCCTGACTTCTTCAATCATTCTAAACGCGTTTTTGCCAACACCGAGTATAGTTAAAGCTGAAAAGAGGGGTGGCATAAAAACTCCTATCAGTGCTCCAGCTAAGACAAACGGGTTCATGAGATCAACAATTTGAAGTCCAACTATTTCCGCATAAGCGGCTAGCAAGGCGATTACAGTCAAACCAGCTGCACCTATCGCAAACCCTTTAGTGATAGCCTTAGCAGTATTACCGGCAGCGTCTAATCTATCAGCAACCTTTATGACCTCTTCTCCAAGGTTTGACTGCTCTGCAATTCCTTTGGCATTATCAACAATAGGACCATAAGCATCTGAGGAAACAATCATGCCTGTTATTGACAGCATCCCAACTGCAGCCATAGCGACTCCGTACAATCCAGCCAACTGGTAAGATAACAGGGTTGCAACGCCAATGCCGATGAGTGGCGGTACTATACTGATACAGCCATATGAAAACCCAGTCAAAATGTTTATGGCTGCACCGGTCTTCGACGATTTCGCAGTAGTCAATGCAGGGCCTCTGTCTATGGAAGTATAATAATCTGACGTGATTCCTAAGATCACCCCAGCGGCTAGACCCGCCAGAGTTGCATAGAATATTTCCAGGCTAACCTCCATTAGATAAATCGTTAGAAATGCGAATACACCGAAGACGATGCATGTTATGTATGTTCCTCTGTTCAAAGCTGCGCCAGGGTTGTTTCCCTTGACTCTAACGAGAAACGTCCCGATTATAGATGCAAACGCCCCTGATGCTGAGAAAAGAAGAGGCAGCAGGATGCCTTTACTAGGCTCAATGATAGTTGGAGTTACCGCTCCGAGTACCATCGCCGCTACTATGCTCGCAACGTATGAATCGAAAATATCAGCGCCCATCCCTGCGACATCACCAACATTGTCTCCGACGTTATCTGCTATAACTGCAGGATTCCTCGGATCATCCTCTGGAAAATCCATTTCTACCTTGCCGACTAGATCCGCGCCAATGTCAGCTGTCTTTGTGTATATACCACCGCCAGCTTTGGCGAAGAGAGCGATCGAACTTGCCCCGAAACTGAAACCGATTACGATTTCAGGATCTTGATAAACATGATAGATAATACTTATGCCTATCAGAGCTAAGCCAACGACTGCTAAGCCCATGACTGCGCCACCATAAAACCCGACAGGAAAAGCTTTTCTCAAACTTTTTCTAGCTGCCTCAGCAGTACGGACGTTCGCATGTAGGGCTACATTCATACCCATGTAGCCAGCTAACGCAGAACAGACTGAGCCTACTACATAAGCTATGGAAAGATTAATGTTGAGGAAAATTGCAAGAGTAACCGCTAGGATAGCAACGAAAACTGCGAGTGTTTTGTACTCTCTTTTTAAATAGGCGATTGCACCCTCCCTTATGGCATTAGAAATCTCTTGCATCTTCGGAGTTCCAGAACTCTGCTTTTTTACGTAAAAATACAGATAAATCGCGACAAAAACAGAAATTAAACCTGAAATCGGAGCAATGACCAATACATCCATTTGCATACCTTCTTAATCTACTACAATGCGTTTTTTAGCTTCAAATGAGTTCACGTGATCCGCTTTCGTACTTCGTCTCCTTACTCGCCAACAGTTTATAAGCTTTAAGGGATGACAAAATATCTTCAATGGAACCTTTCTTGGGTTATTTTTGAAAGGAAGCAAGAAACTACAGATTCTTCGCGGTCACTTAAGATAATATGCGATGCAGTCTGGTTGGAGGACCCGTGCGCGAGCCCTCCTAAAGAACAGCTTCGGACAAACCTATGGAAAGAAGCCGTTCCTTTCTCCTTTCCGTGTAACGCGCACGTAAAAGAGATATACAATGTGTGCGTTTTATTGTTTGTGGAATTTTCTTGTTGAACTTAGTTATAGAAAAACATTCTGAAATTTACATACGCGAAAATACATATATCGGATACGTGTGTGACTTCACGTCTCGTCACGTTTCCTTAACAGGCACCACGCGAAGACGGAAACATAAGAACTTTATTTCTGCAAAGAGACGGAAAGGAGGAGGTTTTTCATAGATCGTGTTCTTGCGGCACTCACGCGGTGTTAGTCGTCGATCAATTCTTTTAAAGCTTCATATCTCGTTATGAACAAAAAGCCTTTATCAGTTGTTTTGAACAAAGTGCGCCCAACAGACTCGTCCTTACGCAGCAACCCTGTCTTCATCAAAAGTTTGAAATGTTCTTCAACCTGCTTGTAGTTCAGCGAAGCCTTATTCATAATGTGAGTTTTTTGTTTGCCAACAAGAGCACTGTACAGGATTGTGGCTAGGATATCTATTCGCTCTCTTCTTCCCTTTTGACTAACTGTGCGTAACACGCTCTTACCCGCTTCACCAAAGAGAAGTCGGTGAAGCACCAAAAACACAACTACATATTTAAGTTATATTCCACTGCTGAGTAATAACCGCGCGGAGTTACAGAAGAATGCTTCGCCACGCGAAAATTGATAGCCCCAAAAAATACGTAAAATATCCGATTGGCACGCACATCGATTACGGACACGTTTGGATTGGTAATACGGTTTTTATCTTTAGCACTTGATCGTATAATTTGATGACCTAAATGAGCCCCATAATTACTCTTCAGAAACTTGCTAAAGAAGTTTGCAGTCGATGCTCTTCTGCAGACGAAGACGCATGCTATGAATGCTCAGTTCACAATTTGATCAATCAGCTTTTAGAGCGAATATCCTAAGCACACGCATTTGGAGAAGCGGATTCAACAGGAGAGGGAAAGGTATTCGGTGGGGGAGCCGTCGAGGTTACCTTTGCTGTGTTTCCCCCATCTCTCGTTTTTGCGCCTACTTCACAGCCGAAAAGTTCAAGGTCTTTGCACGGCATTTGTTTGCAACGAAAAGCTAAAGATTTCTTAACAGTAACAATGGAGATAGTTAGAGCTGATAAACTTTGAAAATGGGGTTAATAACGCTGAACAAGAACGCGTGGTGCTCCACTGAACTGCGAGAGGCAATGGAAAACAACGGCGTAACGCCCGTCTGCTTCAGTTTTTCCCGTCTCGTCGCTCGAGTTAAAGGTAAACCAGAGGTTTCCCTAGACGAAATTGACCTCCTGAAAGAATTAGACGCTGTCCTTGTCCGCCCGATTGGACGCGGCTCCTTGGAGGAAATAATTTTCAGAATGGATCTTCTGCGGAGGCTTGAGCGCTTAGGGATGTTGATCGTTAACCCGCCTGCATCCATCGAGCGTTCGGTGGACAAATACTGGACCCTTGCTCTTTTAGAGGAGCATGGTTTGCCTGTTCCTCGAACGGCGGTTACAGAGAATCCAGACGAAGCGCTGAAGGCCTTTCATGAATTAGGGGGGGATGTTGTTGTGAAGCCTTTGTTTGGATCTAGAGGTGTAGGCTCCACAAGGGTCTCGGACCCGGACACTGCATTAATGGTGTTCAAAGCCGTTTCCTTTTATCATGGCGTGCTTTACCTGCAGGAGTTTGTTCCCCATGGAGTTTCAGACATACGTACATTGGTTATGGGCGACCGCGCGTTGGCTTCTATGCGTCGCGTAGCCGAAAACTGGAAAACGAACGTGAGTCAAGGAGCGAAACCCGTGGCCCTTAAGCTAGACGAGGAAACAGAAAACTTGGCGGTAAAAGCATCCAGAGTTGTTGGCTGTGAGGTAGCCGGCATAGACCTCTTAGAGGGACCTGAAGGACCGTTGATTCTTGAGCTTAACAGCCAGCCGGGATGGCGGGGACTTCAATCGGTAACTGCTGTTAACATTGCAGATGGAATCGTCAAATATGTCCTTTCCGAACTTAAAGCATAAGGGTAGACTTCAATTTTTTATTTAGGTACATCAAAGTTTGTCTGGTAAAGTTGAGCGTAAGAGGTTCTCCGCTTCGGCGGTTTTTGTTTGCAGCATAAATTTGAGTGTTCTTTTACTTGTTGATATTAGTAGAGACGGAACTCTGCGTTCTTCCTTTATTTCAATTTTTTTGATGTCAGAGTACGGTATCTCATATTTTATCTCATAGTTTTTCAGAATTTCTTCCACTGATAACTGCCTCATTTCTTCTCTTTTTTTCTTGTCCAAATACTTAATAATGGTAGCTGCTATGATGAGGCATAAGGGACCGAGGATTATACCAGTAATTGCAGCTAAAAAGAGATTAGTCCCATAGACTGGTGATAAAACTATTATTAATGGGAATATCAAGGCTATGCATATTAGGAGAATTCCGAGGACAACGCCTTGGGATAATCCCTTCGCCGCAATAAGCTTTTTCTTAGTTAGAACTAAATAAAGTGAGTCTCTTGTTAACGTGCCCTTCGGTTCTACGACTCCAATAACATTTAAAACTTCTTCACTCATACCGCACTACAACCGCTCCGAATACAGGGGAGTATAATTTATATCGATTTATAAACTTGAGCACTGGTCAGCACATCGTTACATTGTATCCATCTAATGAGGCAAAGGTTTGGTCATTCTATTTGTCGGTTAGTTTCTCATGTCTTGCAGTAGGAGCCTTCTTTCTCCTTGAATAGATTTATTTAGTATTTGCTCCTTTTCTGCAATTATGTATAAGAAAGTCCCTGTTAAAGTGTATAGAAAATCTGCTAATGATAAGTTTTCTGCCGGAAGAATTGAGCGTAGCCAAGACTTTGTGGCGGAGGAGCGTCCGCTTTACGTCTTTTTAAACCAAGCTCACTATGTTACGATTCTTTGCTCGCCAAAGCAACTTAAGGAACTGGCTGTTGGGCATCTCCTCTCCGAGGGGGTGCTGAAGTCGTTGGATGAAATTCGGGAAGTTCGCTTGGAGACTGATGGAAAGTGCCGGGTTCGGTTGAAGGCGGGTGTTGACGCTGAAAGGCGTGTTTCTGCTTCTCAGCCGTTTTCGCGGTTGATTGTTTCCGCCTGCGGTTCCCCGGATTATTGGCCCCTCTCGAAGCTTATTGACAGGCTTAATCTTCCTAGGGCGCCGTTGGGTCTGAAAGTAGAAGCAAGCATTATTGCAGAGTCGGTTAAGTGTCTTAACACGTTGGCTGAAACCTTTAGGAAAACAGGCGGGGTTCACATAGCCGCCTTGTACTCAGCGAAGGGTGAACTGTTGGCAGCCGCCGAGGATGTGGGGCGCCACAACGCGGTGGATAAGGTCATCGGGGCGGGAGCTTTGAAGAAAACGGATTTTACAGGTTGCTTTATCGCTTCGAGTGGGCGGCTTACCGGCGACATAGTGTTGAAGGCAGCTCGAATGCGGATTCCAATAGTGGCTTCCATGTCTGCGGTTGTCAGCTCCGGATTTGAAGTCGCCCGCCGTACAGGGCTTACCTTGATCGGGTTCGTTAGGGGAAGGCGCATGAACGTTTACACTTATTCAGAACGGGTGGTCTTCGAACCTTCAAATTGAGGAATTGACGGTTGCAGAGATCAGCGGTGATTCTGGCCGGCGGCTTTTCGAAACGATTCGGTCAGGACAAAGGCTTGGTTATGCTGGCGGGTAAACCCCTCATTCTGTATGTGATTGACGCGGTTTCCAAGCTGGTTGACAATGTTGTGGTGGTTGTCAATTCAGAGAAGCAACGGGAAGCCTTTTCGGATTTGTTAGGACATAAGGCAGCTGTCGCGGTTGACAAGTATGAAAAAAGAAGCCCCCTTGTTGGCGCCTTAACAGGTTTTGAGACGGCTCAGGGCGAGTATTCGCTTTTGCTTCCCTGCGACACACCCTTTGTTTCAAGCCAAATAGCCGCGCTTCTCTTAGATTTAAGCGCCAACAGGAACGCAGTGGTTCCCCGGTGGCCAAGCGGCTACATTGAACCCCTTCAGGCAGTTTACCGCACAAAATCTGCTTTAGTTGCCGCGGAAAAGGCGATGGGTCAGGATAGGCTTGAGTTGCGGTCGATGATTGCTAATCTGAGTAAAGTTCGATATGTTTCAACCATGGCGCTTCAACAGGTGGACCCAGAACTGCTGACCTTTTTTAACGTCAACACGCCTGGAGACCTGAAAAAAGCAGAGTCCATAGTTAAAAGAATCAAGATGAAAGGATGACTTTCCCTCTTGAACCCATAGGAGTTCCTGCAATCTTCACAGAAGTATAAACCAAAAAAAGGGAGTTTGTTGAGCATCTCCACTGTTATTTTTCGGCTTATGGTTTCTTCTTTGGTTCAGCTATTTTTGTGTCTCCAGCCTCTCGCAACAACCAAGCGGGCACTAACTCAGGGGTTGAGAATTCCATTGACTGTTCCCACAATTTCAACCATGTCGGATCATCATGATTGCGCCAAGTGTCAAAGTCAGCATAGTCAGAACATTCCCAGAGATCAGTGGCATGACATGGTCCAAACCCCAAGACATAGAAGTATGTTCCCAAGTATTTCCATCCTTTCGGAGCGTGTTTACTAATAGCTTTCTCGTTTTGTTTTATGAACTTTTGAAATTCCTTCATTTTGTTCTCTTTTAGGTTGTAGTTAAAGATATACAGCATGTTCGGCACCCTCTTTCCATTTGAATAGAGCATAGCATCCATGTCCTATTTCAAATTTGTGCGCACGAAGATATTACGTGACAAAGCTGCTTGAGGAAAACGTTCATTTCAGCCTGTTTCCGTTGAGTACACACCACTTATGACTAATATAAGCCCTACTATCTCAGCATACGAGATAGGTTCACGTAAGAATATGAAGGATAGAATCATGGTGAAAACGGGTATTCCGTAAAGGAAAACGCCTGCTTTTATTGTTTCTATTCGAGTTAAGACTTTGGACCATAGAAAATAGGCAACCGCTGAACTAAGAACAGCCAGATAAAGAATACTGGACCAACCGATCAGTGACACATGTCGCAGAGCTTCCAAAGGTGACTCAAGAAGAGAAAGAGGCGCTAAATAAAGCGTCCCGAGTCCGAACACAATCGCGTTAATGGTCAAAGGCGAATATGTACTGAGAATTTTCTTGCTTAATATTGAATATATAGCCCAGAAAAACGCGGAAACAACCATTAAAATGCCGCCCAGAAACTCAAGAGGGCTGAATCCAAAACCCCCAAGGCTTTCATTAGATATTACGATAACAACTCCGAAAAAAGCCAGTAGAATTCCAAAGGCCTTCCGTTTGTTCAATTTCTCATGTAGGAAAACCGCGGAAAGCAGAGCGATGAAAACTACGGTGATGTTTATTATGATAGCCCCAGCGGCTGCCGTAGTGAAACTCAAGGCATAGAACTGGAAAATATACAATAAAGTCACTCCTGTTAAGGCGAGAACAGTGAAAAGCAAGAAATGCTTTCGCCAAGCCACGCGGACTCCATTATCTTTGATAAAGGCCGCAACCGCGAGCACTGGAAACGCCACAACGAATCGGATAAGCGCGAGGGTAATAGGCGGAATCTCGCTTAACCCTAATTTTATGAAGATAAATGACCCCGCCCAGATGACTACAACTAAGAGAAGCATTACAACGGAGGCTGAATCAGGGAGCGATCGACTGGTTGCCATCTTCTTTCGCGGTTAAACCTAACATCAATGAATAAAAACTTTTGCAATCCGTTTTTTCAGCGTCTTTTTTAAGTAAGAATTATGCGTGGCAGGTAGACGGTTAGTTCATCCTTTGCACTTTTCGATGAAGTCTTTGCGAATCGGATAAAAAATGTCGAGCATTATGAAAGGTTCGTCGCCTATGGCTGTGTCGCTGTGGGGAACATTTGCCGGAATACAATAGAAATCGCCCTTCTTGACTATGCGTTCTCCATTTCCTATCCTCAATTTAGCCTTGCCACTGTAAACCATCCCGATCTGTTCGTGAGGATGCGAGTGCAAGGGCACAGTGTGTCCTGGCAAAGTTATATTCAGAACCATCATCATCTTTTCACCGCGCATTCCAGTCAAAATAACAGTTTCCAAGCCTTTCATCTGCACAATTTTTGGAGCCTTGGCAGAGTCGATGAAGTATGGAATCTTCTTTCCCTTCAATCTTCACCCCCCAACACTTCAAATCCTAGTTACAGTTTAAAGCAGTATTCAATTTGATTAAAGTCTTTAACAAAATTTTTGACGTTCTTTTTGATCTTTAATGCATTTTCCTTGTCAACTACTACCCGTTTAATGAGCTCAGCTATTTTTTCCATTTCCTTTTCTTTCATGCCGCGTCTTGTTACTTCGCAGGTTCCAAGCCTTATGCCAGAATCAACGATGATGTTGGCTTCTTCAAGTTTTCTGGCTATTTCCGATCCTTTTTCGTAGTTGCCGTAGTTCAGTAAAACTTGATGCGATTCCGTATAGCCAAGTTTTGCGCATGCAGCCGGCAAGCCGTATTCGGCCAAGGTTTCCGCAAGCGTTTTCGCATTTCGAATCACTTGTCTAGCGTATTCTTGCCCAAACTCTTTCATTTCCGCCAAGGCTAAAGTTAAAGCTGCAATACGGTTCCAGTGGGCATTATCAACAAACATGGGTTCAATTTTTTCCTTCATACGTTCACCGTGCTCTTTATCTGCCAAGATGAGCCCGCCTTGAGGCCCGAAGAAACTTTTATGCGTGGAACCAAGCAGAAGGTTTGCTCCTTCTTTGAAGGGAAGCTGAAACTCCTTTCCAGCGATTAAACCCAAGACATGAGAGCCGTCATATCCGATAACTGCTCCAGCTTCACATGCCGCACCAGTCAGCTCTTGAACAGGATGTGGAAAAAGGAAAAAACTGGCGCCAAAAACAACAATTTTAGGTTTCTCTTTAAGAATAAGGTCAGCCGCTTCGTCGACTTTAATGTTCATTCTCTCCTTGGAAAAAGGAAACGCTATTCCTTTTAGTCTCAGCAAAGTTGCGAACCCTCGTTCCCACATTCCTGGATATCCGCCGTCGTCAGGTGAAACACAGAGTATCTTGTCATCTGGTGATGTAAACGTGGAGAGAAATATCCAGTCTGCGATATGCCCAGAAATTGGGCGTAAATCCGCTGTGTCAGCTCCAAAAACTGCCTTTGCGATTTTTTCTCCGTATAACTCGATTTCGTCTAGGAATTTCGTGCCCATGTAGAAGCCTTCTCGGGAAGTGTATCGGTGTCCAAGGTCTGAAGAAAGCAGAGAACGCACAGCAGGGCTCATTATGTTCTCCGCTGGAATCAGATTGACGCATTTCTGCCCACGCCATTCTTCATGGCGCTTAACCATATCTAAAATCTCTGTAAGCATGGTAACACCTCAATGTGTGCAGGTTTGAAAGTTGGGTATCAAAGAAATAAAATCTTTCGCAAAATGCGAAATATGCATCTCTATTCGGTCTTCACCCTCATCTTACTATCAGGACAGAACCTTTTGCATGGTGGCTAATGTCGTCGCTTACGCTGCCGAGAAAGAATCGTTTTACACTGCTTAATCCTCTGCTTCCGACAACTATGAGGTCATAGTTTCCCTTTTCGGCAACTTCGATTATGGTCTCCGCAGGGTTACCGAATTCTAACTGTGTTTTCAACTGTAATTCTTTAACTTTGGCAGCTGCATCAGACAAAACGTGCTCACCAATTTCCTTTACTACCTTAGGTTTAAGGCTAAACAGTTTCGATTCTTGAACGTTTAACAATGTTACCTTCGCTTCGTATTCCCTAGCTAGTTTAACAGCATGTTCAAGGGCTTTCTCTGCACCTTCAGAACCGTCAATTGCTACAAGGATTTTCGAAAGTCTGGTCTTTTGTTTAACTATGAGAACTGAGCATTCAACGTGGCGGGAGACTTTCTCGGCAATGCTCCCTAAAGAGAAGACTTCCGCTTCTGTTTCCCCTCGGTTACCCATTACCACTAAGTCACATTCTTCATCTTGAGCCACACGCAGGATCGTTTCAGCAGGATCTGCAAAATTAATAACTCTAGCATCAACTTCTATGCCTTCCTCCTTAAACAGTGCCTGAGCGTCCCAAACAATCTTCTTTCCTGTTTGCAAAAACCACTGCGTAATCTCGCTACGAACTGAAGAGGGCACCCGATAATGTGACTCCAATCCTGGAAGCAAAAGGTCTTGAGGGACCACATGAATCACGGTGACCTTTGATCTGAAGTTCTTGGCGATCGCAGCTGCTAGTTCTTCTGCATGGAGACAAGAATGTGAACCGTCGACGGGCACGAGTATCTGTTTGAAGTAAGATTTGTTTTGCATTTCTCTCACCTTGTTTTTCTAATCTAATCGTATATTTAACAATTGCATAATCGTGTAGCAACCAATTTTGGTTATAACTTGTTCTTAAGGGAAAAAGACGGAGATCGTTCTTCGACTAAAAAGTGTGAACTTTTCTAAGCTTTTGGTTTAACGCTCGATCACGTACCTGTAGGAAATATACTTTCCAGCCGTTGGACTTGTTCGGATTATCCTTACGATGTCTCCAGGTCTGCCGCCAATCGCTCTAACCGCTGGATCCGAAGCCTTAATCCAAGGCAGCTGGTGCGACACCACCCGATACTGCGTTAAGACTTTCGTTCTCTCTTCTTTGGTGAGGATTTCATGCTTAGGTACAAGGGCGTGCTCAAAAATGTTGAAGGCTGGAAAGAATCTCGGAATCAGCTCTATTCCTTTCCCCTTTGATTTTGTTTTAGCCGCATAGCTGTAACGGCTTCTAGTGATTATAATTCCCCTTTCAGCCTCAGCCGCATCCATAGCCTTTTTAAGCTGATTCACGTAGCGTATCCCCACAGTTCCCTCTGTCAGTATACACCAAATGATAATTTTCTTTCCGCTCTTCGTCTTTGCGACGAAACTAATGATGCCCTTTTGTTCCTCCCGCTCAACCAACTTGTAGCCTCGAAGCTTAACGAGTTGCTGAGCCTTCTTCTCCTCGAGCGTAACGTTCATTTCAGTGTTCAAACTTACAACCCCGATCAGACGGTTTAAGTGGAAACCACCAACACACCCTTAAACTTTACTATCTATATAAAGCCCTTTCCTAATCGCTGATGAGAAAGCTACATCCATAAACATTCAAACATCTTTAAAGATTTCATAGGAAATTCTTATTTAGTGAGCACGTTTCATAAAAGCACCCGTGATGAAAATGGTGGTCCATAAGGGTGTAAGACCGTCTGTCGCTATTATGGCGACAATAATGTGTGCAGGTCTTTATGCTATAGGTTCTGCCACTACGGCAGTGATACCTTCTCCATGGGGCTTTGGGCAGTTCAGGTGGGCAGTCGTCATACCTGCATTCTTCGCGGTAATATTCGGTCCGTTGCCTGCCGGAATTGGCGCAGCCATAGGCACCTTGATTGTAGATTCCGTTAAACACGGTCAAATTTATCCGGGAAGTTTATTCGCAGCGGTGCCTGGAAACTTCATCGGTTTCTATTTAATGGGTTACATCCTTAGGAAGAAATTTACTTGGGGGCGGTTCATTTCAGCCTCAAACCTCACTCTCACAGTAGCCAACTTTATCGTTGCATTCCTGTATGTTTCTGTTTACAAAATCCTCTATCTCGGTGAATTAGCGGGTTTGTCTTTGGGAGCCTTTGCATTTCTGGTATTTGGTCTTACAATCTGGTGGTTTGTAACTATGCTTCCTTTCGTGCTTCTGGTAACCCCCCCGTTATTACGAGTAGCGGCATTGGCATTTCCTTCAATTGTGCCTGAAGACGTCAGAATTCATAGTCTAAAACAAGAACTGCCAAAGAAAACGTTCAGTCTGGCTATGTTGATTCCTGGTTTAATTATGCTCTCATTTGGGCTGGCGTCAACATACACTGACTTGGGTAACCTACTAGTTTCCAACTTTGGAGAGACAATTATGGTCCTTATACAATCGATGTTTTACGTAAGCGGAGCTGTGTTGGCGATCCTCGGATTGGCAATTCTAATCAGCCGACCTATTTCACGATAAATTTTTCTTTAAAATAACCTATCTAGGATAAGCCATGAAAAGAAAAATTAGATCAGTGGCAGTCGGTGGAACTTTCGATGAGTTTCATAAGGGTCACCGAGCGCTGCTTAGGAAGGCTTTCGAGGTTGGGAGCCGCGTTCTAATCGGTTTGTGTACAGACAAGTTTGCTAGGAAGTTGAGGAAGCCCCATGAGGTTGCGGGTTACGAGGATCGATTAAGGGACCTGAAGCAGTTTTTGAGACAGCTCGACGTTCTTAGCCGCGCGGAGATTTTTCCTTTAGACGATCCTTATGGGATTACCTTGTCAAGTAATCGCCCTCTGGACGGGATCGTTGTGAGCCGAGAAACTGAAGCCCGCGCGAAGGAAATTAATGAGAAACGCGCCGCGAAGGGGTTGCCGCCTCTTGAAGTCATCGTTATTGAAATGGTCCCTGCGGAAAACCACGTTGACATATCTACGACCAGAATCAGGCGGAAGGAAATTGACCGCGAAGGGCGTCTGATGAAGGGACCCTGCGGTTAGTGTTTGGCAGGCTTTTGACTGTTTAAGATACCTTCTGATTTGTGCACCAGAGAAAAAGCAGATTTAAACGGTGCATCTTCTAATTATAGAGCCTAAGGGGAAAGAGGTTGAAGCGGACTGGTTCTGCGAGGCTTCCGCTGCATTACGGCAGGGCTCCTAGATGGCTGACTGTTCGCATGACTAAACTCGCGAAGGAAATGGCAGACATTATTGTTGACGAATATGGGAGCGCCGAGTTTCTGCGGAGGCTCTCTGACCCCCTTTGGTTTCAAGCCTTAGGCTGCGTTCTGGGCTACGATTGGCATTCCTCCGGCGTCACCACGGTTTTAACAGGTATCCTAAAATCCGCCGTAGACCCTGAGGAGCACGGGTTGGCTGTCTGCGGTGGAAAGGGCCGGATTTCTTCGCAGGCGCCTTTGGAGATCGGTTCCGCTGGGGAGAAGTTCGGTTTCTCAACCGCCAAGATAGAAAGCCTGAGGTATGCGAGTAGGATGAGTACCAAGGTGGATAACGCTGCCATTCAAGCGGGGTATCCGCTGTATCACCACGCGTTGTTTGTAACCGAGAAGGGTGTTTGGGCGGTTGTTCAGCAGGGAATGAGCGTTAAGGACCGAACGGCTCGAAGATACCATTGGCTGTCGGAACACGTTGAGCAGTTTGTGGTTGAGCCCCATAACGCGATTGTTGGAGACGCTAAAAGAGGAGCAGCTTTAGACATGACTGCCAAACAAAGCGAAGGATGCCAAAAAACCTCCACAGACATAGCCAAGGAAGAACCAAGGAAAATCCTAAGAATGCTTAAGTCTGTTCGCCCCGCCTATCAGCGGTCGCTGCAGGAATGGGTTCCCGAGGTCAATTGGAAGGAATACATGGCTGACGTTTTAGCTATGCCACGCAACTTAAACTGGAAAGCCGTGAAAAGAGCCTATGAGTTTCAACCAAAAAACTACGAGGAACTCCTAAGCATACGAGGCGTAGGACCCGCCACCGTTCGAGCCCTTGCCCTTGTCTCCGAACTGATCTACGGCGAAAAACCCAGCTGGAAAGACCCTGTGAAATACAGCTTTGCCGTGGGTGGAAAGGACGGGATTCCATTTCCAGTTAATAGGACTAGTTATGACAAAACGATTGGGATTCTGGAAAGTGCTGTGAAGCAGGCTAAAGTAGGTAATAAAGAACGGATTAACGCCATTAAGAGGCTTAGAAAGTTTGTTCCTTTCGATCGGCGTGCGAGGTAAAAAGTTTAATAGTCTCAATTTGATATACTGCATCGAAACGGGAGGAAATAAGGTTTTGAAGGAACAGCCGCAGCAGTTTCTTTATGTGCCCGGCGCCACCACCATAGGCGTAGTCTGCAAAGACGGCGTCGTAATCGCCTCTGAAAAAAGAGTTTCCTACGGTTACTTAATAGTCAGCAGAACCGGGAAAAAGGTCTTCAAAATAACCGACACCATCGGCGCTGCATGCGCAGGATTAGTTTCCGACATGCAAATTCTAATGCGGGAAATGGAAGCCTACGCTGAGTTGTATAGGATGGATGTTGGAAGGCCCATCGGCGTGAAATCCGCCGCCAAGGTCCTGTCAAATCTGCTCTTCAACAGGAGACTGATGCCTCTGATCACTCAGACCATCGTGGGTGGAATAGACGAGGAAGGCGCATCTCTATACGCGCTGGACGTTCTAGGCTCGCTTATTCCTGACAAGTACGCAGCTGTTGGTTCTGGGGCTGAAATCGCCGTGGGAGTTTTAGAGGAAGGTTACAAGGAAGGCATGACGGTGGAACAGGCGAAGAAGCTGGTGGTTAGAGCGGTGAAATCGGCTGTGAGCCGGGACATAATGAGCGGAGACGGCGTCGACGTCCTCACCATAACAAAAAACGGCATCCAAGAAGAAACCACAAAATTTTAGATTATATAGAACAACCAAAAAAATGGGAAAACGTTAGTAAAGCGGTTTTTCAGGTTACTTTAGAGGAGGCTCAGCAGCTGGCTTTCTCCTCTGTACAAGGACTGCAGCAGCTGCAACAACGGCAACCACAGCGATGATGGCAGCAATGAACCACCACTGCATCCAGAAAGGTGAAAGCGGTTCGCCAAAAATTGCCCATAGGCTGAAGTGATCAACAACCGCCCAAACATAGTTCTCCTCGGTGTTTACGTGGGAGGATACAGCCACCCATTCACTTGCATTGGCGTCCCAATAATAAAGCGCTAGCGAATTTTCATCCAGCCCTTTTATTTGTTCATCCGTGTAGTACATGCGGATGGTGGCGTTAACTGCAACTGATTCGTTTGAAACGGTGATTTGCATGTAGTCTCCGATGAGTTTGAGGGTGCCTGGTTGCGGATCAACTCCTTCCGGTAGGGTTACGTTAGACGCGACGATGGAAAGTTTACCCGAGACCTTGGTTAAGCTTATATGCAGTCCCATTTCATCGGTGGCATCTATCACGAAGGGGTTGTCTTCGGTTACGGCTTCAGGATTCATTATGGTTCCTCCAGCTTGAGCCCCCTTTACAACCACGAACTGCAGCTCTTTGAGATCACTTAAAGACACGTTGTTCCAAGTCGCGAGGATAGGCCTGCCTTCGGCATCCACCATGTAATAGTCTGGTTCAGGCACCGAACCTTCGCCCTGTAATACAACCTTGTGAGTGCTGTTGCTTCCGCCAATCACTGTCACCCCCAGCCTCTGCCCTTCTTCAGGGAAAGAAGAATCACCAGTCAAATTGAAAAACCGCTCTAATTTAAAGCTCGTAGCGTTAACAGTGTCTACTGGAGGGAGAACAGCGAGTCCTTCAAAGTTTACTGAAACCTCGGTTTCGCTAAGATTAAAGCTGACTTTCATGTTGTTTATTTCTACCTTCGTTGCGTTGATGAAGTCCACCATCCACTGTTCCGGCGGCGGCGCTTCTTCAAGTAGAAGGTCAGTTAAGTATTCAACCTCCTCACTTAGATCGCTTCCAACGGTAACGGTGCACGCCATTTCTCCTACGCCCTCAGCGTAAGACAATGAGAACTCACCAGATTCTGCAGAGCTGAGTGTCGTGTTTAAGAGAAACTCGATTGGCTCCGCCATCTCTGGGTCTACCATGTCGGGTAGCGTCGACTCTAAGTATTCTATCATTCCATCTATGTTGACGGTTGATGTCGTTTGTATAGAGGCTCTTTTCTGCGCGTGGGAGTACACCATCGTGGTTGAGGAACTCTTGAGATAATAAGCTGAAGATGTTATGTTTGAGGATTTGTCGGATAGCCCTAAATAATCTTGAAGTATGGCCGTCATGCCTTGTGTAAAGTTGCCGTGGATGTAGAATTCAAAGTTGACTGTGGCGCCTCCATTGCCTGTTAGAGGAGTTATGCTGTAGTCTAGGTGAGTGGCTTCAAGTTCACCGTCTGTGAGGTTATAGAGGGATTCTGGGCCTTGGCCTATGGCGGAGGAGTTAAAGTAGTCAAGCATCTCTTGTAGTTGCGTTTCGTTATCGATTTGGAAGTCCATGTAGGGCATGCCGTAGAGTACGTTTACAGACCCGTTGTAGCGGGCGTCTGTTAGGTTTGCGCTGTAATCTATGGCTACATCGTCGAGGAGAAAACCGGAGAGAACATCAACTGTGATTGTTCCCGTTGACTGGTTGTTTGAGTATTCTTCTACATAAGTGAAATCGGTGACATTGAAGGGAAACTGAGATGCATATTCTGGGGGCAAGATTACTGTGGTGTTGAGGTTTGTATCAAGAAGCCCGTCTGCATACTCTCCAGACGCGTCGACTGTCGTGGAATTAAAGGGAAAATCCGTTGCGTTCTCTGGCGGAGCAACATACCTGAAGCTCGTTGTAACAACTGTTTTTCCGTTTATTTCGTTGAAGCTTAGCGTTCCGTGTGTAGCGGCACCTGCATACTCGCCAAATGTACTAGCGTTGCAGCTGAAAGCGCCTCCTATGATGACTTGACCGTCTGGGCATACAATTAAATTTAAGTCTATCTCATTCGGAGTTTCTACAGTAGGCATCATCAGTGCCGGTATTTTGGGAATCGAGGTAAAGGCTACAAGGGAAAACAGGAAAGTCGCTGTCAGGAAGATCATAACAGATTTCTTCATAAGGCTTCACAATCCTAAATTTTAACTGCCATAACTGTATGAATTACGTATGATATTTAACATTAGTGTCACCGTTAATTTAAGCGACTGGATACATCAAAATTAACTAGTGAAACAATTACATTCAACGGGAATCGAAGGAGGATAACACACGCGAATAACTTTGATGTGCTTAAGAAGCCTTTTTCGACGAAAAGTTAGGACTTCCCTCTGCATTTTAGGCGTCGCCTTAGGCATCATGCTTATTGTAGCCATAGGTGCCACCACCACGCGATACATGGATGTACTGGAGGAAATGAACGTATTCTACAGCGGAAACGTGGTTGTTGCAGCTAAAGGCTCCATTTTCATTCAAGCTCTTCCCATAGCAAGCTCCCTACTTGAGGATACGGTTGACGAAGTTAAAGCGGTAGAAGGCGTCAAGGCTGTGGTTCCTATGCTGTTTGTAATCGGCTCTTCCACGTCAGGAGGCATTCCTCAATTGGCACCTTTGAATATCAGTGTTGGAGTTCCCGTAGGCAACTGGTCAGCGCTAATCGGGTCCACGCCCCTTAAGCCCGATGGAAGATGGCCCTCGACAGGTTCTGGGGAGAAAGAGGTTGTTGTTGGCAGTGGCCTCGCTCAGTTATACAATCTCACGGTTGGTTCAGAGATTAAACTTGAAAATCAGAATTTTAAGGTCGTCGGCGTCCTTGATAAGAGCTCCGTTCTTCTCTCGCGGATGATTATTATGCCGCTTACCGTAGCCCAAAATGTGTATAATTATCCTATGAGAATTAGCATGATGGTTGTCGAGCCGCAGAGTAACGTGACTCAGGAAGAATTAGGAAACAGAATTGAAGCGGAAATTCCAGCAGTTGAAGCGTTAACAAGGGAGGGACGAGACGAAACCATTGAACCTCTAATTTGCGACGTGAAAACGTGGAATCAGGGAATAAGCAGCGTGCTTTTCCTGATCAGCATGGTTATCGTGATGACTGTTGCCATGATGAACATATCTGAAAGGAGAAGGGAACTGGCTACTTTGGACGCTATCGGTGCACCCAAAAGCACTGTCGTGCGCATGGTAGTCACTGAAACAGGGTTGATAGGACTTTTCGGAGGCGTTGCCGGAACACTGTTAGGCACGGTTGCCGCGGTTTTCTTGGCAAGCATCTATGGCAACATTCCGTTGTCGTTAATGTTCCCTGACTTGTTTTCCCTTGTCTCTCCGATCATGATGCTTGAAACAATCGCACTTACGGTTTTTCTGAGTTGCATTGCAGGGATGATACCTGCATTAGTTGTGGCAAGAACAAACATCGTGGAGGTTCTGAGGTCGGAATATTGATAGTCAAGGCGCAAGGTTTGACGCGGTCATACCGCATGGGCACATCTGTGATACAAGCCTTAAAGGATGTGAACCTCGAAATCCAAGAAGGAACATTTGTTTCCATCATGGGCCCCTCAGGCTCAGGAAAGACAACGCTCCTAAACCTTATCGGACTGATTGACTATCCAACATCCGGAAAAATATTTTTCAAAGATAAAGATGTCTCGAACCTCAACGGAAAAGAACTCAGAAAGATCAGGCTTCGAAACATCGGATTCGTATTCCAGACCTTTAACCTGCTGCATACACTAACCGCCCTAGAAAATGTGGAACTCCCTATGGCGCTATCCAAGATATCCCAAAAGGAACAAAAAGAAAGAGCCACTCGCCTGCTGGAGGCCGTTGGCTTAGCCTATAGGCTTCAACATAAACCTAAGGAACTCAGCGTGGGAGAGATGCAGCGGGTCGCCATCGCCAGAGCATTAGCTAATCATCCTTTGGTGATCATGGCGGATGAACCCACCGGAGAACTGGATTCTAAGACAGGGACTGAAATCATAAACTTGCTCTTAGAGCTTTGTAAGAAACAGAAAACCGCTGTAGTAGTGGCGACTCACGATAAGAAAGTCGCTGAAGTGGCCGACAAATCATACGTAATCCAAGACGGAAGAATCGCCTAATAGATGTTTTCCACTAAATATCTTATCAAGTAGGCGGTGGCACAGGCACGGAGATTGAAACAGAAGACTTCGGTTTTCTCCTTTTCAGAATAAATATAACGGTAACTGCTACAACTGAGCTAATTAATGCCACGAAGATAACCTGTTCTATTGTTATTCCACCTCTGAATAGCAGGATGATGTCGCCCGCACCCTGCATTTGAGGATTCTGTTCATAGCGACCTCCTTTGATTTCGACCTCAATCCTCGCCATTGTATAATTATAAATTTCCTCCACAGAAAGCAGACGGTCCCCATTAACGTCGGCAAGCTTAAAGTTTTCCAACGTTTCGAGAATACAGTATGTGAAGAGGCTGTTCTTCAGATCGTAATATTGCCAATCATGCTCGCTTGCATTGGAGGAGGCGAGTATGACACGACCGTTCTCAGAAACATAGTTGATGAAGCCTCCAGAGTTACAGCTTTCAAAGATGACAACGATGTTTTTTGAATCTAATTTGTCTAACCAACCGCCCAATTCACATCGATGCCCCAACTCTGTTGGTCCCCATGTGCCGGCTATTATCGTAGATGTTGGTCCCCTATAATCACCCATATCTGAATCATAAGTTGAAAGGAAATAGTAATCGTAATCAGTTGAATTAGAAAGATAAGTTGAGTTATAATGATTGCCGTGAGAAGCGAAATAGAGCAATACGACGTCGTTTTCATCCTCCAGTGGGGCTAGCCAATTAATCATTGTATCATTGATTTCTTCGAGAGTTGCATTAGAGTTGATTAGAAGTTTAATGTGATCGGGCTGCCAATTTGGATATTGGAGCAGTTGCTCGTAGAGGTCTTTTGCGTCATTATCAGAGTAAGAAGCGAGGTCGGGGCGATATTTGTAATTTCCGATCCCCACTATGACCGCCCAATATTCCACTCGGTTGGAACTTGAGAAACGAGGAAGCGCGATGGTTGGAACAACATTAAAAGCTGCAACGCTTAGCACTAATACCAGCAGAAACACAATGCGCAACGAAAGACCTGTTACCTTTCTCATTTTCTCTCTCTTGTTAAACACGCCAACACTGCCTTTAGCACTAAATAACAATCGAACTAAAATATATATTGGCGACCTACCAGAGCCTTTGAAAACCGTTTTATAGACTATTAACATTCTTCGCTGTGTGCCAGAGGTATTCAAAATAGTCTTTCGCGAACTTCACTAGACCCATGTGATCAGCCCATATGATAAGGTTCGGCTTGTCCTCCTCTCCAAGCAGGAGAACCACCTCCTTTCCGTCTGCAATGATGCCTCCTCCAAACATATGGTCCCTGATCTTAACTTCAGCGACCTCACCAATCTTTTCCAGCGTTTCTTCTTCAACATCCTTAGAGACCATGAACAGGATGTTTACGCTGGCGTTTCTTAGACTAACCAAAACAGGATAAACCAAATTCACGAGTTCTTTTGGGAGGGATGGAACCGCGATCATAAGTTCGTTTTTTACTATGCTCAGCATTTCGCGGAGTTTCGCGAGGACGTTGAATTCGCCGCGGATGATCCAGATGTCAGGTTTCTCGCGGACCGCCCTCTTCTCGTAGAGCGCCTGCAACTCGCCTAGGAGGCTTTGTTCCCACGATCTGATCCTGCTTTCAAACCGCAGTTTAGCGGCTTCTAAGGCTTCTGAAGGTGCTTTAGGATAATATCGGCTGGGCCTGCTGCTTTCGATTTTGATCCATCCTTTCTTGTTCAGCGAATTGAGGGTTTCGTAGATTTTTGAGTATGGAACGTCGGCGGCTTCGCTGACTTGGCTTGCTGTCATCCCGCCCTTCTCCAGCAGAGACAGGTAAGCCTGAGTTTCGTATCCGGTTAGCCCCAGCTCTCGGAGGGCTTCCTTCGTTTCGTGGCTTACTGACATGCGCTGGAACTCCCCCTTTTCACCTTATGACATGTTTGGAAATCTTCATATAGCCTTTTTAGACTAATAAACATTCACAACTTTCAGTGGTGTCAAAATTGCAGGTTCTGAAACAGACAAAGAGCATATGCCCCGAATGCTTTAAGGTCTTAGACGCCACCATCTTCGAAGAAGACAACAAAGTTTACATAAAGAAAGAATGCCCTGAACACGGGCTGTTCCAAGACGTCTACTGGTCTGATTATGAGCAGTACGTACGGGCTGAGCGTTTCAGCCAAGTAGGTGAGGGCGTTCGAAATCCACGTACGAAAACAAAGTTAGGATGTCCCTTTGACTGCGGCATCTGTCCTAACCACAAGTCTCACACGGCTCTCGGCATCATAGACGTAACCAACCGGTGTAACCTCCGCTGCCCAGTGTGCTTCGCAACTGCTGGAACCACAGGATACGTTTACGAACCGTCCAAAGAGGAGATTTGGGAGATGCTTCTGAATCTCAGGCGGAATGAACCTGTGCCTGCTCCTGCCCTGCAGTTTTCAGGTGGAGAACCAACTATACGGGATGATCTCTTTGAGCTTATAGGCATGGCGAAAAAGGCGGGCTTCGAACACGTGGAAGTGAACACGAACGGTCTTCGCCTGGCGCAGAGCGTGGAATACTGCCGCGGACTGAAGGCAGCCGATGTGGACACCATCTATCTGCAGTTCGACGGCTTAACCTCGGATGTTTACAAGTTCACGCGGGAAGTTGACCTTCTCGATGTTAAGATGCGGGCGATTGAGAACTGCCGAGAAGCTGGAATAGAAAGCATTGTCCTAGTGGTTACTTTGGTTAAGGGCGTTAATGACCACCAGCTTGGAGACATCATTAGGTTCGCGGTTGAAAACTTTGATGTCGTCAGATGCGTAAATGTTCAGCCTGTCTCCATCTGCGGGAGGATCGCCCAGCATGAAAGGGAGAAAATGCGCATAACAATTCCCGACTTTATGCGGTGCGTTGAAGAACAGACTGATGGAAAGATTAAGGCTGACGACTTTTATCCTGTGCCAACTGTGGTTTCCGTTTCCCGAGCCGTAGGCGCTTTGAAGGGTAAACGGTACGTTGAGTTCACGGCGCATCCGCACTGCGGCATGGCAACCTACGTTTTCGTAGAAGACGGGAAAATGGTCCCTATCACTCACTATGGCAACGTTGAGAAATTCATGAAGGCCTTGGACAAGGTTTACGAGGAGGCTTCAAAGGGACATCGGACGAGGGCTAAGATGCAGTTGATGGGTAGCCTGCGCCACGTGAGTTTCGGCATGCTCAGAAAGTATCTTTTGCCTGTGCTTAGAACGGGCAGTTACGAGGCTTTGGGAAAGCTCCACAGGAAGATGCTTATGATCTCGTCCATGCACTTTATGGATCCCTACAACTTCGACCTTGACCGCGTCAGCCGATGCTGCATCCACTATGCGTTGCCCGATGGCAGAATCGTTCCGTTCTGCACCATGAACTCCATCCACAGACCGAAAATAGAGGGGAGACTCGGAATTCCGATAAACGAGTGGCGGAAAAAACACAAAGCAGAAATTACTGCAGTGGCATAAGCACCAATTAGTTTTTATATCGTAAGAGAGGAAAAGGCAAAGCCGAGTCTGAAATGGTTTACTATGTGGTATACCGCGCCCCTAGGGAAACAAAGGACAGGAGTCTTATCCCTCGACGACTTCGAGCGTTAGACTGCAAGCAGCTAGGCAAATCCTTCTGGGAAATCGGCGAAAAAGAAGAAAAAGCAAGTAAAATTTTGAAACTGCTTCAGAAAAATTATCCCGTAATTTTGAAGAGGGAGAGGCAGATTAGGAAACCGCATTTTGTGAAAGAGGAGGATGGTGTCTATGATGTCGGAAGCCTAGTCATTGTTGCGTACAGAATACCGAAAGAGGTTAAAAGGGAGAAACTAAGGAAGTTTTTGAAGAGAGCACCCTGCCTGCGTCTTTGTCGTTCTGTCTATGCTTTTTGCCATTATCATTCGCGGTTTGACAAAGACAACAAACTGGTTGATGCCCAGCGTTTCCAAGTTTTTCTTCAAGAAATGCTCGGGGAAGTTGAGGTTGTCCCGCGGGTGGTTATCGTAAACTTAGATTCTGTTGAAAACCTACTGGATGAAACTAAGAAACGCATAGAAAACGAGGTCGCTGACATCATCAGGTGCTGCAAAGAACTTTACTATAAGATTCTTAATGGAGAACTCGATAAACAACTCGCACGCAACACAATGACAAAGCTTAACAGAAGGTTTAGGACAGTGAGAAGAATAGCTTTGTTTTACGAAAAATGGCTCAAAATGGATTTTTCAAAGAGTCTAATAAGACCCTACAGAGCCATTCAGAAGGTTAATTCTTTGCTCAGTTATGAATGAGAAAAAAAGAAATTTAAAAAATGTTTATCTGATTATCGGGCTTTATGAGATATGTTCAAGGGGTTATTGCAGTTTCTTTCCTTTCTTCGCCATGTGGGCTCACCGCCCCTTGTGACTCGATGATTTGAGGTGCTTACCAGTCTTCGTCTGTCTCTTCGTCCCATTCGTCTTCATCATCAATGCGGTGCATAGCTTTCACCTTGAGTGAGCAAAAGCAACAGCTAATTCAAATAAGAATTTGCACTGTAAATAAAGCTGATAAAAATGATTATTCCTGCAAAATAGGATCAAAAAAACCTCTGTTAAATTAAATAAACGCCATTTAATTTTATTACTCATAAATAGCTGTTCTTATTGCTTAAAATGTGAAAAAAATTAGAAAATGTACAAAGAAAAAAATTTACTTGTGAAATATATAAATAAGTAAGGCTTTTCTAGACATTGGAAAGATAGGCAATTCTGTTTGCAGGTGGAAAATTGGAGGAAGGGGAACCCGTGAATTTGAAATCTGATCGGTTCTTGAAGGAAAGAGTTGTTCCTGTTGATGTGGAAGAGAGGGAGACGATTTCAGAGATTCTATCTGCGTTTAACGACACATCGTTTCAAAGCAGAAACTTGGCTAAATGCGTAGAAATATACGTGGAGATGTTGAAGGACGGGGACAAGCCGACGGTTTTTTTGGGTTTGTCGGGCGCTATGATTCCTGCTGGAATGAAGAAGGTGGTTTCAACCATGGTGAAGCGGAAAATGGTGAACGTAATCGTCACTACCGGAGCCAACGCATACCACGATTTAGCTGAATGCTTTGGAGTTTACCATTTTAAGGGTTCACCGCATGCTGATGATGCTGAGCTTTATCAACTTGGAATAGACAGGATTTACGATACGTACGCGGAAGAGAAGAGGTACAGGCTTGTGGACGAAAGGATTGCGCAGTTAGCCAACAGAATTATGGCGGAAAAACCTGATTCGTCACCCATGTCCTCTCGCGAATTTTTTTTTGAACTCGGCAAACTCATAGACCAAGAAGGAGACGCAAAGGAGAAAGAAGGTTCATTTCTGTGGAATTGTTGGCGGCTTAAGGTTCCCGTTTTCGTTCCAGCCCTCTGTGACAGCTCCATCGGCTTAGGCTTAACCGAGCATTACATGAAATGCGTAAGCAGAAACGCGAAATCCCTCATAATTTCCCAGATTAAGGACAATTATGAAATCTTCCAGATTAAGATGGCAGCAAAGAAAACTGGGGTGATTTACGTAGGTGGCGGTGTGCCCAAAAATTATATTCAGCAAACAGCCTATCTGGAGGCTTTAACTGGTAAACCAGGCAGGGGGCACGATTACGGCTTTCAGATAACGACTGACAGACCGGAGTGGGGGGGCTTATCCGGATGCACGTTTAAGGAGGGCGTAAGCTGGGGAAAAGAGAAAACAACCGGCGAATTTGCGGCATGCTACTGCGACGCAACAATTGCGCTTCCCCTCATCGTGAGAGCTGTTCTAGAAAGAATGAAAAACAAATGAATTTCGCGAATCATGGAATGTATACTAAAGCGGCTATTACGCATCCGTAGTTGTCCATAGGTACCCTTAAAACTTCCATTCGGTATTTGATTTCGGTGATTTCGAATCCGCGGATTTTCGCCATCTCTCTGGTTTTCCACTCTAAAATTTCTTTTAGCGCTTTTTGGTCCATAAAGCCGTGGGCTTCAGCTACCATGCCGTATTTCATGTTCTTTTCCCAAGTCCAAGCGATTCCGGCGCCTATGGTTGTTCCTTCGTCGCCGTCCATGCGGGCTATAACTGCGAAAGTTATCGAGCCAGCTGGGATTTTCCTTCTCTTAACTTCCACGCAGTCGGGGGGAAGAATCGAAGTTACTGGAACCATGTTGCATTGGCATATTCCCGCGTTTTTTAAGGCTAAATCGAAGGCGTTAAGTCCAGAAACAGGGCTGATCGCCTTCCCGCTTGTCACAAAGAATTTTTTCGGAATCATCCTCCGCAGCTTTCCCTCTTTTATTTATCTGAGCATGAACGCAATGTGGTTTAGGATTAAAAAGCTTGTGGTGGAAGGGAAAATCTATAAGGGACAGTTTCGTTTCCCTCTCTAGAGGAAATATCTATGGGTGGAAAAAAGAGACTCAACCTTAAGCAAATGGAGCGACTACAATCACGCCAACAGCAACAAAAAACAAAGAAAAAATCAGGAAGCGGAACCGAAACAAAAACAAAGGAAATTGGACTTTTTTCACCAGACCCCAAGGACAAGAAGGTTCTCGCTGAACTTGAGAAAATGAAGGTCATCACGCCCTATTCAGTGGCTTCTCGCCTCAACCTGCGCATGAGCGTGGCAAAAAACTTCATCAAAGAACTGGAGCAACAAGGCGCGGTGGAATACGTTTCTGGGACCAGAAACATCAAAATTTACAAAATGCGTCCAATAGCTGACTAAACCTGATAGAAACCTTTGTGATGAAATTGACGGAGACAGACATTTCCCGCATCCCCATCAAATTTGTTATAACCGGAACTGGTGAGGCGACAGGCGAGCTTGTACGCTATTTGGCCCCGAGAACTGTGGATGCCATCGTGAAAGAACTTCCGCTGGAAGGACGCGCAGCCCTATGGAAGGAAGAAGTCTACTTCGAGATTCCGGTGAAGATGGGCGAAGAGAAGGCTAAGGCGACGGTTGAAAACGGAGTTTTGGGCTACTGGCCTATGGGAAACGCCCTCTGCATATTCTACGGCGAAACTCAACCCTACAGCCCCGTGAACATAATTGGAAAAGTAACCGCTAACCTAGAGCTGTTCAGGCAGGTTAAAAGCGGGACAAAAATCAGAATTGAAAAAATCTAGGCAAAGGAGAAAAATCAGTCTTGAGCATCGACGATATAAAGGACAGGAAGAAACAACTAGAAAGACAAAGAGACGCTCTGCTTAATGAACTGAAGGAACTGGAGAAAATGCACAAAGAAGGCCAAATCAGCGACGAAGAATACAAGGAAAGAAGACACAAAATTGAACGCGGCCTAGTGGAAATCATGGACCGCCTCGCACAAATGAAATTCCTCAGTGGACAGGCATAAACCTGCGGCTTACATTTTGCAGGCACATTTGTGGTCTATCTGGATTCAAATAAAACTATAGGATCTTTCTTGGCATCGGTTATTTCAGCGCTTCTACGGTCGAGGTTGCTATCTGTTCGATTTGGCTAGTTGTCACAGCAGGATGAACGGGCAGAGAAAATACTTGTTGGGCGGCTTTCTCCGTTTCGGGGAGACGTTTCTTCGCGAACTGGCGGTAGTAGGGCATGAGATGCGCAGGAGTGTCATAGTACGCGGTGGCTCCGACGCCGCCGTTTCTTAACGCTCTTAGAACCTCATCTCGTTTCTCGGCAGTGGCGTCCTTGAGCCTAACCGTGTAAAGGTACCAGCTGTGTTTGTAGCCCGGCGGCTCCGTGGGCAACTGCAACTTTTCCACGCCTCGAAGCCTTTCGGTTAACAGCTCCGCGTTCGCCCTTCTCCTCTCAACGAATTTCTGAAGCTTTTGAAGCTGCACACAACCGATGGCTGCTTGGATTTCAGACATGCGGTAGTTGTGCCCCAGCCTGACGGAAACGTATTCTCGTCCTTCTCCATGCGTGCGGATTATCCGCAGTGGTTCAGCGAGTTCGTCGCTGCTGGTGGTCACCACTCCGCCCTCGCCAGTCGTCATGTTCTTACTCGCGTACAAACTCCAAGAAGCCAGGTCAGCGAAGAAACCGGGCGGTTTCCCCTTATATGATGCTCCGTGGGCTTGAGCTGAGTCCTCAACAACCGCAAGACCGTGCTTATGCGCGATTTCGCGTATAGCCGCCGTGTCCGCGGGCAAACCGTACAAGTCAACAGGCATAATCGCCTTGGTTTTTTTGGTAACCGCCTTCTCAACCTTTTTCGGATCAAGGTTGTACGTTTCGGGGTCTATGTCCACAAACACGGGCCTCGCCCCAGCCAAAACAACGCTTTCGGCTGTCGCCACAAAAGTGAAGCTTGGAACGATCACTTCGTCGCCTGAGGCTACTTCAGTTGCGAGGAGCCCCATGTGGAGACCCGCGGTTCCACTGTTCACGGCAACGGCGTGTTTGACGCCCGCAAACTTTGCGAAAGCCTCTTCAAAACGCCTCACCGTGGGACCGTTGCCGAAACGGTCAGTCAACAAACCGCTCCGCAGAACTTGGACGACCGCTTCAGCCTCCCGCTCGTCAACTTGAACCGAATTAATCGGAATCATCTTCTTCTGCAACGGATTCGCCGCCTAAACAATTCTTCTAATACTTGTAGGCATTAATAACGTTTAGTTTTCATGGGAGCCAGCGGTTTCTGATATAACGTCTTTGACGGTTTCTGCTGGTGCGTTTGTTTTTATGCCTTTGGCGTTGAAGTGGGTCGGCACAGCTTGAAAGCCCGCTTTTTCTAGGTTGTTTATTATCTTTGTTAACGCTGGAGTCGGCAGATTCAGTTTGTCGCTGATTTTGTCAGTCACATAGTAAGTGATCGGCGCATCCACTTCGTTTTGGATTAGGGCTAGTAATTTGAGGATTCGTTTTTTCTGCCTCAGTTTTCTTCCAGCAGCCTCGTTTGTAAGAGCGTTGCAGAACTCCGCGTCGGAGATTTTTCCAAGCCAGAGGGGACCCGCCGAGCTTAAGGTGTAGCCGCATTCTGGGCATTCACGTTTGGGGCGGGAGGTTACGCCTTTGCTGGTTTCTCTGTGGAGGCACTCGAAGCAATGGATGACAAAGCCCATTTCTCGTAGGCTTTCGTCGGCTTTCCTCGCGCCGTGGCTCACGAGGGCGTAAATGCGGATGTAATATTGTGTGCTGTGGCTGAAAACCGGTCGTATGCCTATGTCATGCTTAGCCGCGGTTGTCGCTAAACAGCCGATTAAAAGGCGAACAGCTAACTCGTGGCAGTACGCGGTTCGCAGAGGCTTCCCCCCGTATTTTCGGATGCACGCCTGAGGGTGAACACCGCACAGGGGAGCCAAATCCGTGGCGGTCAGGGCTAGTAAGCCGCCGTCGCGCAGGGCTCTAACAGCCGAGTCCAAATACGGCGCAGGAGACCCGAACGGGTCCACATCCACATAATGGAACCTTTTTCGGGGCGCAGCATGCGTGCTTAAAAGGAGGTTTGCGTCCTCCTCTACGACTTGAATAAGCGTTTCAAGTTTGTGGCGTTCAACGTTCAGCCGTGCGAGTTCCACTGCTTTTGGATTGAGGTCGCCTAAAACGATTTTTCGGATGCCCTGCACTTCTTCAGCGAATCGGATTCCGCGGATGCCGCATCCAGCTAGAGGTTCGCAGACTGAAAGCTCCTTTCCGATCGTTCGCTGGTAGGTTTGAAGCGCCAGGACCGCTAGGTCTCGGTTCAACTCCATGGCGGGGTTGAAGAAAACCGGCGCCTTCGACGGCGCATACTCGCAAGCCTCCTTTTTGTAGGCTTCAAGCTTAGGCACCACTACGCTTGTGTTTCCTTCCTCTGCGACTTCCGTGGGGTAACCGAGCCGCTTCAACCAGACGTTCCTCTCGAAACCTTCTTAAGTTAAGCAGGAAAGGTAGCCCTATGAAAGTCTTTCTCACCGGCAGCCCAGGCTCAGGCAAATCCACGGTTATGTTGAAGGTTATTGAGCGGCTGGGAGCCGAGGGCTTAAAGGTCGGAGGCATAACGACGCCTGAAGTCAGAGGACCCCGCGGGTACAGAATAGCCTTCAAGGTCGTGGACTTAGCGTCAGGCGAAGAAGGAACCTTAGCGAGTGTTGATCAGCCTGTTGGTCCAAGAGTCGGCAGATACCACGTGAACATCCAAGACTTCGAGCGGGTCGCCCTACCAGCCTTAAACTATGCCCTAGAAGAGTGCGACGTGGTCTGCATAGACGAGCTGGGCACGATGGAGTTCTTTTCAGCCAAGTTCAAACAAAAGGTCAAAGAAATCCTAGAATCGGGAAAACCAGTGGTAGCCGTCGTCCACCGCAACTACGCTAAGCTCTACGAGAAAACAGGAACCATGCTTCAAGTAACGCCGGAAAACCGAGAAAAAATAACACGCCTAATAGCTTCGAAAATCCTAGAAAGATAACACCGGAAAAGAATTGCTTTCATATTTGCAGCCTATTTGACCGCAAATAAGACTATAGAATCTTTTCCTCCGTCAGTATGCCTGTGTTAGTAGCGAGAAAAAATTAAAAGCAGACACTCCTTCCTAGCAATTGTGAGGATCGCCGAGATGCGGGTAGCTGGGGTTGATGATGCGGGACGCGGACCTGTAATTGGTCCCCTCGCCATCGCCGGCGTTCTCCTCAACGATGAATATTTGTCCCAGCTTACGAGTCTAGGCGTGAAGGACTCTAAGCTTCTTTCACCCCGCAAGCGTGCGAAGCTCGCCGAAGAGATTAGGGAAATCGCTCTCAAATATCAGGTTGTGTTGGTGTCTCCGGCAGAAATTGACAAGGTGGTTACGCGTGGGCGTCGTCTCCACAGGCTAAACCGCCTCGAAGCTCAGAAGATGGCTGAAGTAATAGAGGTTCTTCGCCCTGAAGTGGTGTACGTGGATGCCTCAGACGTTTTAGCGGACCGCTTTGGGCGTCACATCGCAGAGAACCTGCCCTTCGAAGTCAAAATAATTTCGGAGCACAAAGCGGACCTCAACTACCCCATAGTTTCAGCGGCTTCAATCCTAGCCAAAGTGGAACGCGACAAGGCAATTTCGGCTTTGCGGGAGAAGTACGGCGACTTGGGCACCGGTTACGCCTCCGACCGCAAAACGATCACGTTCTTGGAGGAGTGCATCAAAAACAACGGATGTTACCCTGACTTCGTGCGCGAATCATGGAAACCAGCGAAAAAACTGAAGACAGAAGCTGAAACAAATCAGAGGAAGCTGGGTTAGAAGTATGCCGTGAGGTCGTCTGCGCAGTTCATCCGCGTTAACTCGTCACAGTTGATCGCGGAGATTTTGTTGTTCGGCGCTTGTTTGCCGTCAGTTATGAAGACCGAGTGGGCACCCACAATTTCGCTGACACTTAAAATCTCCCCCGTCCTTTGATCCACATCCCGCTCTTTTCTACACGTGACTCCTCCAACTACAAGCTGCTCCTTCGGGCTTTGGGCTATAAAATCAAATGGAGCTCTTTTGAATGGAGATACATTGAAGTTGAAGTGAGCGAGTTTTTTCATAACCGTTTGCAGAAGGCGATTTCTGACAATCATGCGCCTTGTAGCTGCTAAGAAACCTGAGGCTTGAGGCGAACTTTGAAAGGGGTCTATGGGCTGAGCCACGGGGATACCTAGAATCCACTCAAGGTTGTAAGCGGCAGAAACTGAAGCTTTAGCCATGCCTCTCTCGTAACCGTAAACCGTTCTTCTGGAAACACCCATCAACTCCGCCAGTTTCCCCACCGACAGACCAAGCTCCTGCCTCTTACTTCTAATGGCGTTCCCATTGAGATCAACGTAATATCCGCCGGGACCAGCTTCAACCAGCGGGTACATCTTAAGAAGAAGAATGTTCCCAAAAGTTTTAGGAGTCAACGTGTAAACATCATATCTAACATAAAGCGTATCGTCCTCTAAGGGTTTTTTGCGCGTTTCATCTCCTACAAAAAGCGGCATAGCAGAAAAAAACTTCGAGATTCTTTTGAACTCTGAGGCTTCTTCGCTGGAGATATTTCCTATGTTAACAAGCGCCTTAATGAGAGCCGTCTGTTTTCCTCTTTTAGCTGCAAAATCAAAGCAGCTTGGTCGTACAGCGCACCTGTCGGAGACTTGAAACCCAGCGTTTTTTAAAGTAATTTCAGTTTTTTCCAGTATCTCCGACCGCTTCATCCCTGCCCCTCAAACAAAAAGACCATTAAGAGCGTCGCATATAAACTTAGCTTCTAGTTTTTTTGTGTATCTGTTGTACACAGGTGCTGCAATTTCTATTTGACCATCTAAATATTAGCCACGATCATAACGTGAGCCTTGTCATAGGGTTCCAAGTGCACAACTTCTTCGATGCGGAAACCGCGGGTCTTAAGCACGCCTATTTCCTGCTTATACACTTCCGACGGAGCCTTCGTAACGTCTATGCTTTGAGCCTTGATCGCCAACATGGCCCAACCTCCAATTTTAAGGAACATGTCAGCATTATCCGCCAGCACTTTAGCCTGTTCAGGTTGAGCTATGTCGCAGTAAATGCCATCCACCTTCTCCACAAGCATTGTATACCGCTCTGGAAAACGCGCATCTGCCAGTATAGGCGACATGTTAAGGCGAAAAGCACAAACGTTGTCCACGAGTTCTCGAATGGACCTAGCGGCAAACTCCACGCAGTAAACATGCCCTTCCTCACCTACAATGTCGGAAACGTGACTGGCAGTTGTCCCCGACGCTGCACCTAAATAGAGAACTTTATGCCCAAGCTGAACGGGAACCTTCTTCAACCCATTCAATATGGCGGCGGCCAACTTACTCCGAAAAGGGTCCCAAAGCCGATATTCCACACCCTCATATTTGATTAGTCGTTCGCCGTAGACGGTTTTCCCAGAAGAAAGGTTTCGGGTTGCTGGCTTTCGGGAGCCGTCTTCAAGCCTCGCCCAATAGACCTCTGGAAACTGCGGGTCAGGTTCAACCTTCGCGGCCACGTTTCTTTCTCCTCTTCTTTTTCAGCCGTTTAAACTTCTTAAAGGGAACCTTTTTCGGTGGAGGCGGCTTCGCATATTTTTCCTGAATTTCCTTAATTCTCTTGTCGAGGTCTAGCTTCAGTTTGTCTCCCGCGGGGCTTCCGCGGAAAGCGTCAATTCTGGCGGCTATGGCTAGTTTTCCCGCCAGCGCCCGTGCTACTTTGCCTCTTTGCCATCGTTTAGCCTCATGAAAAAGGGAGTGTTGAAAAATTATTCCATGCTTCGGGGGGCGGCTTCCGCTTTTAAGCGCTCTGAACAACGCTTTTTCTGCGCCCAAAACCTGAATTGTGCTCGCGGGCATTTTAGCTAGGTTTTGCAGTCCACCTGCGAGGGCTATGAGCCTTGCGCCTAGGAGGGGGCCGGCTAGGGCGCGGATGTTGGGGGCGATTTCGCCCATTGTTGTGTCCACGTAGTCTTCTAGGGTGTGCCTTACGTCGTGGAGCTCCAACGTGCTTTTGCACATGGCTTGTATTTGACGCAGATCCTGTTCTTGCAGTTCGGCGCCCATGGACTTTTCAGCAACCTCAGCGGTTACTTGGACTTTGGCTTTTGGCAGTCCTTCTTTCGTCAAGCTTTCCGTTGTGAAGTTTTCTCTTCGCCCGAGGTTGGCGACTAACCGCAGATATGTTTCATGCTTGTCTATTAGGCGGTCCAACTCGGGGAAGTGGAGACCGTACCATTCGCGGATTCTGCCCACGAAGAGGTTTAACGTTTTGTCAAGATCATCGATTGTCTGAATTGCTTGAGCCACCACTAAGTCCCGCTTCTCAGCCGCCTTTCTAACGCGCAGTTTAGTGAGCTCCATTGAAACTCGGTGAAGCCATTCGCGGACTTCGTCCTCGCCCTCAGCGAAGCCTGATTCAACCGCGAACTGGGCGAGGTTTCCGCGGATCAACTCGCCGGCTTCTGAGGGCTTAACTGCCTCTGCTTCGATTTTCAGTTTTTCCCGAGCGTTTGCAGCCAGTTCTGAACGTTCAAAAATAAACTGCTGGTAACCTTTAGTCTGCAGACTCTTAACCAACGTGGCTATTTCGTCGACGATTTTGCCGGTTTCGATTTTGTCAAGTCTTTCCGCGATTGCTGCAGCGTCTTTCGGAAACAGAACAGCTTCAACTAGCTGGTTGGATTCTCCGAAGGCGAAGATTCCCATGACGCATTCTATGATGGTTGCTTTCATCCGCGTTTCCTCCATCTTCTAGGTTATGGTAAGACGTGCATGTAAATCTGTCTGTTATAGGGAAAAAATCCCTGCAGGCTTCAAACATGCTGGTGCTTTTAAGCTGTAACGTTTAATAAACGGTAAGGCGAAGTCGGTTGGAGGCGTGGTTCGATTGGGTGGAGATGCCTTAGGCGTTGAATTGGCCGGTTTGAAGTTGCGGAATCCTTTGATGTTGGCGGCGGGCATCCTCGGCGTCACGGGCTTATCCCTCAGGCGGGTTGCTGAAGCTGGCGCTGGAGCCATGGTTTCGAAGTCTATTGGACCTAAGCCTTGTGAGGGTTACGGTAATCCGACGTTCACGGGCACGCCGGCTGGCTTCTTGAACTCTATGGGGTTGCCGAATCCCGGCGCTGAAGCCTTCGCCCACGAGGTGAAGATTGCCAAGCTGGGGGGAGTTCCGGTTGTCGTCAGCATCTTCGGCGGTTCGAAGCGGGAGTTCGCTGATGTTGGTGCTCGGATGGAGAAGGCGGGCGCTGACGCTTTAGAGTTGAATCTTTCTTGTCCCCACTCGAAGCTTGTGGCTTTTGGGCAGAGCGCTGAGTTGACCTTCGGCGTTGTTGAAGCCGTTAAGAAAAGCGTTGGCGTTCCTGTGTTCGCGAAGCTTACGCCTAACGTAACGGACATTGCAGCTGTGGCGCGGAAGGCTGAAGAAGCGGGGGCTGACGCCGTTACGTGCATAAACACTTTGCAGGCTATGGCGATAGACGCGGAAACGGGCAGACCCGTCTTAGCTAACAGGTTCGGCGGTTTGTCTGGGCCTGCGATTAAGCCAGTGGCTCTGCGGTGCGTCTTCGAAGTCGCTGAGGCGGTGGATATTCCCGTTATCGGGTGCGGAGGCATCACCACCTGGCAAGACGCCGTGGAGTTTCTGTTGGCTGGAGCCTCGGCGGTTCAGATCGGTTCAGCTGTCGCACTTAGGGATTTAGAGGTGTTCCGCGAAGTCGCGGAGGGCATCAGAGCCTATTTGGAGAGGAAAGGTTACGGGAGTGTGAAGGAGATTGTCGGTTTATCCCACGGTTTCTGACAAACCTAGAATCGTCGAAATCTTAGGCGCTAAGGCGGAGACGCCCACCATTAAGACCTTCAGGTTCCGCGATGAAGCCTGCAGCAAAGCCTCGGCGGGACAGTTCGTCATGACTTGGATTCCGAGCGTAGACGAGGTGCCCATGAGCCTCTCCGCCATAGGCGAAGGAGGCGTTTCAGCCATCACGGTTAGGCAAGTCGGCGAGGCAACAGCAGCACTACATCGTCTAAAACAGGGAGATGTTTTCGGCGTTCGAGGTCCTTATGGTCGCGGTTTCACAGAGACTAAAGGCAACGCCTTGATCGTTGGGGGCGGTATGGGTATGGCGCCTCTCCTGCCCTTAGCTAAGAACTTGGCGAAGGCTAAAGCTGGGCTGACATGCATTATTGGGGCTAAAACTCGGGATGAACTGCTGTTTCTGGATGAGCTGAAAGGTTTGGACAAGGTTGAGGTTCTCGCTGTGACGGATGATGGGAGCTACGGGTCGGAGGGTCTTGCCACAGACGTAGCTGAGCGGTTGTTGAAGGAGCGGAGGTTTGGTGTAGTTTATACTTGTGGTCCTGAACGGATGATGTTTAAGGTTTTTCAATTGGCTGAAAGCCACGGCGTGGAGGTTCAGGCGAGTTTGGAGCGGTTTATGCGGTGTTCCGTTGGATTATGCGGAAGCTGCATCATAGGCGGATTCAGAGTGTGCCGAGACGGACCCGTCTTCACCAACAAACAACTAAAACTAGCCAAAGAAGAATTCGGCAAAACTAAACACAACCCCAACGGAACAAAAACCAAAATCTAAACAGAAAAACACCAGCAGAAACTGCGAAAGTGCCACTAAAACTAGGAAAAAATAAATGGTTACCCTGTACCTTGAAAGTCCCGAAGAGTTACCAGAACCTAGATGGGGAAAGGTTTTATATGTGTGTTGGGTTTATGGGTTTCGGCGGGAGTAAAGATGAAAGGTGACTGCCAAATTCAAGGCTGATTCTAGACTTTGGCTTACGCTGGACTATAATCCCCTAGACCTTGAAGAAGAAACCCGCAGATTCTGGGAAAAAAATCAGATTTCTAAACGCCTAATGCAGATGCGCCAAGAAAACCACCGAGACGTTTTAGGCTACGTGGAGGGACCGCCCACCATGAACGGCGTACCTCACATAGGACACGCCCGAGGACGCATAATGAAAGACCTCCGATACCGCTTCAAAGCCATGCAAGGCCACTACATGATATTTCGCGCAGGCTGGGACACGCAGGGCTTGCCTGTTGAGCTTGAAGTGGAGAGGGCACTAGGCGTAAAGAACAAGCGGGACCTCCTAGAGAAGGTGGGCGAAGCCCGGTTCATCGAAGAATGCAAGAAGACGGTTATGAAGTATTATCGCGTGTGGCGGGACGCTGACCGCAAACTGGGCATGTTCATGGACTACGGCAACGCCTACTGGACCTACTTGGACACGTACATTGAGCGGGAGTGGAAGTACCTCAAACGAGCGTGGGAACAAAACCTCCTAGGCGAGGGCTACTACGTGGTCGCCTACTGCCCTCACTGCCAAACGTCCCTGAGCAACGCCGAAGTCGGGCTAGGCTACGAACAGGTGGAGGACCCGTCGCTGTACTTCAAATTTAAACTAGCCGACGCCGAAAACGAGTACCTCCTAGTTTGGACAACCATGCCCTTCACGCTAATCACAGACCTGATGCTGGCAGTCCACCCAGAAGCCGAATACGCCAAAGTCAAAGTAGGCAAAGAAGTCTGGATCCTCGTAAAAAACCGCGTTGAACCCGTCATGCAGGAACTCGAAATAACAAACCACCGCATCCTCGAAACCCTAGCCGGAAAACAGCTTAAGGGCGTAAAATACGACTACCCGTTCAAAGACCTGATTCCCCGTCAACGGGAAATGGACACTATGCCATTTGTTCATACCGTGGTCTGCGAAGACTTCGTGGACACAGAAACCGCCACAGGCATAGTACACCTCGCACCCGGAAACGGAGAAGATGACTTCAGAGCCGCTCAAAAACGCAAAGTGCCCATCTACACGCCCTTCGACGACGAAGCCAACTTCACGGAGGACGCCGGCAAATTCGCCGGACTATTCGCTCGAGACACCGACTCAAAGGTCGTAGAGGAACTCCGCAAACAGGGACTAGTGGTCTCCGTGAAAATGGTCCGCCACGAGTATCCGACATGCTGGAGGTCCCACCACAAGCTGATCTGGCTAGCGCGCCGAGAATACTTCCTCTGGACAGAAAAAATAAACAATAAAGTCGTAGAAGCCGCAGAAAAAGTGGAATATTTCTTCGAGCCCCCGAAAAACAGGTTCCTAAGCTTTCTGAAAGAGGGTAAACCGTGGTGCATCTCACGTGAACGCGTTTGGGGCGCACCTCTGCCCATATGGATGTGCGAAAAATGCGGCCACAAGGTTTTGATAGCCAGCAAAAAGGAACTGCTTGAAAAAGCCTTGCAGAAGCCTGACCTCAGCAGGTTTGAACTGCACAAGCCTTGGATAGACCAGATAGTGCTGAAATGCGAAGAGTGCGGAGGCAAAATGAAACGTGAACCCTTCGTGCTTGACTGCTGGCACAACAGCGGAGCTTCACCTTATGCGAGCTTCACAGACGAAGAGTTCAAAAAATACGTGCCTGTTGACTTTCTGGTCGAGGCAGTCGACCAAACCCGCGGTTGGGCCAACTCCCTCCTGCTTGAACACGTGATACTGACCGGAAAGGCCGAGGCTCCTTACGAGGCGTTTCTTTTCTGCAGTTTCGTCTTAGACGAGAAAGGGAGGAAGATGAGCAAGAGTTTGGGCAACGTAATTGAGGTTAAACCGCTGCTTGACAAACACTCAGCCGACGTCAGCCGCTTCTACCTCCTCTGGAAGTGCTCACCCACGGAAGTTATGAACTTCGACGTTAAAGAACTGAGGAAACGCCCCTACCAGATTCTCAGCACGCTCTATCACCTCCACCGCTTCTTCATGCAAAACGCCGAATACGACCGCTTCAACCCGCAGAAACATACCCTAGAATGGGCCGAGAAAAACAAGGCATTAAAACCACCAGACCTGTGGCTCCTATCGAAGTTGCAAAGGGCAGTTAAAGTGGTAACTGAAAAATTCGAAAACTGCCAATTCAACGTCGCCCTCTCCACGCTGGAGAACTTCGTAGTAAACGTAATCAGCAGAGACTACGTGCCTATAATCCGAAGGGACCTGTGGAGCGACGACCCCGAAACCCTCAACCGCAGACTAGCCGTCTACGCCACGCTGTGGCGAACACTGAAAACGCTGGTTCTCCTCTTAAACCCCGTGACGCCGTACTTGAGCGAAGCCATGCACCAGCGGGTCTACAGACAAATGGACGAAACGCTGCCCAAATCAGTGAACTTCGAAACCTGGCCCACGCCAGACGAAAAACTCCGAAACGAAACCTTAGAAAGGGAATTCGACACGCTACTGCAGTGCGTCTCACTTGTTTATTCTGCTCGACAGAAGGCTCAACTGAAGCGCCGATGGCCCCTGCAGGGAGCAAAGGTCGTGGCGACTAAAACCGTTCAGAAGGCCCTGAAAAACCTTGAAGAAGCGTTCCTTGAACTCGCAAACATAAAGACCGTTAAGTACCTTGAAAAGCTCCCTGAAGTTGACACGAAAAAATGGGCTTCGGCGTCAAACGAAGCGGGCACCGTGCATGTCCTGCTCGACACTCAACGAGACAAGGCGCTCCTAGGCGAAGGACTAATGCGCGATCTGTCCCGCCGCGTCCAAGCGCTCCGAAAAGAACTGGGGTTTATGCCAACCGACATCCTAGCGGCAGTTCACGTAGCTGAGTTAGACCTTGAAAACACGGCATTGCTGAAGCCTTATCTTGGCGAGATGGCGGACCTTGTTCGAGCGAAAAACGTTCATGTTCACGCCAGACAATCTGAGTTCAAGGCTGAATGGCACAAGCTTTCTTTAGATAAAAAAGAAGTTTATGTTGCCGTAGTCGCGTAATAGAACTCTCCCCGTCTAGAGAGTCTTTTATACTTTAGGTAACTAGTACTCCTGCCGGAAACTACTCTACTTGTTCTGAGACGGGTCTCTGTGGGCGTTTAACGGGGAAACGCGAGGTGTCATTCAGAGCTTGGTGAAAGATAGGCCCAGATTACTGGAACCGCCATTGCCAGAAGAGCGCCAGCGAAGCCCCAGAAAATCCATTGTGCATTGAGGAGCCACGGAATTAGCGCGGCTAGGTTTTCGATAATCCACCCGGCGCTGAGGTTCGCTATGATTCCGGCGATGAACCCTATTAGGGCGAAGAACCCCATTATTCTCGTTCTTGGACTCATTTTAAGTCACCTAGCTTCTAATTGCGGTTCAGGGGATTTGAATCTTACCAACACAATCTTGTTTACTGCTAGAAGGGACAATCATCAATTTTGTACGGGAAAGTTAAGTTTTAGAGGAGAAAACGCACAAAGTTTACAGCTTCTCATATACTCAGATATTTTTCAGCATATTAGAAATGTAGAAATATTCTAATATACCCCCTTTCAACCGAAGGGATAAAAATTGTCTGATAAGTTTGCTAAAAAATGGGGAGAGGGGACCGCTGAAGGAGAAGTAGCGCCCTTTTCCGAAAGAGTTAAGGAGGCAATAAAACCTCCCAGACCGTTAAAACCGCGAATTGACCAAGCAGTAGGAAGAATAGAACTGCAGGTTCAAAGACTAACAAGCGCTGAAGAGCGTTTCTCAGAGCGCGACAGATCGATTTTCTCAAAGATTGTCGACGCTTACCAGAAACATGACATGAGACGCGCAAACATCTTTGCAAACGAGTTGGCTGAAATCCGGAAGATGGAAGAATTCATAATGTACTCTAAGCTTGCTCTAGAGCAAGTTGTGTTGAGGCTGAAGACCGTCACTGAACTAGGTGAAATCGCTGTTACTTTGGCGCCTGCTCTGAGCGTGCTGAGAAGGGTAAGATCAGGTGTGTCTCAGGTTATGCCTAATGCTGAGAGAGAACTCGGTGCAGTTGGAAACATGCTCAGCGACATAATCATCGACGCTGGACAAAGCAGTGGAATGACGTTGAACTTCGAAGCTGCAAACGAAGACGCTAAGGGCATCCTAAACGAAGCAGCCATGGTTGCAGAACAGAGAATGAAAGAGAAATTCCCAGAATTGCCCAGCATCTCAGCAACCAAGACAAGCCTAGCGGAAACAGAAACCCAAAGATCACAAGGATACTAAAAACAACAAGAGACTGAATAGTGGAACACAATTCCACTTCCACCTCCCCCTTAAAATTTCCAAACCCTCTAAATCCACGTAAGAGAAGAAGAGTGGCGGAATCTACATGCTTAAGGACTTTTTTAGACGTGACCCGCCACTCCGCGACACGGTCTATCGAACGGTGCGAAAGTTACAGGCGCAACACAGCAGATTAGACCTAGCTACTGCAAGGCTGAATCAAAGAAAAGAGACTTTATCAAATAGATGCACTTTGGCAATTACAAATGGAGAAAAAGAGCGGGCTACAATTTACGCTAATGAAATTGTTGAAATTAAGAAGATGATCTGTAGGATAAGTGACAGCCAGATCAACATAGAGCGGGTTGTTCTGAGACTTGAAACAATCATGGACCTAGGAGATGTATTGAAAGACCTTTCCCCGGTGCTTGATATAGTTCAGGACCTAGCAAAACAAGTAACATCAGTAATACCTGAAGCGAAAAGCAAAATTACCGATCTGAATACCACGATAACTGAAACGCTGGAAACAACAACCCTCAACAACGCAAAACCGTTGATCACGCCGACCGAAGTCCAAGTGGAAGGCACCAAAGAAATACTTCAAGAAGCTGCAGCTCATGCAGAAAAAATGCTGAAAAAGAGACTTCCAGAACCACCTATACCCGTAGTTCAAAAGAGACCTCTGCCTGCTGCGCGTGCGGAAGTAAGACAACTTGTTGCTTTAACAACAAGCTCATCTGGAGCTATGGAAAAGACACAACCTTCAATTAAGAGCTATCTTTCATATACAGACGTAAGATCAAGACATATTTCGCTAGTTTTGCAACGAACTCCAATTGTTAGGAGCCAAACGGTACAGGGCGCTGAAAAAACGGGGAGCAAAGATTTTGGAAATCTCATAATCCAACACAAAAACGACAAGCTGAAGGAAAAGGAGCAGGTAAAGGTTGCTTAGTGATCGGATATGATGGCGGCTCAAGAACTGGAAAGGGCAGCTACGAACTATGCCTTTGAAGCCATCCGGCTAGACGAGCAAGGCTGCAGAGGTATGGCCATCAGCAACTATCAAAGGGCCGTCGAGGTTCTCTTAAAACTCGTTCAACTGAACCCCGAATACAGTTTAAACAAAATTTATATGCAGAGGGCTATGGCATACCGAGAGAGAATCGTGATTCTTCAGGGTAGCCCTCCTTCAGCTTCAACTCTGGAAGGGTATCAACCGCCTGAAGCAAAACTCGCAGAAGAAAAGAAAACGAGCTACGATGAACTCGTGCTTAAAGAGAAGCCCAACGTTAGATGGGATGACGTAATAGGTCTCGAGAATGCAAAAAGAGCTGTTACAGAGGCAATTGTCTACCCAGTTCAGAGACCTGACCTCTTCCCTCTTGGATGGCCCCGAGGAATCCTCCTGTTTGGACCGCCCGGGTGTGGAAAAACTCTGCTTGCCGCCGCCGTAGCAACTGAAATTAACGCTACCTTCATTTCTGTAGACGCTGCCTCCATCATGTCCAAGTGGCTAGGCGAAGCCGAACAAAACGTGGCAAAACTTTTCAAGTCAGCCAGAGACTCAGCGCAAGACGGCTCTCCAGCCATCATGTTCATTGACGAACTGGATTCGCTTATGGGAATGCGTTCGATGGAGGTTGGAGGAGAAGCCAGAGTGCGCAACCAATTCCTCAAAGAAATGGACGGGATATCAGACAAGGGCAAAAACCTCCACGTCTACGTGATCGGGTCGACTAACAAGCCTTGGGCCTTAGACTGGCCCTTCATAAGAAGGTTCCAAAAGCGAATCCTTGTTGCTCCTCCTACACACAATGCTCGTGTGAAGATACTTAAGTTATATACTGAGCATTTGGATTTAGCGCAAGATGTGGATTTCAACGAATTGGCTAGACGATCCGATGGATTTTCCGGAAGCGACATACGTGATATGTGCCAGTCGGCGCAGCTTAAGGTTATAAGAGAGCTTTTCGAAGCAGGTCAAGGAGAAAACAAACAGGCTAAACCTAGAGCGTTGAACATGAAGGACTTCCTAGAAATTCTGGAGGAGAGAAAATCCAGCATTTCGCCGGAAAATGCGCCGTTATACAATAAGTGGTTTGAAACATTTAAAGCCCTCTAGTTTTTTGCGAATATTTTCCCAATATTTTTTCTAAAAGCTTTAATTAACATTCTACATCACTTAAGGTTAACGGCGGTTTAATGTCTTGACACTCAAATATTCAAGTATCCTCGTAACGGGCGGCGCTGGGTTCATCGGCAGCCACCTCGTTGACAGGCTCCTCAAAGACGGCTTCAACGTCACAGTTCTAGATAACCTCTCAACTGGAAAACTGGACAACCTAGCCGGTCACAGGGATAAAGAAAACTTCCATTTCGTTAAAGGAGACATCAGGGATTCAAAAATAGTGAAACATGCGCTGAAGGACGTAGACGCAGTTTTTCACGAGGCTGCGTTGGTCAGCGTTTCCTTTTCGGTGAAGGATCCTATGGCAACAAACGAGGTGAACGTAACTGGAACCTTAAATCTCCTCAAGGCTTGTCTAGATTCCGACGTCAAACGCTTCATATTCAGCTCCTCAACTGCAATCTACGGCGACGCAAAAACCCTGCCGATAAGTGAGAATGTGGTTCCTCAGCCGATTTCGCCCTATGCGGTTTCTAAACTTGCTGCAGAAAGCTATACGCGGGTTTTTTATGAGGTATACGGCCTTGAAACCGTCTGCCTTCGGTATTTTAATGTTTACGGACCTAGGCAAGAATACGGGCCCTACAGCGGCGTAATGACCATATTCATAAACCGGCTGAAACGTGGGGAATCCCCAATCATTTACGGGGACGGAGAACAGACGAGAGACTTCATAGAGGTTCAAGATGTTATTGAAGCAAACATGCTTGCATTAAAGAAAAAGGATGCGATAGGCCAAATATTCAACATTGCAACAGGCTTACCCACAACTGTAAATCAACTGGCGGAACTTCTGCAGGAAATCATGGGCAGAACCGAGCTTGAACTGGTGCACGCGGAACCGCGGCTAGGCGACATCAGGTACAACTATGCAGACATAAGCAAAGCTAGTAAAATTTTGGGATATGAACCCGAAGTCAGCCTTAAGGCGGGATTAACCAGGCTCGTTGAATGGTGGTCGACGCGCAGTAAGTAGACTGGTTATCGCCAGCCGCCGGGCTTCTTTTTGTACATTCGGCTGTATGACTGGTCGATAGTCAGTTAATTGGAATCGTTATTTCTGATCTGTTTTACTGTTTAACAAGTGTTTTATTTAACTTCACCTATCTATTCTCGATGCATCCGAAACTGGAACATGCATCAGTCCAAAGCAGAAGATGATTAAAAATGGAAAAAACTTCAGAAAAAGGAGAAAAACGCACCTTTCTGGCACTCGCCGCTCTATCCATCGCAGTTGTAGCCCTCTCACCTCTCTTCTTCGCTTCAATATCCAGAAACACGTTAGAACAATCTGTGACGGTGGGAAGCTCAGGGACAGTTAAAGCTGTCGGAGTAGGAGTCTATTGGGACAGCGGCTGCACCAACAGGGTGACCTCAATCAGTTGGGGTACAATTGAACCGGGAACAAACGTGAATTCCACAGTGTACATAAGAAATCAGGGCAACTCGCTGGCAACCCTTTCCATGCACACGGAAAACTGGAATCCGACCAACGCCTCCAGCTACTTAGTTCTGAGTTGGAACTACAGTGGACAAACCCTTGCCGTAAATCAAGTCATCCCAGTGAAGTTCACTTTAACAGTTTCACCAAGCACACAAGGAATAACGACTTTCACCTTTGACATCGTCGTAGTTGGAAGCGGCTAAGCCGATCACGGACCCGACTCCACAATATTTACTTATTGAAACCGTAGCCCCTTCCTAACTACTTTAACCAACGTTTACACTAAATATCAGCTGATCGTCGAATTCTTCACGTCGACAGAATAACCAGCTAATACTTTATTTTAGGTTCTTGGGTAAGAAACCATCATGATGAAGCAAGTAAAGCCAATGTCTTGCCCTTAGACTGGACCCTTGACCTTTCTCTGAGAAATGAATTTTAAATCTGTGAGAATGGAGAGTGCGAAAAGTGTAAGGTAGACGAGGTGTGGAATAATGAGGGTTACTGGGACAGTTAAAGGGAATCTGAGGAATATCGGAAGGATTACGGTGAAAGCTGGGATGGTTAGTAGCAGGTTCGATGGATGAGGCTGAAACAGTATCCATAGATCTTTTGTCTTAACCATTAAAGTCATGGATATCAGGAAGAGTGACCACTCTAAAATGATGTTAGTGAGACTTGTTATTTCGATTCCAGCGCCGTACCAGTTTGAGGTCAGGGGCCACAGAATTTGTACGCCTCCGCCTGTCAACAAATCGCCAATCAGAGGGTGTTGAGCTAAAGCGACAAAATAGGGTACTGCTCTTTTCTTGTATGTTAAGAAGACGGGTAAGAAGACTAGAGTGTAAACGACGATGGAGTGAAGTGGCCCTCGATGTTGCAACCCGGGAATTATTAGGTCAATGTCGGGTAAAAGAGAGAGGAGCAGAACTAGAGGAATATTTATATTCACTCTTAAAGGCTTTGAAGAGAACTTGCCAGTTAAGTATCCCAACGCTATGTGTCCGACAGCAAACAGTTAATTCTTCCTCGGTTAATTGTTTGTTGAATGCTACGGCAGATAGAGAAGATGCTTATTTTCTTTTCCTTATAGTACCTACGAGTATGAATGATTGCTAAAAGTATCTTCTACCGCGTGTTGTCTATACTGGGGGTATAAAATACGATATATTTTCTCTGCTTTCAAATTGCAATTCCAAGAATGATTTTGAAAGGGTTTATGTCCAAGCTTTTCAGATGAAAAAGACTTGTTTTAATCCCCTTTTTCAAGTTTTTTCATGATTTTTGCATGGATGATGTGGTGCTAAAAGCATAACAGGTCTTCCTACTCCTTCCCTAGTTGTTCTAACGCTCCTAGTGTAGAAAAGTATTTTGATTTTTCTAGAAATATGTGTCATAGATCTTATTAGGCACGATGCTAATTCCTCTTTTAGGAATAACGCGATGAAACCCCGTTCAACAGTATATATGATGTTTGCTTCTATCTTTTTCCTGAGCCTCTGCAATGTTGCTTTGGTTCAGGCGCAGTGGAGTGCTTTAGGCTCGGGTTATGCGGTGACCACAAACTATCATGGAATCGATGTGTTGGTTGGCACACCCGTAACAGCGATAGCAGGAACGCTTGATCCCGCGGTGGTAAATGTAACGTTCAGGTGGCATATGCCTAATGGAACTACACGATGGGAAGTAACAGTACCAGTTTACACTAATGGCACTCTAGAACAATGGAATAACGGAACATACGCTGAAATACGTTATGCGAATGATACTCAAATTCCAGACATGTTAGGCGACTGGGGAGTTCAAGCATTCTTTCAAGACCCCACGGGAATGGACAAAGCAGGACTTAGTGATGTCATAGAGATTAGGGCAACCTCATTTAACACGATGCCAGAAGTACCACTTGGTACAATAATAATCGGGGCCAGCATGTTCGCAGCCTTAGGCGTCTTCGCACTAAAAGGGAGAATCTCGAAGTTCGGACTGAAATCCAGCCGCAAATGAGTTGCCCATAGTTATAGGACGTTTGTTTGACATATCCAAATCGAGATGAAAACAACAGTGCATACACGTTTAGGGTGGTACAATCGCCCGCAGCAAAACTATGACAACAAATGAAGCACCTAAGAGAAGTGCCACTAATCTAAGGCGGGTCTTATCTATTACAAAGTCTCCGAAGTGTTCTGAGTATGGGGATATCAGTTCTGAGGTTATTAGTACAATAATTGCAGTAACGGCTATCCAGAGGCCGATGTCGGATAGAGAGAGAGGGAAAATCATTGAATCAACTTTCTAGGGTTTGATACCAAACCTCGATAGTCTGCAAGTTCGGAGATATGGTGTCTTTGGCAATGGTTACTGATTTTCCTGTTGTCTTGGCTAAAGCGCATGCGATGGCGCTTGTTAGTGGACATCCTATGGAGCGGATGCTCTTTAATCCGTATTCATTGGAGTAGAGACCCTTGTACGCTGAATCGACAATTCTGACGTGGATAAGGTTGTTTTCGGAGTTTATTTCAAAGTCTTTGGCTAATTCTAGGTTCCTTACGATAACCGTTTGAAGACTATTATAGAGTTGGTCTAGGTCAATTTCGGTGAATTCAAGTTTTAGTTCTCTTTCAAAAAGGTCTACAAGCCCGGAGCCAGGGGATGCGATGCAGATTCCTTCTGGATTTCTGAGCTGAAATTGCTTTTCGGCCATTTCTTCTATTGTAGGCATAGCAGTAAACTCTTTGGCTGGAATAAAAACAATCATTTCTTTTAGTTCTTTTAGGTATTCTGGGAGATACGTTTTTTGGGGGTAGGGAGGTATGTATACGGATTTTCCATTGTAGTTTAGGTCCTCCACTATTCTATCTATGGTTTTGTACGATGAGATTGCTGTATGGTCTAGAAGGGTGCCTCTTACGAATTTGATGGGTCTGACAAAGAGAAAAAGGGCCCCCCAGAAAGTAAGGCCAAGCCCTATGAAAGCCAGAACCATTGAAGAAGACGTAACAGACGCAACGAGCGCCAATGCCCCAATAATGACCAGCGCAAGCCCGATTTTGTTGGAAGGTTTCTGTCTAGCTTTTAACAGCTCGAGTTTTAGCATCTCGTTTTCTTTTTGCAAATCTTCAAGGCTCCTGACTAGATGCTGGATGGCGGGAGGTTGACTAGCATAGCGTTTGGCTTCTTGTTCAAGCGCACGGGAGCGAGCTAGGAGTTGGAGAAATCTGGTTCTGTTGATGGCATTCTGTTTTCTAATTTTTGTTTTGTTTTTGGTTTCGGTTTTTGATTTGTTTTCGTCAGACTCCGATGATGCCATAGGCTTTCAATTTTATTTTATAGTGTCTTCCTATATTAGGGCTTCCAAACAAGTTTGGGCTGGTCAAGAATGTTTACTATGTCTTCTTTTATTATTCCATGTTTTTCCAGATTATTCAGCATTTCGTTTAGTTCGTTGAGCTTCACTGTTTTGCCCACAGTTTTTTCAAAGGTTGAGGCGATGTTTTGAGTTGTGGTTTCCTTGGTTTTTTGGCTTAGTTCTTTGACTGTTTGGTACAGTAGTTTTTCTTGAGGTGACGCCAGTTTCTCAAAGATCTTCAGATTTGTGGTTTTTTTTCTTGATTTTTGCGCGTATTGAACTGCCGGTGCGAATATTGCGAACAATACGGTTGCCCCTAATAATGCTTGGATTGCTGGAATTCCCAAGGAAATTAGAGACTGTTTTTCCAGTGGTTCCCACAATTCGGTGATGTTTGTGGCCATGCTTTGGAGTTTTTGTTCATATTTATCTGAGCCACTAGGATTAGGCGTCAAGATTATGAGGCTTATTCTGACGTATTTGGATTCTATGGTTGTCCCGGTTTGGAATAATACTTTCTGGAACCAGTATAATGTAATCTGAGTGTCGTTGCTCGGTTGTTGGAATGTGAAGTAACTGGCTATAATTGGGGGATTTTGCATGATTTGGATGTCTTTGGATTCTAATACGTTTACTAATGGTGCTTTTCCTTGAGCTATCTGATAGGTGACTAGGCAGACTTCCCAGCTGTGAAGGTTGTTTATTGAATTTGCGACTCCTACTAAGACGTATACCGTTGGGTTAGAGACGTTTTGTGGAATGTAAGCGTACATCAGGGAGGCGTCTTGTCCGGCTATTTCTTCGTATTCTTGGTCTCTGTACAAGAATTTGAGTTGGTAGTTGGGCACCTGTGGAAAGACGTCTGTGTTCTTTTCTGGGCTAGTGTTGGTTATTGTGAGTCCTTGAGCAAATGCGAAGACTGGTGCTTGTATGCTTAAAGTGAAAACAAGGGAAAGCAGTATGAGGCTAATGATCTTTGTCCAGAAAGCCTTAGGCGGTTGTCTCTGGCTTTCTTTCAGAAGTTTTCCACAGTAGGTACAGAAACTTGAATTATTTTTCTCAGTGCCGTTGCATTTGGGGCATGATGCAGTCTTGTTTGTGCTTTCAAATATTGTAAGATGTAAAAGTTTTTCAGACATGAGTAGTAGCAGCATCATTCCAATGAATATTAGGATCCAACCGGAAACTGTGTGAAATATGGTCATCGCGATGTCTTCGCCGAATTGGTAGGCAATGGAAGCAAGAAGTGACAGTCTCAGAATGTTGAGAATTGTCAGTATCAGAAATCCCACGGGGAATAATATAAGTCTCTTAGCGATTGGGCCTTTGACTATGTAGACTAAGAATGTGGCGAAAATGGCAAATGCTATTAACGAGTATATGCCGGAGCATGGCAGATCAACTGAAAATAAAATGGGTGTTCCTGAACTAGTGTTTATTACAATTGTTGGTGCTCCATAAATAGATTGCAGGCCCACGGGCAAGCCGAAAGCCTTCAATATCGCACATGCGGCTTGTGTGTTGAAATTCCCTAGAATCCCTCCTGCTTCGTAAGTAATAGCGGATGGAAATGGTACTAGAAACAAGAGAAACGCTATGGGAAAAACGAGGGCAATTACCAATTTTAAGTTGAAGAGAAGAAGCACGGTGCCTGCGATGAATAATGGGAGAGAAAGAAGATGATATTCTAAAGGATAGAAAGTGTAAGAGCCATACCAGTAAAAGAGAAACGCAGCTAAGACTAAGGCTAATCCTACAGCTTCCTCTAAGAAGAGAAACAACCTTGAGGTTTTGCTGATTTTTTCTGATTCTAAAGCTCCTCTGACGGCTTCTCTCTTACTGTACACTAGGTAGGAAACAAGAAATGGGATGAGTATGACGTAATTCGACGCTTCGTTCTGGATGGCTTCATTCGCTAGAATGGATAGGTCTTGCCGGTAAACAATTAGAATGGCCACTAATATCGTCGCTGCTATGAACAATTTCACATAATTAGTTCTGATGCTTCCAATTGCTCTGCGAAATGCCTCAACTGTTTTCATTGTCTTAACTCCGTCACGGAGTGGAGGTAATGTGTGATCAGCCGTTCTTTCTTTTCTCAAAAATGATGATTTTTCGTGAATATTTATCATTAGTGCCCGCTTTTGTATATTGAGTTGTTTGCGTAAAAAAAGCAATAAGCATTGTTGGGCGCAACAATATTTGAATTGTGGGGCTTCCAAGAAAAATTAGCGACTGGTTTTTAATTTTTGAACCTTTAACTTCTTCATTCTGTATTTCTTTCTTGTAGCGTATAGGCCGGTGGCTCCGAAGAATGCTGCCATAGCCGCTATTGTTCCGAGCGGGTATTCAGGGGCAACGGCTGGCTTAAAGAATACGCAGAAGAAATGCCATATGGCTAGCAATATCCATGGGCATCCAGTTGCGTTTGCAGTTACAGTGTAGGTTCCCTCCACGGTTGCAATGAAGGATCCCACGTGTTCTGGCGTTGTAGTGTTGGTTAACATGATTGAGATGTTATGCCACTCTGCAACGGATGAATTATTTGGATCATAGACTATCACATCGGTTACGGTGATGGTTTGGTTGGGATCAATCGAATTGGCTTTAACGTAAATGTTCACTGGCTCTCCGACCAGATAGTTTTGTTTGTCAGTGTACACGGTGAAGGATTCTGTTGTTGAGTCAGCTCTTGCTAGGGGAATAGCAATTAGAACTAGTAAACATAGTGCTGCACTAGCTAATTTGATTGGCGCTTTAATTGACATGCGTTTAGCCTACTATCACTTTATCAATTCGCAGCGGCGTTATTAAAGATGCATGGAAAAGAAATATAGAAATTTTTTTAAGAAATTCTATGCACGCGGTCCTATCCAGAGGCGGCAATGACGATATCGAAGCTGAAGCTTTTTACATCGTTAACAATAAGATAGCGGATAAAAGAATCGGAATAGGAAGCTGACAAAGTCAGTATCACTCGAATAATTTCGCCCGGATTCAGCGGTGTTCCATTGTAGTCCCATGATAAGTTCGTATAGTTCGAAATGTTGGTAGGGTTCCAGTTTGTTGCGTTAAGGTTTAAGGTTGCTTTGAAGTTGCTGACGCTTCGTATGTAGAATGTTATATTTTTTGATGATCCGAGCCAGATTGTGCCCCAATCAATTGTTTCTGTTTTGTTTTCGCAGTTTGGGTCCCAATAGGCTTCGACGCCTATTGTTTTTATGGTTCCGAGGCTTGGAACATGCAAATTGTTAATCCTGCTCAGCAGCATGGAGATTGTGGTAGTAATGGCGATGGATACTATGGCGACTATTATTATTAGCAATAATGTTTTCTTTGAAGAGCGCAAAAAAGCAGTGAAAGAATATGATTTGTTTCTCATATTTTTCAACGTTCACAGTTTCAGAAGATGTGTTAACATTTTACACAAAAAATTGTAATAATTTTAATCATTTAAGGGTTTCACTCTTTCTTGCAGAACTAATTCCCGCAACCTTTTCTGCTGTGTTAAGAGGGAGGTTGATTTTTTGATATGATGCCATGTAGCTTTTGGGCAAAAGCTTGGAGGGCTAATATTGTACTTGATTTTGATGGTTTGTTTTAGAGAATCGTGTGACCCTTAATCTAAGCGTATCTCGTTTTTGTATGCGAGAGAGATTGCTTCTAGGTCTTTGAGTGCGTCTTCTGCTGATGGGGATGGGGGCAGATCGTGTTTTAGGCATTGAATAAAGTGTTGGAGTTCTCTGAGGTAGGGTATGTAAAAATCTGGAGTTCTTCCTGTGATGAGTTGGATGGCGGTTTTTATCTTGCTTGGAGGGACAGGGGTAGCGGACGCGTGTGCTACTGTTCCCAATAGCTCGACTTTGAGTTGAGTCTGTTGGGAGAACCAGCCGGCGTTGACCATTGCTATTTGTCCAGATCGAAACTTGAGTGCGCATGTTGCGTGATCCTCAGAGTCTAGGTTAAATCTGTAGCCTAGATAGCTTTTGGCGTTGGAGATCTCACCGAAGTACCATCGGAGGAGATTGATCATGTGAGAGCCGAGATCCATGAGTGCGCCGCCTCCTGTTAATTCTTTTTTGAACCACCACTCTGGAACTGGGTGAGGCACATTGCTTTCTGTTCTGTGGAGGAAGGGGCCTGACGCTACGTTGGTGGCGTAGGCGATTTGTACTTCTCCGAGTTCGCCGCTTTGAATTTTTTGTTGGAGAGCTTGGAAGCAGTGAAAGAATCTTAAGGGGTATCCGACCATCAGTTTGATTCCGCTTTTTCTTATTGCTGATAGAATGTCTTTTCCTTCTGCCACATTTCTGGCTAGGGGTTTTTCCAAAAAGACATGTTTTCCCGCCTCTGCTGCTTCTTTGACGCAAGAGGCGTGAAGGTGAGTGGACAAGGCGATTATGACTGCGTCAATGCTGTTGTCGTTCAAAAGTTGTTGATAGTCATAATAGGCTTTCATAACCCCCATTTTTTTGGCTAGGTTTAAGGCTTTCTTTGAAATGTCTGAGGCTGCCATGAGCTTTGCGGATTCGAGGTTTAAACAGTTGCGAAGGTGAACTTTACCGATGTTTCCTAGGCCAATTAAGCCTAGTTTTATTTTGTCCATTTGAAAATGCTCCGTCTACATCATTTCTGTGTTAATAGGCCCGCTCGTGTGACAAGCTTGTACGCTGACAACATAATTTTATCGATTGGTTTTTTTTGTGGGATTTTTTTCTCAAAAAACTTAGGATCCGTTCCCTTAGGAATGAAAGAAATGTTTCCCAATCCTTCTTTGTTAGCTAATATGATGTGTCGAACTGATTTAGGATTTACTCCGGCTATTTGGGCTATGGCAGCATCGAAAGCAACTGAATCTTGACTGGCCACTACAAGGTCTAATTTTAAGGGTTGACTGCCTGAGACGATTATTCCATCAAGAATGCAGAGGTTGAATTTCATAGCTTTGTTAAGGGCGACTATGGCTTCGTCGAGCTTCGGGTGATATTTGAATTTTTTCGGGTACGGGTTGCAACCATAAATGTTCTTTAATGCGCACGAAATTTTTGTTTGGGCCAAAAATTTGATTTTTGGAACATTGATGCGCAAGTCAGCGTTCTGAATTGTTTGGGGGAGCATAAAATGGAAGGATTGGCCTCCCGCCAACACCTCAACTTTTTTGCTTTTGTCTTCGGAGAGATTAACTAATTTCACATCGTGACGTAAGGCCATTTTTTCATATCCAAGAATCCTGAATGCGTACTTACATTTCATTGCTGAAGCGTCGGACTCTACAATTGAAATATCTGCATCGCGAGAAATTCGTTCACGGATTACGTCAATTAGTGCAGCTACAAATTTTGGGTCAGTCGTTTGACCTGTGGAGTAGTCCCAGTAATAACACATGTTGGGCTTGATAACGAGGTTTTTGATGTTACTTCGAAAGTCAAACCCGATCAAATTCAGAGATTTCGATATGGCCTGTTTTAATTGGTCATGATTTTGTTGAATAACTTTGACGAAACTTACTAAACTCATTATTATTCCTTCATGGCCAATCTTTTTGTGTATCTCTCTTTCACTTTTGGAGAGTATTTGTTCGTATGCTTTTTCTCAATTGAGGTGTTGGGTTTTTGGGATGTTGTTGGATATATGAGGAGAATGTTTCGGTGAAATTCTTGGAGAATTTGGATTCGGAGAATTGCTTGGCAATCTCGATCATCGTTTTTGCTTTTTCTGGCGTCCATTCATTCATAGCTATTTCTATTTTTCTTACCGCATCTTGTAGATTTTCGTATCTGTATCTTTTAGGCACGAATTCCTTCATGCCACCTGAATCGTGGACGATGGGTATGCAACCCATTGCCATTGCCTCTACAATTGAAATTCCAAAGTGTTCTCCAACCATTGTGTGCAAGTAGACTTTAGCCTTTTTCAAGATATTTTCTAATTCTCTTTTCGGAGCATTAGCTATGAGTTCAATTTTTTTGTTTAAACTGAGGCTTTCGATACTTCGAGTTAGCGATTCGTAGACTTTCTCATCTTGCAAGAGTCCTATCAACACAAATTTTACGTTGCTTTTTGTCAGTTTTGCGATGTATGGGATTTTTTCGAGGCCTTTCTCGTTTGAGAATCTTGAAATAGTTACGACCGTGTTTTCTCTCGGGTTCTGCGTGAGACCTTCCAAGGATTCGTTGAACAAAGCTGATTGCACAGGTGGGTATATAACTTTCACGTTAACATTTAAGAATTCTTTGATGATTGCAGCGGTGAATTTGCTGTTTGTAATTATAAGCTTGTCGTCGTAGTTCTGTAGTTTTTTAGCATAGATCACATGGGGAAGACCAAGTACATTTCTGACATGCCTGCGTCTCAGGTATGGAAAGCTTGTTCTATAATCGTAGACGTTCAAAGAAGGAAAATGAACGTAACATATATCTGTCCAAGGGAAAATGTAGTTAGAGTAAGTGTCTATAAGAATGTCGCACTTTGATTTTAGAATAAAAGAATTAACAATTGTTGGAAAAATGTCGAATGAGTTTCCTGGCCAAATAAGTGAAGATTTAACTGTGATTTTAACAGAAGAGGCTATTTCTTCGCCCAGCATTTTTTTGATTTGTGTCGGTTGAAGCTTCTTGCTAACAAACAATTCTACATCATAACCACTTCTGGCTAATGTATTAGTAACAAGAAGTGCCACAAGTTCTCCACCACCATAATTATGTAAAGACGGATGGAAAACACCAACCTTCAAGATTATTGCCTCTTGTTCGTTGTTATTAAGCGCGCGTGCCGGGATTTCTGTAAACTTCACTACCGCCGTTTGCGTATATTAGGTTTGAATTATTAAAGAGAAACGAAAGGTTGCTATAATTCCACACGTATCCTCTGGCTGCTATTTTATCATAGACAACGTTTAATGTACTTAAGTAAATAGTGCCATTGATCGACAATATCGTAGTGTTGGTTAAATCCTGAACGTAGTTGCTATAGATCATGCTGTACATAGTTAATACGCCAAGTCGAGATGAATCATCAGCGTATAATTGCGAATTTTCAAGATCGACTTTTTTCGAAACCCATTGCGCCCCGTATACGCTATACGCGTCCGTATACCCAAAGGAACCGTATAGCAGCGAAGGACTCATCCTGTACCCGCTAAGGGGTATCGACCAACTTTCACTTCCAGTAACTTCATACACAAAGTTTGTTTGAAAAAGAAAGTAAGGTACTAACACAATTAACAATAAAGCGAGAACAGCAAATTCCTTTTCTCGCTTGGACAATAGCTTAACGATGAACGCGGCACCGACAACGCATAAGGGTGCTAAGAAAAACAGAAGTACATGGTAAAACCGCGTCATATTGAGCGTATTCGCTAGCCCTGGCACCAGTATAAGCATAGCTAAAAGTATTATGGCTGCCAAGCTAAAAATGAAAAACTCCTTTTCAATATGGGTCTTTGTACGTTTAGTGACCAAACCGACGAAGCCAAAAACAATAAAGGCTTCGGTAAGGTACGCAAACATTCTGCTAATAGTATTCCAAATGGATGGTGATTCAACCAATCCCAAACCTGTCAGTACAGTTTGCCCTCGTGATGCGGGATTGAAAAAGTAGGCTAGTTGGCTATAGATATAATTTCCAGTCTGTAAAAAGCTGTCAAAAGTGGCTGACCCAGAAGTGTAAATATACCATGTAAACATTACTGCAAAAAATAAAACAACCATAGGGACAGTTATGTTTTTGGTTGGACGTTTTAAGATGATCAATAAAACTAAAGTGGAAGAAATAAATAACAGGAAAATTACAGCGAGTGCGTAATGTGAGGTGACCAGAGCAAAGCTGAAGATCATGAAACATGCAATCTTATTAACCGGCTTCATCTTCTTATTAAGAATTACAAGTAATAACAGAACGAAGAACAATTCTGCAATCATCTGTCTGTTTAATCCTAACATTTCGGTGTAGAATGTCCCTTGTGCCATAAACAGAAAAGCGGAAATCATAGCATATTTTTTGCTTATATATGTCTGCCAGATTTGGTATAAACCCAAGGGTACGAAAGCAAAGATTAGTGGAAATAATAGTTTGAATGTCCATGTTAGGTCTATTTTCAATAGGGTCGAGTAAACTGTGGGGAGAATAGTGATACTTAACATTGTATTTAGCTTGGCATACTGTCCTATACCCATATAAGATAGAAGAGTTGGATTCCAATACGCGTTGTTTTGGGTAGTTTTGGCGAGAAAATATTCGCTAGGGACATCTGAGCCGAAGGGAACGATGTAGTTGGAAATGAATGAAGATTGGTAAAGAATAGTGATGGCGATCATAAGCACAGCGAATGGATATAACTTTGAAGGCAACAGTTTCTTGGAAACAACGCCGATAACAAATACCAACGAGATTGCTATTAACATGAAGAGTAAAATCGCATTATTTTCAAAAGCGTTTACCCACATCGCTCCTACAATACTTAAAATAGGAAGACCTATTAGGACTAGCGTTAACGGATGTAGCCCAAGAGTTTTAGTCTCCCAGAATTTGACGCTTTCATTTCTTAAAAATGCCAGAAACGCACCCACAAGTATGAGGCTGTTCAAGATTATCATTAAAGGAACCAAGGAAAGCGGCCGTGAAATGCCGAGTAGGAAACCAAATTCATTTACAAGAAGCCCAGCGATCATCAGAAAAGCAACACTGAGCCCCACCGAGAAAAGAATGGTTTCCAATACGTCAAGCTCATGCAATTTCAGTAGTTTAATAATAACGAATCCTGGAACAAAGGTGAGATAAAGAAAACCAATAACTTGCCTCGCAATTGGAACGTCCAAGAACACCGTGGCGTACACCATGGACTGCAAAATTAGTAAAACCACTAGAAAATCACTCGATTTCCACTTAGCAAGCATAGAACTCATCTAATGAACTCGCCGATCCCATCATATGATTTTCAGCTAAATATTGCCCGTTCATATGGCTTTTTAAACTACTAAACATAAAGACTTATCACATTGTTACTATGCATTGGCGAAACGTACATGAACAACAAAGACCGTCGCAAACCTTTAATCTATAAACCGCGAACAGTTAAATTAGCTATGAAAGAACTGAGAAGCACGAAGTTCTACGCAGTTATCCTAATTTCAGTTATACTCACTGGAGTCTTTAACATTTCCCCTGTAATCTCCTTGCTTATGAGCAACGTAACCATAAGCAGCTCGGGCACCATAGCAATTATTTCACCATTGCATGTTAAAGGCCGCTATATCATGGACGATCAGAACAACACCGTGATTCTCAGAGGAGTTGACGTTGGAGATTTTCAGGATACTCCTGGCGGAATGTGGCAAGGCAACTGGCTTACAACGTATCAAGACTGGCAGAGTAATCAAGCTTTGGTGACTGCGGAACTTAACGAGATTAAGAGTTGGGGTTGCAATTGCGTTAGGTCGCTTTACCGTGCTCAGTTTTGGGTTAACAATACGCAGAACTTTAGACAGATTATTCAACAATATGCCAGTTTGCTGGCGCAACGAAATATGTACTTAATTCTCGAAGGATGGACTGTTACTGATAATGGAAGCTCACCACAAGACCCATTACCATATCCGCCCTACCAAACAAGCACAGGTGCAGCAAACATTATTCCTGACGAAGCAGCTTATGAAAATATGATGCTGTCAATAGCCACAACGCTCAAGGCTTATCCAAATGTGATAATAGGGCTGTGGAATGAACCGCAAGGTGATGCTACGGCAGAAGCATCGTGGCTCAATGCCGTACAAACAACGATAAACATGATTCGAAGTGCTGGGGTAGACAACATCATCTTAGTCCAGTGGGGTGGAACATGGTGCAACCTTGCATATCCACAATATCCTCCTCAAACTATTGACGGCTATGGCGCATCTCTTGAATGGATTCTCAACTATCCCCTTTCTGGCTCTAATATTGTTTACCAAGCTCACATCTACTACGATTCAATCCAGTATCCGAGCGGTGTCGGGGGCGGAGTTGGATACGGCGGTTTAAACTACACACAAGTAATGCAAGGTCTCAACATGATGTGGATTCCATACGTGATAAACAACCTGAGCAAGCCTCTATTGATTGGAGAATCTGGATGTAATGTCTGGTGGACTGGAAGCAACTTGGCCGATGCTCTCAAGAGCTACGATAACCTTTTGACGGCTTTCAACAACCTTGGGATAGGCTATTGCGCATGGGTATTTCGAATAAGCATGATGCATTCACTAATAAGCAGCTACAGTCCTTCTTGGACACCTACAGGCGCAGGCTCCATACTGAAGAATGCTATCGCGGCCACTCCATCTATTCTACCTCCCGCTTAACCTCCAACAACTATCTTATATGTACGACCGCGCGCTGCCTTGTCCAGAAATTGGTGTAAAATGGTGAGGATTCTTATTTTTCGATTTGGTGGCAGTTCTGGGGTTTGAATCTGTTTTGGTCCTCTTGTGTGCCTCGACATTGCAATCGGGGTAAGTGTAGCCTCAGCATGTCATGGGAGATTCATAAAGATAAATTTCCTAAAGAAAAAATAATTGCACGCGCGAAACCATCTACTCGTCTATTTTTATATTAGTTTCCCGTAAATCTGACAGAGTTTCTTTGCCGTTGTTTCTGAGGAAAAATTTTTAACCATCCACTTTCTACCCTCTTCACCGAATTTTCGCCTAACTTTTTCGTTATCCAACAAATATTGTATACTCTCAGCTAGTTTAACAGCGTCATTCGGCGGAACTAAGATTCCATTTTTGTGATCACGAACAACCTCTGGAATACCTCCGACGTTCGTTGCTACAACTGGAGTTGCGCAAGACATCGCTTCCAGAATCACAACCGGAAAAACCTCAAAAATTGAGGGGCACAACAAAATTGAAGCTCTTTGATACCATTTTATTAGTTCATCAATTTTCTGCGCACCCAAGTATACAACTCGGTGTCCAGTTTTGTCATTAATTTCCTTAATCAGAAGAAGAATTTCCTTTAAGAACCAAGGCTGTGATAGCGGACCTATTATCACGAGTTTAACACACGTCCTTAGGAATTTCAAGCTCTTTAGCAAGACTGTTAATCCTTTCTTTTTGTGAATTCTTCCAACGAAAAGTAGCAGATTTTTGATTTTAATTTCTCCAGAGGGGTGGAATTTCTCAATGTCTATGCCATTTGGTATCACAACAATCTTTTCTCGAGATATTCCAAGATTGACAAGTGATTTAAGGAAAAAAACTGATGGCACAATAAAAGTGTTAGCTGTCCTTTTTAGCAGTGACCTATGTAAGGGATTTCTTCTATAAGAACCGTATGTTACATCTAAACAATGACAGTGTAAGATTTTTGGCCTATTGATCGAAAACGAGAATAAAGGAAAGCTTAGATCTACATCATTATGGAAGTGCAAGATATCATAGTCCATAAGTTTATTCGTAAATTGCCCTGGAATGAAGTTCGCTCTAAATAAGATTCGTGTCGGCAAAAAGGTTAACGCAGGTATCTTTATGACATTTACACCATTAACCTTCTCAATTTTCCCTTTCTTCATTTGATGAATCGACCAAGGTTTCCACGTTCTATTAATACTAAAGGTCATAATATCAGTAAATGTTCCAATCTTGTTGAGATTAATTGAGATGTTTTCTATCACACTTTCAGTACCGCCTATTATTGGATAATAGAAAGGGGTAATCATCAATATCTTCATTTAAAGCAACCATCCTAGAAATCATTGCTAATGTCCGTATTCATCCACGTGAGCTTTGACAAAACCCAAACACCAAGCTATCCTCTTGAAAGCGTAATGAATAGGTAACAAAAAGACTGTTTTTCGACGTGTCAATTTATAAGCATCAAATGCATACACAACTCCAACCAAAAAGCCAGCAAGAGGCAGCATTTTATACAAAGCGGGCTTACTCTTGCCTCTATGATGAAGATAATGACCACCACGACCATACCAAAAGTATTGATCCCACAGAGACTTCCACGTCTCTCGGCAAACCTCTTGAAATGATTCCTTAGTTGTGCAAATAGACCATCCGGCTGCTTTAACTCTGTAAGCAGCGTCCACATCTTCTGCGGCACCTTTTATGGCATCATCGAAACCCCCAACTTTTCTAATTGCTTCGACTCGCCAAATCGCGCCTTCGGTTGCTGCATCTATTTTCGATGCTCCCTCTCGATATTTTGAATGTACAACAGACGTAAGATTTTCTAAGGCTGCAACCAGACCTTTTGCGTGATATATTCCATATGTTCCTTCAGCAATTCCCGTGCAAGGATTTTTCTCCATGAACTCCACTTGCTTTCTAACATAGTCCTTTGGCAATATTATGTCCCCGTCAATCCAGACTATATAGTCTCCGCGGGCGTTGTATACAACAATTTGCCTTGCCATTCCCAAACCTGTGTCTTCCCTATAGATCCTAGTCCTTATGCTACACTTTCTAAGTCGTTCTTTGATGATCATCAGTGTTCTGTCTTTGCTGCAGCCATCAACAACAATAAGCTCCATGAGCTGATGGGGAAAATCCTGACGAGAAATACCTTCTATTGATTCTCTAATTGTTGCTTCAGCGTTCTTCACGCAGAGTCCTAAGGTGACCTTAACCTTGTTCCTCATCACACAAACCCTGCCACATAATGGATTTTTTTGCATATTGCAAATTCATGCGGAGACATTTGATATCTGTTGTTTTCGGTAATAATGCCCATGAGATTCTAAGTGACCTTCAATAAACCCTAACCACCAAGCAGTTGTCTTGAAAACGAAATGAAACGGCAGCAAAAAGACCGCTTTTTGATGGGTTAATTTATAGGTGACAAAAGAGTACAACAGTCCTGATAGAAAGGCGACAGGGGGCAGCATATCATAAAGTTTTCCTAAGCCCTTATTCTTGTGAAAGACGAAATGCAAACCATAACCATGCCAAAAGTATTGGCTCCAAAGAGCCTTCCATGTTTCCTTTCGCTCGGCATGAAACGTGCCCTCAGTAGCGAGATAGATTAGCCAGTTGGCTTTCATGATTCTATACGCGGCGTCAATGTCTTCCCCAGCGCCTTTAACACGACCATCAAACCCCCCCACTTGCCTCAAAGCTTTAACCCTATAAGTCGATCCTGCTGTTCCAGGTAACTTTTGAGTTGCCTTTCCCTTATATCTGATGTCTACAGCTACAAATCCTATCTGTTCCAAAAATGAAATCAAGTTTTGGTTTTTCAATGAGTATAAATCTTTATAATCACAACACTTCCCTGCAGTGATTCCCACATTAGGATTTTTCTCCATGAACTCCACTTGCTTTCTAACATAGTCCTTCGACAAAACCGTGTCACCATCAACCCAAACAATATAACTCCCGTTGGCGTTTTCTACTACAATTTGCCTAACTACGCCCAAACCTCTCCATTGACCAGCAAAAATCCTAAACTCAAAATCCATTTTAGGAATAAAGCTGCGAATAATATCCAAAGTGCCATCTTCACTACCATCATCAACAAATATGACCTCTATCAACTGATGTGGAAGATCCTGATTCAAAATACTCTCAATAGTATCCTTAATATAAGCTTCACAGTTCCTAACACATATTCCAACAGTAGCCTTAGGCTTCAATAACGGAGCACTCCACGTGTGTTTGATTTCAAATGTGTATAATTCTGTCTACAAGACTAGGCCTCTTCAAGACCAAGAGGAATAACATCACCGCGCGCTACTTGCAACTAATTGTAAAGGAGACCATTCAACAAACGCATACTTGTTAACATAGTTTATTCTCTATTTTTATCATTCTGCAAATATTGTTTTTGCAGTCGCAGACAAATTAAGCCAAACGAAAAACCAAAAAACACTTCATAGCACCTAGCGTTGATCCAACATCTACTGACCTGAACTTTACAAGTCTTCAAGCATTGGCGGAACGATGTCTCCGCTTAGTATTCTGTATGTTTTCAGCAATGAAAACTGAAGCCTCATCTTAACCCTAGACATCGCATTATTCTCACTCGGAAAATTCTTTCTAAAAGCTTCGATTCTCTCTCCGCAGACAACAACATCCTCAGGCTCTCCAAGTCTCTCGTTGACTGCCAACTTTAGGAATTTAATTTTTGAAGGATTATATCCCATTATTTGAGCTGCAACCCAATCGACAGAGAAAGGGTCTTCGCCTACCATAATAAGGCCAAGCTTAACAGGAAAACGTCCCAAGGCAACTAAGCCATCAACCAAATTTAGATGGGGTTTCAAAATCTTGTTTATGCCCACGATGGCTTCTTCCAAGAAGGGATGATAAGTAACTTTTCTCGGAAGAGCGATGCAACCGAAAATATTCTTCAAAGCGCATGTAATATGAGTGGCACGCATTATCTTCATTTTTGGTACATTAATAAAAAGGTCAGATTGCAGCAGTGTTATGGGAATCTTAAAAGATAATCTGCGCCCATTGACCTCGACTTCTCTTTCTTCAACAGTGTCTTTCGAGAGATTCAAGAGTTCAACCTTTTTTTCCTCTGCCAGCTTTGTGTAGCCAAGAAGCGGAAACGCGTACTTGGTTTGCATGGCTGAAGCGTCCGCTTCAACTATCTTAATTTTGACATCGAATCCCAAATTCTCTCTCGAGTAGTCTATGATACTTGATACAATAGCAGGGTCAGTCGTGTAGCCTGTTGCCGCATCCCAGTAGTAGCATAAATTTGGCTTTATAGCTATGGAGCCCACTGAACCTTTAGGTTTGAAATTGATTAAATCCAGAGCTAATGATATGCGCTCTTTGTTATTCTTTCCACTCGCATCCGCTGAAACTGCGCTAACTTTGTTTCCCAAACTTCAATCACTTTTTCTATTGTTGAAAAGCTCGTATGCTTCGGCGATGATCTGCATTGTTTTAAGCCCATCTATGGCTGAAACAGGAGGCTCAGCGTCATTTTCTAGGCAATCGAAAAACGTCTTCAACTCTTTGTAATATGCCTCGTAATAATACGTGTAGGATAACGGTCTGAGATTTTGCCCTGTAATTCTACGAAGAATGTTTTTTGAACCTTCTTTAAAGGCGTGAAGATAGATATTTCTGGGGAAAAAATCTTCGGTTGAAAGATAACCACTGTTTCCGTGAAGTATCGCTCTGAAATTATACTTTGGGAAAACTGACCGTTGATACCAACCAACATTAATTATTCCCTTAACGGAAGATTCACGCGTGGAAAGGACAACAACTGCACCTTCTTCAACTGGCAGGTTGTATTTATACCTAAGAGAAGAAAACAGGACTTTTGCATCTTCTCCTGTGAAGAAACGGAATAGGTCAATCATGTGGTATCCTATATCTATTAAAGCTCCTCCTCCTGATTTTTGCGGATTAAGCCACCATTCTGCGACTGGAACAGGATTAATAGGGTGAGAAAACGGGCCATTCACGATCTCTTCTATAGTGGCCGTCTCCAAACGTCCGATATGTCCCTTCTCAAGGCTTGTCTTGATTCTTTCGATCGCATCGACAAACCGCAAGTTGTGACCGATCATCAACTTTTTTCCGCTAGCCTTAACGTATTTTACGATGTTCTCACATTGTTGAACATTGATGGCGAGGGGCTTTTCTGTTAGAACGTTCAAACCGTTTTCGAGAGCTGATTTTATAACTTCGAAATGTAGGTAGTTAGGAACTGAAATTACAACTGCGTCAAGATTGCGAGAGTTGTTGAAAAGCTGCTTATAATCAGTATAAACCCCATCACATCCAAGCACTGCGGATCTCTTAAGAGATCTCTCCGAAGGGTCAGCAACCCCAACTACCTTGACGTTATCCATATGTAGGCAATTAGTTAAATGCATACTTCCCATCTGCCCAAGACCAACAATCCCGACGTTTACCAAAATCTCACCGCTCTAGTTCGTTCAAATTAGTTGTCTTTGGCGGAGAATTTCTTCATCCAAGAGGAGCCTAGATTCCTGAGTAGTTCTCCAAATTCCAGACTTTCTTTTCTTTGGAGACGTAACCATTGCGAGGAATAATATCAAGTTGTTTTGTATTATTTCAATTAGAGGTGCTCTACTTTTTGACACCAGTATCGCAGACAAGAGAACTAACAGAAAAATGATGGAGAATAGGGGTTGTTCAACGATAACGAAAGCAGTGGTGAAGATTAGAGCTATGAAGACTATGGGGTTGAAAATGTGCAGAATGATTTCTGGAAGCGCTATCTTCTTGGGGATAACTAACTCTCTGCGGAGTAATAGTTTTAAGCATTTTCCCCAAATTCGCTGCAGTTGATTCGCTCTTCTGATTTTCAATATAACTTTGTTTCTCCAGCTGGCTGGAAACGTCGTATAGAAATAGGCGTCGGGTGCTAAGAGTGCTCTGCTGTTTTTTTGAACAATATTAAAGGCCGTGCCAGAGTCATCTGCTTCTTTATCAAATGTGTCAAGAAGGCTTCTTTTGAAGGCAGAGAATCCTCCTTGGAAAAAAATCGTCGAATGAACCTTGGATTCACCGACTCTGATTGACTGTATAGTTTTGTCATAGAAAAGCTCCCCTCTCACACTCAACGAATTTGGAAGGTTCAGCAGTGACTCTCGTCCTGTGACTGCGCCAACGCTTGAATTTGAAAGATAAGGCAAAGCTTTTATCAAGATATCTGCAGGCCAGAAACAATCTGCATCAGACACAATTATTACGTCGCCTTTTGCATGCTTCAAAGCGAAATTTAAAGAACTGGTTTTTCCTTCTCGTTCTATTCTATCTAATATCTTTATGTCCAGACGATGATTATGGCCTACAGACTCGTTTATTTTGTCTAAGCTTTTGTCCGTAGAAGCATCGTTCACGAGTATCGTCTCGATTTTTTCGGCTGGATATGTAACTTTGGACAAATTCTCTAATTTTAACCCAATAGTTTTTTCTTCATTGTGCACGGGGATTAAGATACTTACAGATGGCACGTATCCTTCTTTAAAGTTCAGATTCCAAGGTTTTGATGCTTTATTCTTCATGTACAAATAATATATCCCTGAAGAACCCAAGAAAATAGAGCATAGCAACACCCAAAGAACAAGTGTTAACAGCATAGTTGCCGACTCCGTTAAGTTTCTTCATCGAATCAAAATGTTATGTCTCTAACTATTTTTCTAATACTGGAGGAATTACGTCTCCTACGATTGACGCATATGCTCTCAACATCTTTAATTGCGTACTCCATGAAACTTTATGCATGAAGTGATTGTAACTAGGAAAAGACTTTCTAACCTGTTCAAGTTTGACTTGATCTTCGATTAATTTGATCTCATTGGCTTTGCCGATTTCTTCTTTCTCCGCCATGTTAAGATACGGTATTCTCCTCGGGTTAAATCCCATTACTTCTGCTGCTATAAAATCAGTAGCAAAAGGGTTATCTCCTGCTAAGATAACTCCTAATCGCTTGGTGCTGCTTCCATGGACGATGACGCCATCTACCACGCACATGTCCGATCTAACTATCTTGTTTACTCCCACAATAACCTGAGAAATCATCTTGTGATAAGAGTATTTTCTCGGTTTTGCGATAGCTCCAAACATATTTTTCAGGGCGCAAGTAACGCCAACAAAATTATGAGTTTTAAGTTTAGGTATGTTAATTAATAAATCAGCTTTTAGAAGGATCTCATTAATAGGCAACACTATCTCTTTTCCATTAACATTAACCTTCATGTCAACAATTTTTCCTTTGCTTAAGTTTTCCAATTTCACATTTTTCGCTTGACATAATTTGTCGTATCCAAGAACTCTAAACGAATATTTTGTTTTCATTGCCGATGCATCGGCTTCGACGACCGAGATATTGACATCATTTCCCACTCTGCGTCTCACATAGTCAACAACTGCAGAAACTACTCGTGGATCAGTAGTTTCCCCTGTTGAATAATTCCAATAATAACATAGATTAGGTTTTAGAACTACGTTTTGAACTTTACTTTTAAAACTAAAACCTAATCTATCAATAGCATTGGCCACCGCTTCGTCTATCTCATTATCCGAGAAGTTATTCGCCCTTAAGGAAGTCAAAACAACCTTAGCCATTTAATTCACACCATTCTGTTTGTAGACAGAATCAATCGTTCGAATCACACCTAGTTCCTCTTCTGGGGAGATCGGCAGCTCGGTTCCTTGCTTTAATGATTCAAAAAATAGGTCCAATATCCTATAAAACGAGTAATAATAATAAGTATAGGATAGGTAATGCATTTTCTTTCTCAACACTTTTCTGAAAAAGTTCAAGGCACCTTCTTTAACGGCGTAAACCCGAAGGTTTCTTGGGACATAATGTTCTGTTGAGTCATATCCAGCTGTTCCATGAAGGTTTATTCGAAAATTGAAATCTGGAAAAATTGACTTTGCAAACCACCCTACATTCACTATGCATGTTGTTGATTTGTTCTTTGATTCCAATACTACCGTGCTCTTATCTTCTACGGGTAGGTTAAGCCCATACCCCAAGTTTGAGTGGGTTACCTGCAAGTCGCCAAACATCCAAGATAATAAGTCTATTAGGTGATAGCCTAAATCCAGCAATGCCCCTCCTCCAGACATTTTTTTATCAAACCACCATTCGGGAATTGGCGTTGGAACAAGACTGTGTGAAATAGGGCCATTCAGAATCAGCTCTGATGTAGCAATAGCAACATCGCCGATTCTTCCATCATCCAAATTGTTCTTTAATTTCTGTACACAGTCAAAATATCGATAGTTAGCCCCAACCATCAGCCTAACGTTTTCCTTTTTTACTTTTTGAACAATTTCTTGCGCTTCGGCAAAATTTCTAGACAAGGGCTTATCAAGAAAAATATCTAATTTATTTTCTGCTGCGCAGAAGACACTTTCTTTCTTAAGAAAGTTTGGCAAAGATATTATAACCGCATCCAATTCTTCCGCATCTATCAGTTTACTATAGTCATCGTAGGTTTTCACATGATATCTTTCAGCAGAATTTCGGTTTCTTTCACTCTTGTCCGCAACGGCCACTATATTGATACCATTTATGCGCAAAGCGTTCAATAAGTGAAGTTTCCCCATGTGACCTATGCCAATAACTCCAACCTTAAGCAAAATCTCACTTTCCTTTCCACAGATTCAATAACATAGAGCGAACGAAATCTAGAATCTGAACGAACCAAGATTCACGAGAAGAATTAAACAGGTAAGCTCTCAGCTAGAATTCTTTTCAAAATTCCGAAGCCATGTCTCAACTTTAATTTCTTCTCGCCTAATCTTACTCTATACTCTATTGGAATTTCAACTATTCGATATCCTTTATGTTCAACATGAAAATTCATTTCAACTTCAACATCAAAGCCCTTACTCTTGGGTTTCCAGCCTTCCAAGATATCCCGTCTAACAACTCTCAAACCCGATAAAGGGTCACCAAGTTTAACACCATTCACCACATGTTGAGCAAAGGCAAGTAATCTATTTCCCACATAAAATGGGTTCGCTATCGACTTGAATTTATACTCGCCATCAAACCTATTTCCGATAACCATGCCGACGTCAGGACTCTGCTCTAAAAGTTCAACCATCTTGGGAACGTATTCAGCAGGATAAGTGAAATCAGCATCAGTAAAAACAACATAACGCACATTTGAATTTAGTTGCTTAATGCCTTGAAATAAGGCGTCCCCTTTTCCCTTTCCATCCTGCAATAAAACATCTGCGCCCATGTTCTTAGCTATTTCAACAGTTGTATCAACACTTTTTCCATCAACCACAACCAAGTAAGGATCGTTTAAAACCTTTTTAAGTTCTTCAAGAGTTGGACCAATACCCTCTTCTTCATTTAACGCAGCGATAACCACTGAAATAGCTGAATTATTATCCTTTCTCTCCATCGCTACGTTTTCTCCTGAGAAGCTGACTGAATGTTTGGATAAATCTGAGATATGCTATTTAAACACCAATGGAAATAATATTTAGAACAATTCGATCCTTGTTCTAGAAATCAAATACAGGTGGCAGGAATAAGATGCACTATGTGTGTTCCATAGGAAAACCGATATAAACGTCAAAAAACAAGCGACAATAACAGAAACACTTGTGATGCACCCAGCACTTCAAAATTTTTCCTTAACATAGCTGTTTCATGAGAATACGACATGCGGCTTTTATTAAGCCTCTATCACCCATACTTACGTCTATATAATAAATGTCAAGTTACTTCTTATCGACGTAAAAAACCTCTTCACATTTCAGGAATTTTTTAGTACCATTTAGAACTGGCTTATGCTGTCTACTTGATATAGCAGTCAACTCCGTCTTAAACTCTTTGACCGCCGCTTCTTTGAGGGGAAGAAAATTCGAAATATCAACACGAACAATGTGTTTTTTTACGGGACCCAGAAGAACATTGAGGAGTGGACCGAAGCGCGCATACTTATGCATAATTGAGTACTGATATGTTAATGGGTAAATGCCCAATTTTCTCAGCGAATTGTTCACTATCCAGTATGTCGCACGATGGTCTGGATGACCATCGTTCCGGTAGGGAAGATAAACCTCAACTGGACGATTTTCACTCAATATTTTGTAAACTTTTTCCTCAGCATTTTCTGTATTACCTTTAAGCGTTCTATCTACGAAATCAAGAAAAATCAAATTCTCCTCCGGCACACCCAAAATTCCGGCTGCCCTTTTCACCTCTTCTTTCCTAAGTTCCTTCAACTCCTCAGGCGACGGGTCGGAGTCTATACCCAAAACATGCATGAAGGCATGTCTGCCGTCAGTCATAATAACTATTAAAACTTTGTATCCTTCGCTTATTCTCTTGGCTATTGTTCCTCCACAGCCAAGTGTTTCATCGTCAGGATGCGGAGCAAACACCACTATTTTTTTCTTATCCAAAAACGATATCTCCTGACGCCACAAGCTATCCCTGGTTCTTTCAGAATTCCCTGACACGTCTGTAATTAAGGCTCTGAATACGGAATATTTTATCTTTCTCCTTCAATAATTTAGTCGCTTCAAGAGCAGGATAAGTTAGAATTATGCCCGCACCATCCCTCTTAATAGAATTTGAAGTTTCCATAAGCAGAACATTCTCATTCATAGGTTCATACTCACCAAGAAGCTTAATCATGGCATACTCGCTACTCACCGGATAAGCAGTTATAGGAATTGTTGGATACTTCTGATTAACTCTAAGTATAAGGTCTAAGTTTGTCAAGACAGGCTTAAGCAACAATGTCCACTCCCCTCGCTAATGTCTAAATTCACCTTCTGCATAAACATCTCGTTGATAATAGCGGTTCCTTAATCTGTTCGAATCAACCCTTTTTTCGAAGCTTTAGAAAATCATCGCCTTAATATGTTTCAAGCATGCCTTTAGAGTCCGTGCGACATTTGCAAATTTATTGGGAGACGATGTTGCGAGCGTACATTACTTAACTTTTGTAACCTACAGCAAAGAGAAAGTTAGCACGTTTGAAGAGTACGTAAAAAACTTTGTGGATGAAAATTCTGAGTGTTGAAGGAAAGCGTTTGCCGATGCCTTCTAATTCGAAGCCTATCCCGTAAATCTTGTTCACGGTATATCCCCCACCCTTCAGACCATTATAGATTTTTTGTTCGTTAAAAGAATGTATGTGTCCATGATATCTGTATGGAACAGTCGCCAGAAGCCTCGCCTTTTTTTTGCTGACCCGATATATTTCATCGATTATTAATGGGTAATCTAAGACATGCTCGAAAACTTCACAGCACACCACAGAATCAAAGCTTTCACCACGAAAGGGAAGATGACGCCCGTCAGCAAGGATAAAATCAGCACCCGAGCACTTTTCATGAGCATATTTAATCCTAAAGGGAGAGATGTCTATACCGACCACATCTGACCCCCGTTTTGTCAAGAGATAAGACAAGTAGCCGTCTCCACAACCTACATCCAAAATTTTATTTTTCCGAGGAAGATGAATCAACACATTTTCTGTTAAGAGGATCTCACGATTAGAACCCCAAAGTCTTTTCAATTTAACTTCTTGTTTTGGCATACACTCACGCGCTGATTTGTCAAACAAGACGTAGTGAACTCTATTTCATTCGAATGGTCTTATGTGTATTCAAGGATTCTTCTATGCACTCCAGAAGTTTAATGGTTCTTTTTCCTTCCTCTGGTTGCACGGGTGGAGGCGAGCCATTCTTTAAGCTGTTCATATATTGATTGATTAAATAGAAATGCCCAACGAAGTAATTGAGGTGTGAGTACATATCACGTCGAGAACGAAGGAGATATCGAAAAATTCTTTTGATTTCGGAATAAACCATCCCTCCCGCTCTTGGTTTTTCTAATTCGAGTATGGAGTGATAGTCTCCGTCTACTTGTGGCCATGCTTGTTTTCCGTCGGCGCTGTCGATTTCATAGATTTTTTCCGATCCTTTGGTGACCCATGATACTTCTATGATTCCATAAGATTGCCCTGATGTTCGCAAGAGAACCGAAAACTCGTCATAAACTGGATATTTGACCTTACTGCCAACCGCGTAGACATCCGTTATGTTTTTTAAAAAATGCAGCTGGAGATATGCAGGATGACATCCTGCTTCCCAGAGAATCCCTTTTTCTTCAGAAGTCATGTTCCATGGTGGATATGCAAATATCTGAGGACTTTGCTTGACAGAAGTTCTAAAGGATATGAGGTCGTAATGCCCTGAGTCTACCATTAACTTGGCTCGTCTAATAGATGGAAAGAATATTTGATTGTGACAGACACAAAGACTGACTCCTTGTTTTTCTGATTCGTGTATAATTCTTTCACATTCGCTAGTGCTCAGGGCCATTGGTTTCTCCAACAAAACATTTTGCCCAAACTTGGATGCGTCACATGCAATACGAACATGTGTTGAAGTAGGCGTGCATATATCTACGAAATCTAAATCCTTGATTTCGAGGAGATCTGTATAGTTTGTAAAAACCTTGCTAATTCCGTGTTTATTGGCAAAAATTCTCGCTTTCTTGAGATTAACATCTGAGACCGCCACCACTTTTGCATCTTTTATATATTTGTACACGGTCGCATGACCATCAGCAACATGGCCACAACCTATCAATCCTATTTTCATTGTTAGCTCTCCACAGTCAAAAACTTGTCTCCAAATGCTGAACTTTACCTGTTTTGGCAGCCAAGTATGATTTCTCAAACACTTCGATGATGTGGCGGGCGTGTTCTCCAGTCGCAATGGTTGGTTCTTCATCTTTCATGATGCAATCTACGAACTCAAGGATGTCTGCAATTATGTTCGCCCCCCAAGGGGCTGCTAGGGAATACGGGAACTTAAACAAGGGAGGAGTCCATTCCACCCATTTCCTTGTCGTAGATGTTGGACGGCGGAACCAGTTTCTTATCTTTCTGCGAAGGTTGTATAGAAGAACTTGGGTTGGCGTATGTTGGGTCGAACGGAGGGCTGAGAGGGGTATATGGATAACACCTTTTGTTCCGTATATGGCTCTATCAACCATCATGCCTTTTACACAGAAGTTTGAAACAGCACTGACAAATGTTGAATTCCCAAAGTCCATAAGAATCATTGTCGAGTCGTCCATTTCATTATCTATCTGTTTATTCCCCCACCAACGTGTGGGTATGGCAATCCCGGAAAACGATGTGACCTTCCTCACCGATCCCAACATCCAGCAGAAAGTCGTCGCCGAATATACCAAGTAAGTGTATACTGGCCCCCCTCCAGGCCTATAATACCATGAAGGATCAGTGCGCTCACGCGTATGACCCTCTTTATTGGCAAAGATGTATCCCCACAAAGGGTGTCCTATCAGTCCTCCATCAAGCATCTCCTTTGCCATTCTCAGGCTGGGGTTGTGCATCTGTCCAGGAGAAGCAACCAGTTTGACGCCTTTTTTCCTCACTGTTGATATCAGATTGTTGGCTTCTTCGAGGGTGGTCGTCATCGTTTTCTGCACGTAGATATGTTTGCCCGTGCGGGCCGATTCCAGGGCAATGGGGTAATGCAAGGCTACAGGTGTGAGGATAGCCACTGCATTGATGTCTGCCTTTTCAAGCATGTTTCTGTAGTCTGTGTACATTTCTTTGGCACCGAAGGTTCCCATGGTTTCCTTGGCGCTACTTTCGATGGTGTCACAAACCGCAATTAGTTCAACTCCCTTCTTCACGATTTCAGGTTGCACCAAATTAGGCAAGATGAAATCATTGGCTGCAACACCGCACCCTATGATTCCAATCTTTACTTTTTCACGCGCGCGCATATCTAACCACCATCATAGCTTCACATAATTTTTACGGGTCGAGCGCTCGCAATCGAACCGATGAGATATCAAATGTTTCATCCATATGTTAGGTTGAAATCTATTGGTGCAGCCGGGGCATTCCATCCGATACATTCTCTCAGCACGCTTTCGATATTTCTTTGATCCTACAATTTCACGTAACTTATTTTCTCGAAGATTCCCTAGAGGTTCCATAGCCCAGCAACCGGGATACACTTCACCGTGTGATCCCAAATATATCATTTTGTATCCGTGAATACAATGAAAATCGTATCGGTTCTTTCCTTTTAGATAGTTTCTCGCGTATTCTAGTATATGGTCACAAAAAACATCACTAGATATTAGCCCGGGATGTTCTTCGCGGGTCTTCTTCAGGTAGTCGATCGTCTTATCAATTTCTTCTTCGTTCTCTACTAATAGCGAAGAAAAGGGTATTCCCTTGAAAATATCAAGATTAAGGTCCAGTAAGTTGAAGGACCAGTAAACACCAAGGCTTTGGCAGATCTCAAGTAATTTTGGTATTTCATCAACATTTTGATTCAACAGTATGGTTGTCAAAAGCGTAACTGAACAGTTCAGGCCTTTGTCCTTCTTTAATCTTTGAACGGTCTCAAGACCTCTAATAGATTTTTCAAAATAACCATGGACGCCGCGTATCACGTCATTAGCGCGTCCGACGCCATCGATAGACACGGTGATATGAGTGACCCCGTTTTCTAATAACTCCTCAGCTTTGTCTTCAAGAAGAAGACCATTAGTCACAACTATTATTATTTCAAATTTGAGTAAACTAGCTTCTTTTATAATATCTCCAATGTCCCTCCTCAGGAGAGGGTCTCCACCAATGAATATTAGATTCTTGACTCCAATATCCTTCAGCTGCCGCAGTGCATTTTTTACCTCTTCAGTAGTTAGTTCATCCACAGACCTATTTTTCCAGGCGTAGCAAGTTATACATCTGCTATTGCAGTTTTCTGTAACCCTAATGTGAGCCCACTCAAGACTAAGAGGAACAAATCTCAAGAGCCTCGGTGAACCTAAATACATCAAGATGCTACCGAATTTATCTCTGATTTCAAACTTCATTTTTTAACCCTATTCCAATCCCGCGATGAAAATAGACGTCGCTTTCTTTAAGTTTTGTATTCTGAGATCGCCATTTTTATGCTTGACTAGTTAGCTAGCTTCATTCTGACTTCCTTGATTATCACGGGAAAGATGTTTGCTCTGAACCACGCATCGACTTCGCAGAACGTGTAGCAGTGACATTCTTGTCTGACAATGGCTTTTCTTATAGAAGCGGCTTTTTCGCCCTTCCATATTTTTCCAAAAACTGATTCTCTTATGCTGCCTAAAGAATTGTTTAAGTGGATGCACGGGTAAACCTGACCTATAGAATTCAGAAAGAAGGAATTGAATCCACTGAAACAAGGCATAATCTGTCTAGGGTTTTCAAGGTACTGCGGAAAATAATAATTGAAAGCTGTCACCCGTCCATACATACAGATTTTCTTGAACAAAAAATATTTCTCTTTTGGGATCTGGAGATCTACAAGGTTAGGGTTGTCAATGTTGCCGTAGAAATGTTCTGAAGGATTTGCGGTCACTAGGCCATGGCCTAAGTTTCTCATCCAACAGAAATTTCTAAAGTTAAGCATTTCATCAATGTTGATAGACGTCACTACGCTGCCCACGCTAGGCTTGAAACCTTCGTTTTTTAGCAACTCTACTGTCTGCCAAGCTAGTTCGCAATGTCTAGCGTTGCCTCTTTGAAGCGTGTCTGAATGAGCAAAGCCGTCTAAGCTTACGCCTATGTTAACGAGTGGGTCTATTTCTCTCAATTCAACCATTTTCTTCAACACAAGATCTGGTAAAAGACCGTTAGTGACCATGCCGAAAGAAGCATTAGGGCAAATCTCTTTAAGGATTTGGCATAGATCAACCAAGTCTTTTCTGAGAAAAGGTTCTCCTCCAGTCGGAGCAATTTCTTCAACATGTTTGAACAGACTTCTAGGCTGCAAACCGTCATATACTTCTTGAATCGTGATCTCTTCTTTCGGATCGGGTTTTTTCTTCCAAATATCGCAGTAGATACAGTGACCATTACACATTTTGGTGACTTCAAAATTTATTCTCTGGATTTTCACTGGAAGACCAATTCTCCTGAATATAAGATTTTTTGCAGACATCAGGAGCCTTCTGCCAAGCCAGATGGGTTCACGAATCATGTAGCATCAACCCCAAAGCTAGCTAGCAGGCCAGATGCAAACATCGGCTGGTTATCCATGCAATAAAACTGATTACTCTTTCCCTCTCTGAGTTGCTTGGAAAGTATAGTTAAGGGATGTAGTGTTCCCCGCCAACTCTTGGTAGTTGCAAAACATGCAGAAGATTAATATTCTCTGATCGCATAGCATATCTGCTAAACCACCTTTTTGATATTGAGATATGATTGTAAAGCTGCTGAGAACTCCTTTTGGAATCTTTCTTCTCTGAATTGATGGGCAATAGTTTTCATATCTTTCGATACTGAAGAAGACCATGAATGTAATGCTTCTTTGATTTTCTGTATGGCTTCTTCTAGATTCTCATATCTCCACTCCTCAGGAACGATTTCCTTTGGACCCCCTGAATCATGTACTACGGGAATACATCCTGCTCCCATACCCTCGACTATTGCTATGCCAAAATGCTCGAAAGGTCTAGTATGAAAGTAGACTTTAGCTTTTTGTAATAACTCCATCTTCACGCTGAAAGGAGCATTTTTAATCAGAGTCACCTTGTCTTCTACGTTATATTTTTTGATCAATCTACGTATTCTACAGTAATATTCATAGTTGTATTTGGTTAATGAACCTAATATGACAAAATTAGCATCAACTCTCTTCGCCACGAGCGGGATCTGCTCTAATTTTTTTTCGGGACTGATCCTACCAACCGTTAGTATGAGGTTTTTCTTAGTTATTTTTGATTTTGAATTCGTGAGATTCACAGGAGGATAGATAACAATAGGATTCGTATTAAATACCTTCCTTACTACTTCAGCCGTAAAACAACTGTTGGCTAAAACTAGTCTATCTGAAAATCGGAAACTTAGTGCATACTCCAAGACCTGATATAATCTATAATAAGAATCCCAATGATTTTTTGCGCTTCTTTTTTGCGCCTCTAGTATATACAGAGGTCTTGGATAATGAACATAAGTCACATCAACCCATGGAAGCAGGTCACTGGTATACGCATCTATGACCACATCGCAAAAGGGTCTTAGAATGCTTGGTAACACAAAATCAAAATAAACCTTGACTGGATTATGTGCCCACAATGGAAATACAAGTTCTTTGTCTATCTTTATATCCACTTTAAAGTATTTCATAATGGTTTTCTTATCAACTCCTCTACCGCAGAGTAAGATTGTCTTGCCGCCTAATCTTTCTAGGCATTTCATCATCAAAATAGTAACTAGGTCTCTTCCACCACGTGCACTAAAATCAAAATGTATGAAGCCTGCCCTCATATGTAATCACCTCCTGCAGTTAACGCGCTAGCCTGTTTAGAAATGGTGTAAAACGGTTTATGATGGAAGTAAAAACGCTTAGAGCTCTCCCCATTATCCTAAGGAAGGAATAAAAACACGCTAACTCAAACCACTAGCCCGCGAGCGTTCAAGTGCGTTTTCTCAGCTAGTTTTTCTCCATTTTCCAAGGAGACCTTCGTCCAGATTTGGAAGCAATTTCGCCGGAAGCCTCATAGCTTTCCGCCACAATGGATACTTTATTGTCACGTGTCTCATGGGAAACGGTAAGAACCATGTTTCTCTCCTTTCGAGCTCAAATCCATTTCTCTTCAAAAGGTCGTTCAGCGACTTCCAAGTGAAAAACCTAATAAGTTGACTTTGTTCAAATCCTGGAATAACATTTTTGCCAACCAATATGTAAACTCGGTTGAAGAAATTGGCGAAATTGCGAGCGATCAAGATTAGTTTTCCATTCGGCTTTAGGATTCTATGAGCTTCGCCAATAGCCTTATCGGGGAAGTAAAGGTGTTCGATCACTTCTATCATAGAACATGCGTCAAATGCTCCGTTTCTAAATGGAAGAAAATCGCAGGAAGCCATAATTACTTCGATTTTTTTTCTCTTGGCTTTCCTGAGAGCTCTAAGGTTTATGTCTAATCCAATGTAATCGATTTCACGTGAATATTGGCTAAAAGAACCATTCCAACACCCAATATCGAGGAGAAGCCCATTCTTTGGGAGATGTTTTGAGAGGATTTGCTGGCGTTCAATTGAGGGGCTACATCCTCTTAGCGATGCTATTTTATGAGCCTCTTTTGCATGCGAGTCGTTTATGTTCTCTTCCATCATTGAACCCATCATTCATTAGTTATTATTCACTATATTTTTCTCCATCTGCCAATGAGACTGTCACTTAGATTTGGAAGCAATTTCGCCGGAAGTCTCATAGCTTTCCGCCACAATGGATATTTATCCGTTATCCTTTTCAAGGGAAATGGTAGATACCAAGTTTTTCTCTCTTCGAGCTCAAATCCATTTCTCTTCAAAAGGTCGTTCAGCGACTTCCAAGTGAAAAACCTAATAAGTTGACTTTGTTCAAATCCTGGAATAACATTTTTGCCAACCAATATGTAAACTCGGTTGAAGAAATTGGCGAAATTGCGAGCGATCAAGATTAGTTTTCCATTCGGCTTTAGGATTCTATGAGCTTCGCCAATAGCCTTATCGGGGAAGTAAAGGTGTTCGATAACGTGTAATAAGGAACATGTGTCGAATGCTTCGCTCTGGAATGGGAGAAAATCACACGAAGCCAACACTGCATCCAATTTTTTTCTCTTAGCTTCCTTAACGGCTTGACTGTTTACGTTCACTCCAACGTATCCGATTCCATGCGTACATGCGTGCGTGCGTAGGTACCGACTAAAAGTGCCATTATAGCATCCAACATCAAGAATGAGACCGTTTGACGGGACGAGTTTTGAAACAATTTTCCACTTCTCAAGTTTTTGAGGTGATGCTTGGGGAACCTCTTCAGCGTCTAAATAACGTATATGTTCCGTCATGTCTCCTTTTCCCGACCGATTCAACAATTTATTTGGGCCTACGTTATGGCGCACATGCTACGATTCGAGCAGTGGTTCAGCTTTTTAATATTCCAACGAGGGTTGAGGCTAATTACATTAGTCGAGTGCAGCTTAGCCAAAGTGTCATAGCTTAAAAGTATTCAAACACGTCCACAAATTCGACCCAGAGAAAATGACACGTAATTAATACATCTTAACAATTGCTTCGTCTTAGGAAAGCAAGTCGGTGACAATAAGAGTAGAAATGCTTTTAATGTTTGATAGAAGAAATATACTTCACTTTTTAGATCATCTGTCACTTTGTCAAAGCGGTGTAACTTCTTTACTTCTCCGAGACCCTTTCCCCATTTGAACTGCTGTTTGAAAACCCCCTTTAGGGTTGATGGAAAACCTAGGTGGACAACTTTTATTTCAGGGTTGAACATTAGATGCTTTCCCATCTTTACGAGCCTCCAACACAAATCTACATCACTATAAGACATCAGTGATTCGTTGAAGCCTCCTGCAGAGAGTAACGTTTTTCGTCTATACGCATAAGCTGGACCGCAAACCAAGCCTCCATCCCACATTTTCATATATTGCGATCTAGTTAACTTGATTGGAAACCTCTGGTCCTCGACAAAAATGTCCCCTGTAAATCTTTGAATGCTGTTTCTACAAAGCCTAGGTGCAAAGTTAGGACCTCCGACACCCTCAACATCTGGATATTCGTGAAAAAACTCCCAAATTTTTCTAAGCCAATCATCAGGAACAACAACGTCAGAATCAGTTATACAAACAATATCTCCCCTTGTCTTATTTACACCCAGATTTAATGCAGCACCCCATCCCTTTTTAGGACAAAAAAGCACTTCCACTTGAAAACTTTTACACACATCCAGCGTGTTATCCGTGCTGCCACCGTCAACTACAATGACTTCATAATGGTCTCGCGGGAAATCATTTGATAGAAGCGAAGATAAAGTGTAATTTAGAGTGTCAGCACTGTTTAATGTAGAGATTACTACAGAAAGAAATTTAGGATCAGCCTGATTCGGGTCTACCAATCCGATTCTACCTTTTCCCCGTGTGCATGACGCTGAGCATTATAGAAAGGAGATTACTACGGACCTTTCTCAACGCGTCAATCTTTCCGTTATCTCACAGACAGGATGTCGATTATGCCAAGCTCTGAAATTAGTGCACACCATAGCCACGCATACATCCCAAATTGAATGCCAAATGCTGAACGAATCTTAGCAATTTCTTTGTTGAAACAAGCGACGACGGTTGCAAAAGTGAGCAAACTGTGCTGTAAGGTGTGTAGAGAAAGGCTTTGAAATCCATCCTTGGAGAGTATTTCCTCTGCAAAATTGCATTTTCTTTTCCCCAAATGTAGTATCTTCGAAGGATATTCTGGATACCAAAAGGAAACATATATCTAACCTTCATCTCAGGATTGTAGACCAAGCGATTGCCTTTGCGCAATATCTTCCAACACGCATCAAAGTCGTAGTCATAAATCAGAGACTCATCAAACTTCACGGAGGTTAACACTTTCTTTCGAAAGGCACTGTTGGTAGCATGAAACAGTCCCTGATAACTGTCAAGCTTTGGAATTACAACTGATGTTGGGAACTCCTGTTCTTCATTAAAAATCTGTGAGGCTAACTTTTGCAGTTTCGTTCCGTATTCCCAGCATGGAAGAACAGGCCCTCCAACGCCATCTACATCTGGATTACATTGAAGAAATTGGTTTATTTCTGCCAGCCAGTTAGGTGCTACAATGCATCCTGGCTTTGTCGTGCAGATTACGTCTCCAAACGCTTTTTTGATTCCCCAATTTAATGCTTGTGCTTGACCTTTAAAAGTGTCTGAGTATACTCGAATGGAAAACTTGTTTGCACTTTCTGAAATGTAAACATTGTCGCTGTGGATCAGCAGTACCTCAAAATCTTTTGTCGGGAACCTGTTCAGAAAGATTGACTTTAACGTAGGAACAAGTAGAACACTATCTTCTTGACACGGAATAACTATAGAAAGCAATTCTATCTGAACTCTATCCCTTTTGCAATAAGCTAGCCGCTTGAAGGGCGTGATATGACAAAATCATGTCTGCTCCAGCTCTCTTGATGGAACTCAACGTTTCAAATAGAAACTGGTTTTCGTTCACATGGTAGTATCTGCTCAGAGCCTTGATCATAGCGTATTCTCCCGTTACCTGATAGGCAGCCACCGGAACCTCCGGAAACATTTCGTTAGTTAACCTTATGATATCCAAATTTGTCAAAGCAGGCTTGATGATAACCATGTCCGCCCCCTCCTCGATGTCCAGCCGAAGCTTTTGAAGGAACATCTTCCGATTTATCGCATCCGTTCGGAACTTACTCGAATCAACTCCAGCTCTCGGAGTCGATGAGGTACTCACAGCTTCAAAAAACGGTTGGAAGAGACAACTCTCAGACTTGATATAGGACATTACTGATACGTCTTCAAAACCAGCCTCATCCAAAGCTTCCCGAATATGCTTAACCTGACCATCAGCCATTGCAGCGGGGGCCACCACATCTGCGCCAGCCTCCGCATGAGCCGCGGCTATCTTTCCAAGCATCACCGCCGTCTTCTCGTTGAGAACCTTCCCCCCCTCGCTGTAAACGCAACATTCATCTAGGGTATAATCGCATAGGCACACGTTGGATATGAGAACAAGCTTGTCCTCAAGCTCTTCTTTTAATCTCCTAAAGACCTTAAGATGAAAATTATTCTTCTCCAAAGCAACTGATCCGTCCGCGTTCTTCTTTTTGAGAACCCCAAAGATCATCACTGCTGGTATGCCCAAATCGATAACTTTTTCACAGACCTTACTTAGACCATCCAAAGAGTAGTATTTCTGTCCGTCTATTGAAGGTATCTCGTATTCTTTTCCATCCTCGCGTACAAATAGCGGATAGATCAGATCGCTTGCCGTCAGCTCAAATGGTCTGACCAGCCGAAGCATCTGCTTAGATTTCTTAAGCCTCGTCGTCAAACGCATACAATCAACTCCGTGACCTTAAATAAGTAAACAACACCTACTTCGCAAACTCGAAGGCGCCCTTAAAAGCCTCGATCGTTGCTTCAATGTCCTCTTCGGAATGCTTGACAGAAACAAAACAGGTTTCAAACTGGGAGGGAGGAACAAAAACTCCCTGAGCGAGAAGATTGTCCTGAAAACGCAGAAATTTTTCTTTATCCGCTTTCTTAGCCGATTCATAATCATAAACAGGATTTTCCGAAAAGAAAACCTGAAGCATTGAGGCAATGTTGTTGACCACAACCGGAACGCGAAGGTCTTCACCCATATCACGTAATGCGGCAGCAAGCTTATTACACTTTAGCTTCAACCCTTCATAAAATGCACGGCCATTTTTCTTTATCGCTTTGAGAGTGGCCAGTCCGGCTGCAACGCTGACTGGATTTCCGCTGAACGTTCCAGCCTGATATACTTTCCCTATAGGTGCGACCATATTCATAATTTCCTTTTTCCCACAGAATGCCGCTATAGGAAAGCCTCCTCCCGTAATCTTACCAAGTGTAGCCATGTCGGGTATAACACCGTAATATTCTTGTGCACCACCGAAAGCCAACCTAAACCCAGTTATTATTTCGTCAAAAATCAGAACGATACTATTTTCCTCTGTTAATTCACGTATTCTTTTCAGATATCCATTTTTGGGGAGAATGATACCAGCATTCCCTATAACAGGTTCAATAATTACAGTAGCGATTTCGTCTTTTTCTTGTTTAATTGTTTGCTCTAAACTTTCGACATCATTAAAAGGTAAAATTATCGTGTTTTTTGTGGTTTCCTCAGGTATACCCAACGAAGTTGGCGTCCCGAAAGTTGTGGCGCCAGACCCTGCCTTAACTAAAACACAATCGTGAGCGCCATGATAGCATCCTTCAAATTTCACAATTTTTTTCTTCTTGGTGTATCCCCTTGCCACTCGGATGGCGCTCATGGTTGCCTCTGTTCCCGTGTTCACAAGCCTAATCATCTCTGCACAAGGAACACTCTCACAAATCAATTCCGCCAGCTCCAACTCCTTCTCTGTCGGAGTGCCATATATGGTTCCCTTATCAAGCTGTTTTCTCACCGCAGCCAACACTTCAGGATGCGAATGCCCAAGTATCAGAGGACCATAGGCTAAACAATAATCAATATACTCGTTTCCATCAACATCCACTATCTTAGATCCTCTTGCATAACTCGTGAAAAAAGGATAAGGAGCAAAAGCCCTCACTGGACTATTCACTCCACCAGGCATCAGCTTCTTAGCCCTTTCGAAAAGAAGCGCTGACCTAGGTTCCTTTTTCACCTAAAACAGCTCCGAGTTAATCCACTTCATCTAATTCGAAAAGCTTTTTCGCTGCAGATAATAATGCGGCGTCTCTGTTCAGAGCGGCTTTCCTCAAATTCTCGATAGGAAACTGTAAAATCCTTTCAGCCAACTCTTTGGTCAAATTTTCGATTACAGACCGTTTTTTCTCGCTTGTATTTCCAACCATGCGAAGAGCCTTCCTCAACTCCCTCTCTCTAATCGCATCAACCTTCCTGCACAAACTTGATACAAGGGGCTCAGCCAACATTCTACCAAGCAGAACTTCTAATCTTTTTAATTCGTCCAGAACTATTTCTTTTGCTTTTTCTGCCTCACCTAATCTTTTCTTTAGGTTTCCTTCTACCACTAACCTGAGGTCATCAATGTTTTTGAGGTCGACACTTGGTAGAGAACCCACAGCTTCTTCTACGCATCTTGGCTGTGATATATCGATGAGCACTAAATTGGCGCTCTGCCGCATTTGCAAAATATTCTTCATTTTTTCTAAACCTAAAAGAGGCTTATCCACAGAAACTGCGAAAACAACAAGATCCATTACACCTAATTCCTGGTAGAGTTCTTCAAAACGAATCGCCTTCCCCCCAACCTTATCCGCCAACTCTCTGCCCCTTTCAAACGTCCTATTTGCAATATAGATAGGCCGAGCACCTCTCTCTGCCAATTCTTCAGCGACAAGAGAGCCAGCTTCACCAGCTCCAACAACCATGACTCTCACATCCTTCAAAGCGCCAAACGTTTTTTCTGCTAGATCTACAGCCACCGAGCTTACTGAAACGGCTCCCTCATTTATCTGAGTTTCACTGCGTACTCTTCTTCCTACATTCACAGCCTTCATAAACGCCTTTTCAAGCATGGCATTCACCGTTCCAATTTTCTTTGAGTCAACATACGCAGTTCGAACCTGCCCCAAAATCTGGTCTTCCCCAACAACCATGGATTCAAGACCAGACGCAAGCTGAAGAAGATGCAAGAGAGCTTCACTGCCGTAGAAAACTTCTAAAACCTTATCAATAACGTCGGAGCTAACGCCGACCTCTTGACCCCAAAATCTTACCATACTATTAACAATGTTTCCAGACGCGTTTTCGTCCGTGGCCACGTAGATTTCGACTCTGTGGCAAGTTTGTAGAATCACAGCTTCTTTAATTGACTCAAGGAAACAGCACCTCTTTGTTGCTTCCCCCTTATTCTTGAAATTAAGTGATTCAAGCATAGGCACGGAAGCTTTCTTATGATTAGCGCTAAGGCATATAATCATGACTTTATTCCCTCAAGGCAGAACTAAGGCTTAAGCTTCCAATCACTTGATGACTACGCTTTTTTCAACCTTCTCGCCGAAAGTACCAAAAGGAACAAACACGATGTTATCAATAGTAACGCCGATCCTATTCTTAATCTGATCCCTCAAAGTAGTCCTAATTGATTCTTGTTCGGTTTTGGAAGGGCTTCCACGCGTTTCAATTTTCAACATAGCCTCCTGCTTCGGCGTTCTCTTGTCCACTACAATTTGAATTCTGCTCGCAGGGGCTTGAAGCTGCTCTAAAATGGACTCAATCTGGCTTGGAAAAACCGGGGTGCCCCTAAGCTTTATCATGAAATCTTCCCTGTCGATTTTAACCCCAACCTTCGGATGAGCCATCCCGCAACTGCACTTTTCAAAACCTCCCAGCGTAGTAATGTCCCGCGAGAGATACCTCACCAGAGGAAACGCTTCCCTCTGCAAACTCGTAATCACCAGCTCACCCCTCTCGCCCTCACCCAAAGGCTCATGCGTCTCAGGATCCACAACCTCAACCAAATAATAATCCGACCAAACATGATGAAACTCGTCTTCAACATCACACTGAACTGAAAAACCAGGGAACTCCGTGGCGCCATAGTCGATGGCTACTTTCTCATAGCCAAAACCCTTCTTGAGCTGCGATATTTGGGGCTTACTCGGCTTCTCAGCAACGCACAAGCCTACCCGAAGGTTATGGTCATCAAGGTTTTCCCCAAGAGCCTTAGCAACTTCAAGGATCCTGAAATGAAAATTCGTCGCCCCATAAAGAACAGTTGTCTTCAACTGCTTTATAATGCGGATCTGCCTCTCCGTGTCCCCAGGGCCAACAGGAATCACGCAGGCACCAATCTTTTCAGCACCCCAGTGAACTGACCAAGCACCCTGCCACAAACCGTAAGCCGCAGTAACCTGCACATTGTCCCTAGCTGTAACCCCATGATACGTAAGCTTCCGCGCCGAAGCCTCAGCAATCAACCCAACATCATTCTTGCTGTGCGCAATCTTAAGCGGATGACCCACCGTCCCACTTGTCATACGTACAGTCGCAACCCTAGAAAAAGGCACCGCCAAAACATCCTCAAAACACTCCTCCAACTCCTCCCTTGAAACAAGAGGCAACTTCGTAACATCATCCAAAGATCTAATGCTGGAAGGGTTCAACCCACAAGCCTTAAACTTTCTACGGTAGAACCTGCTCTTCGCGTAAACCCTTTTAACCTGCCTCTGCAAAAGCCTCAACTGCAACTTCTGCAGTTCTTGGCTTGAAGCTCCTTGAATCTTCTTGTTCCAAAAATTCCCGTACATACGTAACACACCAGAAAAGCCTAAGTAATCTTACCGCGCAAAATTTCCTTAAAAACCCACAGGTCTCTGTACAAACGCAACATCTTCAAAAGCCTACCACGAACCTTCACCTTTCCCGTAAGCAAAGCCTTAACCAGACTTCTCGTTTGACTCTTCTTATCCTTGATTCTGCTCAAAGTAGTCACATCACTCGATATTACCACATCCACGCCCCGTTCAGAACCCTCACTATCAACTCTCACACCTTCCTCATCAACGTCAACGTAGAGCGGAGGAGAATTGCCTACCTTAAAAAGCACGTTCACTTTTTCAAGCCTTTTCCCAAACTTTCCAACCTTGAAAGCCTCGTTGAAGGATGCAGCGTTGGCCTTCACCTTATTCCAGTTCAAAATCTTCGTGTACAGAACCGTTCGATCAGGAGCCGGTACGTATCCTCCAACAGGCGTGTGAAAACGTTTTCTCAACTCAGGATTAGCAAACATGTAAATCAGACCAGCCTTCCTCCCATTCGCCGAATCCGAAGACCTTAAAAACTGCATTAATGCCCTGCCGACCCCCTTCATCCTGTAACTCGGATCCACAGCGATGTCCCCAGCCAGCATGGCGTTAACCTGCGTTGAACCTGAAAGCTTGAAGCTCCTGCGGAGCCAATGGTTGACTCCAATTACGTGGCCATTCTCCTCAGCAACAGCCACTAGTCCACGGTCAAAACGCGGATTTTGCAGGTACTTCCAATCCCAAAACCTGCCCATCATAAAACTCGTGAAAGTAGACTCAACCAGCGCTTTAACTGCCTCTTCATCGTCTTCTCGCATTGTCCGACAGAAAAAAGACCTATACACAGAACCTTCACAACTCAGCCAAAATCACTCAATGGAAAAAACCAAGGACCATCCACGCGCACAGAAGAAAGGAACCTTAAGAATCTACCCGTCTTCCAAAAAGGCTTAACCCTAACTTTACCGCTGAAAAAAGCATGATGTGGACCTAAACCTGCAAAAAGCACAGAAAGCAAAGCCAAAAAATCCATCCGCACCGACATCGACGGCGACTCTGAACAACCGTCCTTGACCTCCACTTGGCCACCGTGAATCTTCACATAAACAGCCGTCTCAACCCCGAAAGGCGCACTCTCCAGCTCAATAAAAATATACTCATCAAACTTCCCAGCTAACCTGACGCCAGCCGCCAATACAGAAAAAACCTCTCTAAGACTCAGAGCACTCGCAAACATTTTTTCAGCCGGAACCTCTGCGAACCCTGCCTCGACAAACGCTTCGCGAAGCAGCTCATCATTAGGAACGTTAACATTCACAGACGAAACACCTAACCCGCCAAGATACTGCACCGCTTCCCTCAAAAGAACAGAAGCCACCTGCTTCCTATCTCCTCCAGCACAAAACTCCCAAACACTACCTGAAGAGCCTATAACCACGTAACCCACAAGACGCCCACTTTCACTATCAGTTACAATAAAAATCCCGTTCTCCTCAACGTCAGGCCTATTCAAACAACACCAACGCCAATACTCCACAGTCCTCGGAACGAAGCCCCCATATGCTCCGTAAACCTCGTTAAAAAGCCTAACAACTTCAACCTCGTCTCCAGCCCTGAAACACCTAACTGAATACCTGTCCAAAACCGTCAACCGCCTACGCGGTCATGTTAAACCACAAGCCGACAGAACGCTCATGATACTGAAAACTACTCGTCGTACCATTGTAAATCCAAAGCTCAAAAAACAAATTGCCTAAGAAACCATGGTTCTTAGAATCCCAAGCTATTGTGCAGTTGCTTATATTCGAATTAACATCATTCAAAATCATTTTTTGAAAATTCACCTTTGAAAGGGTTTCATTGTAATTATAATTAAAAGAAAACGTCAAAGGCAGCTCCCAAGTTCCTTGGTCTGCGACAAAAGCGGTAATGTTGAAAAGCGACGGCAAACTGCTAGAAGTGCGATTAAAACTGTTTGGAGCCGACTGAGTTTGATTGCGAAACTTCACCTCTACCACATAATAAGCGCAGTAACCCAGATGGTTTCCAACTCCTAAAAAGACGCTGTAACTTTGCCCACTTGTAATATTAAACGGATAACCCTCAGCCGTATGATTCGGGCCAAGAATCCACATTTCACTGAAAAAGTCAGTTCTTGGATAAACCAGCAATCTGCTTAACGCAGGCGAAGCTACAAGCAACGTCAAAATTCCTGTAACTACCACAAAAAGAACACGATAGTCATGAAGCCTCGTCATACTACTTTCCAGCCTTTTCATATTTTCTTTTCAAGAGAAACCAAACAAAAAAACTAGCACAAACAACACCTATAGCCCCAACAATAGATCCAACTACGTTCACCATAAAATCAAAATAACGTTCCTGTATTGCAGTTTCCTTAAGGGCATTAGCGTCGGCAACAAAACCATTCAACTCCTCTTGACTCTGAGCAGCAAATTGCTGACTAGAATTAAAATCCCCAGACTTGTACGCCATCTGTGCACGGCTTAAAAGCCATCCCGCATCATTCAACCGAACTAGCAAACTTGAAACATTAGCTCCAGCCGCCTCAGCTTTCGACACCGCTTGATATGCTGAGCTCACAGATTCTTCAGCACTAGCCAAGGCCGAAGCTGAAACCGCCTGATCTTCACTAGCTTCTGCAAGCGCCATTGGCACAAAAAACTGAGAAGCAAAAACTAGAAAAATAATCAAAATACCCGCAACAATCTGTAACCTATAGCCAATCCTACTCATCCAAACAACCCAGCGATAATTATGGTTTACGCCAGAGTGGAAACCTTCGTAAAAAGCTTAAATATCAACTCATATTTGACGGCAAATATAGGGCCTACTCAACGTTGCACACACACAGCCCTACTCATCATCCTCATTCTCCTCTTAAAATTCAAAGTTCCGCGTTGTTGTTTACTCTGAAATAAACTTCTCCAAAGACAGCTTCTTTTGGTTGACGTTGTTTATGTATTCCGTTAGTTCCATATTTTTCTTAGAGTATTCCTGATATTCGCTCAAGAATTCTTTCCCCTTTTTTGTAACCAAGTACTCGTCGTTCTCGTGCCTAACTAAACCTGATTCGAGAAGTTCTTTTAGATATTGGCATACAAGTTTATAACTCAAATTGGCTCCGTACATGATGTGAGTTTTCCTAGAGCCTTTTCCAGCCGCGCACAGCATATCTGATATAATTTGGAATTTAGTTCTATGCTTAGATTTGTTCAAAACTAAGCCACCTAAAAGTCTATTACCAATCCTCTAGAGATACATGTGAAAATCTAAATTGCCCACACTAGTCTTCTAATGGAGGTGTAGCCAGCCTCTGCCGCCGCTTTTTCTTTGTCTGTTCTTTGGAAGCCGAGGTTTCTCAGGTGCAAATCGTCCTCTCCTCGTATAGCGTGTTTGTTTGTTTAATACATTCTTGGTGAATTTGCCCCATCCGCCGACGGAAGGACTTGGAGAAACAGAATTGTAAACATCTTCGGACATATACTTTTGAACGATTTCTTTGAAGTTTAAGGGCGTGTAGTCCCTCGTGGCTAAGATAACTAGGCCTCTCTCCACGAATAGCCTTGAGTAGTCTTTGTCCGCGATCCCTTCCGCCCTTACCCGGTCTTCGATGCGATCTCGCCACAGCATCGTCCAGGTCTCCTTTAAATCTTTCACGAGGTTTTTCCATTCTTCTATAGTGTCCACTTTTTAGTCCCTCCCTGACGGAAGCGGATAAGGATCTCGCCGCGGTCCCTCAGCAGATTTACGATTCATATTCTGGATCTACTCGAAGAGTTGTCTGTATTTTCGGCGTTTATTATTAAGAAGCTTGTGAAAAGAATTTCTAGAAGCTTTTTCCAGATAAGGTTATAGAAAAGTTTTCTTTATTTTCTATAAAAAGGTTATAAAACATTGATGAGTGCTTTAAGCCTTTTCTAGAAACTACGTTCTGAAGATTTTTAACCTAAAAAAAACTATCCTTTTCCGACCTTCATAGGGGGGATAGTGCTTTAACATCAATCAACAAAGTTCTGGAATTACTTGAGGACGGAAGCTGGATTGATTTTAAGCATGTCGCGGAGAAAGCCGAATTATCTGAGCTTGAGACTGAAATGATCTTGAATTTCCTTAGCAGATTCAGTTTTATTGATTTAGATGAAAAACGGAAGAGGGCTAAAGCCACTGGTTCTATGCTGAAGTTTCTTAAATCAAACAAATAGAGAAAAGACAACGCCCAACTTAGGGGGCGATAAGGTCCTTCAGTTTGCGGTAAGCTTTTAGGAATTCACGTCCTTCATCGGTGGTTTTCAAAAGGTCTGTTTCACTTTTCGTTATTTTTTGTAAGTTTATAAGCTTTCTGTCAATAAGGAGGTCTAAATAGATTTGAAACTGCTTGAAACTAAGGTTGCAACTATACATAACGTGGGTTTTCCTTACTTCTTTAGTTGCCTTCTCAAGAATGCAAGCCATGATCTCAATCCTGCTTCGATGAAGAAAACTAGATTTTTTCTTTGTCTGAACCAAACGATAAACACCACTGTCTATCTTCTTTATTCTCATATTTAAAGAATGCCAGACGTTCCGTTATTGCAAATATGAGAAAAAGGTTCATACAGTCTTTTGGAATAGCTCCCAGATTAAAACGGCCATTTTATCGCGCATCTCCACATAGAACAAAATAAAACAACAAAAACCCATAATTCTAAACTGAAAACAATGTTCTAGCAGTATTGTCCATAAGCTATTTAATTTCTGAGAACCAGAAATAATTACATAACGCTTAATGGAGCAATACGATGGCAACGATTGAGGGAACCCTCGAAATTTTAAAGGATGGCGAGTGGCATAGCTTAGATGCTGTTTTCAAAGAGCTCCATCTCCCTAAGGTTAAGGCCAGAAAAATTTTGCAGTTCCTACTGGAGTTTGGATTTGTAGTTTTTAATGAGGAGGAACGGAAAGTTAGAATCGACCTCGAATTTCAGAAGTTCTATGAATAACCGGTAATAATAGATTTTAATACTTGCTTAATTCTTCGTATTTCTTTAGGAAGTCCAAGCCTTTTTCAGTGGTTTTATAGACTTTCCCTTTGTTTGACTCTAGTATTTTTATAAGTCCTCTTTTTGTGAGTAGGGGCAGATATCTTTGCAGCTGCCTGAAGTTAAGGGCGGCTTTATACATAATTCTGGTTTTCTTGGCGCCGTTTGTGGCTGATTCTAGAATACTTGAGATGATGCCCATGCGGCTTCGCCGTCGTTCTTTCTCGTCAATTTCAGTGCGGCTGATGATGTTTTCCTCCTCCAACGAGTTCAGTTATAGGTTAAAAAAATATAAAATGGTTATTTCAGATTGAGATAGGTCAAAAGCAGATAGGTTAACTTCATGTTTTCTGATGTATCTTGGAGTCGTTGTAACCGTCAAACTTATATGCTTAACTGTTTAACTTTAATTTTGGATGAAATGCATGGAAAAGAGAACGAACAACGATAGAAAAACTATGAACATTTCCCTCCTGATGCTGCTCTTTATCACAGCTTTATTGGGCACACCTGCAAAGGGCGACTTAACGCAAATTCCTTCAGGCGACGCGTGTTTCACTCAAGTCTTCGTGACAAACGGCAATGGGGAAATTGACCTTGTTAATGGGGGTGTAGCTAAGGTCTATTCGCATCAGGCGCCGGTTTGGGTGAACTTCACGGTGAGAAATGAAAACTGCTCAGATGACGGGTTCAGTTATGCGGATTTTGTTGTTAATGTCACGGAGGATGGAATTACGAACTCTTGGCCTTTGGAGAGGGTTTTAAAGGGCAACTATAAAACTTTACCCCTTGCTTATCCTTTTGGCATTGCTGGACCCAAAACGGTTAACCTTAGAGCTGAGCTTTTCTGGAATCAGTCAGGATTCTATGTTCTCGAGGATATTCGTGAGTTTTCTATTCAGGTGGTTTGGTTGTCAATTAAGGAGAATGGAGTTGAACCTTCTTTAGTGGAGATCTGGCAAACGGATAATTTTGCTCTCGCCGTGAAAGTGAAAAACATAGGAAACGATGTAGCTTACGCAACGAATGTTACTGTGCGTGATTCTGGCGGGTTGTCAGTGATCGGTGATACTTCTCAGTTTCTTGGTGATTTAAACGCCAGCGAAACTGGCACGATTACGTTTAATTTTTCCGTTCCTTCAGATGCTTCGCTTGGAGTACACACTATCGTCTTCACATGTCTTTACAGGGATTTCAGTCAAACAGCACAGAATAATTCTATAACTGCAGAAATAATGGTTAAAGAAGCTGACTTGAAAGAAAGCACGAAAAACCTGATCGATCAATTGAGGTTGGAAATTGAAAGGTCACAAATTTCTGGTTATCTAAACGCAGAAGCTCAAGCAAAGTTTGATGAAGCCTCCGTTGAGTATGAAAAAGCTGTTTCAACCTATCAGTTAGGAAACTACACATATGCGGAATATTATGCGAACAACGCCATAAGTCTCCTACAAGATGCAAATCGTATTGAAATAATATACCGGGTGCCTATATACCTCGTTTTCATTCTGGCAGCCATTGCCGTGATCACAGGCATTTACGTTTTAATCAAAAACAGAAGTAAGGCTCAATTCAGTTAGTGAAAAATGCGCTCGCTCCTAGAACTATGAAGCTTAGTGAAGTAGAGCCAAATCAACCACGCGGCAACGGTGATAAGTGGCATTAAAGCCTCCCACACGATCTTATGGACAAAAACCATTGTTTGCACGCCATAGTGGTAGCCGCATAAGGCTGTCACATAGATTCTCAGAAGGTTTAGAGAGAAAAGGATGGGTTCTCCTATGATTAGGACTTTGACTTTTTCTTTGAAAGCGACGTGGGGGGTTGCCATGACGAGGGCTAAGAAGAGGTTCATGGACAGGATTCCGGTGCACTGCCATTCTACGTTGAGTAACACTTGCTCCCCGCTTTCGCATAGTAGGCACAGTGTTGTAGGTGTTGATAAAGAAACAGGTAGACCGCCAATTTCAGTTAGGTGGAAGACGAAGCTGGAAATGGCGGACCGTAGAGGAAATAGCAGAAACTGTCCCCAGAACATGAAGATTAGTATTGGAGAAGAGAAGATTAAGAGACGCGTTAAGAAGAGCGCGGTTTCCCGTAAGTGTTCGCTGGTTTGGTCACTAAATTTCAACGACCCCACCGTTCCCACGGTTTTCTAACTGAATCTGATGTTGTCCCAACAAACCCTCGTGTGACCGTTTTGAGTATAGGCTCCTACCTGAAGACCTATAGCGTCTATGAAAAATATGTCCTCACCTGGAAACTTTGTTTGAGCATCCTGCACCCAGTTTCTAGAGAAGCTTTGCCAAGAGCCCGTAGGGATGGAGGAGGGCACCTGAATCATTTTATAGTTCCATGACGAAAACATGTATCTTGCAGCACTACTTGACCCCCAATAATAGATGAGCTCTCCGATGGTCGCGCCGTTTTCGTTGATGAGCCTTAGCGAGACTTGACAAGCGCATGTTCCTGAGGTGGAGACTCCATACAAGTTAAGACTAAAAGTGTTATACTCCATGGTCACGTTTTCGTATTCAGGGTTGTTTGCTGAACCAAAATAGTATCTCGCGCGAGCGTAGGCTGTCGATCCCCCCCACCACCCTGACCTTGTAACGTTCTGGCTGAGGGAGTTGAAACCGTCTTGACACCAGTTGTTCGTTAAATCAACCCCATAAGGAGACATATAGCTTCCTTGATAGTCTACTGACCAATAGTGATCCAGTGCAGTTAGAGAGTCTGCTTCGAAGCTTTCGCTCCAAGAGCCGGGTTCCTCGCTAGAAGGAACATATTTGGCGAAGGTTGCAGATTGGCCGTCGGACGTGACGACTCTGACGATGATGTTTCTCAGTGGCTGGTAATAATTTAGGACGATGTATAATTGGGGTGCGACTGTATTCGGAACCGGAGATAAACGAAAGATGGTGTTCAGGTTTGAAGGCACCGGATTCAACGAGAGCACATAAAAGTTCGAATTTGAAGACTGCCCAGAGGAATTAGCATAGAAAATGCGGTTTCCGTCAACATACACTGAGTCAATGAATATTTCGTCTGAGGCCAAGTTCAGATAATGCATTGCGAGGATTGTTTGAGTTCCGCTGGTGGTTACAGCTATGGGTGAGAAAAGCCGGATTTCCTCTGTTGAAATAGACTCTGAACTAGTGTCTCTGAAAGTAGTGGCTGTATATTTTCCAAGCCAACCAGTATACCAAACGTAGAAAATCATTGCAGCAACGACTACTATAACTATCATCAGTACGGTCATAACTACTGTTGAGACGCCTCTTTTGCGCTTTGACAGCCTGAGCCGCTTTCCCATAAAAAAGTAAACTAAGGCTCCAATTAACAGAGAGACGAAGAAAAGCGATAAATCGAATTCTGATACACTAACGGCTGATTTAGCTTTCCACGTATCCACATATAGGGTCGCCATCCTTCCTCTTGGAAGGGCTATGTTATTTGACCCCACGTATGTGTTGTTATAATAGACCATGGCGGTATATCTTAGCGTGGCTTTGTAGGGCGGCACAAAATAAAAAGTATAGTTAGTGTATCCAGCTGGTAAGGTAATGTTATCCAGTAATTCCATCCAAGTGCCATTCCAAAGCCAAACAAAAATTGAAATTCCACTTTCAGGTGCGTTGCTGGGAACCACTGTTATCCACGTTAAGCCCAACTTGAACCACACCCAAAGGGCGGTTAAACCTGCAAGCTTACCTTTCATTGTATCATTCATGTGGCGAGAAATACCGAAGTTTACAAAGTATCCCTCCCTAGGTGAAGAACCCATCTCTAAGGTCATAGCAGCTTTCTGTCCTCCGACTAAATCCTCATATTGAGTGAGGGCGTACGAGTACCCAGATGGTGGATCGTCATCAAAAGGACGGTAGCCGAGGACGAGGGGGTCAATGCCTGTTATATGAAACGCTTTACTGGCAACCCAGAAGTCGTAAGAGATTTGGCTTACAACTGAAATATCACCGTAATCGCCCCAGAACAGATCGACAGTAGTTCCTAGGAATTCGTTAACACCAGATGACCCAATATTATAGAGACCCGGCACATTCCATGTGTTCCAATAGGCATCGTATGCGTGGTTGCTCACATAATAGAACGGATAGCCCGTGATGCTGAGCCAAGTCCACCCATACTGCTTGATTTTGTTGCGGATGAAGTCGAAGTATGCTTGCCAGTTTGGGTTTGTCCCTGAAACAAATTGGGAGGGAATGGGTACCGCTTCTCCGTGGCCATTCATGAAAACTGAGTATTGCAATCTGTACTCGAATCCCAGCCTCAAAGTGCTTCCATCGTCAGCAGTTACATCGTTGCCCATCATAAAATCGTAGAGCTGCTGGGTTGTGTTCACGTAGATTAAGTTAAACATTGTCCCTGCCGTAGCCATGACGTCAGCAAAACCCTCAATGACCTTATCGATGTCTCCGACCCACCATGACGGCGCATCTCGACACTGTATCACAAAAACGTAAGTCCCATGCGGAAGTGCAAGAGGAATTCCAGGCGCGATCGGTACAACGGCATTCAATGTTATTGTCCCGCCAGCGCTAATCGTCACATTTGTAGGAGTAACACCGTTGCTGGGCGACACGTCTACCGAGTGTTCATAAGAATTGTACGTGACAAAGTATCTAGTGACCTCAACTGTGTAACTGCCGGGGCTTAGATAATATGAGAACTGAGGACACCATGTGGTTTGATTTAAGATCAGTTGACCGGATGTTGCGTTAGAAATGGTTATCACGGCTCGATCTGCCACTTTCTGAGTTAAAGCCGTGTTGTTGTATACGTTTACAGCTAGACTGCCGAGGGGCTGGTTATTGGAACTAACGCTGAGGCGCCACCCTGCTTCTAATCCAGCTACGGCTGCCACCTGACCGATAGCCGCGTAGTTGAGCGTTCCTGTTTCCGTGAAACCAGCGTGAACATACATTCCACCACCTACTTCAAGTCCAGCAACGTACGGGTCTCCGCCGTAGGAGTAGATGGAGAAAGATGCGGATGTACTAGGTCGAATCTCCAAGGGATAAGACACGCTCATAGTAGACAGAAAAGTTTGATGCCACTTTGAAGCTATTGAAGAGCCTGTGCCTGTTAGGGACCCGGTGTGTCCGCCGATGTAGTTGTTGTAGTTATTCGGCACCGTTAGTTCGGCTGGTCCTAGAAAGGCTTTTAGACCCATCTCATCCAGGGGGTAGGGTCCTGAACCCTGTTGAGGTGGATAGTTGTTAGGCGGTGACCAGACTCCCCAACGTTGCGTTGGATCGCTATTATAGTCATAGAGGGTATTGCTAAGACTTCTGAACGGATATCCCACCACATTAACGAAGACCCATCCGTGGTCTCGAATCTGTTGTCCCCATGAGTTAAGATAACTCCACCACGTAGGTTTCGGGGTTGTATAAGCTACGCTGACGTAGGTGTCGGAGGGATCGTTGAACAGAAAACTGTCGACGAATAGATTCCCGGGCTCAGGTATTGGCAGACTGGAGCCGTGGGCGTTCAGGAAAATTATGGGGCCAGTTCCTTCGCTCGCCATTAGACTTGCGGTGTCGTTAGATAAAGTGGCGAAGGTGGAGGCTAGTTGACTGGTATTATTAATCCAGTGCACATGGATGTAAACGGTTAAGTTGTTGGTGCTGTCTCCGACGACGGAGCCGTTAATATTGTTTAGGGTGTTGTAGAGGTTCTGGGCGACTTCTACTCCAGCGGAGAAACTGACGTCGCTGCAGTTAATTATGAAAACGTGGGCGTGCCAATCCGTGGGGGGAGGCGTGGGGTCTGCTTTAGCGGTTCTTGTGGGAAGAGAGAAGCAGATGTATATGAAGAGTAATACAAGCAATGCTGATTTTGCGCGTTTCAAGTGGGTCGACCCGCTCAACATTAACTGTTTAACAGTTAAATACTACTGCATTCGGTCTTAAAAACATTTCTTCCAAAACAGGAACTATACGAAAAGATGTTCCCTGCCATCATCAGTATAAGCCACGTTTACTCGGGAATCGAAGGATTTAAATGTTGAAGTGTTCAAAAAGTGATCAGGTGTTAAGCAGGTGGGACCGTCTACGGAGGACATAACTAAGAGGCTGGAAAGGATTGAAAAGCGGCTTATGGCTATCGAGAAACTGTTGAAGACGAGTCTGCCAGGGGAAAGGCCTGTAATGGAGGTGCCTAGGCGGGACACCCTTACGACTGGTGTTGAGGGGCTTCTGGAACTTCCAGACAGCCTGAGGAAGAGCATGATGGCTATTCAGGAATTGGGGGAAGCTACAGCAGAGGAGACGGCTAAGAAAACGAGGCGGACGAGGAGCGTTGAGAGCATATACTTGAACCAGCTGGTGAGAATGGGGCTTCTTCAACGCGAAAGGAGAGGGAAAAAGGTTTACTTTTCATTGATGAAATACTACTAACAGCAATTTGAAGAAAGCGTTTCCGCGAGAGAGGAAAAAGAATCGGCGAAGAAAGAGTGTTGTTAAACAGTTAAACTTTTATATTACTATGACCACAATAACTACTGGAGAAACCACGTCGCCACGTTTATGAACGAGGTCCGAGTAATTGAAGCTCCTACACAAGAAATCAGGGCAACTTTACACAGTTGAAGCCATAATAGCAATCGTGCTCATGGTTGGCTTTTCGCTTTTCATCGCTGGGGTCTACCGTGTGAGTTCAAGCAAGGTTTCGGTTTTAGCTGGGCTTAGGCAAACTGGAGAAGACGCCTTAGGCGCTTTGGATCAATCCGGTCAGCTCGCATCTTGGGTCTGCGTTGACCCGCCTAATGTGACGAGCCTAGACGAGGTTCTTTCGCAGGTTCTGCCGTCCACGATAGGTTACAACGTTTACGTGCTTGATGTTGATTTGAATCAAGTTGGCAGCGCTTATGTTGTTCACGGCAACTCGACAGATTTGAATAAGGTAGTGGTTCTTTACCTCGTTTCGGGTTATGAGGGCTATTATGAGCCTAGAGTTGTTAAACTTGAGCTTTGGTTTAAGGGGGACTGACACAGCGTTGATCAGGCACAAGAAGGGACAGTTCTTCATTATAGTTGCAATATTGTACTGCATAATCCTCGTCGGCATCGCCTCCTACGTTATTTCGGTCATCAGCAGTCCGCCTATGGCACGGGTTGGAGGTAGCCAGTACACGTTCTTGGACATTAAGGCGCAGTCCATTAGGGCGGTGGAGGTTTCTTTAGCGAACTTAACCAACGGCGGACTCAGCAACGTTCTAAGCCTCAACTTAGAGGATTGGAAGAACTCCACCCGAAGCTTTTGTACCCAACAGGGTTTCGCTCTCGATCTTGAGTATGAGAACGCTTGGAACGCAACGAGTTGGAATCAGACTGCGGGCGCAAGTTGGTCTAAAGCGCAAGTGGATTTTACGGTTGTTCTTCAGTCCGGCGCAGCCAAGATAAGTGATGAGTTCACGGTTCAAACAGAGCTTTACGTGAATATCACAGGGGTTGCGACTGTAAACGCTACGCATTCCAGCGTAGACGTCATGGTTTGGAGGGAAGGTGGGGCATCGGTTGTTCATGGAACGGTCACGGTTGGAGGTGTCCAAGCCTCAGATAATGGAGACGGCACATACACGGCGATAATTCCATCCACGTCGCAAGTGAGCGTTTCCGCCTTAGACCCAAGAAACATTCGCGTTGAGGCTCTGTGGCAGGCTTAACCACCCAAACTGTTAGCAGTTAGACATGCTTTTTCATTCAAAGATTAGGGCTTAAAATTAAGTGACTTTTTTCTGGAAAGGAGGGGGGTATATATACTATTTCTCTGGTTTTAAGCGTTTAAGCATTCTACGTCGAAGCCAAAGATAGATAATAATCAAAGAGAAGAATCCCGCTATTATTGATATTATGTTAATCTGTATTCGAGGATCGAATATGAGACGCCATTCGGGGATTACGAAAAAGATGATTCGTGACAATGAATATACTATTACCGCACCTAGAACGCCTATGAGAAAAATGACTATTTTAATCAGATGGAAAACAGGCATTTTCTCCGAGGGTTCCTTTATGAAAGAAATTCCCTTACGAGCTTCTTTGATTTTTTTATTCTGATTAAGGTTAATGAAATATTCCGCAACAACATCCAGATATTCTGCAGTTTTATTTTGTGATTCTCTTGTTGAAATACAAATTTCCTTAACTCCATAGCCTACACAAAACAGAATTATTGCGAAAAAGAGTAGCAGTAGTACGGGATAAATATTAGTTGCAGGAAACCCAAGATGGCTGTAGAATAAAGCGAAAAACGCTAGTGTTGCAGTTACTAGAGAAATAAGAAACTCGACATAGTGAATTCTAGAAGCCTCTTCTTTTCTGTATTCTTGATATTGTTGCTCATAATCCTTCAATAGAAAATCATTGTAATAATCATCTTTCTTTGTCAAAAGGCATCCCCTATTTCTTCCGTCTCAGTTTTTTCTATTAATTCTTTCAATGTTGAGACTATTTAAGTACTGTTTTTGAAAGAATAATAAAAGTGTGGAGAGATGAGCGAAACTAATTGATAACACTTTTCCGCGAAGTTTCACATAAATCGCACAATTATTCCTTTTTGGCTTGAACTCGTTGGATAACTTCATTTTGAACGTCTATAAGAGCACGAACAACCGGTGTGCAAGCTTTTAGTCTTTCCTGCTTTTCACCCACTGTTAGTATTAAATATCTCTTTCTCCCTTTTTTATAGGACTCTAATCCAATTCGATCATTGTATTTCTTCTTCAAGAACTCCTCAGTTGTGTCCAGCATTGAATGAGCAACTCTATTGCGAAAATTCTTAATTTTTTTAATTTCTTTTATTAATGTAGGATATTTTTCAAGTAGGTCAGGGTAACAAAGCTCAAGAATAGTTTCAAGAATTCTGATCTTAGTCGAAAAAGTAAGTTCTGGTGGCACTAAAGAAAAAAATAAGCTTCGTCTGGCTTCTTCAGGACAGAAATGCCGTGAAATAATATCAGTTATGAGCATTTCTATTGCAATAGCTTGATCTAGAAAACTTCCCCTAATCTCTTTTGATAAGTCATATAGGTGAAAGAGTTGCTTTTCCTTTTCCAACCTCATTTGTTCACTTCCAAATTTTAATTTAGAAAGCTCATTCATTTACCTTTTCCGCTTGTCTCGCATAGAGTTTTTCCAATAAATTTAATTTGTACAAGATAAGGATAATACACGTTCAAAATGTCAAAAGAAAAGGAGGAGAAGATAAAAAGAGATATAGAACTTCAGAAAATTCAAGCGTTAGACAGTTACTATCAAGCACGGTTTAGCACATCAGGTTCTATTTTGGTCGGGATGTTTATTGGTATCTCGGTTCTTGTTCTAACGCAGTATTATACACCTAATTCTCCCTTCTATTACGGTTCCCTGTCTGGCGTGATATTTAGTATGATAGCTCTCGGAATCCCATGTGTCATGTTTGGATTTTTCGGTATGTGGAAAATGAAAAAAAGTTCTGATGAATTTCTAGCGTTTATTGGTAAACTACTCATTCAAGTAGAAAAAGGCGAATCCTTGCCTTCACTAATGGAATTGCAGAAACAAATCGGAAAGAAAGATACTTCAGACCTACCAAAACGAAAACGATCTACAATGAGTGCTGAACAACGCAGGACAAGAAGAGAAGCTGCTTGGCTTGTTCTCGGTGTAATATTAGGTGGATTCTTCGGCATTATCGGTGGACTCTGGACAGCATTCTATATAGAATGGTTAAAACAGACATACCCGAACGCTGATTGGGGAACCGCAGTTATAGAGGCTTCAATAGTATTGATTGTTCTCCTGATATTCCTCTTTGTCTGGGTAAGGAAACAACTGAAAAAAGCTGGTTAATTATGAGACTTAAAGCGAAAGGAACCTTAGCCCTTATGCATACATTAATAGATATATATTAAAGCCAAAATCAGAAACGTGCACGTCCGATTTGTGCGTTTAAGCTCTTCTTTTCAGCATTACCACGAACAGAATTATTACGGTGGCAGCTACGATTGCTATGACTATACCGTAGAGCATAATCTGTTGCGTCTGTTCTTGCTGTTGTTGCTGCTGTTGCTGACTTTGTTGAATTTGATCTGCTAGGTTTAGGGCTTCGGTGGCTGAAGTTGAGACGCTGTCGGCTAGGTTGGCGCATTCCTGCAGAATTGTGTAGGCGGTTTGAAACTTCTGCGAAGCATATTGCGCAGTCGCGTTGTTGAATGTGTTTTCCGCTTGAGCTAGGTACGTTTGTGCTTCTTCAAGCTTGCTTTGGGCTTGCGCGAGCAACGCCGTGTCTTCTTGGTTTTGAGGAGTTCCTATGGACTGTACGGCAGATTCAGCGTTGTTTACGGCGTCTCTTGCGGTTACTAGCTTAGAGGCAGCAGTTGCTAAGGCTTGGTCACACGGTCCCTCGTAGTAGTCTGCGACCCAGATGAGTTTATCTTCAGATTGCCAAGTATAGGGATTGTCTTGACTGGTAAATTCAACGTACAGGTAGTAACTATGATAGCCGACTGTGGCATCCATTGGAATACTGAAGTTAACCTCGCCGATGAGCAGTTCATCGCCGCTATTTATGTGAACCGCTGGGCTAAAGGTCAAATCGAAAACATTAAGCCCAGACCAGTTGAAGAAGACGCTCACTAGAGTAACATCAACAGCATCCGTGCCGTTATTTTCAACCCAAGCCTCTACAGAACCGCTGGCTCCTTGGGAGAACTCCATTGTAGGGACGCCGCTTGCTGAAAGAGTAACTCCATCCGGGTTTATGCTCTGAGCGTGGCTTAGCGGAGTCTGCGCTGCTAGAAGAAAGACGAACAATAGGAAGAAGGCTAGTTTAACGTTCGTTTTCATTCTTCGTGAAACCTCCGTCTCTTAAGCAGCCTTCGAGAAACGACAAGCACCATAGGCGAGGCGGTGATCAGCCCAAAGCCGATGCAAGACGCAGATAGAGCATTCTTAGAAGTCTCTGTAACGGGATCCCAAAAATGAAGGATGACTTGGTAAACATCGCCGCGAATGGTAACGTAACGGGTTAACGCCACCGTGTCATCATGTGGAAAGTTCGTGGGTCCATAGTCAGCCATCATGGGATAAGATGCAAAGTCGATTCCGATAGGTGGAATAGTATAAGAATTAGCAAAGGCTGACCCTATAGACGCAGCAGCCAATTTGTAAGCTTTCCCTGTCCCATCGCATTCAGTGGTTATGAGCCAGTTTAGCCCCGCCGTAACGTTATCAAGAAACGTGTAGTTCCAAGTGCTGCATAGACCAGTAAGCGGCATCGAAGTAAATTGAGCCTCACCACCACCAGTGCTGGAACCAGGCCAACTCCCATCCGATTCTTGCCTAACAGCAACCCAGTAAGCCATTTCCTGCGCCAAACCATGATACGAAGCATCCTCGGTTGCCTGAAACATCGACATTATAGCCCATATGGCTGCCCCCACATCATAAGTAGGCTGAGATCCAGAGTAGGGTCCCGTTTCCCAGTTCTCCTCTATCCAAGCTGAGGCTTTGGTTGCAAGATCAAGATAAGTTGAATTCGTATAACCCGTGGCTATGTAAAGCATTGAAAGCGCCAAGACGGCGAAGGCGTTATCAGCTATCGTGTCGTTGGCCCACTTTGAATAATCAGCCACTAGCGTGTTTCCACCATAATTGGTTGCGTTCCAAAGCCAGTCATCATGTACGAAGTCAGTTGCCCAGTAGGCTAAGGCATATGCATAAGTGCAGAGCGAAATATAATCATAAGACCATTTCCACCACTGTTTTGCAGGATTCAGCTGCTTGTTGTCTCCCTTCGATATCTGCACCGTTGCATTACCGAGAAACTCACCAGTATAAAAGTAGGTCATCCATGCTGAAGCAGCTGTCCAAGAAACGCTGCCAGGATCTGAAGATTCTAACTTTTCTATTTTATCCATGAGACCAGCGATAGAGTTGTATATAGTCATGTTTACGGCTCTAACCGAAACAACGGATAGGTACTGTCCGTCCAAGGGAGACGCATAATCGTAAGTCCAAAAGCCGCCAGCGTCATAACTCATATCCGACGGACCAATAACTGACCCATTCGGCTGAAAAACGGTTGCCTTTATAGAAATCTGCCACTTAGACTGCAAATCTGAGTCGATAAGAACCGCTGGGACATCTGAGATGTTCCAAATGTGAGCAACCACCTGCGACGTGTAAGCACTCGGTCTCCAAGTGTAAGAGAAAACTTTGAACGTCGGGTCAAATACAAAAACATCGAATGGAGTAAAAGAAAACGATTTAAGCCCCGTAGACGTTTGAGACGTAGCTACGATAATGTAACGCCCCTGAGGCTGATTAGGATTAAACTTTAGCCTGATGGGAACCTCAGCCTCTCCACTCGCATCCGTCACCCCGCTAAAAACATTGTAAGGCACACCCTCGCTGAAAAATCCTGAAGCGTATCCTCGCGGGTTCAGTATCGCAAAGCTGTATTGCACACTTGGCATGGAGACGTTATTCCAAGTCATAGATTCAATTCGAAGCAAAAATGAAGACTCTAAGGGGTATGAGGCAAGCTGATAGGGTTCAGCAGTTACAACCAATTGGTACGGAGGCCTTATCTGCAAATCAAATTGATAGTTTGAGAGCCCAAGAGACGAAAGCGCATTACGTCCACTAGGACTTATCTTATAAAAGTTAGAATCCACACCCAAAAGCTCATCGCTAAATCCGGAATAAAACGAGCTGTAAGGAATAAAATATGGATTATTCACACTTAAACGACTCAGTTTGGTGGGGTCAAGCGAATATAAACCTAGGCCCCCAGTGTTCGGATACTCCACAGAATCGTATTCTGCGAGTCCAAGCTGAAAAGCAGTGGGTAAAGTTGATTGATTGTCCCAATCTTGAGGGTTGCCTGAACCGGAAAAAAGTGTTTGACCAATGTTGTCTGAAACCGCGCTTAATTGATCCGCCTTCGCCGCCATGTAAAAAGGTGATAAAGACTGGAAGGTAGTTACTGCCACGCTGGCTATCACTATGATGAAGAGCGCCGCTCCGATGATGTAGTCGAGGTGAATTTGGCCTCGCCGATTTTTGCTGAAACGCTTAAACTTTTTAATCAGGGTTTATCCCCCGGCTAAACGAAGATGTTGAACGCAGCTAAGGCAATCAACAGTAGGATTACTGAATGCTTCACACCGGACTTGACGGAGCCCTCACTCATTTTCCCCGCAATCAAACCCCCGAGGAAGGATTCAACGATGGTCATGTGGAAGAAAACCAATCGGTAGTCTGTGGATTTGACGGCGCCAGCGAGGAACATTGCCCCCGCCGTTTCCATTTCACCCAAAGTGCTGAAGAACATCTTGAAGAGCATAATCAGGGTGAACAGAAACACGAAGACCGTAATGTAAGTGATGAATATGTAAGGTCTGATCTGTGCTTTTCTTTCCCTTTCGATGTTCCGAAGGTCCCTGACATGCTGTACTATGGAGTTCATTACCTTTTGCATGTTTCCGCCCGATCGGGCAGTTTCAGAAATTAAAGTTACCACCCTGTACGTGAGCGGGGTTTTAACGCGTTCAGCAAACGAATTAAGAGCCCTTTCATACGGCACACCCCACGACATCTGAGCCGCAACCGTTTTCATTTCAGGCGTTAAAGAACCATAGTCTCTTTCAGCTGTAGCTTCCAAAGCCCTTTCAAACGTCATACCCGTCCGTTGCGATTCCGCCAAGTCCCGAAGGAGGTTAGCCAAGTTATCTTCGATTCCCTTTATCCACTTGCGGTTCAGAAAATCAACTATGGCTATGGGAGTCAGGGCGGCGATGATTCCTGCTAGAGCAGCGTTTGTGATCATGGAGGAAAAATCTTGGGTGCCGAAAGTGAACATTGATGTCATCATTACAACTATGAACCCGGTTATGGCACAGCCCGCATATAGGATATAGGCGATTTTCTTTTCAACTCTAGGCATTTTCTCACACCTCACTTTGGAGACATTGCATCAATCAGCAGGATAACCAGCATAGCCAGAAACGGAATTGCAAGATACGTTAACATGTACATAATAGCCGTGATGCTCATTCCACCCATTGCGCCTCCGAGGGTAGACATTACACCCAGCATAATGATGAGAATCAGGGGGAAAGCGACAAGCAGCGAAATGTACATTTCAGCCATCAAACCTAAAGAGTCGAGAAACTTGCGTACCTCAAGGGTTCTGAGTTTCATCAACTCTCTAGACTCGTCATTGAGATACTGCGTTAAGTCGCCACCCGAACGAATTGTCGCAATCAGCCCATCCATGAATAAGGCGTATCTCGGCGAAGGCGATCGCTCCGCAGCAATTTTCACCGCCGAAAACATGTCCTTTCCAAGAAGCTTCGTATCCCTCAAAACAACCCTAGCATCCTCACTAGAAGCAGGCATCGTTCTGGTTGTGCTGAGGGAAACGAACAGCTTATCCGGTGAACTACCAGAGCTGGCCAGAATTGACATGTAACTGGCGGCGTATGGAAGCTCATTTTCGAGTTTACCTTTCCTAGTTTTAGCTTTCGAAGACGGATAGAAATACATGATTAGAAAGGCGAGAAGAGCAGCGATTCCGCTGATTCCTAAGGACCAAGTCAAAATTGAGACGACACTCATTTGCAGGAACCGTAGTAAATTGAACAGGAAGAGAACCGTAGTCACAGTGGCAACAGACGCAACGAAAGTTAAAATCGTGGACAGAAAAATCAAAGACACATAGGCTCTATAGCTTGTCCGAATAAGAGCTTTCTGCAGATTCTTATGTATGCCTTTAAACTTCGGAAACACGCGTTTCAGCCTGTCTCCGAAGATGCCGTAGGCAAAATACCGGATTTTTGAAACGCTGACTTTTTTGGTCACACTAGACCCTGCCTTGCTTTTTCATAAAGCTTTTTCGGGTTAGCATAGTAGTCGCGGATAACCTGCGAAACTTCCTGGTGTTCCCTGATTTTGTTTTTCACCATCCAGTCTAGAACCATTTTCCTTTGTTGAAGGTTTTTATTGATGTAATCCAATGAATATGCCCTTGTTCTCATGATTTTCTCTGTGATGTAACTGCGGCCTGTGTAAGCGAAATCATCGGTTTTCGGACTCCACCGGTAAACGTCGTTTGTGAGCAGTTCGCCTGATCGCTGATCTAAACCAACAACTTCACCGACGACAAATGTTCTTCGAGCTGGCTTGTCTCCTATGGTTATACGGTTCAGAAGCACCATAACGTCCATGCCCGTTACCAGCGTTCTAGGAATGTTCATGGGCTCAGATTCCAGTCTGTGAATCACTGAACTTACAGAGTCGGCATGGACGGAGCTTAATCCACCATGACCGGTTGCAATTGCCTGAAACAGCGTATAGGCTTCTGTGCCTCGAATCTCACCTACGATAAGGTAGTCGGGTCTTTGCCTCATTGCGGCCTTCAGAAGGTCGAACATAGATATTTCCACTGAAGCTTGTTCCCCAGATAGACCGAATCCCTTTCTTGCGATTGCTTGGATCCAGTTTTCATGCAGCAGATTGAGCTCAGGCGTGTCTTCAATTGATACAATCTTCATGTCCGGTCGTATGAATCCAGCTAAGCAGTTGAGGAATGTTGTTTTTCCCGAGGCTGTTCCACCGGCGATGAGGACTGAAGCTTTATGTTCGATGAGGAACCAGAAGTAGGCGGCTATCGCTGATGATATAGTGTTCATTTCTATTAGGTCGGTGACTGTGAGTGGGTTCACGCGGAATTTTCTGATGGTGAAGGTTGAACCTTTCCTTGTGACCTCGGTGCTGTAGGTTAAGTGGACTCTGCTTCCGTCAGGCAGAGCAGCATCAACGATCGGTTGGGCTATTGAAGCGTGTCTCCCTGAGGCATAGGCGAGTTTTATTATGAAGTCGTTGAGTTCCTCTGCTTCTGGAAAAGATATGTTAGTTGGAATCGATTCGAAGGTTCTGTGCCACACGTAGAGGGGGATGTTAACACCGTCGCAGCTGATGTCTTCAATCATGTGGTCCCGCATTATAACGTCGATTTTTCCGAGATAGACAAAGTCTCTCCAAATGAAGTACATCAACTTCTTCAATGAAGCGTCATCAATCTTCAACTTGTAGTGCTTGACGATTTCATAGACTTTTTTCTGTATGTACTCCTCTGCGCTCTTCTTTGTCTCTGTTGCCTTAAGGTTTACATCAAGTTCATCAACCAGAAAATCCTTTATCTGTTCCATCATATGCTTCTCTTCGTCTGAAAGCGTCGGTTCGATGATGATATATTTGGTTTCTTGGGTCTCGGGATCCTTAGTAATGGCTGCGTATGCATGTGGTTCATTAATCGGGTAGACTTCAATTGTAGTTGGAGGTGTTGCGGGGATGCCTTCGATTGATATAACGGTAGGCGTTTCAACGGGCGTTACCGCTGGTTCTTGAACCTGTACTTTTTTCGGAGCGGCTTTTTTGCTACATTTTCTTCTCAGTTTTAGAGAGAGTTTCCTAGCCATATGTTTATCACCTGATTTGATGATCGTGAAATTTTTACAGCCGGATTAGATGCGGTGCTGTAGATTGTTCCATTAAATTCAGCGTCTATGTTGCAAACTGGCGAAGAGCCCTTAATGTTCGTGTTATCTTCAGCATAAGCAACTAGCTGTGGTTTTCCCTCAACAATTTCCACGGTTATTCCGTAGTTGTGATCACAAACAGTGTGAGGGAGACTTAAACTCACCAGAGCCATGGAACTGGACGAGTTTGAAGAAAGGAGTAAATTGTATATCCGAACAACTTCAGAAGAAACATATCCTGATATTCTGGAAAATTGGGCTTCACTTGCGACTTTATTCGCAGTTGAGCCTATGTAACTAACTGAAGAGAGAAATGAAATGAAAACAATCATTGTTATAGCTAACAGAATCACATGCGTTGCCACAGCCTGACCCTGTTTATTTCTAATCATAGTATGCCAACCTCAACCTCCGTCACGAGGAATTCAACATTTACAGTTTTACCCTCCCCCACAAAGCAGGTAAACGCGTTTTCAGCAACGCCGGCTTGAGAAACACGAACTTTAAAGGTGCCAGAGCTAGCAAAAGTGTAGTTGTAATCGACAACAGTCACACCTTGATTGTTAGATGAGAACTGGAAAGTGCCTGGCCCTATGCCTGAGCTCAAAGAGGAATCAACGGCGAGTTTGACAATGCTTATTGTGATGTGAATGTTGCCGTTAGAATCCGTATAATTGAAGAGCCTAGACCTGAAATCGAGAAGCAGGAGCACATAAGCTGATCCTAGCCGCTGGAGTACTATTCGGTTAAGGTCCATGTTAGGCGCCCCTTGCGTGCCGTTTACAACATTTGAAGCCCAGCCTCTAACGTATAGACTGGAATCAGATTGTATAACGTTGGAAAGCGTTTGGACGCTGTATTCGACTTTCCCGAGCGTTTCATTATATTCATTCAGTACGTTGGTGTTGTTGAACAGCCGGAAATTAACGGTGGCGAAGTTAGGATAAACCAAAAAGGTCCCTTTTCCATATGAAAACTGGGTTATTCTCTCGGAGCCGAAACCTTCGTTGACCACTGTTAAGACGTTATCTCCTAAAAGCAACATAGAGTTTTCAACTCGCCTGACCATGGAGGTATCCTGCATCCTCGTTATTATTGGAATGCCTAAAAAATAGGCGAAAGAGACACCGCTAATTATAATGCCGAGAAGAAGAATCGTAGCTATAATTGGAGAAACGGCATGTTTACATGCCAACATTTTCCTTAAGCTGGACGCGATTTTTGTCATAGTTTTTTCCTTTCATTTTAAACGGTTGATAAATGTAAAAAAGGGGGAGAGACGGTTTGATGTCAAGGATATGCAGGTTATGCGGTGAAGCTTGCCGTGGCAGATTGACCGTCTGAGCAGACCATTTTGACTATGTAGGTTGTTCCTTTCGTTAGGCTGCTGTATGTACCGCTGAAAGAGCCTGTGCTTTCTACTGCTACATTGGCAGAGGTTATTGTCACTGCTTGTAAGTTTGAAGTTGCCGTACCCACATACATAGCACTTACTGTGGCTGTAATATCACCTATGTTGCGGACTACAGCTGTAACTGTGGTGCTTGAGTTAGACACAGCATCGAGAGATATCCGCATCTGATTTGTTTGTTGCTGGATTCCGCTCATTGTTCCACCGAGGTAGCCTGTAATCCAGATGTAGGTAATGACGGCTGCTGCTACGGAGATGACGATCATCAGTAGTACTGCGATAATCGTTGAGATACCTTTCTTTTGTTTTAGGAGTTTCGTTTTTTTCCCCTCCTCTCTAACTGTTTAACAGTTAGAATATTGAACAGAAATGACTTATAAAGTTTCCTCTTTTTCCTAGGCTATCCTAACGGCGGTCTCAACCGTAATCCCACGATCAGTAACCGCATAAGGAATCAACTTCAAGCTGCCCAAATTCCGCCTCATCTTCGCAATCCGCATCGAACCCACCATAACCCCAGCCCGCTCCTTAGTATGAAATTCGATGACTCCGTCCGCCAGATGAGAAATCGTGGTTATAGTCTGAGGATCATGCATCCCTTTAACCATCAAAAGAAAATGCAAACCGCCGTGATCCCGAACCTCCATCGTGAACAAACCTAAAGCATCAACAACATTTTGCATATCATGCATAATGAGTAAGTGTGACAGGGTGTCGATAGCCGTCCACCGATTCTCATTCACCCTCCTAGTTAACTCGTTCCGGAGGGTGCTAAGAGCGCCAGGTTCAGACACCGAGGACCTCACTTCCGCCTCTTCAACCTCTCCCCCTATTTTCTTGTAGTATCCAGCAAGACGAGAGGTATAGGCGTCAACAAAACTCCAAGCACGAGAAGCCTCTAGATGAGTGAGGTCCCAACCGAATACGCTCATGTCTTCTCGAACATCTCGTGGCGAACGCTCAATAGTGAAGTAAGCGATTGCGCCGCCCTTCAAAGCCTGCCGGTAGAGTATTTGCTGAGCAAAAACGTCTATGGCGGTTCCAGGATTCCCTAAAAGGAGGATTATGCTTCCTTCGGGTAAGCCCCCTTCGATCGACTCGTCTAGGCCTTTTATTTCTGTTTTAAGCATTTTTATTTTTAGGGGCACTTCAAATCATCTGTCGGAATTATGTGTTAAACATTTTAACAATATACGAACGGTGTTTTAAATAGTTTGTGTCCGCAACGCGTGGAAGAGAACCGAAACCTATATTAACTGTTAAACAGTTAATCATAATAAGCGAATAAGGTTCGTGATGCGCAAATGACGAAGATACTAAACCTAAATGAGAAAAGTGTTGCCAAGGCTCTGCAACAAGGAAAAATCACAATTACAATCGCAGGACTAAATTATATTGGCATATCACTATCAGCACTTTTCGCCGACGAAGGCGCGAAGGTCATAGGTTGCGACACTGATCCAAACATCGTTGACCTCGTAGTAAAAGGAAAAACTGACGGTACAGAACACGATCTCGCATGGCTCATGAAACAAGGAGTATTCGGCAAAAAAGCTGAATTAGCCAAAGGACTGTGTCCAAACTGCGGAGTTGCATTACTCAACTTTCAAGGCGACATTCTTTGTCCTTCATGCGGAATGTCAGTAGAACTTGACGAAAAAGGGGCACACATCAAGGGGGTAAGCAAAAAATATAATAAAGTCGTTGAAAAATCAATAAGCCTTAAAAAGCTTCTCGAAAAAAACATAGAACAAAACAAATTCAAGGCTACAACGGACGTTTTTAATGCTTTCTTAAAATCAGATGTGGCAATAATAACAATGGACGCCGTTATCGGACCTCCACCTGATTATCCCCCAGACCTCTCGCAACTAACAGATGTTTGCAAGAGCATTGGTAGCGCCCTTAAAAAAGAAGATTTGGTCATAATTAAAGGACTTGTCACACCGGGGACAACCGAGGGTCTGATCAGAACAATTCTAGAAACGCAGTCTAGACTAAAGGCAGGATCTCAATTTGGTCTTGCATACATGCCGGAAAGAGCAGACGGAGGAAACGCCGTGTTTGAGTTAAGAACTGCTTCAAAAATTATTGGGGGAATCAATCAAAAAAGTCTAGATGCTGCCTCAGCTCTGTTCAGCATTTTTCCAGCGGAGATTTATCCTGCCAAAAGCATCAAAGTCGCAGAGACCGCAAAACTAATCGAAGAAGTGTACTCTGACGTTAACTTGGCGTTTGCAAATGAACTTGCCATGTCATGCCAAAAATTAGGTGTCGACGCGCTAGATGTAATTGAAACTATAAACACTCGTCCGAGAACACACATACCTTCTCCTGGACCCACTGGAGGAAAAGATGGACAGAAAAGTCTCTTCCTGTTCAATTTTCAAGCAATCCGCTCAGGTTACAACCCGCAACTAATAACCTGGGGACACCGAATCAACGAACACATGCCCAGCCAAGTTTTGGAAATGGTAAAGGACGCTTTTGGCACAATGGGACTTCCAATTAAAGAATCAAGGGTATCCGTCTTAGGGGTTAGTTCGAAAGCTGGAGTTTCAACCATTGAGAATTCTCCATCATTCCAAGTTATTAAAGCATTAACAGAACAAGGAGCGAAAGTTGCGATCCATGACCCATACGCAAACCTAGACTTGGTGAGAATACATTTGAGGGATATAACATCAGCCACCAGAGACATCAAAGATGCACTGAAGGACGCCAACTGCGCGATCGTTATGGTCGATCACCCCGAATACAGGTACCTAAAGCCTTCCGACTTTGCTAAAAAAATGAAAAAACAATCATCGATCATTGACGCAAAACGAATTCTAATCCCGAAAGAAGTGACCAAAGCTGGCTTAATTTACATGGGTACTGGATATCCTTCAACGCCCATCTAGGAATGTGATTCAAATGTTAAGTTTCGATACGTCCAACACCGAGGTAACGAATAAAAAATTCCGTATATTAATTACAGAAAATAAGGAAGGAACATTAACCCATAATAAAATACTAACTAATGGAGAAGATCTAAGTTGAGCATTGCCCAATGGAAGGTTTCCGTAAAGAGACACCCTGTTGTATTTGTTCAAGGAGGAGACGATGTTTCGTCAATTGAAGAAGCGGGCGCGAGGGTAAAAAGTGACGTTACCGCCTACATTGACCGCAAAGCAAGATACCCAAGCGTGTTCATGATTCAAAACACATCAGAAACCGAAAGTTACCCCATCTACCTTCAATATGTCCCTGGCTCTTGGTCGTATAAGGGAGAGCCGGATATGAATATCATTGAGTACTTGGAAGCTTTTCTCAGGTACGGAGAAACAAACTATTTGCAGTTCAAAGTAGTCAAAGGCAAAATTGAAGTGGCTGATGGAAGCAAAAACCCGATAACCTTAGCTCCTAAAGAAACAGCCAAGCTTTGGATAAACATTAAGCTTACTACTGACGGCGTTGAAGGCGACACGTTTGATTTTTCCCTCGAACTCGTGGCTCCCCCTGCATAAAGATGGGAAAACAAAATGCAGGATCTAATGTTCGAAGGCTACGTCTGCGGCGATATAGAGATTACCGGTCAAGTTAGACCAATGCGTAGTACGAAAATGGTGAAAACGGGAATACCGGGCTTAGACGAAGTCTTGGGGGGCGGAATACCTGAAGGAAACGTTGTCTTAGTTTCCGGCCTGTGCGGTTCAGGAAAAACCATATGCAGTTTACAGTTCCTCCACAGTGGAGCAGTTGAACACGGCGAAAGAGGCGCCTACATAGCTCTAGATGAGAAGCCGGAGATTATACGCCGGAGGGCCAAACCTTTCGGTTGGGACCTTAGAGACCTCGAGTTGGATAACCAAATAGCGATTCTGGACGCTTATGCTACTCTGGCGAAACTTCCCACAATGGAAAAAATTAAGGTTTTAGGTCCGCTGGAAACTACTTCTTTTATTACAGGCATTCTTGAAACTTTGGAGAGAGTGGGGGCAAAACGGGTTGTTATCGATTCCATCACGGCTTTTGCCTATCAATTCGGAGATCCCAAAAAAATTCGTGATGTAATCTTAAGGGTCTTCGCCCTGTTGAGGGAACTCAAGTGCACGGCGATAATAACTTCTGAAATTGAGGAAGGTCAACTTAGCCGTTGGGGAGTAGAAGAGTTCTTAGCTGACGGTGTGATTAGATTGTATCCTTTCACTGATAATGGAAAAACGGCATCCAGGGCCCTGCGCATTATAAAAATGAAAGGAACTAAGCATCCCCTTGGACTTATTCCATTCGAAATTAACGAAAACGGCATTAGTTTAGATATAACGGATGTATGGCCAACGGAGACAGTGACATCGGTAGAGACTGAGGCAGTAGAGACGGAGGCAAAAAAAGAGTTTTATTATTAATAATAGAAAAGCATAAATAGTTAAACTGTTTAACAATTAATATTGCTCATGCGTATTGGGTGACTAGATTGAAAGCATCAACAAAAGAAACGCCAGACCTCGAAAAAATAAGATCCACTATCGATACTCTATTCGCTTCAGAGCATGCTTTCTATGAAATCGTTGACGATTACCGCAAGAAAACAACGCAAACGAAACATGTTGTGAAGGAAAAGAAAAAGAATTATCCTTCCGAGTTAGACGAACTCAAATTAACCTTAAAACCATTAGTTGAGTTTGAGGTTAATTTGACTCAGAAAGGCCTTCAGCAAATTAATGCCGAAAAGAATGTGTTGGAAGAGTTGAAGGCTGCGCTGTTAGAGGCTACAAATCAGACCGAGGAGACGAAGTGGATTAAAGAGGTCGCTAAGGTAACTGCTCAATCAAAAATGCTGAAGGAACCCATGCTTAACTTGCAGAAACTGCAACGAATAGTCGGAGAAAACTTGAAGAAAAGAACGATGGATAACACAAAATTTGAAAAAGACGTTAAAGGCTTACTTAAGGCTCATATCTCGGATTGGCACGAAATAGAAGGCATAATAGGTCAATTTGAAAAGGAAACAATTTCTGACGAGATACAGAAGCATGCCGAATTTTCGGCTAATGCTGGGAAATTACTTGTAGAATCGATAAGCAAAGTCACTGGAGGATTAGACAATTTAAGTGACAATATTAAGTCGATCTCCAAAGTAAAGAACAAATGCAAAACTATATTTAATCTTTGCATTTCAGATTTACAGGGAATTAAATCTCTAATTAACGAACTTTCTGATGGCCGAGAAGGCGAAAGTAAGAGTATGAAAGATGCCTTCAAAGACTGGTTGCAGAAAAACCAGGAGTTAATTGAAGCGTTTGGCGGCGCTGCGGCAGTAGTTGATTTACAAGGAATTCTTACTAGTTTAGAGTCTGAAATTGACCAGAAACTGCAGGAAGACCAATCTCAAATTGAAGCCTTCAAAAATGAAGTCAGTGAAGTTGTTAAATTACAGGTCGATAAAGCTGGACTCCTCTTTAAAAAAGCCATGGGCATCATCGAAGAAACTGAACTTTCTTTTGAAGCTCAGACAAGGGCTTTAAGTGAAAACGTAGAGAACATAAGCGCTTTTTGCACAGAAACAATTGGAAAACTCAGCGAAACTGCGAAAATGTCTAGCGAGTTTATTGACAGTTCATCCGGTCTGATTGGGAAGCTTAAATCATGTATCTCAGTTGGTGAAAAGGCTCGAGAGGAGTTAAAGTCATCTATCGATAAGGTGATGCAGTCGAAGAAAGAATTTGAAGGAGCCATTACAAAAGAGGTTGGAGTTGATGAACTCAAACCATTTTTCGACGCTCTTGCTAAAGCTAAACAAGAATTCCAGAAGGCGCTTCAAACTAACGAAGAAAGCATAAAAGAAGCGAAAACCATACTCAAGGACCACACGGAACTCGCGAAGAAATTAACAGAAAACTTAGATAGCCTTCGATCGACTTTTAACGAAAACAGAAAACAATTTGACATACTCATCAAAAAGCAAAGTATGATACTTTCAGGATTGACTTCCCTTTTCCGCAATATTCAAAAAGTAAGTGAGGATGCTGAAAGAATTCCGGAAGCCTTGGAGACGGGAATGCAAGAAGTGGAAACCACACTCAATGAAAACTTCAAGGCTAGAAATCAATGCCTAGACAACTTAAAGAACACAGTTGCAAGCTATATGCATACAAACGGCGCCATGATCCGCCCAATAGCTTTCACGGTTGATGCAATACTTCAAGGGGGTTATAAAGTCAGACGCCGAAAGGCTAAGAAACAAAAACCTGTTCCAACAAAACCTGAACCGACCCCCCAAATCCCTGAAGTTCCGGAACCCCTTCCATCAGTCTCGCCTCCAGACGAGGAAGCAACTGAGAAGTCTGAGTCGCATATATACCGGCAGCAAAAACAATATGGAACTCTGCAGATACCTGAGAAAAGCGAGCAACAAGAGCAAGTCGAACCGCAGGAGCCATCTGAGCTGCCTGAGCCTGTTGAGGCTGAAGTTGAAGTTAAATCGATAACGGAGGAAACGCCGCCAGCAACAGCAGAGGAACCTATTTTAGAAGAAGAAAAGTCCGGTAAATCTCGGCTGGAGATCATAAAGGAAGAAATGGCAGAAGAGAATGTGCCTAAGTTAAGCGAAAAGTCTGGTAAATCTATACTTAAAAAAATAAAAAAGGAGGTCTTGGAAAGTGACCAGTGAAGTGGAAGAACTGGGAGCGTATGTTCTCAGAATCTTGGACAAAATGAAGAAAACAGAAAACAGAATCCAAAAGCTCGAAGAATCAGTCAACGAAATAAACAACCTGATTACTGAAGCAACCGAAGAAACTGAAGCAACCGAAGAAACAGCATCACAGAGGACTCAGTCAACGCCTTTACGCCTTTGGGTACCACTAAACATCGCAAAATGGGTAGCAGTATGTTCAGCCGTATTCTGGATCGGCAACATTTGCGCACGCCTGAGCCTGACAGCATGGAACCAAGTTTTCCCAGCTGACTGGCATTTCTGGATTACAGTTGATTATATACTCACCGGCGTTTCTTTGGCAATCGTAGTAGGCATCGAATTTTTCCTTTACTGGAGACAGCGGGGAACACTGCAGCCTTTACCTGAACCTGAGCTTGAAGGAACTGAAGCAAGCGAAGTTACTGAAGAAGCAGAGCCAGAAACCGAGGCAAAAGCAATCACTGAAGAAAGCCCTATTGAACCAGCTCAGACGACTGAAACCCCTAAAACCAAAAAGCACGCGCGAAAAAGGCACAAGTAACACAGAAAGCGCCGATTCGCGCTGCTTCAACCTTTCTTACTTTATACTTTCCAAATTACGGAGAGTAACCAAAAGATAATATCTCCGAACAGAAGGGAAGCGAATAATCCAGCTGTAATGAAAACAAGGAAAGGCAGAGCGGGAGTAACCCAAACCTCCTTCACTAGCCCCCTTTTCGAAAACTCCTCAATCTTACTTACGGCAGCCTCTCTCTCAGCCTCTGCTTGAACGAAAACCTGAAATTTTCTAGTTATTCCGTCTTCTGGAGTTTCCTCGATTTTTTCGATGGGATACAGATAGATCTTGTGTAAATCGGCAACTTTGACTTTGTAGCCGGTAAATAGACTCGCTAGTTTTTTAGATAACGGTTCAGACTTCAAGTCTCCAAAGAGCGGTTTGCCGGACACAGCCCAAAACACGTTGCGAAGCAGTGCGTAAAGAGCTACGGAGATTGAGGTAAGAATCGCATTAAAGAACGCGGAGATTGGGAGAAAGGGAATGAAACTGAATGGAGGAACGAAGAATCCGTTTGGGACATAAGGAAGGGAAACGGAAAGACAGATGAGGGCTTTCGCGTCGGCTCCTCCAAAGAACCCGAGGTAAAACAGGCCTATCGCCAGACCGGTTGTAATCAAAAAGGCTAGAGCAAAGTCGTCAAGCATTGAATAAGAACCAGTTAAGAATATTTGAATTAACGTTAGGGCAAGTCCAACGGGACCGAGAACCGCCCAGACTTTGTTGGAAACTTCGCGGGTTTTAATGTCACTCCACGAAGCGTAAAACATGAAGGATATAACAACTGCTACTCGAACTAACGTTAAGCCTTCATTCAAGTTTGCATCATCTGAAAAGGAAATAACAGATAGACCTTTTCAGTTTTACGCAAATTGCAGAGCAACAGATGACTTTAAGCTACCGTATCGCCTGTTTGAAATCAATCCTTCCTCTTTCATTATGAGTAGACCCTCAGTGAACAGTTCTTTAACGCCTGGATTCTTCAGCAAGTTGGCAGTTTCAGCCTTTCTGTTGATTTCCTCACTCAAATCAGCGTTATTCTGAAGCGTCCTTCGGAATGTTTCGTTTAGAATTTCGTTAATTGACTTGGATCTGGGCTCGAGGAATTTAGCCATGTTGATTAAGCCTTTCAGTTTTTCAAGTCCTTTTCCTTCGTTGACCATTGCTGGCGACATAACTACGTATCTTCCGGATTCTCCTGACTCGAAGCGCGCAATATAGATTGGAAGGAGAATACCTTCAATTCCAGTGAGCCTAGGCGGGAGAGTTACACAACCCTTCTCAAGCTCAACAAACTGGTAGTCCTTCAAGCGTTCTCTTAACTGTAGGATTTGTTCGGAGATGTCTTCTCTTTTCTCTTGAATTAGGCCCTTTCGGTCTTCTAAGGCAATCAAAAGCTTGTCTTTTTCTCTCACTAAGTTCATGATTTTGTCGCGTTCACTTTTGATTTGCACATCATATCTGGTCCTGATCGCAGCTAGTCTTTTCTCCCGATCTGCTTCGGTTGTTTCTGCTTCGATGCCTAAGAGTTGCTTCTGTTTCTGCACTAAGGCGCGTTCCTCTCGATCGCGTGCAACAGCGGCTTCCATGTCGGCGATGGCTTTATTTAAGTAGCCTGTTTCGTGTTCTCCGGCTTTCATAAGCCTAAATTTCAGTTCAATAATTTTGTTTTGGTTGCTCTCTATTCTGGACTGTAACTCGGACTCACTTTTCTCCTGCTCTTCGTACCGTCTCTTCAACGTGTCTAACTTCATGTTAGCATTCGTTATCACAATTTCAGCTTCCGCCTGACAACTACGCATAAGATCAGCAACGCGTTTGTTTATCGCCACTTGAAATTCTGCGATCTTCCCAGCGTATTGATCCTCAACTTGTTGCTTCCGAGCGTCCACTTGCTTAATGTACTCGCTGAAGCTTTTCAGAAGAGTCTTATCAGCAAGATTCAACTTTTCAATGTCTTGTTCGCAGGCATTTTTAAGTGAAATAAACTCTTGCGCTTGTTCCTTAGCTTGAGAAAGAGACAATCTTGGAGTTAGCATTGTAGGTTCATCTGAAACTTCCGTCCAAGAAAGATGCACGTAGATGAGGAGGTCATGAATCAAGTCATCATGTGGAATCATTCCGGCTACGGTGACAGGACGCATGTCACTGAAATGCCTGTAGCGGAACCTGTGGTGATCCAATGATGTTTCAACTTTCTCCATTTTTCCTTCTTCCACGCTGATGTCTTTGATGAACTCGTCAACATTCGGAATCTCTGGATGATAGAAAGTACGACTGAACAGTCCGAGACCATCAAACAACAGGCTTTTTTCACGTTCGAAGGGAACGAGCCATAAAGGCCAATAGGCTTTAATGACAAAGGACAACTTTTCTGTAGCGTGGCTCCCTCGGAATAATGCGCCTAACTTGTTGATACTGAGCCTGCTACTGACTCGCTGATGGTCAAGGTCGCACATAACCAAGGCTATTTCCAACGGTTCAGTTACCTCTCTTTCTGTGGCGGTGTCGATGGCACGCTGCATGGCAAACGGCAGTCTAATATATTTTACCATTTTAATCACCTTGTGACTTTGAAACGAATTCACAATATTGATTACCTTCAGCTACACATTTTGTTTCTACAATTTCATTTTGCTTCCCGGTAATGGATGTTATAATTCCCGAAATCATGCCCGCGACAATCATGTCTGCTGAGCAGTCTTGATCCTTAAAGGCTGTGCCGATTAAAGGATTATAATATTTCACCTTTACGAAGTCGCTTTCTACATCAAACTCGCCTATACTCATGTTGCCCCAACCTCGAGCTTGCAGATCTTTAAGACACGTGTTGAAGAGGCTTCTAGGCGTGGAATTCAGATTTTTCTTTATTAGATCCCTCGCTATTTTTTCACCTGTTTGCTTTCCAGCATTATAGAGGGCAACTTCAGCTCGGTCTTTGCCGAGCATGTCAATGATTGCCTGAGTTATATCCGCAAAAGTAGAGGACCGTTCTAAACAAAATCTGGTTCCGTGAACGGAGAGTGTGCCGTCTAGATCGATTGTCATGTAATCTTTCATTTCAGTGAAGCCGTCGAAACTGAAGCCCTTTCCAAGCACAAATTCCCGGTGTTGTCCAATTGTGAATGGAACCCAGCGGGTGTTGTGACCAGCCATCTTAAATGTGTGTACCCGAAAGAACCGCTTCAGTTCGCCGCCGACTTCGTACATTTTCATTTCTAAAACGCCGTCAACCATAAAGCGCAAGGAGTTATAGAATGCCTCGCTGTGCACACCTTGTTCTGCGATGTAGAGCCCAACGCCGTGCCACTCCTTGACCCTCGCCATGATCACCTGCAAAAACTTCTGGATGCTGCCCTCGTTGTTGTAGGTTAACAACGTCGAAATAGAATCCATCACAAGTATCATTGAGTCACCTACAGCGGAGGCTGCATCAGAAACTTTAAAAATCAGTTCACTGAGGTTAGTGAGGTTATCAACGTGGTAGGTTTCTTCGGATCTCCCTGAAATCCAAGTGTATCCGTCGAAAATGGCGAAGCGGCCTGTTGCTTCAACTTCGTTGGTGTCAACTCCGAGAGTTAAGAGGCTGCGGCGCACCTCGTTCGGCGGTCGGTCCAGCGTGATATAAATACATTTGCCGCCTTTCAGCAGGGCTTCGCAGACGATGTTTTCGGCGAAGATGGTTTTTCCGGTTCCGGGCGGACCGATTAGAAAAATGTTGCTTGGAGGGATCTCTCCCTCTATGAGATCTACCAGCATTTTTGTTTGTGCCATATGATTACCGCCGCCCGGGGCATTAAGCGTACAACTTAATGTTTAACAGTTTAACAATATAAACTCTTCGGTAAGTTACCGCAATTGAAAGCTGAACTCACAGCACCTCCTAAGTGGAATACAACTTCTCAAGCTAACTTTCTTAACTGCAACTGGCTTATCGACTAGCCTCGATGCTTTTCTTTCGCAAGAGCCTTTTTAATCATTATTTCCAGAGTGGACACAACAAAACAGCGCGAGAGTATCAATCAACCGGGAGGCTGCTCTAATATTTTCTTATGAACGTAGAGATGCTGTTTTTCGCAGGGCAAAGGCAGGTTTAGAATTTTACTATGCTTGGGGGTGAAAAGTAAACTGTTTTATTTTCTTCTTTTGTCCTGTTCAATTCGCCCTTTTTCGCGAGCCAAACAAGCGCAGAGGAAACTTGTCTTCTAGTAGCGGGTATGCCCATTCTGTCCAGTTTTTTTATGACCTGCCGGGCATCTTTAGGCTTCTCGAACCACCTTTTCTTTTTGAGACTTAAAATTTCGTATGCCAGTTTGACGCCTTTAGGCGTGGTAGCCTTTGGGATGGCAAGATGAACTTGGTTGATTTTGTCCGAAATTTCTGGAATCGCTTCGGGAAGATCTTTAAGCCTAGCTAAAACTTCCTCTACGCTGTCTCCTTCAACTTCAAGTTTTCCTGTACCTATATCAACCGAAACACGGACTGTTCCCAATCTTTAACACCTAACCTCTTATTCGACAGAGACACCAGATTTCGTTTGTAAGAGGCAGAGCTTATGCTTCGATGACTCTTTCCTTAGGATGAATGACTATTCCCTTGTCCGTTATTTCCATCGGGTGGACTTGCATGCTGTGCTTGGTTCCGCGCATTTTCAGTATCTGAAACGCTCGAATCATGAGACCTTCACGCCGGATATAATGAAGAACTGTGACCGCTTGAGCCAGAAACTCCTGGAGGAGAACCTCCGCTTCGCCGTGTCTTTCACAGAGCAACAGTGTGGTGCATCCCATTTGTCCCAATGCTTGAATCAAACCTAGAGTACCTTGGCGAACATAAAAATTATTCTCGTACTGCAGATTCAGCACATTCAATGAGTCTATGACCAAACGTTTCGCTTTTATTTTTGAAACCTCATCAGATATGAGCTTCACCAAACGGCTGAACGGAATTTTCTCACCCTGAAACAGTTCTCGCGAAGGAACTATGTAACCAGCCTCTGTGACTGAAACGGGACGAGCATCAACGATTAACAACTTTCCTTCTTTCTCCAGTTTTTTTAAGTTCCACCCGAACTGAAGCGCGTTTTCACGAATTTCATCAGGGCTTTCGCAAAGAGTTACAAAAACCCCTGGTTCATTAAACTCTGAAGCACCCTTAAATAGAAACTCAAGCCCAAGTATCGTCTTTCCACTTCCAGGTCCGCCGAGTACTAGTATGCATCTGCCTGGAGGAAAACCGCCGTAAATCAAGTCGTCAAGTCCAGGTATCCCGGTTTTCATTTGCTTTGACATATCTTTCAAGACCCCATTGTCAATTGAGAGTTTGTTTTAAATATATTTTATGATTCTAGAACCCTATTCCTCCGCCATGTTTGCCGTGAGACATCAAGTTTTTCATCAACCGCATAACAGTTTCTAGGAAAAACAAGGGTGGCGCAACTGCGAATTTTTCAATCATTATGACTAAACGCAGTATGGGTTCACTATTAACTCTCTTCGCTCTGGTTTCTTCTTCTCGGGCTTTTCGATAGGTATGCCGGGTTTTTCTCTTAGGTTTTTTGGCGCGCGAAACGTGTATCGGTCACCCCACTTTATCAAGAGTTGACCTTGGTTTATGAAGCAGGGAAACTCAACGAAATGGTAGGTTGGCTTGGAACCGCGGAGAATTGAGAAGGTCGGTTGGTAGCCTTCCTCGTCTTTCTCCACCTTAATAACAATTACACCGTCTGTGACTGCTTGAAGTTTCTTTTCAAACGGCGTGAATGTGTCTTGGGGGAGGAGGAAGAATTCAACAAGTTCTGTGTCGGCTATCTTGCTTGACCAGTAGTTCAGCATTCTCAGGAACGCGTTTTCGTTTTCTTTTAGGAGAATATAGGGCAGGTAACGGTGGATTATAACTCCCTTTTTGATTTTTTCGCGCACGCTGGCGACAGTTAGGTTTATGTCGTTCAGAGATTTTGTAACATCGATTTTTATGATTTGAAAGGGGGTTTCAACCTCATGTGGCGCGAGGACATAAACCGGTAAGTTCTCGTGATTCGATAGGAGGGCGTTTAGAAAATCAAGAGACTCGGAGTAAGTTTCGTCTAGGACAGTTATGAGGGACCCTGTTTTGAGATTGGAGATAACGTCGAATAATTCGTGCCCCGTTTTGAAAGATCTCATAAGTTAGCTCCCTCAATCGAGTCTTTAATTTTCGCTCCCAATTTTATGTGTGTACACATGTTTCCGCCTTTGACGTATCCGAATTCGACACGTTCAGAACACACATAGGCGCTGTAATATAATAATCGTTGTGAAGGCAAAATATGGATTCTGAATTCATAAAGGGAAAAGCTTATCAGTGCAAAAGTGGTTTTAGTTAGCTTACACAGGGGACAAACCTATGGTTAGAAGATCTAAGTTGGAGACCTGTATCGACATTATGGAAATTATCTCAAGGGGCGTTGGGAAACCGACGCGCATAATGTACAAGGCTAACCTTAGTTGGAACCCGATGCAGAAATACTTAAGCTTCTTACTCGATCAGGATCTGATTGCCAGTAAGACTAGAGGAGAAAGAGTGAGATACGAAATTACTGACAAGGGCCTTAGAACTCTGAGTTACTTCAGAAGGGTTAAAGAGACCCTGCCTCTCGAAGTCAGAAGAGGGATTCCCTCGCTGTAATTTCTTTTTCGGGTATTCTTAACTCTCTGGAAAGCCACCGCTTCACCCTTTGAGGCATAATATCATAAATTAGAACTACAATTTCCTCTCCTTTTCAGGAACGAAATTTGAGGCTTTTAACAGAAGCTCGCAGACCGCATTTCAGTGTTCGCTAGCTTGTTTTCTAGCTTGTAAGCACTGCAATTACCAAAAGAAGATTTGTAAACGCAAAGAAGATGTTAAGGACGTATTTTTGTTTTCTAGGCAGAGGAAAATTCCATTCTACCACGAATAGCTCGAAGAACATTCCCAATATGAAATTACCTACTAAGAAGAGCTGTAGGGTTGTCCGATAAATGGAGGGTGTTAGATACGGATAGAGAAGCGCGAGACCGCCTGAAAGACATATTCCCGGAGGTACTCTTTCCTTGCTGCCCAGCTTGAAATTAAGAACTATTTTGGGGTAGATCACAGGAGCTACAAGAATTGCCAATCCATAAATCGTGATGTAATAAGATTGCCATGTCATAGTTTGTTCATCCGGTAGATCTAATGAGACGTTTATGGAAAAAAGGTTTTCTACACCTTTGGTTTCACTAAAGTAGCGTTCCCAGAACGAAAGCTATTAAAAACCCTAGGAAAGGAATTATCATTATTCGTCCCTCGAACAATTTTCTAGCATTTTCAGGCGACGGGTCGCTCACCAACTGAATGCCAATGTACAGTTGTGCCGCAGCCGCAATAAACATCACTATGAGAAAGGAAAAGTGCAACTCATTAAGAAAAAAGGCAGACATTGCCAGAAAGTATAGCAATGTATAACTGAAAGCTAAGATCTTTGAAGATTTGGACACACCTAGCTTTACTGGAAGAGTAACTTTTCCGTACTCTAAATCGGTTTGGTAGTCAATAAATGAGCGACACTGCCTGCCTAGGAAATGCAAAAAGAAAAGGGCTACCATAAAGAAAATAACTGTGTGGGTTATCTGTCCGTTGATGGCCCATGCAACAGCAATGACCTCAAGGGTGAATATCGCGCCAACCATTAATTCATTTTGAGGGTAGGAGTCCTTGACCCTAGGCCACCATGAATACCAGACCCCGAAAAACCAAAGCACTAGGATTACTAGAAAGACCTTGGGATCTAGAACCCAACCTATTCCTAAGGCAATAGTTGAGAGGAGAAGCCAGAAAGATAAGGCATCATTGGCCTTAACTGTGCCTAGAGCTAAGGGTCTATTTGGAAACAGAGTTCTGTCTACTTCGATGTCTGTGTAGTCATTTAGGACGGTACCAGCTGCATGAATTGTAGCGCTGGCTATTGCTACTAACATTGTGGGAATTAAAGGAGGAACGCCCCTGAAGGCTAGGACAGCTGCTACGGTACACGTGATTCCGTCAAGAGTTATTGAATTCCAAGGTCTAGCCATCCAAATTAAGGCAAGGAGTCTATTTTGTGGTGGAGGTTTGCTTTCCAAAGCTGTTCACATTACTACGTATATGTGATGCGCAAATATGACTCGATGGAAATAAAAGTTTTCCGTAACTTACTCCTAGTGTTTTAGTATAGAAACATGTTATTCAAAATTTTTGAATGCAAAGTCCCAATAAAACAGATCTGAAAAATTACATGAGCTATCATTCGCTAGTTCTAGGTTTCAAAATGGTTATTCCGTTATCGTTTATGACGTACGGATGAACAGCTCCATTTCGATTTGTCATGGACATTTTGCTTATCCAAAGGTAATTGTTCATTCTGTCGTTCTCTGTTCGCATGTCGAACTCGATTACACCGTCAATTATCTGTCCGATGAGGTTCTCAACGAGTTTATTCTGGGCGCCTTTATGAAGGGATGTTAGAGCTACGGCATTATATTTTTTTACGTATGAATGAAAACGTCTAGCCAGTCTAAAGGAGTGTGGTAACCCCATAACGTTACCAGCTACTGTTCCTACGTCGTGGAATACTCTGAAGTGATCGCTTTTGGAGACCACCTCACTTACACATGTTTCTAGGATGTAGATAAGTTGGTCAAAGTCAAGAGGGTTTTGCACGTAATATTTTTCATGGCTGTCTATGCCAGCAATGCCGTTAAAACAATCGATTATCGCAAACTTGTTTTTCTTTTCGTAGAGAGTAACGTTCCAGCCGAACGAAGTCATAGATCTCCTGATTTCGTTTGGTGAGTGATCATAGGCCATAACGATCCCGCCTTCCCCGTTTCTTAAGCCTTCCCAGAGAATCTGGTAACCGAAGATGCTCTTACCACATCTGCGTGGACCTATTAGAAGGACGGCGAAGTGGTTTGGAATTCCGCCCTCTATAAGCTCGTCGAGTCCTTTTATGCCGCTGCTTTTCCTTTTGATTACGTCCGTAGGCTTTTTGAGAATACCACGCGAAACTGTTTTGATTGAACTCAAAGGTCGCAACGATCAGACTCCCTGAGGATTCACCTTAAGGTTTTCCTATCATAAACCAAATCTGCCTTTATACCCGTGTTTTTCTCCGAACTTCTTGTAAATTACATATCCGATGATGTTTAACCCGATGATTATGGCGGTTATGACGGCGGCTCCGACTATATCCATGTGTTGATTTCACCTCTCAGACATTTTATGAAACCGGTTTCAGAGTTTGCAAATCTCAGGTTCTCCCAATCGTTAAACTGCTTAATTGCTGTGAAATGTTAAGAGAGCCGTGTTATCTAAAATTGGTGTAACCACTGAACAGCAGTGTTCGGTGACACTGTTACAGTGTTTTCTTATAGTCCCATTTTCGATATAATTGTTATATACCTCGGTTCCATTCAGGACTAGTGTAAACAATAGTGGGGGCAAAATAAGTGAGAACGCTAACAGATAAGCTTACGCCACCTAGCGCAGTCAACGTAATACTGCTCCGGGGAATCAGTTTCCCCCAAGAAACATTCCTGAAAACCTTCCTCCACGGAGAAGAAGGCATATCCATAACATCAGGACCCGCCAAACACCTCAAATTGAAACCCATCATCCTCAGCTCAGTTGAAGTCCCAGGGTACACCACCATACATCCCTTCGACTCCTACAAACTATCCATCTTCCTATACGAAAACCTAGAAGACCAAGCAACCTTCTTCTGGGACTTTCCCTTTAGCTTATATCAGAAAGATCCAAAAACGCTGCTTGAAATCTTCACTAAAACTGTTGATATAGTTAGAGGCAAAAAGGCAACATCACTGTTCCTGATCGGCGGAAAACAGATCAACGAAAGAGTCCTCATGAACATGCTCAAGTACGCCGACAACGTTCTAGAACTCCGAAGACACGAAACGCGAGTAGGCGAAGATGTGCGGGGAGTATACTCGCTTCATGTCACAAAACATTTGGACCCCGATATTGAAAACAACGAATACGTCTTGTTGATTCAAGGAAACGGAATCAGGATCGTGGAGCCGCCGGGAAAGAAGGAATACGAGTTAAAATGGAAAGTCAAACTTCCGCCTCTACCTAGCCCTGTGCTTAAAACCGCCTTAGAGCACGACTTGGTTCCTTCGAGATATAAACTTGAACTGGTTAAGAGAGGCTTAGGGAGGATGTTGGCTTTCATGGGTGAGGGAATCCTCTGGACAACTGGAAGCGAAGTGGGACTGAAAATCATCTCGAAGAGCTGCAAAAAAGTAGGAGAAGCCGACGGAAAAGACCTCATAGAACTCTTGAACGTCAAGGAAGCCACAGTGGAAAACGGCCTCAAGCTTTGCGCCTACGCGGCTAAGGTTTTAGGTCTCAAAGTCACACTGGAAAAGGACAGAATAATCACTCATTACTGCCCGTATGTGACCTTAGTTCAAGAAGCAGGAAATCAGTTGTGCTGCTACATCTGCGAAATGTACCGCAAAGGAGTAGTTGAATCGCTGGCTCCCGAAATCAGGTATACCATGACCAAATTCATGGGCAGAGGCGACGAACTCTGCGAAGGAATAGTGGAAAAGACAGTGGAGGAGAAAACCCCAGCGAAGGCACCTCCCGAACAGCAAAACCAGCAACATCCACCTTTGATGAAGCCACAGACTATATCTTAAGGCTCATATCGCTTTTCGAAATAACCCAAAAAAGCAGTGAATTCTATAGAATTTATGGATTAGAGTGACCTCCATAACGGTGCTTGAAGCGCCGGTAACGGGGAGACTTAGGACACCTTCTAAACGGGAGAAAGCCAAAGCCTACGTCGTTTTACTCGGTCCGAGAAGGATGCTCGGTGGACTCGCGTGCGCCTTCGCCGGTTTATTCCTAACCGGAGCAAGCTTCTCTTTTCAAGCTGTTGAAGCCGTTCTCATCACTTTTTTCCTTTGGGGAGGAACAGCCGTTTTGAACATGATTTTCGACATGGGAATTGACAGAATGTCTGAGCCTGACCGCCCCCTTCCTAGCGGGGTCATAAGTAAAAAGGAGGTATACGCGTATGTTGCCCTGCTGCACTTAGGCGTTTTAGCGATCTTGATTTCTTTAAACAACGTGTACGTGTGGATTTTAAGCGCAATATATGTAACATTAAGCCTGCTCTATTCTTTACCTCGTTTAAGGTGGAGGGACAAAGTTATCAAAAATAATTTGGTTGGAATCGCGGGTTGGGTTCCCTTTTTAATCCCGTTCTACGTATTCAACGTGGCTAGTCTGAATGTGCTGTTTTTGTCAATCGCGTTTTATCTTGGCCCCGCCTTTGGCAGCCTCGGCCGCGATTTTAAAGACTATGAAGCAGAGGCCAAGTTATCTCTTAGGACGATCCCAGTGGTCTTGGGCATTAATAGAGCGGCCAAAATCGCTTTTCTCGGCATTCCCGTTTTCTATCTGATCCTAATGTTAGGTTCCTATTCCATCTTTCCAGAGTTAACGCTGATTTTTGTTCTCCTCGGTTTTATGGCGATTCATGTCTTGTTTGGTTTCAGATTTCTCAGGAATAAGGATGACCCTAAGGAGAGAAAAAGATTTGGAAAAATGTTTCTTACTTTTCCAGTTTTGGCAATTATCCTGTTAGCGGCATACGGCTTCTGTTTAAATTACATTTTGTGATTCTAGGCGCAGACCGCTAGACGATGGGCGTTAATTTCACGTCGTTGTACCCCTTGGAAACGTCAACTGAAACGTTGTAGATGCCTGTCGTCGGAACCACGCCGTACACGACGATGGCGCCGTCGACGTTTTTCACCACGAAGTGAGTGGTTGACATTTGGCTCAGTTTATCTATCAGCGCCTGCCCTTGTTTGACTATGCCTAAAACAACGTGGTTTGAGATTTTAGTCAACGAAATTCCGACGCCTATCTCCTTTTCCACCTCGCTTGCTCCGTAGGTGTACTCCAAGCTGTCGATGCCCATGACGCCGAGAACCGGCTCGCCCTTAGTTTTTCTCTCCAATTCACGTATAGTTTTGATCCACTCTATGTTGGTTTCCCTGAAGGCTAGACCTGTTAGGGGAACGGGAACAACGTACGGTTTAACTTTTCCTTCTACGCCGCTTCTCTGAATAATCCTCGTGTATTTCTCAAAGTTATCTTCTTCCGTGAACGATATGACCCCGTCATAATAGGTTTGGGCAGTGGTTCCTTCAGTCGGAAGGATAACGACTCCTCTTTGTTGATTTAGGAAATTGATTATCGCCGAGAATATGAGGTAGTTGTAAGCCGATCCCACACCATATTCTATTTCCAGCAAGTTGAAGCTGCCTTTTTGAAACCCACCGGACAATAAGTCATCAAGCTCGCTACTGCCAGCTGAAACCTTGTTGGCCGTGTCTGGAGTGGGGTTAGGTTTAACGGGTTTAGCTGGAACTTCTGCCTTGAAGGAAGGGAAATACTGGAATCTTCCGCCATTTAGGGTGAACACATGCTTAGGTTGCTTGATCTCGATTCCTTTTAGCTTTTTTACTTCTATCTCTCTGATCAGTCTGGTATGAAATGGTAGTTTTCCCTCAAGTTCACGCCTGCTGACGACAACAACACCGTCCGCCAAATAGTCTAGGACTGTGCGCTCGGGTTCTTCGCTTATAAAAATCAGGTTTGCGTTCGCTTTCTCGATTAAAGTGAGTAGGGCGTTTTCGGTTTTCAGTTTCTCCTGTTCTCCCATTCTTTGAGCGACGCCCTCCCAACTGTCCACCAGAATAACGGGTTTCTCGAGCCCGCGGGCGCGTTCATAGAAATCCTCAAAAAACTGAAACACGACGCCCATACTTTCGAAGGAGCCAAACTCGGAATCGATTTCTTCTTCGTAGGATTCTGCCACATCTATTACGAGTTCGGGTTTTATCGCGCCCTTAATCCAAGGGAAATACTTGAAGAATTTTTGGGATGTGGACCTCGTGGAAAGATATACTCCATTTCGGTCTCGGTATCGCTTCATGAGTTCTAAGGCGAAGGTTGTTTTTCCGGTTCCAGCCTCGCCTTTGATTACGAAAAAAACTCCTTGCTCATCCAGAAGACGTAAAACCTCAGCGGGAATCTTTTTATCAACGGCCATTTTATATTTCTCTCCGTTATTACATCTGAACCCAGACGTTTAAATTTTTGATCGCAGGTTGCTGCTTTCTATTATTATGTAATTAACATTTAAAACTTAACATGAGTCCTGTGTTTTCAGCCCCTAGTTGTTCTCTGGATAGAAACCCTTAAATGCCCCCAATTGTTAAAATGTTAAACAAAAAAATTGAATGGAGGTTGCATCATGTTCGACAGAACCAAAATCGTCGCATACATCGTCCTATTCCTAGGCGCGGGACTACTAATATTCACCTTCTTCAACGCCTACCTGCTCCTCGGCGGAGTGCTAAGCATTATGGCATCACCAAATCTCGTAGAAGTCTTCGGACAAGCTTTAGCCCCACTCATAGAAGCTTGCATTCGAGCCGTATACCTCGGCATAATGGGGTGGGTCGGCTCGATAGTGACAGTGAGAGGTGTACAGACCCTAGCACAGGTCAAACGCGAAGCAAAAGAAATCGAAACATTTGAAGCGAGAGCCATCACCGAACCCGAAGTACCAGTGATACCGGCAAAGTCCACCAAGCGGAAGAAGAGGAGTAGAACGAGCAAATGAAGAACGCCATAAGGGCGTTAAGCTGGGCGACAAGGGCACTTTGGGTACTGCTGTTGGTTTTCTCCATAACGTCCCTGTATTCAGCTCTAACCTTAAGAATAGGCTTCGGAGAGCCCGAGATCAGTTATTCAGGAGACACTATGATTACTTCCATGCCTTTTCTAATAAACAACACAGGCTTTTGCGACATAACGGACCTAAATGTTACCACAGTCATCGCAGACGCTGAGGGAAAAATAATCTCGTTATCCACGACTGTTGTGCCGCTGATAGCTGCGGGTAGCAACGCCGAAGTGGTACATAACACTTCTTTAAGCTTGAGCGACCTAAATCTAACCGCCTTAGCTTTTGAAGATACCAACTTTGAAACAAATACAAGTATAATGCTGAAGTTTGCGCGCGCAATTCCATTTCAAATTTCAACAAACGCGTCGATGCCTTGGGGGGCGCCTCTGTACAACTTATCCATCGGAGAAATAGGCTACAACTTCAACGGCACCCATTTAATAGGCACAGCTAATCTAAGCTTTGAGAACCACTCACCCTTCTTCAGCGTCACCGGTGCTATAAGGTATGAACTTTACAACAGCGAAGGCGAACAGGCAGGTTCCGGTAGCACAAACGTTGACGTGGCTCCTTGCTCTGGCTATCAGGGTCAAGCGGAAATAGTAATAAGTGATCCCATGAAGCTGACGCCCAGCGGCGAAGTTTATGTTTACTTTGACATGACCGTGTTCAGCCTCGGACCGTTGGTGATACCTTATGGTTGAAACTGAAACTGTCAGAAGAAGCTTGCTTAGAAGGATCGCTCCGAGAACTCTTAAGGCTACGTTATGGGGCACCATAACGTTTCTTGTGTACTATTTACCTTACAGGTATTTTATCATGCCAGTGTTTATGTTTCCGGGAGTTTCCGACCTCGTTATTGAGATGATTTTCTATACTTTCCTAACCATAGTGGTGTTTTTCGCGGCCACCATTAAACTGTTTTCCGGCACCATTTTTCAACATGTGTTTAGCATTGCCAGAGCAGTGATTTTAATAATATATTTCATCTACGCATTTAGGGGCGGCGTGATAACCCTCGCTCCAAACATAGGCGGCATAACCTTCAACATTACGCTTGATCTCAGTGTTTTCCTCGCCATGTTCGTCTTAATCAACCTGCTTAGTCTCGGGAAGAGTCTACTTCAGGCAATAGACTTTCTCGCACGTGAAAGGGAACCTCTTCCAATATAGAGACGCTAGATTGTCACTGAACGTTGTTGTTGTCGGTTACACCAATTTTACATAACGCGAAGCTGTTTTAAACTTCAACAATTTCGCGGTGAAACAGTTGGAAAAGCTAGCTGAATGGTTAAGACAGAGGAAATATAGGATGGAATAAGTTTTGAAACGAAAAATTTTCTCAGCAGTTATTATTTTGCTCCTAGTAGCAAGCGTTTTCATTTCGCTTCCTGGGTCAAGCGCTCAAGGAGAGGAGAAGCCACCAGAGGGACCACCTCCAGAGTGGAACCAAGATTGGAATGGGACCATGATCTTCTGGGATGAACAACATAATACAACTCAAGACTCGTGGGGTTGGTCGAGTCAAGCCTGGGAGTTCGGACCGTATCCAAGCTTTGCCATCTACCTTATGAACGGAACTGAGGTCACTAATGCTAATTTCATTCCGTTAGGTGAACCGTTTATAACAGTGATAACCGTTCAGAAGAACATTTTCACTGGAAACGTTACCTTGGGAAGGGCTGGACTCAATTGGCACATGGATATTCTGTCGCAAAATGGGAGTTATGCCGGATTCGCTGATTGTAGAATGGTTTATGTCAATGAAATTGTTACTGAATACTGGAATGAGTCCGATGTATGGCATGTGGAGAGCTCCCTTTTCAACGAAAGCGAGGTTATTTATGGTCCAGAGAAACCTGCGCAGCCAATGGATATGGGCATGCAGAACAGCTTCTACATTTTTGATGAGGGCTTAAGCAACGTCACAGAGTTCGAGCAAATGTGGATGATTGAAATAGTCGGCTCCTTCAATGAAACAATCACTCCTAAAGGACCTTTCTCGGTAAACCTCGAGGTAACAGATTCTAATGAGCAGTGGATTGATTTCGGCTACTCAGCGTGGGCGGGTAAGAATTCGCCTAATCGTATGATAGCCGTAGGCAAACCTGGACTGAATTATGGCGGTTTCGACGAAACGTGGTCGTTTGAGAAGCTTGACATGGAAAACAACACTGTGTATTCGGTGTCTAGAGGCGCCCTTTGGAAAATGCGAGTTATTGTCACAGCGCATGATTTGAAGAATGTAAGCGTAGGTTTTGATCTTGACTACGGTTTAAAGACCTACGTGAATGTAACGGATTGGTATCAGAAAACCATCACAGAGTACGGCGGGTGGATGTATAATGCAACTGCGGGAACTTACTATTGGAACAGTTCAGTTCCGGTAACTCGCACTATTCAGGTTTATGGTCCACACCTCGAAGAATGTTGGATATCAACAAATCCTATAGCGCGTGTGGTTAACGTCACTCGACAGTATTGGAACGGGACTGAAAGATACTTCATAAACACTACGGAGCAGATATGTAATGAGAGAATGTATCTGGTCTATGATCACACAACCCAACAGTTCAGCATGAAACAGGGATACTCCTATTGGTCATACGATCCTAAAGTGGACTACGAAAGAGAGTTCACGTTCTTAGAACCCTTGAACACCTCAAACCCAGCCACGCGATTCTATAATTTGTCTATACCTGATTGTGGTGTGTACCCGAATGGAACGGATAAATATGTGATAGAGTTTGTTGGCTACTTCTCGAACACGACCTACTCGGACAGAGAGGAATACTATATTCAACAACCCGAAGTGTTCAGCGGCGACCACCAAGTGTGGGCTAACTGGGAGGAAATTGGTCCTAGCGACTTTCAAATCGCCGTTGACAAATTTGTGGCGGTTACGACCATAATTGACAGTAATGGCCGTGAAGTTAAGGGATGGATGTTCCAAGTTGACCCCGGCGAATTCTTCATTGTTCAAAGCAAATTGTATGGAGCCAACGTGAAGTATAGAGACATCAACGGTGTCGGCGTAATCTTCAGAGGTGGAGAAAGCAGATGGGTTTCCCTAAACGAGAGCTACTGGTCTGATGTGGAAATTCGCTTAGTCAAGGACCTAGCGAATAACAAGTTAATATCAGAAACCTATAACCGAACGTGGAGAGATGTCTATATCTACGGGCCACATAGAGGATGGGAACTCGTAAACGTCACCGAGTGGCGCCAGGAATGGAATGAGACCACAGGCGAATGGCAATGGGTGGAACGACCATTCCTCATGTGGAATGAGACGACCGTGACTGACTGGCATTGGGAACATCAATGTCTCAACCAAACTGAGTATGCACGAGATCCAAGCTCATCTAAAATATGGATCAATAGACAGGACATATGGATACCTGATGATGACCCTGCTTTCAGAATGTCTGAGAGCTACGCTACGTTGAGCTCCGCAGATGTTTCACTCGTCAACGGCATGGTCACTGCGGTAATTAACATAACGTTTTCAGCTAATGCTCCTCAATTGAGATACTCGTGGGACTTGGCCTTCAAGAACTTGACCTACGGCGTAGACCAGAGCCAGGGATGGGGCGAACACACAGTTACAGAATGGACATCGGAACAAGTTTACTACTTGAACAACTCAGCCACGGACTATCAGGCATGGTATATGAGTAGACCCTCAACGCCACTTTACACAGTTTACAACGGAAAGCGATACTTGCTTGATGAAACCCCCTACATAGTTATAGGCGGAAACAAGCTGGCCATAAACGTTCGGACTCAATTTGATTGGGGAATGCAGACAGACGTTAAACAGTACCTGCTCTGGGATCAATACAACCCGCAGTTAGGAACCAATCCGAGATATTATGAACTGCTGAACGGAACGAAGATATACGTACAAGAAGGCTACCAGACGCTTATTCGAACCCTTACACTGAACGGCACAAGCGCATATAGGATTATTGATGGAGCTTTCGTGCCCATACCTAACGGAACCACCTTCAGCACGTACATGGATCACTCAGTACAGGATTGGTCGAAGCAGATTTGGAACGAGACCTACGGCTACTGGACAACTCCGTACTATTATGAGCTTCTGAACGGCACACGCGTCTACAGAAACGAACCATTCGAAACCCAGACATACAACTTTACAACATACCGCTGGGAACTGTCCAATCCAGTCTATTCGGAGAACGTAACTTCCTTGATGGTGAATCGTGCAGAATGGGGCGTCGCCTTAAATTACACGATAGTCGTTTTACTCAGGGACACTGGTTCGTGGTGGCAACCGCTCAGAGAAGGCAACGGATACTATTTGACCATGAAAAACGGCACACGTATCATCTTCAACGGCGACCCGTGGTCTGTTCCAGATGAACAACGCATCGTCGCCATAAACGGGAAAAACTACACAATTGGTTGGCCGACGGAATATTACACAGCCGTCTATCAAAATAACACGCTTATGGTTCCGAGTGGAAACGGAGGGCAAGGTTTCGTACGCAACTTCTACTACACTGAAATTGGCGGAATTAAGTACGAAATGCCCTATCCGGGGGCGATGGCAACATCTTGGTGGGATCTAGAGGGCATCGAGTCAGAGGGCCATAGATTGAAGACCTTCAAGTCCTTCACATTGAACGATACAAAATATATGTTGTATCCAGCTGAAGATGGAAAAGGTTACTACATACTTGTGAATGGAAGCCGCGTTCCCGTGGCTTGGCCTATGACCGATTATGGCTATTACTATTCTCTGATAAACGGAGAGGAATACTGGGACGTAACTCAAAGTGGATGGATTCTTCAATATGGCACATATTCGGATGGAGCAGGTCAGATTACGCCTGCTGGCTCCCTCACAACAACAACCGGCTACGATCCTATGAGCAAAACATGGTCTGAAAACAACCGATATGGCTACGACTATGAAAACTCGACCATTTACCTCATAACGCCTGACGGTGTAAGATACGATCTTCACTCGGCAGTATACATCATCATGTGGAAGATGAACATAAGCAATAATGAATATTATACAACGAGTCAGGGTAGCCAGTGGGAGATGGTGTACGACAACAATACAGGTCAAACAATCTACAAGAATTACATTTTGACCCTAAACGGCACAAAAGTATACTTCGACTGGAACACCAACCCAATCACTGGCCAAGAGGAAATCCACATTCCTGTCCCTGGGACAAACTATACAAGACTTATTCCGTATACGTGGCAACAGCGGAGAGTGTTTGACACTCTTTACATATTTAACATAACAATTCCAGCCCTACCGTGGAACGTATCCCACACCGAAGTCTTCTATGCAAACGGCACAGAAGTACCCGTTAATGCAAGCTTCAAGGTTTACGGCACGAGTTGGGGTCCAGGCATTCACAGTTTCTACGACGCGATGGGAAATCTAAACAACGTTTGGATGCCAGGCATCGGCGCGCCTTGGAACGAGAGCATAAACGTAGGATACTTCACCGCCTTAGACGGAGAGCGAATCTACAGCCAAAGTTTCTTCGGTTGGATGGGTGACCGTTGGGGCAACTGGTCCAACGGAGAACCTTTCAAGCAGTGGGAGTACATAAATGGTGATCCGGTTGGGGGGAACAAAACTGTTAAGGCTGTTGAAGGTGGATACTGCGTCTACCTTAATGACACGATAAAGCTTGATGTTACAACCGAATGGCCTCAAGGAGGGTGGCCTGCTCAATATCTAGTAATGAAGAATGGAACGGTCTTTAACGTACGGCAGATTCCTGAGCTTGGCTTTTACGTTACGGAAATAGGGAATCAAACCTACACATTTAGGCAGGTTTTGACGTACTATAATGTCACAGATTCAGGTACAGTCTACAACATCGGCGATCTGCTGGATTCTAATCCTGAGGAAATATTGAGCCCAACTCAGTACATGGCACCAGTAGTTAACGACACGTCTTCAAGTTGGCTTTGGATGAACGCCACTTCTGACGCTGTGCTCTATGACTTAAACGGATATTATCTCATTAACGCCTCAGATTTAAGTAGGCTCGACCTCGGACTGGTAGGCGACTGGTGGAATCTACCCGAGAGTATTCGCGCGGACATGTTCTCTTCCATATGGGAGGTAGATCAAGCGTATCCAAGGTACAATGTCACCATCAACGGAGTAGAATACTTTGTGATTGACCCCAGCCCAGTTGTGAACCGATGGAGCGGGGAACACGACGTAGAGAACATTGACAGATACCCCGACGCGATTAATGTCACACTTGGCGGAGAAACTTACACCATAGAATTGTTTGATGGAGGCTATTGGAGATACGACCTCCGTTGGAGGCGCGGCGACTTCATCACATTGGCTAATGGATCGATGTATGAAGTGGAAGAGCAACATTGCTGGAAGCCTGCCTACCAAGTTCCTATAGACGGGAACTTGACGGACATTCAACTGAATGAAATGAGCATCTACAAGTTGCACACTGTGTGGGGTGAAGTTTACCGCTGGATGCTAACCGACATGAACATCTACGCTGTGAGGTCAATATCGGATATAGTTGTAGGCACACCGGAGTATGGAATGTGGGGAATTAGGGCTTTCGCAACTGTTCCAGAGACAGGAGCAGTTGACTTGGACGGAGACCTAAACACCACCAGCGACCAATACTTCGTGAGAAGAATACACGGCGGAGCTGATATGTGGAACCAAACAATTGACCGCATGTGGGTGGAACTCGTATGGAATCCAAACTCCTCCACAGTGGGCGATGAGATGCACATAGGCGCGTGGATGGGTAAAGTCCACACCTCTTGGACGTTCACATGGAACGAAACCTACATCTGGTATTACGCATCCAACATGACCCCCGTTAGCCACGAAACGATGCAACAGATTAACGCCACTCTAGTAGACAGCACAACCGGAATGCCCAACGCGGGCTACTGGGACATAGCATACATGGCGAAGAACACCACGTGGGCCGACCTGTTAGAGCAGGCGCAAAAGGAAGGTTGGGACTGGATTAATGACAACAAGAACGAGTGGGAGTGGATTTGGTTCGGTACCCAGCAAGACTACATGACTAGCTGGGTTCAAGATAGTACAACACAAACAGCGAGCATTGGACTGCGATATGAATTCGCGGGACTGAGCCTCTACAACAACACACAACAAACCCACTACTTCATGCCGAAGAACGTGGGCAACATCACGTTTGTAACGCCTGGAGAAGCCTTTGGAAACACGAACGCAACTGGCGAAATGATAGTTCCCGGCAACGAGAGCATTACGTTCGGAGTTAGCTATGACGATGTGAACGGAACCCTCTTCCCGTTCAGCGATCAGAGGTCGATGTGGGGCTGGTGGGACGGAGCGATATACGGCGCGGACTTCAATGCGCCTAACTTCATGTACAGGCCCACGGAATCTATGGTTGACAGGATGTCGCTGATGGTTCACTTCAGCGCCAACGAAACTGGAGACTACGATTTGAACAACGAAGCTTCAATGAAAATCGATCAGCAAATAGGAAACTGGGAATTAGACCCCAACGTAATAGACGGCAGAACCCAGAACGTCAGCGGCGTACAGGCTTACCTGAGGGGAAACGATGTACTTCTAAACAGAAGCTTAGCCATAAACTACTATGTGACAGCCTTCACCGACTTTGCGTGGGCAGTCAAAGATGAAATGGGCGGAATCGTAGACAACGACAATGTCACAGAGTCGGAAGACTTTAACGTGGCAAGCAGACTTGCCGACGTCAACTTCGCCAGTGTCAGGCTCGGAAGCACATACGACTGGAGCAAACCCATCAGCGTAAATGACACTGATCGAACATTCAACGTAACCAGTAAAACTACGCCCTTAGGGTCTTTCAGAGCCAGTTTCGAGTCCGACGCAGGAAAGTCTTCAGCTGGATTCGACATATCCGGCACAATGTACTTCCTAACCGCGGGATTTCCGAAATGGGACGGATACGCAATTTACAACGACCCAGAAGTTGCCACTTACGTCGCTAAAGGAATGATACCTTCACCTGAACAACCAGAGCAGCCAGGAGAACCCCAGCAGCCAGAACAACCAGAGCAGCCAGGAGAACCCGGAATACTGCCAGGCGTCGAGGTCTTCACGCAACCTTGGACATGGATAGTAATAGGCGCCGTCGCAGCAGGCATAGCCGTTGCATTCGTCATCTTCCGAATGAAGAAGGCACGAAATGCGCCGATGTCCACCGAAGTGGCGCGCAAGAAAATTTCAGGGTCCGTTAAAAAGACCTAAAGCGGAACCAAGCAAAGAACAAAAATTGCAATAAGCGCAATGGCTACAAGTTTCCTACTGGCCGTGAGCTTTGAGACGTCATCTAACGGACCTGGATGTCGCCCTGTAGACAACAGAAGAGCAAGCAACGCGAAGACGTAATAGCCGAGAATCAATAAGAGAGCCACAGATGCGATCCATAAGATCCACATCGCCTTAGGCCCTAAAGACCCTCGAGCAGCATGACCACCGTCGAACATGCCCATAGGTATCAAGTTAAGCATTGTCACGAGCATGCCAAGCCAGCCGGCAAAAGCAACAGGATGAAGCACTATCACTAGAAATGATTGTTGCGGGTTAGGAGGAACCTTCAGAAATATTCCAGCTAAGAAGTCATACAGCATAGGTATAGGAAGTGTGCCTGTGGGCAACTCGTTAGTCAGGTAGGGATAGGAAAGCTGAACCCCAATGATTGTAACGATTATTGACACTATAAAGCCGACTATGGGTCCGCTGGCGCCTAGATCAAACAGGGCGTCTCTGTTCGGAGCGAGGGACTTCTGTTGAATTACAGCCCCAAAAGTTCCGAATCCGCCTAGTTGCGGTGGGGGTCCAGGAATGAAATAAGGCGCGGTTGCTTTGATGCCGTGTCTGTTGGCAACCAGTTTATGCCCCATTTCATGCGAACCCAGAATCGCCATGATCGCGACTGCAAAGGATAGAGCCCCAACCCAAGGATTAGACATTTTACCATCCTCTACCAGTCCAAGTGACAGCATATAACCAGTGAATATGGTTGTTCCAACGGTCGCTAACAATAGCACAATGTTTATCCACAGTCGGCTGGGCTTCATAGAGGGCTTACGCAGAACCTGTAGCTCAATTTTTTCACCCTTCTTTTTCAGAGTTGGAACGAAATCCATAGGATCCAAGCGTTTTATGAGCTTCAGAAACGCCTTCTTTGAGTCTGGTTGCAGTTTTACGTAGAAAGTTGGGGCGCCAGTTTCATAATCCGTGAAGGCTTCCTCAACTTCGAATTCCAGTTTCACTGTTTCGTGTATTCGCTCAAACTGATTGAAATAGGGTTCAGTTGAGGACCAAGTTGAAGGCACATCGCTCATGGTTGTTCGAATGTGATCTGCGATTGGAGGTATTAGAAGGTTACGTTTATTTCGTATCGGTTCATTTTTCAGCATCCTTTTTATGTTGCAAAGTGCATATTATTATTGAAAGAAATCACGGAATCGATAAGGATGCCGAGATATAACGACTTGGAACACAAAGCCCTACAGGTGATTGTTAACGCTGGAGACCAGGGTATACTTCAATCTGAACTGTGGAGAAAGTTAGACGCTACCAGCAGGGAGGGCTCGAGAATAGCCATAAAACTGGCGAATAAAGGCTTAGTTAATCGTGAACGCGAGCTTTGGCAGGGGAGGTGGACTTATCGGCTGTATCCGAAGAGAATGCCGCCGTCAATTGACTCAATTTTTGACTGTCCATGTTTAACGTGCCCTGACGATTCCAGATGCGGAGCTTGGAGTGCGGTTACGCCGAATGAGTGCGCCAAACTAACCGAGTGGATCATAAGCCTCGTAGAGAAGGAAGCCAGCCCTTCGGGTGGCAGCTAGTTTTGCCGAAGGCGTGGATTCAAGAGCGGAAGCGCGAATATTATCATCAAAGGGCGAAAAAGGAAAAATACAGGTCCCGTGCAACCTACAAGCTTCTTCAGGCGGTAAAGAAGTACCGGTTTATTAAGTCAGGTGATGTGGTGGTTGATCTAGGCGCTGCTCCAGGAGGCTGGCTTCAGGCAACCCGAAAGATTGTGGGTGAAGATGGGGTTGTGTTGGGCGTTGACCTAAAACAGATTCAGCCGATAGATTTTTCAAATGTTCACGCCATAATCGGCGACATAACCGACGCCAAGACAACCGAGTTTATCAGGGAGCTTTTGCCACGCCCCGCTGACGTTGTAGTATCAGACGTTTCGCCGAACGTTTCTGGAATTTGGGAACTTGACCACGCCCGCCAAATCGATCTAGCCAAGAAGTCAATGCAGATCGCCGTTGCCGTGCTTAAGCCGAAAGGAAACTTTTTTGTTAAAGTGTTTCAGGGAGGCATATTAGACGATTTTTTGAAAGAAATCAAACAGCACTTCCGCTCCGTGAAGTTAGTTAAGCCGAAGGCGAGCAGATCGAAAAGCTCGGAAATCTACATACTTGGGGTAGGGCTGAAACAAGTGAAAGAAGAAAGTTAGAGCAACCGCTTAAGCGGAATGTCTTGATAGGCGCCGTCAGGCAGTGTCCTTCTGATGGTGATGGGAAGTATTCCGCTTTCAAGCTCTGTGAGAGCTATATCAATCGGGTTAGAGAGGGTTCCTGAAGGCTCGACTAGAATTGGCGCACCCATAGCGATCTGGAGAGCCCTTGAACCTACTATGCGAGCCTTCTCGAAACGAGTGAGTTGAGGAGGCCCTATTGAAATTTCCGTCTCTTTGTCTGGCGTTTCGCTAAGACTCTCCTGCGTTTTCAGATATGACCCCTAGGCACTTTAGCAGTGTTGAGAGGGGGTTAATTTTTCCAGAAGCGTGAAACGTGGACATATAAAATTCCCCTTGTTGCGAAGAAAAGGAACGCCGTTAGCATATAAACTTTACGAAAATTCTGATGGTTCGCACATCAGTTTTTAACAAAAACGCGGCTAGAGGACAGAAAGAGGTCAAAGTTTTTAACTTAGAGTGAGAAGTGGTGAAGCTGACGGAACTTATGAAGCCTGTGGTTTGTAGGATTCCCGAAACCCTGAGATTTCTTTTGATCCTGTTTATAGTGGCAGGTCTGACTGTAGGTTCGCTGTCCGTTAAAGGCGCCACTCCAGCCGCATCCTCTAGCTCAGGTTCATACAACTTTCGATTTGATGTTAATGAGGACGGCGTCACGCAAGTTCAGCTGAACTACACAAGCTCTGGCACGGGCGAATCTTGGGTTTTTGTTCCAAAATTTTCAGAGTGGACTAACGTCACCTTGTCGGGCAGAATTACGAGTTGGGAGCTTGTTGAAACCGAGAATGTTGCTGATGCAAGTTACTACTTTTATCAGGCTTACAAGTTTTCTTTTACTTCTGATGGATCCTTCAGCATGAGGATTCAATTCAACATGAGCACCGGGGCTTTGATTGTTGAACCCCGTGGGATATTTTTCTCGCCTCAAATAGGCTTTAAGAAAGGAGAAAATGGACAGGCTGAGGTCTATTTGCCGAGTGGCTATGACATAGACAGCGATAAGGCTCTAGCCCTCGGACGGATAAGCTATCGTCCAACCAGCATAAGTTCAAATTATGTACGCTTCAATCTTCAAGAGAACTTGATTAGGCTGCAGGTTGAGTTTTCAACAGAGAAACCTACTCCGGATTTAGTTACGCTTACGGAAGGCATTTTCACCTTTGACGCTGTTAAAAGATATGAGAACTACGCTAATGATATTCTAAACTTGTACAACGACGTTTACAGCGACCTTGTTAGCTTGTTTAACGTCACCCTTCAAAGCGTTAAAGCGCAGTTTTTTATCCCGGACTTTGACGCGTTTCTCTCCGTGGGCGGTTATGTTCCCCTAGAAACAACGGGCGCAATCGTTCCCTTTGAGGCAGTCGGTGATATACATATAAACGTGTTTTTCGTTAGGGCGGTAAGCGGGGTCCTTGAAGTCATTGCTACGCATGAGCTTGTCCACCACTTTCTTTTTGAGGCAGGCATATCTCCAAGCGATTTGCTCTGGTTCCATGAGGGTATGGCGCAGTATGTCAGCATCGAAGTGGTCAACTCGCTGGGTTATGAGGGAGCTTTAATGGAGAAGCAGGGGTTGGAGGATGCCGCGGATCAACTTGTCATGGCTACTCATAATTTCTACTTTTTGCAGGGTTGGAATCCGGAGAATCCGCCGCTTGATGTGGGCACCTATTACGTCGCAGCATATTATGTTGTCAGCAGACTAGCGGAAGATTACGGGGGGCTTAATTATTATGCGCGGTTTTTCCAAACTTTAGGGAATGGGGCACAAATTACTAATAACGACGAACTTGCATACCATCTAAGCTTAGCAGCCAATGCCACGGTTGTACCTACTCTTAGATGGTGGGGATTCGATGTAGCAGACCTTTACATTTCTTCGATGTTGATTGAGGAGGCGAGACAAGCGACCTTTAAGGTGTATCCTCTTTTTCAGCCCTACAAAGCCCTCGCTGGATACTTCTATGAACAGGGGCTAATCAGCCTTGAGAACAACTACACCAGAGGAGGAAACCAGCTTTTGACAATCGCTATTTACCTAGCGCAGTTAGCCCCGGTGCTGACTTTAATAACGTGGGCAGCCGTCTTAGCAGTTGTTCTTTACCTGATCAAACGAAGGCTAAACCCGCCTAAACCAGAGACCCCGACTGTTGAATATGCTCCCGAGAGACTGGATAAAAAATGACTAAAATTTTCTTCTATTCTTTTCAGCCTGCTTAATTATCTCGCTGTACAGGTTGTTACCATGAGAGTCAATGGCGACGATAAGTGGACCAAAACCTTCAACTTCAAAGACCCAGAGAGCCTCCGCCATGCCCAAGTCAGACCATTCCACCCGCTTTACTTTTTTGATCGAATTCGCGGCTAAAACGCCTGCGCCGCCTGTGAAAGCGCAGTAAACAGCGCCAAAATCTTTCATAGCCGCTGTTGTTTGGGGTCCCATTCCGCCCTTGCCGATTACAACTCTCACGCCTAAGGCTTTAATGACCTCGCTTTCGAAGGGTTCCATTCTAGCGCTGGTAGTTGGACCCGCCGCCACCACCCTCCAATTTCCATCTGTTTTTTTTACGATGGGACCACAGTGGTAAAGGGCTGAGGCTTTCAGGTTAACAGGCAATTCTTTCCGCTCTTTGATGTATCTCACTGCTCTTTTGTGGGCTTCGTCGCGGGCTGTGACTAGGGTTCCCGTGATGTAAACCGTGTCGTTGACCTTCAGTTTTCGCACCGTTTCCTCTGAGACTGGAGTTCCAAGTTTGTAAACTGACATTTTAGTCAAGCTTCCTTGTGGGTTAAGTACTTCACGGAACCGTCAGACCGGAGGCGCGCAGTTGCCCTCCGCGCAGCCCAGCATTGAAACGCTACAGCCACGGGGAAACACGCCGGATGCCTGTGGGCCCATTCGATTTTCACGCCGAGCACGGTGGTTTTTCCTCCGAGCCCCATGGGCCCTATGCCGGTCAGGTTTGCCGCTTCATGCAATTCCCTTTCAAGTTTCGCTATTTTCGGATTCTGATCTGGTTGATTTAGAGGTTTCAGTAACGCTGCTTTCGCCAGTTTCATCGCAACGTCTGCTCCCCCTCCAATGCCTACGCCCACGATGGTGGGGGGACACGGTTTTCCGCCAGCTTTGATTATGGCGTCGATGACGAATTTTTTCATTCCGGTTATGCCGCCGCTTGGATTAAGCATGCCTAGTGCAGAAACGTTTTCGGAGCCGCCTCCTTTTGGTAAGGCAGTTATTTCAATCGTATCTCCGGAGGTTATCTGCCAGTGAATGTGCGGAATGAACCTTCCCGTGTTGTTTCCGGTGTTCTTTTCCGTGAATGGATCGACGGCGTTCGGGCGAAGCGGGATTTCCGCTGTTGCTCTTTCTGTGGCTTTCCGTAGGGCAGCTTCAATTTTGTCTAGGTTTTCTGCTTGGACGCCAGCTTTCACGTAAAAATGGATTACCCCTGTGTCTTGACACATGGGCGAGGCTGTTTTTTCGGCCAACTCGATGTTGCTCAGGATTGCCTTCAACTGAGTTTTTCCAGTTTCGTTTTTCTCTTCGCGGTAGGCTCTTCGGAGGGCTTCCTTCACGTCCTGCGGCAGCTGCGTAACCGCTAACTGCAGAAGCCTAACCGCGACGTTTTCCACAATTGTTTCGAGTTCTAAGATTCGCATCCCCTGTTAGGTTTAGGCTTTAGTTGATAATAAAAAATGTTTTTTAGAGTTGTTGAACTTATAGAGATTATACAGCTGCAAGCCGATTCGCTCTATCACCCTGGAGCACCGTGGAAGGGAACGCTCTCCCAAATGAAGTCGAACCATTGTTCTTCGGTTATGGTTTCTCCTCGTACGAGAATTTCTAGAACTCGCTTAAGAAGCCTATGATGTCTCTTCTCATCCATTAATATCGCGTTTAACAGAAGCTTAACTTTCTCGTTTTCGACGCTAGGTATTTTTTTGCTGATTCTTTCAATGAGTTCGGCTTCTAGGCGTATGTGCTTTTCCACGAGGTCTCTTTGTTTATCAAGATTTTCCTGTGTGAGAGCTGGAGGGACACTTGTTAACAGCTTAACAGCCGCAGCGTACATTTCTGCGTGCTTTACAGAATCTAGAGATATTCCCTTCAAAACACCCTTGACAGAAGGATTTCTAATTTCTACTAAGGAGCTGTTCAGCGAATTCACAATCTCGTTTTCAATCTTGATTTGCCTCTTAAGAAAACTCGTCAGTTCATCTTCCGAACTCAATATATTCCACTCCTTTGTTAATAACATGCAAGCTGGAAGAATAAGGATTTCGGAAAGAGAGGCACTCACACATAGTTAAAACTCCGTAGAGGCGCTTTTTAGAAAACGTCTATGCGACATTAATTTCACCAACCTCTCCGATCTTCTAAAATCCTTATCAGCGCGCGTCTTAAATATGCAGGGTCTTCCTATACGTAGTTATGGAGGGCTCAGATTGGCTGAAGAAACTCCATTAGCTAAAAAGAGGTATGAATGCCTCGAGGATTTACCCGGAGTTGGACCTGCAACCGCGAAGAAACTGCGTGAGCTAGGGTTTCACATAGTGGAAACCTTGGCTACGGCAACAGCCAAAGAGCTGGAGATGGCGGGCATCAGCGAAAAGAAGGCATTTGAGATCATCCGCACCGTAAGGTCATCCATGGTTCCCCCCTTCATTCGTGTTGATGAGTTGATGAAGATGCGGCAGAACGTCTTGAAGTTAACCACCGGAAGCAGGATGCTTGACGAACTTTTAGATGGAGGAATAGAAACTCAGAGCATAACAGAGTTCTACGGCGAATTCGGGTCGGGAAAGAGTCAGCTGTGTCATCAATTATGCATCAATGTGCAGCTTCCCCCTGAAAGGGGTGGTTTAGGAGGTGGAGCGTTGTATGTGGACACTGAGAACACTTTTCGAACCGAACGCATAATACAGATGGCTAAACACTTAGATTTGGACGTTCAAGAGGTTGGTAAGAACGTAATTTTTGCCGAGGCTTACACGTCTGACCACCAAATGTTTCTCTTAGACAACGCCGACGAGGTGATTAAGGAAAATAATATCCGCCTGATCATCATAGACTCTTTGACCTCTCATTTCAGAAGCGAATATCTCGGCAGGGGGACACTAGCTGAAAGGCAACAGAAACTTAACAAACACCTGCATAAGCTGATTAGGCTAGCCCGCGTTTTCAACGCCGCCGCGGTTGTAACAAACCAGGTCATGGCTAAACCAGACGTTTTCTTCGGCGACGCCGTTCACCCCGTTGGGGGACACATTCTCGCGCACACAAGTCACACCCGCGTGTATCTTCGAAAGCCCAAGCGGGGACCGGTTAGAATCGCTCGTCTTGTTTCAAGTCCGCACTTGCCTGAGGGAGAAAGAGTGTTTAAAATCACTACTGACGGAATAGAAGATGTCGAGGGCGAAGAGCAGTCTGTAGAAGAATGAAGTGTTCCTAAAGGGTGATGTAGAGCGCTGCCCAAAGCTGTTTAAAATATATAACTGTGTATTTCTATTTACATTGAAAAAACGTAACGTTTCTGCCTACGGGTGACTTAGGTGCCGATTTCGCCTACTTTCGTGGTTAGATTCCTTCAGCTTGTCACAGAGAGGAAGTTCACTGAGGCTGAACGGGTTTTAGAGCGGTTAAAGGAGAAGGCGCCGAAAACTGAATGGAATGAAGGTTACCTGCAGGCGCTCAACGGCGTTCTCTTAACACAAAAAACGAATGATCAATACGCTTTTCTTTCAAACATAGACTTCAGCAACAGAAGTGAAGTGCGGAAGTACCGCCTCGAGTTTCTGCAATACGCTAAGGATGGGCTTCACGCGGATTACGATCGCGGATTTTTCTCAGCTTGGGCGGAGTACATGCGTATTTCACTGAAGAAGAAACCAGTTGAACAGAAAACATAGCGCCCTAGGTTAACAGACTTTCAGCCGGTAGGATGAGTTATTGAAAAGAATAGGACCCAAGCAACGAGCCAGACGAGGAAGTAGCCGCCTATACCCATGGTGGCGATCTTAGATGTTTTTTCCACTTTCTCAATGAACAACTGTTTAAGGAAGTAGTAGCTGAGCCAGTAAACGATTATGCTAAACCATAGACTATAAATTATAGTGTTGAACCTTAACACGACGCAAAGCACGGCTGCTACAATGCCTAGGCAGACTCTAATCAGGTAAATTTGAGACAGCGGTTTCATTCAGACCTTCACCCTAACTGGTCCGTCCCACTTTTATCGTTCTAATCCATAAATCTTTCCATAAAAGCGCCTTCATCAAACGTTTAAATGCATAAAAAGCACAGCATGAAGAAACGGAAAGCCTACTTCAAACTAGTGATTAGCGAGATTACACTCATTTATCCACACTTATCCAAGTTAGCATCGCTCATTAAACTCGGTGAACTTGAACAGCTTTCTTGAGCCTATTGCATTCTAAACAGAAGAAGCTTGGGTAAGATAAGAAACATTGAACGCTACGAAACTCATCCGATAGTTCACAGTCCTTCTTTCCCAGTAGGCAAGATTTCAACTTAGATCGTAATTTATATATCTTATTTAATGTATAAAAACTTAACTCTAATTATGAAACGTGAGAAACATGCCCAGATTTACGTCGATGGAAACAAGGTCTTCGGACGATCTGATATTCGGGGTAAGCAAGTATCCTTTAAAGTACGGTCTCAACCTTGAAGTTGGCAAGGGAGAAGTTGTACCCGAGATAAAGTATTTTCCCAAAAGAAACGGCTATGAAAATCCAAAAACCCTGAGGAAAGAATATGCCGAGATAACAGATAACGTATTGAAACGCGCCGTCGATTTGGGACTGCCAAGTGTACAACTAGAAACCGAGCAGACCTTCATGATTACAAAGAACCCCAAACTCGGCGGGGAGATAACCAGCACCCAGAAATCCATCATGGAAAAATACGCGGACGAGTACGGTTTAAAGTGCGCCCTCCGGGTCACCGTGGCCGATGTACGGGAGCTTGAGGGCGATATGAGAGAAGGCGAGGAAACAACGCTGATGTTTGAATCATTCGATGAAGCTGCTGAAAATGGAGCAGACGTGTTATCTTTGGAGTCCATAGGAGGAAAAGAGGTCTTCAACTATTCTGTGATAAGACAGAATATGGAAGGCGTACTCTTCTCCGTCGGCATTTTAGGGAGCCTCGATATGGAGTTCTTGTGGCGAGAGATCGTTCAGATTGCGAATAAGCATGGGATAATAGCTGGAGGAGACACCGACTGCGCGCACAGCAACACGGCTATGGTGCTAGCTGGAGGTCTTGTTAGCAACATCTTATCTCACACGTTTGCCGCCGTAGTCAGGGCCATAGGCGCGGCAAGATCACTCGTGGCTTACGAACAGGGTGCAACTGGACCTGGCAAGGACTGCGGCTATGAGAATGTAATTATTAAGGCCATAACCGGCCTACCAATGTCTATGGAAGGGAAATCAAGCGCATCCGCCCATAGCAGTCTGGTTGGGAACGTGGCGGCTGCAGCCTGCGATCTGTGGTCCAATGAACAAGTGGAAAATGTTAGGTTATATGGGGGTTGGGCGCCCCAAGTTTTTACGGAGATTCTTGGCTATGATACTGCTCTAATGAATGCATCTCTAAAAAGCGGATTTGGGGCACAGTTGAGAGATTTGCTAGTTGCAGCGAACCCGTTAGATCCGCAGGTTTTGGTTCTCTCGCCTGGAGGAGCTTTGAAAATCGGCAGAGCCATCGTTAAATATTCACCCCATTACTATTTGAGAGCGAAGGAAGCTGCCCACGAAGCCTTGGAGGTAATAAGCGAGGGCTACCATGAGAACAAGCGGAAACTCTCTTCCACCGAAGCGAGGATCTTTCAGAGAATCAAAGACCTCCTAGAGAAAGCCCCCGATAACTCTGAAACTTTTATTGAGAAGAACGTAGCCAATTTCGTTGGGAAAGTGAGAAACTTCTCGCCGAGAAATTATGGTTTATAAAGTTTGATTCAGAAGATGCGTGGGATGATGATTATCCTTTAGGCGACAACTAAAAACACCAAATAAGCCTTAGTGCATGCAGTTACTGAAAAGTCCATTTTGGGAAGTTGGGAGCAAGCTTTAGTGGGGGTTGGGAAAGGAGAAAGGCTTGATTCATATTATCCTGAACCCGCTTGCTCCCCTCAACCATAAAGAAGTGTTTAACAGTTTAAAAACATTATTTCGAAAACCGTGTTGTATACGCACACATCAATTATTCTAGGAACGCGTTAAAGGTTCTAAGCTAAGTTTTAGCTCGCTATTAGTTTTTTAACTAGTATAAATAACTAGCAGACCGAAGATAGAATTAAAGGCGGGTAAAAGAGGCGCATAGGCTTGCTGCAGTTCAAGACGAAAGAAAAAATGTCAAGCTTCGACGTAGCTGCCTTAATTTTCGAGTTTAACCAAGCGATAAAAGGCGCCCGCATCGACAACATTTACCAAGTTAACCGCTCCACCCTGCTCTTGAAGCTTCACCAACGAAGCCAACCGCCCGTTTATCTCCTCGCAGAGGCGGGAAAGAGAATTCACGTGACCTCCTACGCGGTGAAGAGACCCGCAAAGCCCACTTCTTTTTGCATGGTTTTAAGGAAATACCTGAAAAACGGCAGAATAACAGAGTTTCATCAGCGCGAGTTTGAACGAACTGTGGTGATCCATGTAAGCACAAGGGATGGAGAATTTCAACTGGTCTTAGAACTGTTCGGAGACGGAAACATAATTTTGGTGAACCCAGAAAACAGGGTTCTCCAAGCCCGATTTTATCGAGAAATGAAGGATCGAACAGTTCGGCGAGGCGAACCCTTTCAACACGCACCGCCAAGCGGAAAAAACCCCTCTAGATTGACTCTTCAAGAATTTGAGGAGATAAAGGGGTTCGGCAAGTTGGAGGTGGTGCGGGCGCTCACAAAATTTCTCAGCATCGGAGGGCTCTATGCAGAGGAAGTTCTTTTACGCGCGAAAGTTGATAAGAACAAGCCCTGCGAGGACCTTACGAAACAGGAAATCCAAGAAGTTTTCAGTCAAATCCGCCAGATGGTTCTCGCAGTTGTTGAGGGTGAAATAGAACCCCAAATTATATACACCGACGGGGAAGGCTGGTTTGACGTAACTCCCGTTCCCCTGAAGATCTACGCAGACGCCAAACGAAAACCATACGGAACTTTCAATGAGGCAGTAGACGAGTTTTACACGAAAACAGGATTAAAAACAGAGGTCGCTGAAGTCACGAAGGAAACAGATCAGGACTTGGCGAAACAGCAGAGGATTCTTCAGAGACAACAGAAAGCTTTGGGTGAACTGAAAGAAAAAATTAAAGAAAACAAGAAAATCGGCGACGCGATTTACATGCACCTCAACGAGCTGCAGTTTCTCCTTCAAAGAGTGATGAGCGAAAAAAGAGGCGGAAAAACATGGAGAGAAATAGCCTTAGCCCTCGAGAAAGAAAGGGAAGCTGGACAGTCTCCCGCGGTTTACTTCCAATCTTTAGACCCTAAAATGCTCATTCTAAACGTCTCTGTGGAAAAAGTGAGTTTCCCCTTGTCGTTACGGCGCTCCATCCAAGCCAACGCAGCAACATACTACGCCAAGGCGAAGAAGGCTGAAAGGAAACTGGAGGGCGCCGAGAAGGCCTTACAGGAAACTGAGAATATTATGCAGAAACTGCAACGACACAAGATGGAGCGCTTAAGAGAAACCCCGAAACCACCGCCGAAAAGGCGAAAAAGAGTTTGGTATGAAAAGTTCAGGTGGTCTCATTCTTCAGACGGTTTCCTTGTAATTGGGGGAAGGGACGCGACTACAAATGAGATTTTGATCAAAAAACACATGGAGCCGTTTGACAGGGTTTTTCACGCTGATGTTCACGGTGCGCCTTTTGTTCTGATTAAGACAGGAGGGAAAACTCCGCCTGAGCGGACCATGAGGGAGGCAGCTCAGCTTGCAGCCAGTTACTCTCGCGCTTGGAAGGAAAAATTGAGGGCGGTTGACGTTTATTGGGTTTCCCCTCAGCAGGTAAGTAAAACTCCTCCGTCAGGGCAGTATCTCGAGAAGGGTTCCTTCATTATTTCGGGGAAGAAAAATTATGTTCAGAGCGTTGTGTTGAAGGTTGCTGTCGGCATCAAAATCGTGGAAGGAGAACGTCTCATGGTTGTTGGGGGGCCAAGGGAGGCTGTTGCTGAGCAAACGGACGTTTACGTGGAACTAATTCCTGGAGAAAAATCAAGCGGGAGGCTCGCAAAGGAAATCCGGCAACTGCTGGCTAAAAAGGCTCAGAAGAATGTGCAAAAGCGAATTCTCGAAGGGGTTCCTTTGGAGGAAATACAGAGTTTCATTCCGTCGGGTGGAGGTGAAGTGCAGAAGGGTCCGCGAAAATAAGCGTTTAGGAAGCCTTTTTTCGGTAAAGTTTAAGAACGCCTAATAGACCTTTTGTGGTCAGTCCCTAATTGGAGGAAACTGGTGTGGCGGAGATAGGCATCAGGGAACGGATGCTGGTTAAGGACGTGATGAGCAGCCCAGTGTTCACTGTTACTGAAAATGCTTCAATTAAGAATGTGGCCCAACTTATGGAGAAGCACAAGGTTGGCTGCATCGTCGTAACCAGCAAAGAGGGCAACCCCTTAGGCGTAATCACTGAAAACGACCTCGTCACGCGGGTTTTAGCTAAAAATAGTTTGCCTAGCGATCTGACCGCCGGAGAGGTTATGACCGCGCCGATGATAGCTGTGGACCCCGATGAAACTTTGAGTGAAGCGGCGAGAAGGATGAGCAGGCTTAACATTCGCCGTTTAGGCGTCATTTACAAGGGAAGGCTTGTGGGTTTAGTCTCCAGCAAGGATATTTTGGCGGTTACGCCTGAACTTATTGAGATCATCCAAGAGAAGGCCAAGATTGGAAAAGCTGCTGCCGCGGAGGAGGCGGTTCCGGAGCAGGCTCCTTTAGCTGGATACTGCGATGGGTGTGGACAGTGGTCTGACACGTTGAAGGAAAGCGAGGGCGACTTTCTCTGTGAAGATTGCCGAAGCGAGCTTGAAGAATCTGAGTACTAACTGATGCCAGAAAAGACCCTATAGATTTATTTGCATTCAAGGAGAATTAAGCTGTTTCTATTTCCTAGAGTTCCTACTCTATATCGAATCTCGTAGGGTTTAATAACTCTAGTAACATTAAGTTCTATCTCTTATACTCATTAAATTTAACTCTTCTTCCTTTGGCGTTTATATAAAAACTATGGGGGTGTTTATTTGAACAGTTACTTTTTTTATTGTAGATACTTATCCAACGCACCCTTTGTTTTTGATTTGAGTGATCGTCTTTGCATTGATTCTTCTGTTTTCAATAAGTCAGAAGTTCTCTTAATACAACCATTTAGAAAGCCGTTAAGCATGTCTGTAAGGCTTCCCGCAGATTTTGAAACCCAGATCACCAACGATACCATGAAACCTTCTAAAAGAAATAATGGGTAATATCTCTTAATTGACTTCCAAAAACCAGTAGGATGAGGAGGACCAAATAAAAAATCAATGACTAACAAAATTACTGGTAGCAATAATAACATACCATAGCAAATATTTACAATTATTTTTCCGTCTTGAGGGTTGGAAACCGTTAAAAACGATTATGAGGTCATTGCCAGATTTCTTAACCCTTACTCTGCCTTCTCTAACTTTAATCTTAACAAGAATTGATTTTCCTTCATTTTTAACCATTAAGGTTTTCTCGGCTTTAGAAGAAGATATTTTTACCTTACGGGCAGGTATGGGAAAACGAGACATTGTAGGGATTTCACGGAAGGCCTTTTGACTTTCTGCTACATAGAATTTAGCATTTTCTTTCTATCTCTCTTGAATAATATTTTCCAACTTTTCCAGAAATTCTTCTTGTCGGTTTGCCATGCCTTCTAATCTTTTTTCTATTAGCAAGGTTCTCCAAAATATGGTTAGCAGGTTCTTTATTTAACGTTAGTCTTCCAACTCAACCGTTGTATTCTTGAAGGGCGTTATCTGCCTTGTGCCTATGGACACAGCCGCTTCAACTAATAATTGTTTAAATTGTCGTTACTCTATCCTTGTTTATGCTCCCCACGGTTTAGGAAACAGCAACAAAAGGAGTATCAAGACAGCTAATGCTATTATGACAGCTAACTTTAATGCCATTATAATTGTCTTATATAATCGTGATGGATACGTTGTTTCAAGATCGACCGTTGCGTATTCAAATGGAGTAATTTGTTTTGAGCCCATAGATTTTGCTGTCTCAATTAAAATTGCTTTGGTTCTTTTCTTACATATTCTTTGGGGTCTGCCAAAAATCAATCCAAATGCACTGGCAGTCACTAAGATAAAAATACCCAAGGGTACAATGGCTATCAATGGATGTATTTTACTTAAGTCGAAGGAGCCTTCACTTATTATATAGGATGAAGAAAAGCCAGCGAAAGCTCCAAGAAAGATGCATAACAGCAATGTAAGAAAGGTTCGTATGGAACTTGTATCAGATAATGTAAAGCCTGTTCTGAGGTCTTCACCTTTAGAAAGGGCCCTTATGCCTAACCAAAGCTGTCCATCAGGAGTCTTATAAATTAAGTCAGCTGTCTTGGAAATGAGAGAGGGCGTTGCCATATAGGATTTAATCTCCTTGAATCGCTGAAAACCCCTTTTAGCCATTCCTTCAGTCAGCAAGTCCAAGTAGGCTTGTTTTTTAGTTCCAACCCCCTCAAAAGTACATGTCACCCACTGCTTAGATTTTAGCAACCAAGACGGAAGTTCTCGGTCATCCAAGCAATGCGCACCTCCAATGAATATTCCCTATCTAACATCTAATAAACTCTACGAGAGAAGACCTAGAACTTAACACTGAATGAGGCTAGACAGAGATTTGGTTAAAATTTATGGTTCTTTCTTTGTGTTCTTCGTCTCTTTCAATTCTTGCTTGACTGTCATGTCTTCCAACTTAACAATACTTCTTATCTTGGTTGTGAACTAGGAATCCATAAGAAATAGAAACAACAGAGTTACCCTTGCAGTCAAATAGACTACGAATATACCTCGCTGGTTTTCTGGCGCCCCCGCTGGGATTACGTTATATTTTATATCTGAAATGTACAGTATATTTCTGCGGTGAAGAACGCATTTGCGTGTTCAAGACGTAATGGATCAAAATTATCCTTTCATTTACGCCGATGAGCTGGCTACAAGCGCTCGAGCGGTTCTTCGCGATCAAGGTTTAAGGGTTCTCCCCGTTGTGGATGAACGTAAGCGCCTCGTGGGCGTTTTGTCTCGTGGCGATGTCATGGCCATAACCTCTTCGGTTTCGCCGATTCAGGTTAAGGGAATCATGGCAGAGACCAAGTTTGCGGCAACCACGGACATGGATGTTCTCTACGCTGTGCAGAGGATGATTCGCCTAGACGAGTGGTATGTTCCGGTAGTGAGGTCCTCGCAAGACTATGTCTACACGGGCATATTCAGCCTAGAAAACTTCATCTTAACGCTCTTGAAAAGAGATCTCGCTGTTCTTTCAAAGCCTCTTTCAGAGATCATGTCAACTGAACTCATTTCATGTTCTCCTGATGACGAAGTGGACAATGTTTGGCGTTTAATGCAGGAACAGTCCTTTGCGGGGTTACCTGTCGTGAATAAGGGCAGAATAGTTGGCATAATAACGCAGAAGGATCTGCTGGACAGCGGAGCGATTCTTCCGGCGTTTGAATCAAAAAAGGGACGGTTCAAGGCGCCTCCGAAGATTTCCTCGGTTATGAGAACCTCGGTTACGTCGCTTAAATCCACGGCCACGCTTAGGGAAGCCGCTGAGCTTATGCTTAACAAAAACATAGGGAGAGTGCCTGTTGTCGACACTAAAGGCAGGCTTATCGGCATAGTTGACCGGGAGGATATCGCAAAAAAGTTACTATAGAAAATGTAGGGAGGTTAGAAGTTTGTCTTTTCGTCGTGGAGGAAGCCGCCGTGAAGGGTTCCGTCGAAGCTTGAGGGATAAAGGACAGCTGGATTTGAGGGCTCACCGCCCTAAAAAACACGGGGGAGAAATCATGACTGTGGCGAAGAGCATGGTTGTCACCATGGCGTATACCACGCCGGTTTATGACGCTATACGCATCATGGTTAAGGAGAGGTTCCGCCGCATACCCGTCGTTGACCCGGGAACACACAGGCTCCAAGGCATGATAATCGCTACAGACATTATAGACTACCTTGGCGGGGGCAACAAATTCCAGATAATTGAGCGAAAATTTGCGGGTAACTTCTTTAAGGCTATAAATGAACCGATTAGATCGATCATGGCTCAAAAAATGGTGTCTTTGCCTAGTACCACAAGAGTCAGCGATGCGATAGAGCTGATGAAGAAACATGGCGTTGGAGGGTTGCCGGTTGTTGACGAGGAGAACCGCGTTGTGGCAATCATAACGGAACGAGATTTGATGCCGATGTTCGCGGGGAAGATAAGCCGAGCTAAAGTGACAGACTTCATGTCTAAAAAGGTTGTAACCGCGTCCCCTACGGTGTCAATTCTTGAAGGAGAAAAAATGATGATTAAGCACGGGTTCAGGAGGCTGCCGCTTGTTTCAGACGGCAAACTTGTTGGCATAGTCACCGTGATGGACGTATTGAAGTTCTTCGGCTCAGGTCGCGCTTTCGAGTATTTACGGTCCGGAACCATTCTCCAAGTTCTGCAGACACCCATCGAGGAAATAGCCACAAAAGACGTTATAACAATCGAAGCTGAAGCTGAGGTGAGTGAAGCGGCTAGAATGATGCAGGAAAAGAATATCGGTGCTTTGCTTGCGACAAAAAACGAAGCTTGGTGGGCATAATAACTGAACGCGACTTCTTTAAGCTAGTTGCATAATACTAAGATTTAAACAATCAGGGCATGAAGCCCTCTCGAGAGTGAAGAAAATGCAGACCGTTGACCTCAACGTGACAAACACGAAAATCTTCATGCAGGGACAGTTCGTCGAGGCTGGAATATCCATCGAAGCTGACCGAATCTATAAAATAGCTAAAGCGGCGAATTTGCCGAAAGCCTCCGAAACCGTTGACGCTGGAAACAACATTGTTCTGCCGGGCTTAATTGACGCCCACGTTCACCTTCGAGACCTCCGACTGGCGTATAAAGAAGACTTCTTCACCGGGACGTGCGCCGCAGCCGCCGGAGGCTTCACAACGGTTCTCGACATGCCCAACACCGTGCCCCCGACGAACACGCCTGAACGGCTGAAAGAAAAAATTCAACGCGTAGAAAAACAAACAATAATTAACGTTGGATTTTACTCGGCTTTACCTAGGCAGTATGAGCAGTTCAAAGAAATGATTGAGAATGGCGCCGTCGCCTTCAAAATATATCTTTCCCACCCGTTAACTGAGCTGGACATCCGCCGAGACGACGTTCTTCTCGAAGTCTTCAAGCGGATAAAGCAATTAAACCGCCCAGTGGCTGTGCACGCTGAAGACGGCGCTGAAATTCAAATGAAAGAAGAGAGGTTTCGAGAGTCTGGAAAAACCGAGCTGGAACATTTCCTTGAGGCGCACACGGTTGAAATCGAAGTTAATGCGGTTCAGCGGGTTTTGAAACTCGCTAAACAAGCGGGCGTGCAACTGCATTTTTGCCATGTGAGCGCGGCTAAATCCCTTAAACTGGTTAAAAATGGAGGACCACAGGTAACTTGTGAGGTTACGCCTCATCACCTGTTTTTGACGACCGCTGACCTCCACAGACAGGGCAGAATCGCCTTAACAGACCCGCCGGTTAGGTCGCCCCTCAACGCGTTTAAGCTTTGGCGCGCCCTCAACGAAGGAGCAATAGACATCCTTGCGAGTGACCATGCGCCTCACGCTTTGAAAGAGAAAAGGCGGGAGAACATTTGGGAAGTTCCGCCTGGGATTCCCGGGCTTGAGACAACTTTACCGCTCATGTTGACTCAAGTGAACCGCGGACAGGTTTCTTGGAGCCAGCTGATTCAACTTTTAGCTGTGAAACCCGCTGAGATATTTCATCTGAACCGAGGCAGCATCCGCGAGGGCGGTTTCGCCGACCTAGTTGTTATCGACGCCCATAGAGAATACAAGATTGAAGCTTCAAGGTTCCATTCTAAGGCTAAGTATTCGCCTTTCAACGGTTGGAAAGTCAAGGGTAAACCCGTAAAGACCTTTGTGAACGGCAAGCTGGTTATGGATGAAGGCGAAATCGTGGCGAAGCATGGAACTGGGCGAACACTGCGGTGAAAAGCTTGAAGTTCATAGCGGACGGCATGCTTGGCAAGCTCACCCGTTGGCTCCGCATGCTGGGTCACGACGTAGAATATTCTTCTAGTCCGCTTAGCGACAAACAACTAATTGAAACCGCGAAGGCGCAGCAGCGGGTTCTGCTCACCCGAGACCTTGAACTCTACAAGCGAGCCGTGATGCATGGAGCGGAAGCTTTCCTCGTTGAGGGCGCGACGGAAGCTGAAAAACTTGCGAGTTTAGCGAAGCGATTTAACCTTAAGCTTGAAGTCGACGTTAACATTTCCCGTTGTCCAAAATGTAACTCGCGGATTAGACCTGTTGCTAAGGACACGGTTACAGAGAGAGTTCCCGAAGGCACTTTGGCTAATTATGATGAGTTCTGGGAGTGCCCCAGCTGCGGGCAGGTTTACTGGCAGGGAACCCACTGGAAGCGGATAAACAAGACCTTAAAAGACGCTGAACAATCATTAAAACCTTAAGGTCTCAAAAAGTTTTATTACCTTACAGACTATAGGGAGATGAAGGTTTAGATTGTCTTTGTCTAGGCGTTTTGCGGTTTGCATTTTTCGTCGAGAATGAAGTGGTTAGCCAAAGCTAAAAGCCCATTTTCATCCTCACTTCTTCGTAGGTTTCTTTACTCTTTATATATTCTTCAGTTGCTATGCTGATCCATTCCTTTGTAGGAAGCCCCTTGGCGGCTATGAGTCTCAATGGGTCAGGTTTGTTCCCTAGTTCAGCTTCACGCCATTTAGCCATTTTTAGTTCTAAGTCTCTTACTATTTCGGTTTCTTTCCAAGCCAAATTCTTGGTTTCATTCGGGTCTTTATTCAAGTCGTAGAGTTCTATAGGTGGACATTCCCAGAAGCCGGGGTCGATTGTCTTTATAAGTTTCCATCCGTCCCTTGTAATCAAAGCTCTCTTGGCTGACCAAAGTCCTTGGTTTGAGTATGCCTCTTGATAGCCCTCTGCTTTTTCATGTGCTATGGGCGTTAAGCTTCTGCCTTCAAACTCTCTAGGGATTGAAGTTCCTGATAGCTCTAAGATTGTGTAAGATACGTCTATAAGCTGAACTAGTTCCTTAACCCTCTTTTTCTTGGGAAAATTTTGATGCTTTATAAGAAGAGGCACCCGTATGATCGGTTCGTAAACAGTGCAATGGTTGAAGTATTCTTCGTGCTCACCTAAACCTTCACCGTGATCCGAAGTTAAAATGAAGAGGGTTTCGTCTATGATGCCCAGATCCGTTAGAGTTTGAATAACTTCTCCGATTTTATCATCAACATAGCGGATTTCACCATCGTACTGAGCTTTAACAAATTCTATATCAGTTATTTCTTTGGCGAGACCCGCTGCTTTCCTAATTCTGTCTCGATTTCTCTTAAATAAATGCCAAAGAACACTTTTTTTAAAATTATCTAGGCTGTGATTTTCTGGGTCTGTTGGGTCTTTTCCTTCGTAGAAGAGGTTTCTGTAAGGTTTGGGCGGTATGTAGAGTTCGTGGGGATCCCAATAGTGTATGAAAATAAAGAAGTCTTTATCCGCGTTCTGTTTTATCCAAGGAATAGCCATAGCGTTTATGTCGTCAGCATCTACCTGTTGAAGCAAGGCTCTCTGCCTACCTGCGAAAGGATTCAAATAGTAGTGGAAGCCTTCAGCGAACCACCTCCTCATCATGTAGAGCGTGCTTGCTGCGGCTGTTAAATAGCCACCGTTTGCTAGAATCCTTGACAGGTAAGGCGTTTCTAAGGGTAAATCTTCAGTCGGACTGTGAGACACTATGCCAGTTCTGATGCCTCTCTGACCGGTAAATATCGCCGTATAGGAGGGTTGAGTTGGAACATCGGAGGAATAAGCTCTTTCGAAGACCACACTTTCCTCGGCCAGTTTATCTATGTTAGTGGAGGTATTCTTGTTGTAACCGTAACAACCCAAATGATCGGTCCTCAAGGTATCTACCACTGTAAAAACTATTTTCATATTTACTTTCCATCCAGATAAATTCTAGATGCATTATATTCAGTTATTAGGCTTTTTCTAGGTAAAAATCAATGAGTTTAGCGGAACGGTTGATGGTTAACTCGATACAGGCTTTAAGGGCTTGATTAGGGATGCAAGCATAATTTTGAACCGTCCCGTTAATTTAAAGCCGTCGGAGTAACTCTGAGATTTCATCCTATGGGTCAATCTAATACCTTCTCGTCATCCGGCGTTAAAGAGTCTTGGACCGTGAAAGATAAATGTTTTGAGGTGGATATACTGGGTTCGGTGAGGATGATTTGAGGGTGGTTGCGGCGGATTCTGGTGCCGCTGTTTTGGATGACCGGTTTAATCCTCTCTTAGTTGTGGCGGCAGCTGCTGTTTTGGTTGAGCCCCCTTACAGAGAAGCCAGTGTCTGCTTAGTTGAGCCCGTTTTCTCCGATGTGAATCGGGGTCCCCTATTTGTGGTTGACGAACTGAAACTCTGTCAGAAGCTGTTGCGGACAGTGAAGGCGGACGTGGTTCATTTGGACATGACCTTAGGCGGCTTAAACATAGAAGAACTCTCGCCGATCCAGCTTTCTGGTATGAGAATCTCAAATAAAGCCCGAAAGGAAATTTTGAGCGCAACACCGAAAATAAGGAAGACGGGAACAGAGATAAAGCGGATTTACGGAATCGACGTCTTAGCCTTAGGAAAGAACAGCATCCCAGTGCGAATCGCCGAGTTGACAGCCGGCGCCCACGCTATTCTGTACGCCTCCGAAAAGGCGGCGGAGGAAAAAGCTAAGGTGCGGCTGGGGCTGCCCATAAAGTGCCAACCGAAGACTTCTGAGGGCGGCGTTACACTTCAGTCCCTGATTCCAGCTGAGCACGATGTGAGGGGATACGCCGAGGACGCCGAGAAAATTCTGGAAAAAGTTCAGATCACCGAGATGCTTAATCCCTGCGTCAGAGGCTTCAGAGCTTTAGACATAACCCCTAAGTAATCTGGAATTCAGCCTTTCTTCTTTATTTTCACAACTTCAAGGCTCATATCCAAGGCTTCTGCGCTGTCGGTTATTTCTCCTAGGCTTATGATGTCGACGCCTGCAGCAGCAAACTCAAGCAGGTTTCGCTCATTTATTCCTCCGCTGGCTTCGATCAGAACCTTGTCTCGGAATCCTTCGGTTTCAAGCAGGGCTATTGCCTCCTTTACTTGCTTAGGGGAAAAGTTGTCAAGCATGATGATGTCGACGCCTGCCTTCGCGGCTTCTAGGGCTTCGTTGACGGTTGAAACTTCGACTTCAATCTTCTTAACGAAAGAAACCGCCTTTCTAGCCTTTTTTACAACCTCAACCACGCTTCCAGCAATTGCCAGATGATTGTCCTTTATGAGGATAAGGTCGTCCAAGTGCATTCGGTGTGTGTCTCCGCCGCCGAGCATAACCGCCTTCTTGTCGAAGTACAGCAGCCCAGGCGCAACTTTTCGGGTGCAGGCAATCTGCGTCTTGTATCCGGCAGACCGGACCTTTTCGATGAGGCGGTTGGTTGTAGTGGCTATGCCGCTCATTCTCGTCAGCAGGTTCAGAAGCGTCCTTTCAACGGAGAGCACAGCCCTAGCGTCGCCAACAATCTTCAGCACAACCGTGTTGGCCTTGACTTTAGCTCCGTCCGAAACCAGTGCGTTGGCTTTCAAACCGAAGCTTTTCAGGAGTATCTGAGCTTCTTCCACTCCGGCTATTACGCCGGGTTCTTTCGCGATGATCTCTGCTTCAACAATTGTTCCAGAGGGAACGGTTACAAGGGTGGTCAGGTCTCCTTGTCCGAGGTCTTCCTCCAAAAACTTTCGCAGCTTCTCTTCCAAAACTTTCTCAGGTAAAGACATGTTGATCACTCAGTTTTGCTGTTTCCATTATTATTTGGGTTGCTGTTTTCACGCCGTCCAACTCTAGGACCTCCCGTTGAACCTGTTCCACCCGTTGTTTGAACTCGCTTGCACATAGCATCCCTTGAATAGCCTCAAGAAGTTTCTGTTTACCTAGGTCCTCTTGGGCTATAACATTGGCTACGCCCAGTTCAGAGGCTTTTTTGGCGTTGTTAACTTGTTCAGTGTGGCTCGGAGTCGGCACTAACACCATCGGTTTACCGTAGCATACGGACTGCATGAGGGTTTCGTGTCCTGCTCTGGCGATGACTAGATCGCAGGCTTTTAAACATTCAAAGCGGTTCGGAAGCCACTTGTAAACCGTCAAGTTTCCGTTCTGAACTGGTTCGGTTGAAGCATTAGGGTAACCAAGCGACATAACAATTTGATAATCCTCAGGGAATTCCTTAAAGATTTGGCGCAAAACCCCAGAGAAGTAGGCGCGTTCTTTTATGGGCCCGCTTATGGAAGCAAAAATTACGGGTTTATCCTCCTTTAAACCGAGCTTTCTCCGAAGTTCCCTTTGACTCGACAATTCGTTTGGGCGCGTGGGCAGTATGGGTCCAATGAACCTTATGTGTTTTTGATAGGCGCTGGGAATGCGCAGGTTTCCAGTTGAAAGCGTATAAGGCGGAGGGAAATCAGGGATTAAAACTTGAACCCCTGAGGTCCAAACTTTTCCTACGATTGCTAGGGCGCCGGTGTCTACCAGCTTAGCGAGCCGCAGGAAATGGCTTGTTCTTGGAATAATTACCTGAAACTGGTTAAGAATCGAAACCTTCGGGATTCCCAGCAGTTCCGCCGCGAGTAGGGAGGAAACTCGAGTATCGGAAACTACTACGTCGGGTTTAAACGCCTTCATGATCGCAATTTCGGCGTTCACTTGCTTCAGAACCGTTAAAGGTGTGCTGAAGGGACCCGGATCAGCCATGGACTGCCTGAAATCCACGGTTCCGTCAGGCTTGACTCTAATTTTAACTGGTGGGACTTTTACGGTTTGAAAGCCCTCCTGCCTAGCGTATCCGACGCCTTCCCTGTAGGTGGAGAACAAGATTTCGGCGCCTTCTTTCTCAAGCCTCCTCGCGATTGGGACGCAACGGCCCACATGTCCGAGACCGAGACCGGAAGGCGAAAAGTGAACTCGCACAGGGGTTGTCCTCCACCTGAAGCCTTTGTTTGAGGTTTACGAAACGGTAAATATAAGACTTTCATGCATACGCTTACGCGTATCTCTCCTCTTTCCATGGATCAGCGGTGTTGCTGTATCCCCGCATTTCCCAGTAGCCCGGTTCCTGTTCTTTAGTAAACCGGAGCTTTCTCACCCATTTTGCGCTTTTGTAGGCGTATTTTTTGGGCACCACTAGGCGTAGGGGTCCTCCATGTTTAGGCTCTAGGGGCTTGTCGTCTAGGCGGTAGGCCAGAAGCACATCGTCTTGTAGCAAGGCTTCAAGGGGCAAACTTGTGGTATAGCCTCCTTCAGCTATAACCGTCACGAACTTAGCCTCCTTTAAAGGTTTAACCAGATCAGAGATGGTTTTGAACGCGACTCCTTCCCACTTGTTGTCCAGCTTGCTCCATCCAGTTACGCAGTGAAAATCGCTTATGCTGGCCGTTTTTGGAAGCCTCAGAAACTCCGCATATGTTAACCTTACTGAATTTTCCACTAAGCCTTCAACCACGAAATCCCACGTTTTTGGGTCAAACTTCGGTACGGAGCCCTCATGCAAAACAGGAAACTTTGAAGTGACTCTCTGCTTTGGGGGAATCCTCTTCTCTTCCGCACTCACAATCATCCACCTCGCATATCCTTAATGACGACCGGGCCTTTCGGCGAGGTTTCTTGTGCGATGATGCATGAAAACTTGTAGATTTTGGTTCCTTTTACGAGCCAGCAGTCGGGCATCAAACCGGCTTTTACGCAGCATTGAGAAAGAAACTCTTCCGCGTTCCATTTCCATTCCACGGGCACCTGCGGCAGAAGAAGGCCTTTGTAGTATCCGCTTTCGACGATTAAGCCGTCTCTTCCAACCTTGACTTTTGCAGGGTAATCAGCGGCTTTCTCCACTTCGATGAATTCTGGTGGCGTAAGCACACTCAGCTCGAAGACTATGTGGTCGAGTTCCTTAGGGGAGACAGTGGGGAAGCGGGGGTCCTGCGTGGCGGAGCTGACGGCGGCTTGAATCACGGCTTGCGCCAGAGGAGTGTCAGGATAAGGAAGACCAATGCAGCCCCTCAACCCCTTTTTTCCACCCCTGATCCTGTTTAACGTGACGAAGACGCCGCAGCGTTCCATAAGCTTCGCCGGAACATCTTCGGGCACTTTAACAACGGTTCCTTGTTCAAGATACTCTTCTACGGCTTGCCGGGCAAGCTTAACGAGAAAACCTCCCTCCTCGAGGGTTAATTGAAATGTCATGAACATGTGCCTCTAATGTAGGAATTTAGACCGACGGTATTAAGCTTCTCGATTGACCTGCTTTATTATTCTATTTTCCTCTTGAAATAATCTTTTAGCATCTCTGAGTGTCTAAAGGCTAGTTCTTTCGGTATGGCTTTTGGATGAAACAGCTTAATTGTTTCTACTTCTTCTTTTTGCGGTTTTGTTTCGCCTTCCACCGGACTGACGTGAAAGCATGTTGCATGGTAGTCGTACTCTATTCCATCCTGCACGCCCTTCTCGTCGTACTCCCCGATCTTCGCAACAACTTCAACGGTTAAGCCAGTTTCTTCCTTTACCTCCCGAACAACCGCCTCCTCAGCAGTCTCCCCCTCATCAATTCTCCCGCCGGGCAGAGCCCAATAACCCTTAAACACCGGAGTTTTACGCTTTATGAACAATATTTTTCCGCTTGGGAAAACGACAATGGCTGCAGCCGTGTTTCCGCTAAACTTCACCGAAAGTCAAGTCTCCTACGCCAACTTTTATTTTATACCTTATATTCCTTCATTTAATATTAACTTGGAGGGGTAGAAGCTTGATTCAGGTTTACAGTCAGAAAATCGGAGACACGTGGTATGCAACCGCCATAGAGGATGAGCGAATATTTGCAACTGCTTTTTCCCTGCTTGAGAGGGATGTTTTGCAGATTCTTTTGAAGCTTCTGCCGTATAACAGGCCCTTCACGGTGATGGAGAAAACGGATGGTTTCGCCGCGAACGTTTTAGAGACCTTGAACATGGTTTTTGAAGGGAAGGGGTCTCCCCGCAGGTTTGAATTAGCCTTTGAGCGGCTTTCAGATTATGCTCGAAAGGTGCTTCAGTGTGTTTCTTTGGTTCCTGTCGGCTACTTTACCACGTATAAGGCGGTATTCGAGGCTGTTGGTGGAGGCGCTAGGGCTGTTGGACGTGTTATGGCTTCGAATCCTCTTAGTTTGCTGGTGCCATGCCACAGGGTTGTCCGTTCAGATTTCAGCCTTGGCGGCTATGGAGCCGGCGAAAAAACCAAGTTGGAGCTTCTTTTAAGGGAAGATCGTGGACACGAGAAACCAACAGAGCTGGGAGTGGAGGGCAAAAAACTAGCTCTGTTTCCCATCAAATACCTTAAGAGTGGTGATATCTCACGTAAAACTCCCTTTTTTCATTGAATCTAAGACCAAAATGCCGCACGCAGAAATTACACTTTCTGAACGTCAGAACCTTTTTTAACCATTCACAAACCGACAAACAGATATAGAAAGAGGATAATACGCTAAAGATATGGAGATCCCAAAAGTAGTTGTCGGAAAATTCCCATTGTGGGCTTTGTTTTTTATCTTGTCTTCAGGTTTGGTTGTGGTCGTTTCTTTTCCTTTCGATATTTTTCAGTTTGCGAATTTTGAGAATGGGCTGACGCTGCAGAATATTTCCACTACTCCACACACCATTATCAACAATTTCACCCCTTTTATCAACCTTAAGTATCTTGATGATTTTCCCATTGGCTTCACTAAAATAACAATAACAGCCTTTGTACCTGGGTGGTTGTCTATTTCCTTAAAGATGTTTATAGTAATTTGAATGGCCGAATTTTTAAAGGTAGAGTGCGAAATTGGCAAAGGAAAAAAAGAAAACCATCCAAAATAACTAAAGCCGGCAAAATTGAGAAAATAGATTTTGCAGAATGGTTAAGAAATGAAAAAATGGAAGGCCATATAGTTCATTTAAATTCGATGCGACATATTGCTTTAGGATTGCTATACGGTGCACAAACTTTCTTTGTTATTAATCTGTTTCGATTTCTCGTCGTTTCTTTTGTTTTTATTTTTGTTCAATCATTGTCCAGAAATTTTTCTAGTCATTTTCTCCATTCGTTATTTTGGCTTTGTCTCTCAGTCGCATTTGCAGGTATTTGTGGTGTTGTTTTCGTTCTTTATCGGCAAAGTTTCGAAGCTCAACAGGAATCTCTTTGGGAGCTATATCTCAAGACAAAGGCAGCGGTTGATAGTTTCCACGTTAAAGTCGCCTCAAATCTTGAAGAAGCATGCAGGCTAATAGAGGCTGGATATGAGCATGTTTCAACAATAGGAGGAAAGCGGATTTATCAGAAACGGAAATAGCTAAAAAGCATAGTTTACACTGAAAAACATTGGTTTCCATCAAATGCCTTAAGGGAGAAAGCCAAGTTTAAATTATGTGGTGTGCGCAAGGTTTACAAGCGTGGGTTTGGAATGTCAAGGGCTTTGTATGTGGGTCGGTTTCAGCCTTTTCATCTCGGTCACCTCTACGCTATTCAGTACGTAGCTGAAAGGTCATCCGAGTTTATAGTTATGATCGGAAGCGCGCAGTACAGTCACACGTTGGATGATCCCTTCACGGCTGGAGAAAGAGTGACCATGATCCGATTGGCGCTCGACGAGGCTGGGATAAACGCGGCGAGATACCACATTATTCCTGTTACGGACTTGAACCTTCACGAAATCTGGGTGGCCCACGTGGTTTCTCATGTTCCGAAGTTTGACGTGGTTTACACGAATGAGCCTCTGACGCGGCGGCTGTTCCTCGAAGACAAGCGGTTCCCAGTTGAGCCCATTCCCCTCCACAAACGCAAATCTTATTCAGCCACGGAAGTGCGGAGACGCATGTTAAACGGAGAAAACTGGAAGGAACTCCTCCCGAAAAGCGTGGCAAAATTCATCGAAGAAATAAACGGTGTAGAAAGGCTGAGGGACCTAAACAAAGACGACAGGGCTTAACACTCTGACTCTGAAACAGGCGAAACCTGAACAACGGCACCCACCTGAACTTTAAACCGCTTCGCGGCGCTTCTCTGATTCACAGACAACTCGAGAAAGTCGCTGCCGCCGACTACTGCAAGAGGCGAACCGACAGGAACCTCGCCGTAGGCTGAACAAAACCTTAGTTTAATGGTCTTATCGCCTATTTTCACTTGAAGAAGCTGCCCTTCGTGTATGCCCGACTTTTCAAGGTCTCCAGCGGAGACATTGGTGATAGCGTTGCCGAAGCCGTCAATGTAGAGGATTTCGCCGAATAGTTTGCCGGCCTTCAGTTGCGGCTTAGCAAATTCAGGCACAGAATAATCTTGTATTTCTGGTCCAAACTCGGAAGGGGAAACGCCTTTCGCCAGATAGGCAGCAGCACAACTGAAAACGTCGCGTCCGTGGAAGGCCCGCGAGATTTTCGGAAGCATATACCTCCGATTAGTTATGTGGTAAGCGCGGCGCATTCCTTCCTTCTGGGCGGACAGCACGAGGAGACCGTTGTCGGGTCCAACGTAGAATGAGCGTTTGGTTTCGATGATTATGGGCCGTCGGCTGGTTCCAACCCCGGGATCCACAACCGCAACGTGAACTGAACCTGAGGGAAAGTGTGGAGCGGCTGAAGCGAGAACAAAAGCCCCCATGCGCACGTTAAACTTCTCGATCTCATGGCTTATGTCTACCAGGGTTGCTTCTGGACAAACGGAGAGTACCACAGCCTTCATTTCCGCCACGTACGGGTCCTTCAAGCCGAAGTCTGAGAGCAAAGTTACAACTGGCACTTCTAACAGCACACCTTAAACTAGTTCAAACTTTGAGGAATACACCTTAATACTTTTATCAGAAGTCCTCTCTGAAAAGTGAGGTTAAGATTAGGTTTATGAAGGGGAACTGCGCATAGTGTCGGCGAAAGGTGGGCTTAAAGTTGGTGTATGATGAAGAGACTACTTTGCTTATGACGCCTGGACCCGTTGCTTTCCATCCGAGGGTTTACCGGGCCATGTCGAGAGTGGGGTGGCATCACCGAACCCCCGAGTTCAGAAAAACCACGGCTGAATGCATATCCATGATGAAGGAAGTTATGCAGACCAAGAATGACGTTTACATCATAATGGGTTCGGGAACCGCAGCCATGGAGGCAGCCGTCGCAAACCTTGTGTCGCCCGGAGACGCTGTGTTAAACCTCATTAACGGAAAATTCGGTGAACGTTACGGAGAACTCACAGAAACTTTCGGCGGAAAATCGGTTTCGCTGAAGGTTGAAATGGGCAAGGCAGTCAAGCCTGAAATGGTTGATGATGCTTTAGAGAAGAATCCTGACGTCAAATTTGTGACCCTTGTCCACAACGAAACTTCTACGGGCGTGCTTAATCCAGCGGCAGAGATCGCGAAAGTGGTCAAAGACCACGGTAAGGTCTTGATTGTTGACGGCATAACCTCGGTTGGCGGAGACTACGTTTACCCGGATAAATGGGGCTTCGACGTTCTGGTCACGGGAACCCAGAAATGTTTGGGATGCCCAGTAGGGCTCTCCGCGATAATGGTCAGCCCGAAGGCTTGGGAGATCATCGAAAAAAGAGAGAAAATACCTTCATACTATCTGAGCCTTAAAGCCTACAAGAAATCATTGACTAAAGGCGGAGATACGCCTTACACGGCTTCAGTGTCGCTTGTTTACGCCCTCCACGAAGCGCTTAAAATGATACTGGAGGAAGGATACGAGAATCGAGTGCAGCGTCACAGGCTCATGGCGAAAGCCACTAGGAACGGAATGAAAGCCTTAGGGCTTCAGCTCTTCGCTGAGAAAAGTTACGAGTCGAATACGCTGACGGCGGTTAAGTATCCCGAGGGCGTGGAGGACGGCGACTTCAGGAAGACTATGCAGAAACACGGAGTGCTGGTTGCGGGAGGACAAGCCGAACTTAAAGGGAAAATCTTCAGAGTTGCGCACATGAACATAACGGGAGAGAAGGAAATCCTGCTCACGTTGGCTTTAACGGAGTTGACGCTGAAGGAATTGGGCTTTAGCTGCGAGGGCGGCGCCGCGGTTTCCGCTGCGGAACAGGTTTTCCTGAAAGCGAAGTGAAAAACGCACAGTAAAGTCTATATTCTGTTCGTGTATACTGCAATGTTAAGGTGTAATGTTGATGAAGCTCGTAACAGTTTTGCTTCCTGAAGCTTATCTTGAAGGACTCGACGAACTCGTGAGAGCCAGCATGTACCCGAGCCGAAGCGCAGCCATCAGAGCGTCAGTCAGAGACCTACTGAAACGAGAACTCTGGGCTAGAAGAGAAGAATAAGCTATAATTGTCATTTCGTGCTCTGCTTGGCAGCGTCCCTAACAAATTTTGCAGCTTCAACAGGCTTCTCAGACGAAGTTATGCTCCTGCCGACAATAAGATAACGCGCCCCAGCGTCAACAGCCGCTGTAACCTCTCCGCCTTGAGCGCCGATGCCTGGCGAGTAAATGGGAACCCGATCTCCTAAGATGTTGTGAACTTGCCTTATTTTCTCAGGGTAAGTAGCGCCCACCACCGCACCATCAGCACCCCAAGACAAAGCCCGCTCAGCGAAAACAACGAACTGAGGAACTAGCTTGCCGGTTTCGGGGTCCCGCACCATCTGACCGTAGCCTTCTTCGGCGCCCTTGTGACTCATGTAAACCAGCAGAATGACGCCGCGGTTCATTTTCTCGGCAACCTCAAACACCGGCTGCATGCCCTCAGCCCATCCTACGAAAGGATTAGCGATCAAAGCGTCAAAACCAGCTGTATAATAGTATTCGGCGATCACGCGGTTTGTGTGTCCCACATCGTTAATTTTGCAGTCCATAATAGCAAGGAGCCCAAGATCGTGGATACAGTTCACAAGTTTCTGCACGCCGTCAAACAAACCTAGCGGAAGAACCAGCTGCCGGTTTATCTTCACCGCACAAAGATACGGATGCACCCTCTCCAGCAGATCGAGACTCTTAGACATGAGGCTTCGAGGATTTTCAGGAGAAGGGTCTAGAGCTAGGACTATGTTTGAACCCGCCTTTTCCGCAGAACGCTTCATTTTCTGTTTGAAGGACAAAGTTAGCACCCTTAAATACGCTTATTTCTTTTCTCAGTTTGAAGTTAATAATATTAACCGCCGAATTAAATGAAAAATTATGATGCTGAAGATTGATAGTAAGCTTGAGTCGACTTTTCCAGAGCTGAGGACTCTGACCTGCGAAATTAGGGATGTAAAAGTCGTTAAGCGGAGCAGTGAACTGGAAAGCTTTGCGGCTGAGCTAATGAAACAAGTTAAGAAGCAGTACAGCCTAGAAGCTTTGAAAGACCTTCCGACGGTGAGAGCTTATCGGGACTTTTTCTGGCGAGTTGGAGTGGACCCGACTAAAAACCGACCAGCTGCCGAAGCCCTAATTAGAAGAATCTTGAGGGGCGGAAACATACCGAACATAAACACGCTTGTTGATGCCTACAATCTTGCGTCAATAAAAACCGAAATCGCCTTAGCAGCCTTCGACTTGGATAGGTTGAGGGGCGATCTTCTGATGCGGTTCGCTGAAGAAGGAGAGAAGTTCATGGGGATCGGAATGCAGAAACCCATGGTTTTTCAAGGAGGGGAAATCGTGGTCTCCGACAGCGAAAAGCTGGTCGCTGTTTATCCGCACCGAGACGCAGACAACACAAAGGTAACTGAGAAAACGAAGAACATTGTTTTGATGGTTTGTGGGGTTCCGGGCATCCGAGAAGAAAACCTGAGAAACGCGAAGCAGGTGACATTAGAGTACATAACGCGTTTTTGCGGCGGGCAAGCTGGACAGAGGAGCCGCTGATGATTAAGGTCGGGTGCTGCGGGTTTCCGGGCGGAATAAAAAAATACTTCGAAAAATTTAGGCTGGTCGAAGTTCAAAGCACCTTCTATAAGCTTCCAAGAGTTGAAACCGCGGAAAAATGGAGAAAAAACGCGCCGAAGGAATTCGAATTCACCGTGAAAGCTTGGCAGGCTATAACCCATCCAACGACAAGTCCCACGTGGAGAAGGACAAAAATCCAATTTAGTACTGAAGACACGGATAGATACGGGTTTTTGAGACCAACCCGACAGGTTTTCGAAGCTTGGGAAAAAACCATGGAGATTTGCAAAGTTCTTGAAGCCAAGGTCTGCGTGATTCAGTGTCCCGCCAGCTTCACAGCCAACGAACAGAATATCCGAAATGCAAAGAAGTTTTTCTCCGAAATCGAAAGAGAAGAGTTAACCATCGCGTGGGAGCCTAGGGGAAAAAGCTGGACCGCTGAGAAAGTAGAGAGCCTCTGCGAAGAGTTGGAGTTAACTCATTGTGTCGATCCTTTCGCCGCTGAACCCGCACATTTCGCAGGGAAAACTGCCTATTTTAGGCTTCACGGCAAACCGCCAGGCACCCGAATGTACTACTACGAATACAGCGACGAAGACTTGAAGTGGCTCTCGGAACGAGTTAGGCGCTTAGAAGCTGAAGGACTGATGGTTTATTGCCTTTTCAACAACGTTTACATGGAGCAGGACGCCGAAAAGTTCAGCCACTTAATTCAAGTTCACGTTTAACTTTCTGGAAGTCCTCTTCAAGCACCCCTTTATATTGGGGGTTATACAGTGCAGCGGCAGGGTGAAATGTCGGAAATACGCGGACCTTAAGACCGAAAAGTTGTCCATCATACACTTTCCCGCGAATCGCAGTTATGCCTCCGGTTTCAAAGCCCATTTTCTGTAGGATGTGGGAAGTTGAGTGCCTGCCGAGAGTCACGATGAGCTTCGGCTTAATCAACACGATTTGCCTTTCCAGATAAGGAGTACATGTTTGGATTTCGATTGGTCGGGGGTCACGGTTCTCCGGCGGTCTACACTTAACAACGTTAGTGATGTAAACCTCAGTTCGAGAAAGACCTGCTTTTGAGAGCAACTTATCTAGAAGCTTGCCCGCTGCTCCGACAAAAGGACGACCCTTCACGTCTTCCCAGTAACCAGGCGCCTCCCCGATGAACAAGACAACGGCGTCAAGACTGCCCTCGCCTGGAACTGCGTTTCGGCGTCGCTTCCACAACTCGCACCTTTGACAAGCATGAACCTCAACCGCAATCCTTTCCATAACGTCTTGTTTAGACATTAGACTTCACTTGGCTAAGCCTTGGGCGATTTCCTTCACCGCTGAGATCAGCTTGTCTATCTCCTCCCGCGTGTTGTAGAAGTAGGTTGAAGCCCGGACGCTTCCCTGTCTTTGAACTATGTTTTTCATCAATGGCAAGGCGCAGTGGTGCCCTGAGCGGACCATGATGTCGGCTGAAACATCTAAGGCTAAGGCTACATCGTGTGGATTCAAATCGGCCACGTTGAAGGCCATGATGCCGACCTTACGCTTAGGTTCGGGACCGTAAAGTTCCACGTTCGGAATCGCGCTTAATCCCTCATACATTTGCTCCGTTAACTTCCTCTCGTGGTTTTCGATGTTTTCCATGCCGATTCCGCGCAGATAGTCAGTTGCAGCTCCAAGTCCAATGGCTTCCCCTATAGCCGGTGTTCCAGCTTCAAACCTCATAGGACTTTTCTCCAGTGTGTAAGAGCCGAGGCTCACATCGGTTATGGTGCCCCCGCCAATGCAGAGAGGTTCAATCTCTTCGGTTAACTCTTGTCGGATGTACAAGGCGCCAGAACCAGTCGGAGCACACATTTTATGTCCCGAAAAGGCGAGGAAGTCGCAACCTATTTTTTGCACGTCAACCTTCATGTGGGGAACAGACTGGGCGCCGTCGATGAGCACGTAAGCGCCGTGTTCGTGAGCTATTTCGGTTATCTCCTTAATCGGCGTTATTACGCCTAGAACATTTGAAACATGGGTTACGGCCACTAACCGCGTCTTGTCGTCAACAGCCTTTTCGAAGTCGGCGGGATCCAGAATCCCTTCGCGTACAGGCTCCTTCGGCTTTATGACCTCAACATTTAGGTTGTGCCGTTTTTTCTCGCGGAGCCAAACAATAAAATTGGAGTGGTGCTCAATCATGGAGGTTACGATTTTGTCGCCTCGATTCCAGCTTAAGCCGCTCGCAACGAGGTTTATTCCCTCGGTTGTGTTTCGAACCATTACGATTTCAGAATCAGACCGAGCGTTGATAAAATCGGCAACTTTCGCGTGGGTGCGCTCATACTCCCTGCTCGCCTGTTGAGAAAGCCTGTGGACACCCCGCTCCACGTTCGCCCGATACTCGTGATAGAACTCTAGGGTTTTTTGAAGCACGGGTTCAGGGGTGAGACTGCTTGCAGTGTTATCTAAGTAAATTACGCCTGTTGCTAGAATCGGAAAATCCCTTCTTACCTCTTGTACGTTAAGCAAGGCTTGTTCCTCGAAGATATTTATTGAATAGAATTTTATAGCTTCTAAGTAATATAAATGGTGAACAGCATGTCGGGTCTTAAACGAGACTACAAAGGCGTTGAAATCATCGCAGTAACAGGCGACATCACCAAACAAGAAACAGAAGCTATTGTGAACCCAGCTAACACTTGGATGATCATGGGAGGCGGAGCCGCAGGCGCCATAAAAAGAGCTGGCGGACAGGAAATTGAAGATGAGGCTGTTAAACACGCGCCGGTGCCGGTTGGAAAAGCCATCGTCACGAGCGGGGGAAAACTTGAGGCGAAATACGTGATTCACGCGCCCACCATGAAACGCCCCGCAATGCGCATCAACATAGAAAACGTTAGACTGGCAGTTAAGGCGGCGTTGGAACTCGCAGACAGAAAAGGGATTAGAAGCCTAGCGTTTCCGGGAATGGGCACAGGTGTCGGAGGCGTCGGTTTAGAAGAAGCCGCTGAAGCCATGGTAGAGAAAACCAAGAAACACGTGGATAAAGGCACAAGCCTAAAGAAAATAGCTTTCGTGGGCTTCAGAGACGACCTCACTCAAGCTTTTTCAGTGGCAATCAGTAAAAGCCTTGCCTTGTAACTTCAAAAAGATGATACGATGTAGGCGTCGGAGTGGCGCCTCGACGCACCTGTGAATGTTCTTGTCGGATAACAAGTTTTTAAGAGAGGTTTTAGGACGATAATGTGTCGTTTTTAAAATAAATAAGACAGTTGAGCGGAAATAATCCGACAACTTTATATAGCCCTTCGACTTCTTAGTTGATTTGTTGGATTGACAATGTCGGAATTTGATATCATAAAACCGGAAAGGAAGGAAGAATTCGTCAACTTGCTGTTAGCAGCGAAGATGGAAGAAGTGAGAATCAGAAAGGATAAGGGATTAAAATCGACAAAACCGACAGTCAGCGGAACCGCGCGGGTGATGAACATCCACCGGGATACTCTTTACCAGTGGATGAAGGAGTTCGGCGTGAAGTTTGAGGATGTTGGCGGAGAAGAGGTTGAAAAAGTTCCGAAAGCTGGGAAAAAATGGGGTGCTCTTGTTCACCCGAGCTATATGATAGGTGAAGCTTTAACGGGTGATGGAGCGGAGGTCGCCCACATCGATCTGATTATCGGTGACAAAGAGGGCCCTGTGGGTGACGCTTTCGCTCAAGGTTTGTCAAATTTATCCGCCGGGCATACCCCGGTTCTCGCGGTTATAAGGCCTAACCTGCCGCCTAAGCCATATACACTATTGGTTCCTAAGGTTACAATGAAGGGTATGGAGCAGGTTTCGCGGGTTTTCGGTCCTGTTCAAGCTGCTGTAGCAAAGGCTGTGGCTGACGCGGTTGAGGAGAACATTGTTCCTAAGGACAAGATTGAGGATTGGGTGATAATATGCAGCGCGTTTTTGCATCCGGATGCTAAGGATTACAGGAAGATTTATCAGTACAACTACGGTGCGATGAAGTTGGCTCTCAAACGGGCTTTAACTAACTATCCATCCCTCAGCAAAATCATGTATGACAAAGACAGAGCGAAACATCCGATCATGGGTTTCACTGTTCCTAGACTGTGGAGACCGCCTTACCTTCAAATAGCATTCGACATCACAAGTTTAGAGGCGGTGAAGCGAATCATACAGCAGACACCACGAAGCGACAGAATAATCCTTGAGGTCGGCACACCCCTGCTTAAGAAATACGGCTTAAGGGTCATTCGGGAGATAAGGGAAGCATCAGCCAAGGACATCTTCATCGTCGCTGATCTGAAAACGCTAGATGTCGGGAAAGTGGAAGTTGACTTGGCGTTCGAGGAAACCGCGGATGCAGTTGTGGCTTCTGGGTTGGCTGCAACGGAAATGCTGGACAAGTTTATCTACGAGGCAAAAAGATTTGGGATTTACTCTTTTGTGGACATGATGTACGTTGACGATCCCATTCAGAAACTTCAGTCGCTTCAAGAGTTACCTGAAGTCGTCATCTTGCACCGAGGCATCGACGTGGAGGCGATGGGTAAAACACGTTGGGACCTCATAAAGGAAATACGGGAGAAATTTAAACCTCAAAAGCTGTTGTTCGCTGTTGCTGGGGGATTAACTCCGGATAAGGCACCAGAAGCTTTGGCAAGGGGATCGGACATAATCATAGTCGGCAGGTACATAACCCAATCGAAAGATCCAGAACGGGCGGTGAGAGAGTTCCTAGAAAGCACTCGTGAGATGGTGACAGACATAGACCTAGAGAGGGTCCACGTGGAGTAAACCCTCCGCCTTTTCTCTTTTTTATTCTACGAAGAGGAATTACGGAAACCTTGTCAAAACTTTACAACTTGGATAGCTTATGTTTTAAGAGAACCAGTGGTAGCTTAATGAGTTTCGCAATTAAAAAGCATGGGTTGACCTATTTTCTTATAGATTTCTAGAATGCCTTTCTCCGTTGTTTTCTTTCCTAGATATAAAAGATGGCTTCCACATTTTTCGGAGCAATCTGAGGATCCGAAATTTGGATTTAACACTTTTCCTATCTGTTTTATGCATTCGTTAACTTCACATTCTAAGTTTTTCTCTGTTTGCCCTGTTATTACGTGGGTTATCGTAACGTTTTTTTGGATTAGCAGATAGTCGATGTGCCAGAAGGGAGTTTTATTCGAAGATTGGTGGCGTGAAATTCTTCCTTTCAGGCTTGAAGCGCCCTTCCCTAGGGCGGATCCGGTATATGCATAATATCCTCTCTTGAACCTTTGAACGCCCAACTTTCCTATTTTCAAAGAGGTTTCTTTCGGAACATGTAAAATAAGCGTGTAGACTCCTCCTTTTTCTGGGATCGGGAGAGCCATTCAAAGTCCCTTTTTATCATTAACTGTTAGGTTTGTTCATTAGTTTTTCGCGCACAAAAACGAGGTTTTGCTGTTAGTGAGCATACTTTTATCTGTTTGTCCTTGCAGTGTTATGTTTGATGGTTGGTAATGTGGAACTGTACAGGCGACCTTCGGAGTTGATGGCGCATAAACAGGGGAGATGCAATGGTGAGAAAACCGATAGCCGCTGTATCTATCGTGTTCCTATTATTAACCACCGCCGTGTTTTCAGTTCCCATCTTAGCAGAGAATGAAAACCAAGAGTTAAGCTTCACAATTCGAAGCTCGGTCACCTATTCTAACAATGGAACAAGCACTTGGAACTTAACCGAAGAAGACCGAGCCGTTGGTCTGTTTATGAACAACAGCTGGCAGACGGTTCGTTTAGTAAATTATTCGCTGCCGCTGAATAAAACAGAAATCGACGAGGACGGAAACCCGATGGCTGTTTTACAGTTTCCGAAATTAAGACTTGAATCAGGAGAGAGCATAAGTTTTAACGTTTCCTACGAAGCCGTTTCAAAGCCTCGCCCATCCATAGACTTAACTGAACAGGAATCAGGAACCTTGGCGGATATCCCCGCGAATTTAAGCGAGTACCTAAGCTCAGGAGGACCATGGCTCATCAACGATACGGACCTTAGAAACTTAGCGAACAATCTGACGCAAGGTGAAACACAGGTTCTCGCGATGGTGGAGAACTTCGTCTCTTGGATCGCAGGACACATCAAATACGCCTCGCAACAGGAGGTGCCACACTATCCTAACGAAACATACCTAAAGGGAGAAGGAGACTGTGACGACCAAGCCATTCTGTTGATCACGCTTTGCCGAATCTCAAAAATCCCAGCGTACCTACAAATCGGATGTATATATGATTCTGCCTTTTTTGATGACGAAACTTACTGGAATGGCCACGTGAGAAACGTGCAGGATAAGATCGGTTGGCACGGCTGGGCGATGGTTTATGTTCCACCTTGGGGTTGGCTTCCCGTTGACCTAACTTACTGTGGTGCACTCCCAAGCCAACTTGTAAAGCAGCCCTTTAGAGCAATAGAGAACGCGGCGGTAACTTTGCAAAATGTGATTCAGTACATGAACGTCTCGGAAACAAAGTATGTCGCTTCATACCTAGAATTCAGGAAATTTCTCCAAGACAACGGTTTCTATGTTTATGCGCTGGATGAAATGGTTCAGAACGTAGATCACGATGGAAATTGGAGCATTTTTTGGTGGAACATCCTAAAAGGAGCTCTTGTAGCAGCGGGCATAACCATCGTCATCGTCTTATTTGCGGCCTACAGCCGCAGGAGAAGAACGCTGGGTCCACCTAAAGAACAAAAGGTTCACTAACCACAGCGCTCACGTAAAAACTAAAACCTGATTTGCCAATTAATACTTTGGAGATGGAGTTCTTGGACGTGTTTGATGCGATTAGAAATCGCAGAAGCATTAGAGCCTACACTGGAGAGAACGTTTCCGAGGAGGAGATTGATAGGCTTATAGACGCTGCGAGGTGGGCGCCTTCAGCGGGAAACATTCAACCGTGGGAATTCATTGTCGTACGAGACAAAGAAACAAAGCGCAGGTTATCCATCGCTGCGCAAGATCAAACCTTCATTGAAGAGGCGCCCGTGGTCATAATTGTTTGCGCCAACCAGATGCGCTCAGCACGGGGATACGGCAGTCGAGGCACAGCGCTTTATTGCCTACAGGACACAGCTGCAGCTGTTCAAAACTTGCTTTTAGCTGCTTACGCATTAGGGCTGGGAACATGTTGGATTGGAGCTTTCCGTGAGGAGGAGGTAAAAAAGGTATTAAACGTAGTTGGGGGCGTGAGACCTGTTGCCATTATCACGGTTGGGCACGCCGCTGAAGAACCTGAAGCTCGATGGAGGAGACCGAAAATAGAAGTCGTCCATTATGAAAGGTTTCAGCGTTAGAGAGAAGACAGGAGGATTAATGATAAATATACTTTCGGGGCTTCTGATAACTGCTGGAGTGTAAGAATTGACTGCGGGCTTAGGTAAGTTCAGCAGATTTTCTTCAGCTTTAGGTGGACTCCTAATTTTCGTCGGGATCCTGCTCATAGGCATATTCGCCTTGGCCCTTTTTGGCTTAATTGACCTTGCGATTTTTAAAAGCCAAGATTACCGAGGATTGCTTATGCTGGTTTTGCTAATCATCAGCATCCTTGACTTAATAGCAGGAATCATACTTGCGTTTAGGTGATCTGCCAATGAGGATTAGGGTAATCTTAGCGGCGGTTGTCGGTGTGATCCAGAGTGGGATAGGCGTGTTAGCAATCGCTTTTGCCTACGTCCTCAACTACAACGGTGATGTTCAAACCTTCGTTCAAACCGTGTTAGGTATTGAAACGCCCATGGAGAAAATTCTGCCCATGTTCCTGCTGCTCATCAGCACCTTCGGTTTTTTCTCAATAATCAGTGGGTTGCTCCTAATCCACGAATGGCGGAAAACACGATGATGAAGCAGGAAACGAAAAGGGAACTTGGACTTTTCTATGCAACGATGATAGCGCTAAACGGGGCCGTGGGCATAGAAATTTTCGTGCTGTTAAACTACGCGGTGTACTTGGCTGGACCCGCCGTGGTGTTATCCCTCCTCCTCTCTGGAGTAATAAACATACTAACCATGCTAAGTTTCTGCGAACTTGGCGCAGCCATCCCAGAGGTTGGCAGCGACTACACCTATGCCAAAGTAGCATATGGAGGATTCATCGCTTTTTTAATCGGATGGATCAGGTGGATCAGCAGCACCTTTGGAGCCACGTTAGCCGCCATAGGCTTCGCCTCCATGCTTTCATATCTCATTCCGGTCAATATACCGCTAATTGCTGTAGCCATAGTCATTGTATTCACCCTGATAAGCGTGCGGGGAATAAAGGAAGCTGACGCTGCGACAGTTCTTATAGCTTTGGCTATATTAGCGGTATTCGTAATATTCGGTTTAGGACGCGGCTTCCAACCCGGAGCCCTCCAACCCTTCACACCAAGAGGCTTACCCTGGATTCTTGCTGCAACAGCCTACAGCTTTCCCATGTTTATAGGAGCAAGGGCGACTGTAGCAGCAGGATCTAAGATAAAAGAGCCAAGCAAGAATATTCCAAGAGCCATATTGTTTTCATCCATAGTGGTAATGATTCTTTACTGCGGAATGGCGTATGTAACCGTCGGGCTCACGCCGCAGGAGGCTTTAGGTAATCCAAATTATCCTTTTTTGACTAATGCAGCCAAGATAGTTATGGGTGATGTAGGAGTGGCGTTAATTACGATTGCCGGAATGTTCGCGGCTATCACCTCCTTAACCACATCAATGATGGTGCAATCGAGCATTGCGCAAGGATTAAGCAGAGACGGCTATTTTCCAAAAATTCTCTTGAGAGAGCACAGGCGTTTTGGAACGCCTTATGTGGCAATTATCTTAAATTCAGCTTTTCTAGTGCTGTTTGCCGCCACCGGAATCATACAATTTATAGGTTACGTTGCGGGTTTTGCCGCTCTAACAGGATTTGCCCTAGTCAATTTAACACTCATAAAGCTCCGGAAGGAAAAGCCTCTACTAAAGAGACCCTTCAAAACTCCTTTGTATCCATTTGCTCCAATTCTTGGAATCATAATATCAATCGCACTCCTCGTTTTCATTGAGGCGAGCGCGTCCATACTTATGTTTGAGTTCATAGTTTTGGCTATAATCGTATATTACCTTAGGATGACGGGGTATCATCGCCTCCGCGTCGCTGTGGGGGGAATAAACCTCGGCTTAGTAGGTTTCATGGCGTTGTTGCTCTACCTGACGGAAATAGGGTTTGTGCCTCTTGCTATACCCTCATCGATTTTATACGCCTTAATTTTCATTTTCTTAGTTTATGCTGCTGCAGGGATCTTAAACCTCATCACTAAAGTAAGGTAGCTCACGCTGGAAACTTGAGGGATCCTCGCATGTCAGAGCGAAATCAAGCGAAAAGCTCGGGATTAAGAAGGAAATTAGGCCTTTTACAGGCAACCTTGTGGGCATAGGAAGTTTCACGTTGTTGCTGTTATTCCTAATTCGAGTAGGGTTGACGCCAATCACGATACCTCAGGAATTAGCTACATCCGTTTTTTGTGACCTAATTTTCCTCAGCGTTACAGTTTCTGGCGGCAGCCTTGAACATAACCAACGAATCTTAAGTGCAGGAGGATAAGGCTTTTAAACTGCTTGCAATTTGAACAAAATGGTTATGAGTTAAATGCCTAGAAGGAAGAAGAAAGATAGGCATGTTTCTACGGATTCTTTCCACCTTAAACGTGACGAGGGGAAACTTCTTGAAGACACGACTGTGACAGAGAAAGTTGCACTTTACAGGTTTTGCAGACGAATAGGTCGAATCTTAAGCGGTTTTGTGATTGTAACCGGCTTTACACTTTTCTCCTTCTCATTACATGTTATGGTTACCACTACGCAGTTTTCTCTTCCTTGGCTTAGATCATTTTTCAGCACCGCATTAGGCTTCATTAACTTTGACGACTTATTCACGCTTCAGATGAAACCGCTCTTGCTGGCGGGCATATTTTTTCTCGGAGTGATAAACGCCCTCTGCGGATTTATCCTTTTGACCAAAGAATAGCTTCGCGTCAAATTTGCGCTTAATTTTAATAGTTCCCGCTCATTTGGTAACTTGGGGAGAAACCTTAGCGTGAAGTATGCTCTTATCGCGGACATCTACGAAAAAATTGAGGCTACCACTAAGCGATTGGAAATGACTGATCTTCTCGTCGAACTTTTCAAGCAGACCTCAAGAGGCATAATTGACAAAGTTGTTTACCTCACGCAGGGCAAGTTGTACCCAGATTTTATAGGAGTTGAGATCGGAATAGCTGAGAAACTTGCCATTCGCGCCATCGCAATTGCGGCAGGCTATTCCACTAGAGAAATTGAGGAGAATTATAAGAAGACTGGAGACCTTGGAGATACCGCGCAGAGGTTTATTGAAAAAAAGGCTCAAGTTGCTTTGTTCCGTGCACCGTTAACCGTTGAGCACGTCTATGAAACCCTTGATAAGATGGCGAAGACGACTGGACAAGGGTCAATGGACCAAAAATTGAACCTCCTAGCAGGGCTCCTCACTAGCGCCACCGCAGTAGAAGCAAAGCATCTTATTCGGACGGTTACTGGCAAGCTGAGACTGGGAATAGGTGACATGACAGTTCTCGACGCGCTGGCGATAGCCTATACTGAAGACAAAGAGAACCGACCTACGCTGGAACGCGCCTACAACTTATCTAGCGACCTGGGAGCCGTGGCGAAAACCATAGCGGAAAAGGGAATTGACGGAGTGAAAAAGTTCAAGATAACCGTTGGTAAGCCTGTTCGTCCTATGCTTGCTGAAAGGTTGCCGACAGCTAAGGAAATCGTGGAGAAACTCGGCGGGAAGGGCGCGGCTGAGTATAAGCTCGACGGAGAACGCCTACAAATCCATAAACAAGGTAAACAGGTGACCCTTTTCTCCCGACGATCGGAAAACATCTCCAGCCACTACCCGGATGCCATCGGGTTAGCCCGCACCCACATCAAGGTTGATGAAGCCATTGTTGAATGCGAATGTGTAGCTGTGAACCCTAACACTGGCGATTTGATGCCCTTTCAGGAGCTTATGCACCGCCGCAGAAAATACGGCATTAAAGAAGCCATGGAGGAATACCCGGTTTCGCTTTTCATGTTTGATGTCCTTTACGCGGGCGGAAAGGATTACACGCTTCAACCATATACGGAGCGCAGAGAGAAGCTTGAACAAATTATACTTCAAGACGACGAAGTGAAGGTTGTTCCAAACCTCGTAACCGGCGATCTGGAAAAGCTGGAGGTCTTCTTTGAACAAGCCATCCAAGACGGATGTGAAGGGCTTCTCATAAAGGACCTAAACTCTGCATATCGGGCGGGAAGCCGCGAGTTCAGCTGGATTAAGTGGAAGCGGGAGTACCAAAGCGAGTTAACGGATACTATAGACTTGGTCATTGTTGGGGCGTTCTACGGTAGAGGAAGGCGAGCTGGGAAGTACGGAGCGTTCCTGTTGGCGGCTTACGATAAAGAAGCGGACATGTTTAGGACAGCATGTAAATGCGGAACCGGCTTCACAGATGAGGACTTGGAGCGTTTCCCGAAGCTCCTTGAACCCCAGAAAATATCGCATGCCCACGGCAGAGTGGACTCGAAGATCGAGGCGAATGTTTGGTTTGTGCCCAAGCTAGTCATCGAGACCATAGCGGCTGAAATAACTCTGTCGCCTATTCACACATGCGGAATGGATGCTGTAAGGGAGGGAAGCGGGTTGGCTTTAAGGTTCCCGAAGTACACGGGAAAGCTTCGGGATGATAAGGGTCCGGAGGACGCTACAACAGTTAAGGAAATTATTGAAATATACCAGAATCAGCTTAAGCACATCCAAACGTGAATTCAGTTACCGTTTTTTCTTGGCAAACGTTAAGCGCTAACATTTTTTTGGAACATGCCTGATTTTAGAGAACACCTAACAATAGATGCTTTGGATAGTAAAGCTTATATAACGCCGTTATAATATTGTATTTGGCGCATGCTGTCAAGGAATACGACCAATTCTCTGTTTTGTAGGGCCTTTCGATCTTTTCAAGGCGGAAGGCATGCGCCCTCCGACCGCTAGTGTTGTTTTAGTTTAACTGTCTCATAGATAAGCCGAAAGCAGACATAATGTTTTTAAACTGTTAAACACATTCTTATGCTCGCATGTGGGTGGGCGAGCAGTTCTCGGTCCCTTATAGCCTTTCTCCTTCCCGGTCCCCAGGCTCGCTCACTTACGCCCCCTAAAATACGACTCTCATACATAATTTCAGTGTGGGAACAGCGCTTGAGGAGAAAGGAGAAGGGCTTTGGGAGATTGTTATGGGTTCTTCAACAGCGCAAGTTCCCAACGCTTTCTATAACGGCGTTATAATATAAACCTTTCTGCCTTAAACCTCTGAACGGAGGTTCATATGTGAAAAGGAAAAATAGCGCGTTTAAATGGTTTAGTGGCGGTAATTGTGAATGAAGGGGAGATCCTTGGCGTTGTTTAAGGAGCGTTTGTCGGTGGGTTTTATGGAGAGGACTTTGCCGCAGAGCCTGCACATGGAAACTAAAACGGGTTCTTTGCTTCGAACGTCGAAAACCTCAAACTGAACAACATCATGCAGGCACATAGTAATAGATTGTTTGCTGAAATAGAAAACCATTATGAACTCCGAATATAGATTGAAAATCCAACGGCTAAATGAAGTATGCCTGTGGGTCACACCTGGATTAAAGGATAGTAATTCTCTAGACTTTTTCTAACCTTTCTTTTTTTGTAGCGCCCCGACTTTACGTTTTCTTTTTCTGGTGGAAGCGCAAAATCCTTTTCAAGAATTTCGTCAGCGTCAAAACCAACACTGTCAATTATGAATTTCGGTTGGGGAATCATGGATGGACTGTACCAAAATTGAAGCTGCACGCCGTGTTTTTTGCAGAGGGCCTCCACGTCCCCCTCGAAACTACTGTAAAGTTTGATAAGCTCTTCTTGAAATGCCAGAAAATTGTCCCTGTGAACGCGAGCCATAACCTTGTGGAGACCCAGGTGTAAAACTCGCTAGCGATAATATGAACCTTGTTAAGACCCGAAGATACTCTGGAATAATATGTCGCAGGTAATAGGGAGAATTGCGAAATTGCGGAAAGTGACTGAACCGAGGAAATTTTAACCTAACAAAAATCGCAGATTGACAATAACATGTAAAATTTGGACAGTTGGGCTACCATGTGGGTATTCTCATGCAGCTAACCGACTATGATCATTCCAAAATAGTTTTAACTATTTAAGACATATTCCAGCGAGTTGGTGATTACTTGACAAAAGTTCGTACACCCATTATCCTAGTGAACTTCAAAACGTACTCCCAAGCCACAGGAGAAAAATCTCTAGAAATCGCCAAAGCAGCGGAAAAGGTGAGTTTAGAAACCGAAGTCTGCATAGGCTTAGCCCCCCAATTCTCCGACATCGCCCCAACCGCCAACTCCACAGCAGTCCCTGTGTTTGCACAACACATTGACCCCATAAAGCCCGGCAGCTTCACAGGCCACATCCTCCCTGAAGCAGTGAAAGAAGCAGGAGCCGTTGGAACGCTGATAAACCACTCTGAAAGGCGACTGAAGCTAGCCGACATAGACGCAACGATCACGAGGGCGCGTGAGGTCGGCTTGATTTCAGTGGTTTGCACAAACAACGCTGCTGTTAGCGCAGCTGCCGCAGCCCTTAAACCTGATATGATCGCAGTGGAACCACCGGAGCTCATTGGATCGGGCATCCCGGTTTCTAAGGCTAAACCAGAGGTTGTCACGGGCACGGTTGAACTGGTCAAACAGGTGAACCCGAACGTGGTGATTCTCTGCGGGGCAGGCATAACGAAGGGCGATGATGTAGCAGCTGCCCTGCACCTCGGCACAGAAGGGGTTTTAGTGGCGAGCGGCATCGTCAAAGCTAAGGATGTTTATAAGGCTCTGTTGGATTTTGCTGAGGCTATAACTAAGGCTTAACAGCGCTAGAGGCTTTGAATTGAAGGTTGAGGTTGAATGCGGGGCTTGTTTGTTCCACCGCGGATGGATGGAAATCCAGAAGGCGACAGATGATCCTCTCCTTCGCTTCAAGGCGCTTTCCGCTTTGCTCAGTCTCTTAGCTGAAGGGTTTAATCCAGAAGCGGTTCCAGCCTACCTCGGCACGAAGAGGGACAGACTAATCAGAGAGATCACCGGCAACCATGACCCTTATGCTGAAAAGAAGAGAATCAGCAATCAGAAAGCCTTAGAAGTTCTTCCTCTGGCAGAAAACTTGGTTTCGCATGGAACATCTGCAAAGACGCGTTTCAGAAGGGCTTGTTTAAGCGCCATGGTTGGAAACATCATGGAATTTGACATGCTAGGCTACAGTTTCAAGTTTGAAGACATAGAAAAACTGATTGCGCAGGCCGAGCAGGACTTAGCCATCGACGACATCCCAGAAATCTTCAGTAGAGCCAAAGAAGCAAAGAATATTCTGTATCTGACAGATAACGCCGGAGAAGTAGCCTTCGACACTCTGCTGGTTCAAGAGCTAGAAAAACTTGGAGCCCAAGTCGCAGTGGCAGTTAAGGAAAAGCCCATATTCAACGATGCAACTATGGCTGACGCAAAAACCGTGGGGATGCACGAAGTTGCAAGCGACGTCATAACGCTTGGAACAGACACCATCGGACTGATTCTCGACGAGGTTTCTGACGAGTTCTTAAGCTATTATAACTCAGCTGATTTAGTTGTAGCGAAGGGCATGGGTTACGCCGAAACCCTGACGGAGCTCGAGTTGACTACGCCACATGCTTTGATGCTGCGAACGAAATGTCAGCCAGTGGCTAATTTATTTGGAGTGAGCAGAAACAGGAATGTTGCCAAATTGATGCTTCAGCCAAGGAAGTGAGGGAAAATGGTTGCCGCCTTACCTGAAGTTCACGTTGGATCAGAGGCTCTTTCAGATTTTGACAAAGCCATTCAAAAGGAGTGGCTCATAACCAACGGGCTCGGCGGATTCGCCTCCTCAACGGTTTTAGGCATAAACACGCGGAAATACCACGCCTTGCTGATTGCAGCTTTCAACCCGCCTGTTGACCGAAGAGTTCTCCTCACAAGGCTTGACGAAGAAATCGTTATCGACAACGAGACTTACTCGACTGAGGCAAACGAGTTTAAATGGGGCATCAAACCCCAAGGCTACCGGTCTTTAATCGACTTTGGGCTTAGCCCTTTTCCAGTCTATAAATACGATTTGAAAGGAGTTAAACTCCAGAAAACCCTTTTTATGCCGCATATGAAAAACGCAACAGTTGTCAGTTACGAGATTGTCAATCCCCACCAAACTGAGGTTTCCGTCCGCGTGACGCCGACAGTCAATTCTAGACATTTCCACTCCCTCACAAACAAGGATTATTTAGATTGGAGCTTCGTTCAGAAGCCGCTTGACCGCGGATTTATCGTTCAACCCTCAGTTCCTCTGTCAACTTTAATCCTCTCCTCCACTGAGGGCCGCTATTTATCGGGTGAAGGCGAGTGGATTAGGGAAATGTATTTTCGAGTGGATGCCTCTCGAGGGGACAGCTGTCTTGATGACGGATATAAGCCCGGGTTTTTCGAGGTTAAGCTTGCCCCTGCTGAGACAAAGAAATTCTACATCATTGCGGCTACGGGTAAAACTGAAAGTGAAGCGCAAACTCTTTTATCATCAGTTTACGGCGGAAAAACCAGTGATGCTGAAAACTCTTATACGTTGGAGCTGAAGCGGCTGGAGGGCTTGCTCGACAGGTTTCAGAAGAGACACGTCGATGTGAAGATGGAAGACTGGTTGAAGTGGGTTCTGTTTGCAGCTGACTCTTTCATTGTGGATCGGGAGTCAACTGGCGCAAAGTCGGTGATCGCCGGTTATCATTGGTTCAGCGATTGGGGCAGAGATTCTCTGATTTCGCTGCCTGGCTTAACCCTCGTAACGGGGAGATTCGGAGGCGCGAGGAACATTTTGCTGACGTTTAAACAGTACTGTAAAGAGGGCCTCATCCCTAACGTGTTTCCAGATTTTGCTGGAGGAAATCCGATGTATAACACGGTGGACGGAACCCTCTGGTACGTCAACGCGGTTCTTCAGTATGTCAAATACACCGGCGACTTCGAGTTTGTTCAAAAGGAACTGTGGACCACGCTGAAATCAATCATTGAAAACCACGTTCGAGGCACCCTTTTTGATATACACATGGAAAACGACGGCTTAATCGCTCACGGTCCCCAACTCACTTGGATGGATGTCATGGTAGGAGGCAGAATAATCACGCCCAGAGAGGGTAAAGCCGTGGAAATTCAAGCCTTATGGTATAGCGCCTTAAAAATCATGGAGACGCTTGCGAAACGTTTTGCTCAACAGGAAGATGCGGAAAGATATTCGGTTATGGCTGAAACGGCGAGAAAAAGCTTCGTGGAAAAGTTTTGGAACCCGCAGAACGGATACCTGTTTGACGTGGTCTCAGAACAGCAGAGAGACACTTCGTTGCGGCCCAACCAAGTGATAGCGGTTTCATTAGATTTTTCGATGGTCGACAAGGCGATTGGCGAGAAGGTTGTTGAAGCCGTTTGGAAGAAGCTGTGGGGCGTCTGCGGGTTAAAAACCCTTGCGCCGAATGACCCGCGTTATGTTAAAGTTTATCTTGGAGACAGAAATCACCGCGACACGGCGTACCACAACGGAACAATTTGGGCTTGGCCTCTCGGACCTTTTGTAACCGCCTTCTTGAAGGCTAAGGGTTACGAGAAGCATTGGCGGAATTTTGCTTTTGAGAATTTTTTGAAACCGCTGTTTCAGGAGAAGCTCTTCGAAGCTGGATTTGGAACCTTAAGCGAAGTTTTTGAGCCTGAGCCGCCTCATCAGTCTCGTGGATGTATATCGCAGGCTTGGAGCGTCGCAGAGCCTTTAAGGGCTTATGTTGAGGATGTTTTGTTGCAGAGACCGCCTTATGAAAGAGAGATTAAGGTTTATGACGTCGCTGGAAGATAACGAGCAGGATTACATGCCCCGTGTTTTCGGCATTGCACATCACACATAAATCTTAGTTCATAGAAATTAAGTATGGAGACTAACATGCAGGCTGTTGTCATGGCGGGCGGGGCGGGAACTAGGCTTCGTCCCTTAACGACCAATCGTCCTAAACCGATGGTTCCCATAGTGAACCGACCAATTCTAGAGCACGTAATTGATCTTCTAAAGAAACACAAAGTTAAGGACATCACCGCCACTCTTCACTACTTCTCAGGCGTCATCACAAACCAGTTTCAAGACGGAACGAATTTCGGCGTAAAAATGAACTATTTAGTGGAGGAAAAACCTCTCGGAACGGCTGGAGGCGTAAAGAAAGCGGAGCAATACCTTAACGAAACCTTCATCGTGATGAGCGGCGACGTGCTGACGGACATTGACCTCTCTGAGGCGATCAAGTTTCACCGAAATAAAGGGGCTGTTGCCACAATCGTGTTGACGAGAGTTCCGAACCCTGTTGAGTACGGCGTTGTTATCGTCAACGAAGATGGCGGGATTAAGCGGTTTCTCGAGAAGCCCGGCTGGGGAGAAGTTTTCAGCGACACCATTAACAGTGGGATCTACATTTTAGAACCGGAAGTCCTCAAGTATGTGAAAACCGAAACCGAGTTTGATTTCAGCAAAAACCTGTTCCCGCTACTTCTGGAAAATAAGGAGCCGATGTTCGGATACATCGCCGACGGATACTGGTGCGACATCGGAAACTCCATTCAATACCTTCAGGCAAACCAAGATGTTCTACAGGGCATCGTAAAGGTGAACATCCCAGGAACCGCGGACGACGATGTGTGGGTTGGTGAGAACACGGAAATTGAGGAAGGCGTTGAAATTAGGCCGCCAGTTCTTATCGGAAAGAACTGCCGAGTTCGAAAAGGAGCCATAATAGGAGACTTCACCTCACTTGGAGACGGCGTGATAGTCGATGGAGAAGCCGCTGTGAAACGCTCCGCTGTCTGGAACAACACGTTCATTGGACCCAGAGCCTATCTTGCCAGATGCGTGGTCTGCGAAAAATGTAACGTTCACGAATCAGCTGCTCTCCTCGAAGGGGCGGTGGTGGGAGACGAATGCGTGATTAGGCGTGGCGCCACGGTTAAGTCAGGGATACGAATTTGGCCGGGAAAGATGATTGAAGCAGGCGCGGTTGTCCACATGGATTTGCGGTGGGGGATGAGGTGGATGTCGAATCTCTTCGGCACCAACGGCATAACCGGCCTAGCAAACATTGAAATCATCCCTGAGTTCGCCTCAAAACTCGGTGTGGCTTTCGGCTCTTTTCTTGGAAGAGGCGCAAAGGTGGTGGTCGGCCGCGACACTCACAGGGCTTCAAGAGTGATAAAGAGGGCTTTGATAGCGGGTTTAACCTCAGCAGGCGTTACGGTTTATAACTTGAGGATTTGCCCTGCGCCGGTTACGAGATATATGGTTCGCTGTTTTGGTGCTGACGCAGGCGTCGAGGTTAGGGTACATGAAATCGATCCTAGGTCCGTGAATATCCAATTCTTTGACTCAAACGGAATGGAACTGGACCGATCATCAGAAAAAAGGATAGAAGGAATCTTCTTTAAGGAAGAATTTCGGAGGGTGCTCACCGACGAGGTTGGAGACATTGTTTACCCTGCTAGAATATTCGACCTTTACCGAGAGGACATCTTGAAATTCTTAGACTTGGGGAACATGCGGAAAGCCAGTTTAAACGTGGTCATTGACTGCGCTAACGGCGCTGGATCCCTCGTAGCGCCAACTATATTCGGCGAACTCGGATGTCAAGTTACTACGCTTAATGCCAGACTGGACGAATTCATTGGACCCAGAACCTTTGAACAAACCCCGCCTTCCATTTCCAACTTGGCTAGAGTGGTGAAAGCCTTGGATGCTGACTTAGGAATCGCTTTAGATGGAGATGCTGACCGAGTTATATTCATTGACGAAAAAGGAACCGTTATTTCCGGTGACAATTCGCTTGCCATGATTTCTCAGGAAGTAGTTAAGGAAAGAGGCGGTGGCAAAGTTGTTGTTCCGATAAGTACCTCTCGCATGATAAACCAAGTCATTGAGCCCCTTGGTGGAGAAGTGATTCGGTGTAGATTAGGAGCGAGACCGCTTCTTGACGCTGTAACTACTCATCAGGCAGCTTTCGGAGGGGAGGAGAGCGGAAGCTTTGTTCTTCCCGATTTTCAGAAGGGATACGACGGGATAGTTGCCGCGGCGAAGACAACCGAGATCTTAGCGAGGAATAATGTTAAATTGTCCAGCCTTCACATCGGTTTGCCGAACTTCTACATGGCTAAACAATCTGTTCCTTGTCCTTGGGAATACCGCGGCAAGATCATGCGGAGCATTATAGAGGAAGTTCGAGACCGCCAGATTGACACTATTGACGGCATCAAAGTTTTCTACGATAGCAACTGGATTCTTATGCATCCGAGCTCTGAAGAACCAGTCATCGACCTTTACGCTGAAGCGCCGAGTAAGAAAGCTGCAGACCGCCTTATCGAGGAGTACGATGAAAAAATTCGCGGTTTAATTACGTGACCCCTTGAACCGGCTTCAATCTCCTGAGTGGCCAAATGGTTAAAAGAGGTTTAATGTGTCTCTATTAAAGGTGGATTCGGTATGACAGATTTGGTTTTCGCCTTTGAGGTTCATCAGCCGTTTAGGATAAAGAAGACTTACTTTTGGCAGCGCGAGATGTTTCAGCGGGTTCGAAAGGACGAGTTGTTTGACTATTATTTTGACAGGGATAAGGACCTAGAAATTTTTGAGAGGGTAAGCCGGAAATGTTACTTGCCGACCAATCGCCTGCTTCTCAACCTAATAGACAAATTCAAACATGAAAAGAGAAAGGTGAAGGTTGCTTTCAGTATTTCCGGCGTGTTTCTTGAGCAGTGTGAAAGATTTAACAAGGATGTTTTGGAATCCTTCAAACAGCTGGCTGAAACAGGCTGCGTGGAATTCCTCGAACAAACCTATTATCACTCGTTAAGCGGGCTGTACCCCGTCAGAGACGAATTCGAAGAACAGGTGAAAATGCACAGGCAAATTATTTGGGACCTTCTGCACTTTAGACCAGCGGTTTTTGAGAACACGGAACTTCTATACAATAATGCTATTGCAAAAGTTGTGGAAAACATGGGATACACCGGAATATACATGGAGGGCGTTGAAAGAGTCCTGAAGGATAGGCTGCCGAACCATGTTTACACCGCGAAAGGCTGCAAAAACCTTAGGGTTCTCCTGCGTAACTACAAGCTCACAGACGACATAGGATTCAGATTCTCAGCCAAGTGGTGGGACGGATGGCCCTTAACAGCGGGCAAGTACGCTTCTTGGCTGGATGTTACACCCGGAAACGTAATCAGCATTTTTCCGGATTACGAAACTTTTGGCGAACATCACTGGCCTGAAACGGGAATCCACGATTTCTTATCTCAGTTGCTGGTTGAAATTCTCGTTCACAAGAATTTGGACATGGTGACGCCTTCTGAGGCGATAAAGAGACACAGTCCAGTGGGGGAGGTTGATGTTCCTGAACTCAGCGCGGTTTCGTGGGCAGATCAAGAAAGAGACACAAGCTGTTGGTTGGGAAACACCATGCAGTGGGCGTACTACACGACGATGAGGGACATGGAACAACTCGTCAAAGAATCTGGAGACCCAGACTTCATTAGAAACTGGAGATACTTCCAGATCAGCGACCACATGTATTACATGTTCACTGCGGGTGGAGCTCCAGGCGAAGTCCACTCGTACTTCAGTCCCTACGGAAACCCAATCGACGCCTTCGTGACTTGCCAGAGCGCTTTAACGGATTTCGAAATGAGATTACGGTTATTCACCGTCGCCACGAAGGAACCTTTCAAGTTCTACTCAGGCGTCGGAGAGAAAAAATACATTGGCGTTAGCGCATTAAGCCTCGAGGGCTTTATTGACGCGGTTTTAAAGGTGGACACTCAGACATTAGAGTTTCACAACGGTAGAGGCGACTTCGAAAGCTGGGCAAAATTCAGCCTAAGCAACAAGGAGCTAGCGGACGAGTTTCAAAAAATCAGCAAATCTGAACTTGAGGGAGAAGAACTCAGAGCAGCGATTGCCAAGACTGCTAAGAAACACTTTGTTGAATTACACAAGAAAGCTCAAGACCTCGGATACTACTAGGTTAGATCTAAGTGAACACTGAGCAAGACCTGACTATTCCTGTTTTTGACAGATAATACTTCAGTTTACCAACTGCATCTTGATATTCGATAACAAATCCGTTTTCAATCAGCTTCTTCAGTAGAGCTAAAATCCTTTTTCTGGAAGCGCCACACAGTTTCGCTATCTCCCTGAGGGTCTTAGATGAATCCTCTGACATGATCCCCAACGCATACAGGACCAAGAGTAAACCGTGTTCCGTTGAAAGTTGGTTACGCAAGAACATGTTAGATTTTAATCTGGGAACAGCGGAGATCACGAGAGGCTCCTGCGGTTCTTGGGGCAAGACCTTCGCGTAAGTTTCAGCGGTTTTCTCCGCGAGGAAATCCCAGTCGTTACGGCTTATGATCACTTCGTGAGCGTTTCTAGCCAGTTTGCTCGCATATTTAGGATTCATTAGAATTTTTAGGATTCCCCAAGACAGCGAATCCGAGTTATCAGGATAAACCGTCACTCCAGTTTCGTCGTGCTTCACGATTTCTGCTAGTCCGCCTACGTCGGAAACCACCACTGGGAGCCTAGCAGCCATGGCTTCTAATGCGACGATGCCGAAGGGCTCATAGAGGGAAGGGAAGACCGCCACGTCGCTTATTTTGTACAGTAACCGCAACGTTTCATCATCAACGAACCCCGCGAATAGAACTTTGTCTGAGACGCCGAGTTCGTAGGCTTCCCTCTGCAGAGACTCTTTCATGCCTCCCTCGCCTACGATTATGAGCTTTACATTTGGCATTTTGCTCAGAACGTTGGGCATGGCGCCGATGAGAACGTGGACGCCTTTCTCGTGAACCAGCCGCCCTACGTATAGGATGAGCTTTTCGCCGTTTGGAGCATACTTCTTCTTAGCGCTTTTAACGTTAGTTTTAATGCTGAACTTCAGGGCGTCAACCCCATTGTGGATGATGTCCAACTTTGACATTGGAACACCGAAAGTCTGGGAAACCTGCTCAGCCATAAATCGGCTGCAGCAAATCAGCCTATCGCTTTGATGGACAAGTTGGGACTCCACGTTGTGAATGGTTCTCTGATAGCCGTTGTGAATGCCGTTTCTTCTGCCGACTTCTGTTGAATGAATAGTTGAAACTAGAGGTTTCCCATACCCGTTCTTCAGTTCCAGAGCGGCGCGGGCGACCAGCCAATCATGGGCATGAAACAAATCGAACGGCTCTTCTTCGAGTGCAATCACGCCAGTCGCGCGTTTAGCCATGTCGATGTTCATAGAGAAAACCCAGGACAGAAAGTCAAACGCCTGAATTTGATAGGAGTCAAATCTGTGAACGTGAACTCCCTCGACAACCTCGTACGGTAACGCGTCAGGAAAGCCGCAGGTTACAACGTGAACATCCATGCCCCCTCGAACAAGCGCGCATGAAAGGTCGTACACGTGGGGCGATATGCCGCCTATGATTCTCGGCGGGAACTCCCACGTAAGCATAAGGACTTTCAACGCGCCCATCGACATCACACGTGAACCCCAAACTTATTTACAGACTTTTTAAATATTGGTCTTATGGTATTAATAAGCAAAGGGAAACGAAGTTGACAGAAGAGAACATTCCTCCCGCAGAAAAGATATTGCTTATAATGCATAATTTATGTGTTATCCGCCCCGAAGCCGCTAAAACCACTAATGAAATAGCCCAGGTCCTACAGAAGGCTGTGGATTTCGTCTTAAACGCCCTGAATAAGCATGAAGCGGACGGATACGTGAAAAGCTACACTGACGAAAGCGGTTCCAAGCGCTTTTACTTAACAGGACAGGGAATAATTAAAGTCTGTTCAATCTTCACTTAGTACAGTTAAAATTAGTTAAACAACCGCTCGATTTCCTTTGCTTTCTGTATTGCCTTTTCACAGCAGAAACTGCATTTACTCAGCCACTCTTCAATGCCCCAATAGAAATAGTCGCTCGACTCAGCGGTCAGCAGCCACTTCCAAGCTTCTCTAAGGCTTTGTTTAACCTTCGGAGAATCAAGATTACTTCGATTAATCCTATCCCCGAGGTTTCTGAGGTACTCGTTTGTCCGCGCGATTTGTTCCCAACGTTGTTTCCTCGGCGCATCGCCAATCCACTTTAAGAACCGCCCATCGTCTGACATCCCCTGAACGTTCCAGCTTCCGCTTTCAACATTCACAGTGTCTTCAGGCGGGTGGGCTTTCAGGTAGTCTTGAACCGTAGTTAGTTTGACGAATCCAAAGCGTGGATCAGAGGCGATCTTCTCCAGAAGCGGCATGAAGAACCAGCCCCAAAAGCCCGCTTTGTCCCCAGAGTGGCGGAACCAGCCGTTCTCGCCGTCAGTGGCAACAACCAACAGCAAGTCCTCACCACCGGTTTTCAGCATGCCCTTTAGCTTTGACTGAACTTCGTTCATCAGCCATTGAGGGTCGTAGCCGCTCTGCTGAGCTATGCTTATGCCCCTGTCACGTACAACCACGGTTATTCGACGTCCATCCCGCTCAACGAAATGTGGATAATACAGAAGTTTGCGCCAGTCCTTGTCTTTATTCGCATTCGTCACGTGTGGCTCATCCACGATAGTCCACTGGAATCCCATGTCAGCGAGTAAAGGAACCAAATCTGAGCTGAATGCCACTTCCGGAGGCCAGAAACCCGCAGGTTTACCTCCGAACGTCTCCTCGTAGATTTTCAAGTGCATCTCGATCTGTTTCTTGCGGTCTGTTTCAGGGATCAGCGGCAAAATTGGGTGGAAGTAGCCGCAACCAGTGAACTCAACCTTCCCAGCGTCTTTAACTCTGAGGTATTTGCTCCAAATTCCCTCAAGCCTGGGGTCAAAGTCTGCAGCCTCAAGATCGTTTATCTGCTCGATTAAAGTGCCTGTGAAGTTTATGGTGACTCTAGCTCCGTCGTATTTCGCAATAGCCTCAGGGGGAAACGTGTAGGGGTGCATGGTCTGAACGAACACTTCTCTGGCGATTTCTGAATCTAGGATTTTGCCTGTGAAACTGTAGATTGGCTGGTGCATGTGCAAGATTATGGCGATGTTCAGGGTTGATTTAACCAAAAGTTTCGCCTCCAAATTGCCTGTTACAAGTTTATGGATCACTTCTACAGTGTGAATGATCATCGGTCTTCATCAAAAATCCTTTATAAAACTATCCTTAAAGAACGAAAAAGCCCAAAGGAATAAATAAGCTTATTTCTGATCAAAACGTTGGAGAGTGCCACTACGCGGCTCATAATGCTTACATGGGAGTATCCGCCTAAACGTTTAGGAAACATTTCTGATCATGTCCAAGCCCTCTCCCATGAACTGGTTAAGCGAGGACACGAAGTTGAGGTTTTGACGGAGGACGACACTAAAACCGGTGTTGAAGACATCTCCGGAGTTCACGTTCACCGGGTGGCTAATCAGGTGAAAACGCATCCGAAGGCAAGCATCCTCACCTTCGCGACGACAGCGTCCGTGTCCATAGAGCGGGAAGCAGCAGACATTATTTACTATTACAGACACGTAGGAAAGAAAATCGATTTCATCCACGCCCACGAGTGGCTCACGGTTCCAGTGGCCATTTCGCTTAAACACGCATTCAAGCTACCCTTTGTCTTAACTCTGCATTCCGTTGAAGGACATCGGTGCCACGACGCCTTTGGACCAATAAGTATAGCAATAAGCGAAGTTGAGAGGATGGGAATCAACGAGGCTGCTAGGGTTATAGCCAACACGGAATGGATGAAAAACGAGATTCTCCGATATTATGGCGGAGAACACGGAAACAAAGTTGATGTGGCTTGGCCTATTGGAGGAGACTGGGTTCAAGGGATCATCAAGGTGTACAAAAAAGTTCTGAGTGCGTGAGGCTCAAATCATGCGTGTGCTTCAGCTAACATGGGAGTTCCCGCCGAGAATCATAGGCGGCATATCCCCCCACGTGTACGATTTATCTCGAGCACTGGTGAGGAAAAAGGCGGAAGTTAACGTAATAACCTGTAACTTCCCCGGCGCTAGAGAATACGAGAACATAGACGGTGTGCATGTCCACAGGTTTGAGACTTACGCAGCTGGAGACTCGTTTTTAGGATGGATTCTGCGCATGCAGAAGAACATGGAGAACAAAGCCAGTGACGTGGTTAACTCTGATGGAGGCGTAGACGTTATTCACGCCCATGACTGGGTTGCAGGCGTGGCAGGCATCGCGTTGAAGCATTTGCTGAGGAAACCCCTGATAGCAACCATACACAGCACTGAATACGGGAGAAGAGCAGGATTACATGATGATTTCCAGAGGTGCATCCATGAAATCGAAGGCTGGTTATGCACGGAATCATGGCGGGTGATCACATGTTCACACTACATGGAAGAGCATGTGTCATGGTGCTTCGGTGTGCCTAGAGATAAAATCGATGTCGCACCCAACGGTGTAGATGTAACGAAATGGCAGTTTCCCTTCGACTACTGGGAGACCCGCAACCGCTTTGCTTCAGGAAACGAAAAAATCATTCTTTTCGTGGGAAGAATGGTCATCGAGAAGGGCTTAGACCTCATCATCAGAGCCCTACCTACAGTGCTTAACCACGGTATAAACGCAAAAATTGTGGCAGTAGGAGAAGGCCCAGAGAAAGGAAATTATCAAAGGCTAGCTTGGAACATCGGAGTGGGCCCAAAAGTTCACTTTACGGGACACATCGACAACGGAACCCTGCGAAGACTCTACCGCGTTGCGGATGTAGCTATTTTTCCGAGCCGCTATGAGCCCTTCGGCATCGTCGCATTAGAAGCCATGGCTGCTAGGCTCCCAGTGGTGGTTTCCGACGTAGGCGGACTAGCAGAAATCGTAGATCACGGCGGAACGGGATTGAAGGTTCCTTCGAATAATCCTGGCGCGATTGCGTATGCTGTTGAGCGGATTATCAGAGATGAAGCATTTAGGAAATGGATTGTTGAGAACGCGTACAAGAAGTGCCTCTGGAACTACAATTGGGATCGAATTGCGGAGCAGACCCTTGGCGTGTACAGCAAAGTTTTTTGCGAATGGGACGCGGGGGACTGGAAGCCAAAATAAGCCGACGCGAGATCAAAGACTTTTTTCTTCTGCTCGGAAGGTTTCCTTCAAACTTTCAGCAGCGTCCTCTGGAGACATGGTGTTTATGAACATGCCGTTGCTCTTCTCGAATCCCGCCCATATCGCTAATCTAGGGTAGACCTCGATGTGCCAATGATAATAGTCCCGCGCAGCGGCTTCGTCCTTCGGCGCTATGTGAAAACCGAAGTTATACGGCGGATCGTTCAACAGCGAACTTAACCCGCCGAGGGAAACTTTCAAACATGCAGCCAAAGCGCGGGTTTCATTCTTGCTTATTTCCAGCAGAGTTGACTGGTGTTCTTTGGGGAAGACCCAGAATTCGAAGGGATGGACGCTCGCCCAAGGCGCGAAAACCCCGAAGCTTTCGTTTTCCCAAATAAATCGTGGACCAGCTTTTTCCTTTTCTAGGATATTACAGAAAACGCATTCTTTGTTTTTACTCCAGAATTCTTTGCTCGCCGTCAGTTCCTCGATAGGAATTCGTGGAACTCTCGGCGTCGCGATTATTTGGCTGTGGGCGTGAGAAAGGGATGCTCCTGCCTCCCGCTGATGGTTTCTGAAGATTGAAACATACTTTACGTAGGGTTTGGCGGAAAGTTCGCTGAGGCGGTCACGGTACGCGTTGATCACGTGGACGAGTTGGGAAACCCGCGCTACACTGGGATGCTCATCATGCCTAGGGGACTCCGCGAGGATTTCATGGTGCCCAAAAGCCAAGGTGGGTATATGCCGCGCTCCCGCTTCTGCTTCTTCCGCGTTTTTAGGGGGTGTAAATGCAGGATATAAGTTCGGAAAGCATCTTATCAGCCAGTTTTTGTGGCGATAACCGTTTTTATCCTTGTCCTTTCTTATTTCGCCGTTTGATGGAAGATAAACGAGGATGGCTGGCGGGGTCTCAATCTCGTGGTCTGGACAGAAGGGACAGGCCCCCGTTGCTTCTTCCTTGATTTTTTTCACAAAGTCGGTGGGACGACGCTTACGCTCTGTTGCAATGACTACCCAACGATTTAGCAAGTAGTCCTTTCGCAATTCGTTAGCGGGCATAAGTATCTCTTCCGAGAGGAAACTGTTATGCTCATTATTTAGGATTTTCTGGTCGCCAACAGCTCCTCGTAGATTTCAGCGGTCTTTCTAGCGATTACGTCCCAAGTGAATTCTTTGAGGACCCTCTTCCGCGCGTTTTGACCAAGCTGTAGCGTTCTTTCATGATTCTGCAGTGCGTTAATGATTCCCCAAGCAATGTCCTCTTCTTTATCTGGGTTAACGTGGAAGCCACATTGGTCTTCACCTTGTGCAACGACGGATTCACGCATGCCGCTGACGCCTGAGGCTCCTACAACCACGGGTTTCTCCATGCTCATAGCCTCTAACGCAACGATGCCGAAGGGTTCGTAGCGGCTCGGAAAAACAGCCACGTCGCATGCCGCGTAATGGGCGATTCTGTCCTCTTCTGGGATGAATTCGAAACAGAACTTTACTTTGTCTTGTAGATTTAAGTCCTGAACGAGTTTTTGTAGGGCGTGTTGCATATCACCGAGACCCACGACAACGAGTTTGGCGTTTGGGATTTTCTTTAGAACTTGGGGCATAGCTAAGATTAGTTTATCCACGCCCTTAATCCAGACAAGTCTCCCTACGAAGAGAATCATTAAATCGTCGTCTTTAATCCCGTATCTTCGCCTCAACTCGCCGATCTTTTTGGCGCTCACCTGGTTCATGGAGTATTTCTGGGGATCAACGCCGTTATAAGAAACCCGAATTTTTTCAGCTGGGAAGCCCAACCCAACTAATTCGTCTTTCATCGCGTAAGAAACAGTGACAACACGATCTGCCATCTGTCCACCTCGAAGTTCGAGGTTATTTACCACTTCGGAGCCGTTGCCTAAGGTTCGCCCTTTTTCCGTGGAGTGAACGTGAAAAACTAGGGGCATGCCTAGTTCCCTTTTGACGGCGATGCCTCCCATTGTTGAGAGCCAGTCGTGAGCGAGGACCACGTCGTATTCAAATCCTTCTTTCCGAATCAGTTCGTTAACCAGCTTTGAGGCGCTAAGATAATTGTACACGAGAAGTTTAGAGAATAAGTGAATTCCTCTACCCCACTTTTTAATATCCTCCGCGATAACGTCAGGCAGGGAATCTGAGACATCGATATGAAGCGGTCGGTGAATTTCAATGCCTCGCCAGAGTTCCCGTGTAGGAAGTTTACCTGCGTCGTCGTTCATGGTGAACACAGACACGTCGTGACCTAGTAGAACAAACTTTCGCGTAATTTCAGCAGCATAAGTTCCTAATCCGCCTACGATTTTGGGAGGATACTCGTAAACCAACACCGCCATCTTCATTCATCTTCACTCCGAAGAACTTTCCACTTGAAACCCCTTTTAGTCGTTTGGCTCTATTTAGAGGGTATCCCATATAAATTTATTGAAAGACCTCTTCTTCAGCGGTCTTAACTCTGATGTGATCGAGTGGAGAATAACCTAGCAACCCAAGTTTTTCGGCAGCTTTCCTCACTTTGGATATGCGCACTAAGTTTATATGATCAGCTTCAGAGTATAATGTTCCCAATAGGTGATGATAGATTTGTCTTTTAGACCCGGAAAGGTCCTTCGTCTAAGCGAGTTTATTAATCCGGAGGATGGAAAATCGGTCATTTTGGAGGCAGATCAAGGATTAATGCTGGGACCGGTAACTGGCCTTGTGGAATTAGATGAAACAGTTAAAAACTCGAAGAGTGAAGTTGACGCTATTGTTTTAAGCCCAGGACAGGCTGGAAGGCTGATCCAGCATTTTCGGGGCAGAAAGGCTCCTGCACTGATAGTGAGAGCGGACTGGGCGAACGTGTTCCGAGACGAGACCTTTGTCTTGCCCGCCGAAAAAGTGAGGCACGTCACCGTTGTGTCAGCATCAGAAGCCCTTGCTTTTGGCGCCTCGGGCATAATGGCTTTTTTCATTGTTGGTTATGAAGACGATGAAGACGAGGCTCAGAACATGAATACGCTCGCGTCGCTGGCCAGAGAAAGCGATCGTTTAGGTGTGCCGTTGCTGGTGGAAGCCCTACCTTTTGGTGCGAGAGTGACTAAAACAAATTATACTGATTGTGTCGATTTAGCGATGAGAATGTCCATTGAGGCTGGAGCGGACGCCGTAGCTGTTCCCTACACGGGAGACATCGGCTCTTTTCGGAAAATTGTGGATGCGGCGAAGGTGCCAGTGTTCACTCTTGATGTGGGAAATACGACTAAAGGTCCCGTTGAGATCGCCACAGAAGCCCTAAAGGCAGGGGCTTCAGGAATAGTAACTGGGACAAAAATTTTCCAAACAGCTGAGCCGTTCAAGATTTTAAAAACCATAAATGGCATAGTTCACGAGAGGACGAAAAAAAGTTCATAGCAAGGCGAAGGAAACTAATGCTAAGCCCTGGGAAAACACTTCGATTAAGCAAGATCCTAGATCCCGACGACGGCAGAGGCGTTGTGGTTGCAGCCGACCACGGCTTCATGCTGGGCTCAATAAAAGGCATTTTCGACCTTGAAAAAACTTTGAGACGTGTTATCGCGGGAGGACCCGAGGCGGTGTTACTGAGCCCTGGGCAAACTGCGCGCTTGGGTTACCTGTTTCATGGACAAAAAGCTCCAGCTATTCTCGTTAGGGCTGATTGGACAAACGCATTTAGAACCAAAAAATATGCCCTCCCGACTCGTACCATCGGACGTGCGATGGCAGCCACCGCAAGGGATGCTCTGTCCCTAGGCGCCTCCGGCATAGTAACCTACTACTTTATCGGGTGCAACGATGAGATCGAAGCGCGGAATTTCGAGTTAATGGCCACGTTCGCAAGGGAGTGCGACGAGATTGGGCTGCCCTTCATAGTTGAGCCGCTCCCATTTGGTGAACGTGTGACGGGGGCAAACCAAGCTGAGTTGATCTTGACGTCGGTCAGGATGGCTGTGGAAGCCGGAGCGGACGCCATCAAAACATCCTACACAGGAGATGTCACAACGTTTAGGAACGTAGTGAAGTCTGCAGGTGCCCCTGTTCTCGTTCTAGGAGGGGCTAAGGCGAGGACCATGCGGGATGCATTTGAAGTCGTAGCTGAAGCCCTTGAAGCAGGGGCTTCGGGGGTGGTTTACGGTCGACAAGTTGTTCAAGCCGAGGATCCAGCTGAGTTTGTTAGGTCTGTTAGGGCTGTTGTGCATGAAGGAAAAAGCGTGCGTGCTGTATGCGGTGTACATGCAGAACCGATCAGATGGCAGATAGATGTTGAAAAGTGTACGGGATGCCGTATGTGCGAAGTAGCATGTGCTTTTCGTCACGAACAAAACTTCTCATTTTCAAAGGCTAGGATCCGCGTGGAATCCTCATCTGAAGAGGGTTATCAACCGATCCTATGCTCACTTTTGCTTAAGTGCACGCATTCCATGATTAATTCTCTCTCGCCTTCCTTAACCTCTTCAGTCCACCATCCGGTGTGCGTAGAAGCATGCGGTAGGGAAGCGCTCACCGTTAACCCTACGACGGGATATCTTCAGCTTAGAGTAGAAAGGTGTTCTGGTTGTAAAAAATGTGTTAAGGCGTGTCCGTTGCATGTAATTCGATTCGACGAAGAAAGGAAGATACCATTAGTTTGCGATATGTGCGAAGGATCGCCTGAGTGTGTTGAGTGGTGCCAACCTAAAGCCTTAGTGGTCGTTGAGCCAGAAAGTAAAGGCTAAATTGTATGGAGGATGATCGCGGCCGTGGGTTTAGAAAACAGGGGTTACATGGACAAGATTCTTCATGTAAACTTAACAGATAAATCCCATAGAGTAGAACAAATCGACGAGAAGATAGTTCGTCTTTTATTGGGTGGTAAGGGCCTGGGAACGTGGTTGCTTTACAAATTAACCGAGAAGGGCACTAAGCCCCTTTCTGCCGACAACCCCCTGATATTCGCAACGGGGCCGCTGACAGGAACCATCGCGCCGACCAGCAGTAAATTCTGCGTCGTAACAAGGAGCCCAGCCACGGGAACAATGGATGATGCGTACTGTGGCGGGTTTTTTGGTTCAGAATTGAAATTTGCGGGATACGACGTTGTTGTCATAATGGGAAAAGCTGAAGAACCTTCTGTCTTGGTTATTGAGGATAGCGACGTTAGTATTCAACCTGCTAATGACCTGTGGGGGGCAACGACCTTTGACACATACCGGACTCTTAGGAAACGTCTCGGAAAGAGATACCAAGCTGCTGTGATAGGTCCCGCTGGTGAGAGGCAGGCTCTCATAGCCAGCATTTTCGTAGACACACGAACAGCGGGGAGGGGGGGTACTGGAGCAGTTATGGGTTCAAAGAATTTGAAGGCGGTTGCAGTTAGGGGGACCGGGAGCGTTCAAGTGAATGATCTTGAAGAATTCAAGAAAGCCACTTGGATTGCCTATCGAACGTTGAGGATGAACGAGGTCACTGTGAGAAGTATGCCCCTTTATGGAACTGCGAATATAGTGGAAACTATAAATGAAACGGGCGCCTTTCCCACCCGAAACTTTCAGACAGGCAGATTTGAAGATGTAGAAAAGATTTCTGGTGAAAGCTTTCGTGCGGATCCTTGGAAGAAGGACATAGCTTGCAGTTTAGGGTGCACGATTATTTGTAGCAAGATCGCTTGTTTGAAAGAGCCGTATAGAGGCGTAGAGGTTGATGGCCCAGATTATGAGACTGTCTACAGTCTCGGATCCAACTGCGGGGTTAGCGATAAGGATGCTATAACCTATGCCAACCTTCTATGCGATCTCTACGGGATAGATACCATTAGCACGGGCGTCATTATCTCCTTTGTTATGGAACTATATCAGAGAGGGATGATTAGCATCGACGATTTAGATGGCATCGAAGCAACATGGGGAAACTCAGATGCATTGGTGAAATTGAGTGAAAAAATCGGGAAGGGCGAAGGAATCGGCGAATTACTACAACTTGGAGTTAGAAGAATAAGCGAGAAGTATCCGGGCAGCGAAGGCTTTGCCATGCACGTTAAAGGCTTAGAGATGCCTGGCTATGACCCCCGCGCAGCTCAGGGCATGGGATTATGCTACGCCATATCGGAACGCGGAGCATGTCATCTGAGGGCTTTCACCGCTGGCAGAGAGTTATGCGGCTATGGAGGTGGCACCGATCCGCTTTCCTACGATCATGCGAAGGTTCAACTGGCAATAGATCAACAAGATGAAAAGGCGGTGGTGGATTCTTCGGTGCTATGCTTCTTTAACTTATTCGGCATGACCTTGAAAGAGGTTTATCAGATGCTGACGCCATGCACTGGCTTTGAATACGGTGGATATGCGGGCCTAAAGAGGTTGGGTGCCCGGGTCATAACACTCACTAGAATATTTAACGCTCGAGAAGGCTTTGGAAAAAAGGACGACACGTTACCTCCAAGATTTCTGAAGGAACCTATGACAGAAGGCCCAGCTAAGGGCATGGTAGTCCACTTAGAACCCATGTTAACAGCGTATTACGACATCAGAGGATGGGATGAGGACGGGATTCCTACCAAGGAAACGTTGAAGAAACTCAGCTTAGATCAAATTCTCAGTTGAAGCATTCACATCACATGAACAGATGGCTACGATAGATACATGTCAGATTTACGGAAGATTTTTAAATAGCTAGTATTGATTATTAATTATGAATAAGAAATTTGTTCTTATGGTTTTTACGTCAGTGTTTTTGCTATTGGCGACGCTTGGAGCACAATTTATAATGCCAGCCACAGCACAACCAGCGATAATAAACGTGCCAAAGGATTATCCAACCATACAAGCGGCTATAAATGCGGCAAGTTCAGGAGACATCATTAATGTTTCTTCAGGAACATACATCGAGCATGTAGTCGTGAACAAGTCTATATCGCTTATCGGAGAAAACAGAAGCACCACCATAATCGACGGCAACATGACTGGCACTGTTCTTAGTGTGAGTGCGGATGACGTTGAAATTACTGGGTTCACGATACAAAATGGTAGTCGCCCTTATGGGGACGGTTCTGAGTACGGCATCCTCGTATCCTCTTCCAAGAATATCACAATCAGTGGAAACATAATTTTCTATAATGATGCTGCCATTTTCCTAAACTATTCAAGTGGCAACATAATCAATGACAATACAATATCAATCTATGGTTGGGGAGGCATTATCTTGGAGTGGTCTTATGACAACGTAATCAAAGACAACAAAATCGACAGCGGAGGCGGCCTTGCTCAAGTTGGCGTTGGCCTTTACTTTTCCAGTCATAACGTTATTTCTGGCAACTCGATATTGAACAACGGCTATATAGGCATTAGCGTTTCATGGGAAAGCCAGTTAAACAGGGTCATTGGCAATACCATAACGAAAAGCGGAGTAGCCGGCATCGCTTTTGTTTCTGGAAACACTTTTTACCACAACAATCTCATTAACGATGGGGCAGGCGGTGATGGACCGAATACTTGGGATAATGGTGCTGAGGGCAACTATTGGAGCGACTACAATGGTACAGACACAAATGGCGATGGCATAGGCGACACACCCTACATAATTAATGAAAACAACCAAGATAATTATCCTTTGATTTTTCCAGTTGTCTGGAACTATTCTAATCCTATTCCAGTCCTTTGGCAGGGAACAACCTATCCTGTGGAAATATCTAGCAACTCCACAATCTCGACGTTCAAATTCAACCATCCTCAAATGCAGATAAGCTTTAACGCTACAGGTCCATCTGGCACAGTTGGCTTCTGCAATGTTACTATTCCAAAGGCCCTTCTAGGAGCTAATGAGACCCATCCGTGGCAAGCACTTTTAGACGGCGCCCCCATAAACTACACCAAAACAGAAAACGAAACCCACACAACCCACCACGTCCAGATAATCGGAACCTCAGTGACGCCGGAATTCCCCACAACCCTGATCTTGCCCCTACTCATGATCATCGCCCTAGCCGCAGCCATATTAGGAAAGACTATTCACTCAAACAGAAAACTACATTGCCACTGAAAATCGGTAGTAATGCAGCACAGATAGCGCGCGCTCATGCATACGTTTTGAATGGTCTGCGGTATTGAGGTTCTTTCATAATCTTGGCTACAGCGTTTGCGTATTCTAACCCTTCTTTCACTGGGACCCCCCAGAAATTCCTTCCTATGATTCTTCCCTCGGCACCAGCGTTCATAACTATTCTTGTCATGGAGGTAAGTTCCTTTTTTGGATCGCCTTTTATCTTTGGACCGCCAGAAACAACCACAAAAGACCTTGGTACAGCATCTACAACCAACTTCATTCTATGCGTATGCTGTTTTTCTGTCAATTCTCTGCCTTTTTCTGGCTCAAGCTTTCGATATTCTTCTGCTTCAGGTGTTGTCTTCGTCAGTTTTTTCAGATAATTAAAATATGCTTCTCTCTTTTCTTCTTTCACAGGCGCGGGAAATTTTGTTTTTATGATGTCTGCACCTAAAGACTCGGCGACGACGCAGGCGTAATGCACCCAATATAGGCTATCAGCGCCGATCTCATCTACACCTGGTCCTCTCGCATACGCCCACACCACTGCAGGCATACCGTACATGTGGGCTTCTCTGATTATGTCGCCTATCCTCGTCATATCCTCTCTCGTCATCTCGGAGCCGGGGTAGAATGTCATACCAATTGCTGTAGCCCCTAATCTTATCGCATCTTCAACGCTCCCTATTGTTGAAGGTATAGCAGGGTTTTGTGGCATCATCATGTGACCATCAAGCTTGTATATTAACGGAATATCTAGCCTCAGAAGATCCTGATATTTATCCACAATTCCAGGATGCAGAACAACCGCAGAAAAATCGCCTCTGTTAGCCAATTCAATAACTGTTCTAGGGTCAGCAGATCCCTGACCAGTTGTAGCGACTTTTGTAACGTCTTTTTTTGACCACTTAAAAGTGTGTACCGCTCCATGCTCCACCAACTGATCGAAGGGTAAGCTCAAAAAAGTTCCTCCACCGGGCCCATTTTCGTAGAGCATTTTATGTAGTCTTTCCATTCTTCCCCTACCCAAATGAGTTAATTTCTCAAGTCTTGGCCTGCCTGAAATATTAACTGCAACATTTTCTTCTTTACTCATGTCCTGATCACCACAGCACTTGATTCTTAAATGGCTTAGAGAATATAACACCATAGCATTACATATAAATTTTTTATCGCATTTTCGATGCTTTTGCTTATGCTATGCGTGTGCGCGTTTTCACCAACTTTCCGCTAGCCAACTCTTCAGGTTAGTGAGAAGAATTTCGTTAACTCGAATAGATCTTCTCCCACGGTTTTCAATTTCTTGGTCGTGTCCTCCAGTTTAACCGCAACAATTTTGGTTCCTTGGAGAGCAGCTACGTGACCGAATTTCCTTTGTTTGACTAGATCGACCGCAAAAAAACCTAAACGGATGCCTAAGATTCTGTCGAAAGCGTCAGGCGAACCGCCCCTCTGTAAGTGCCCAAGAACCACTGACCTCGTTTCTTTTCCGGTTCTTTTAGCGATTTCCTTCTCTAGAACGTCAGCTATGCCGCCTAATCTAACATGCCCAAACTCGTCTGTTTCCTCGCTTACAGTAATTAGGTCGTCCAGATTTTTAGTTTTGGCGCCTTCCGCAACCGCAACGATACTGTATCTTTTTCCTTTGGCTTCACGTTTGTTTATGACATTGCAAACTTCTTTAATGTCGAAAGACTGTTCGGGGAGCAAAATCACGTGGGCTCCACCTGCTAAACCGGCCATCAGAGTCATCCATCCCGCGTGGCGACCCATAACTTCGACGACTATTACCCGATGATGCGATTTGGCTGTTGTGCGAAGTGAGCTGATCGCTTCTGCTGCGGTGGATACTGCCGATTCGAACCCTATAGAATAGTCTGTGGCTGAAAGATCGTTGTCGACGGTTTTTGGCACTCCAACCGCTGGAACTCCCATTTTGACAAGTTTAGAGGCGGCGCCTAGAGTGTCGTCCCCTCCGATGACGATTAAGGCGTCTATACCGAATTTCTTAATGGTTTCCATTACTTTTTTCGGGCCGCCCTCTGTTTTGAATGGGTTTGTTCGTGATGTTCCTAAGATGGTTCCTCCAACTTGGAAGATGCCTTCAACATCGTCAAGTGACAGCGGTTTAATGTCTCCGTTGATTAGACCTGCGTAGCCGTTTAGAATCCCTAAAACTTCGTATCCGTATTCAACAGCTCTAGTGACAACAGCTTGTATTGCGGCGTTTAATCCTGGACAGTCGCCGCCACCAGTAATAACAGCTATTTTCATTCACCAATTCTCCCTACACTGCAAAGCTTAACCGTAGTTTGGATCTGCGGGTCATGAACTCCTTAGCTTTCCATTTATTTACGCTAGCGCCTCTTTAAAAGTTTTATTTCAGTTGAATCAAATTAGAGAGGAGGACGCTGAAATGAGCACGGGTAAGTTGACGGTTATATCTGCGAAGATACCTGAAGAAGTTTACAAGGAATTTGTTCTTCGCGTGCCGGAAGGGGAAAGAAGCAGTTTCATTCGAGACGCTGTACTTGAGAAACTGCAGAAGGTCCCTCGCCCCGACAAAATTTTCGAGTTGGAAAATAAAATTAACAAACTTGAAGGTTCATTGGCTGAAGTGAAAAAGTACTTGGCTGAACTTGAGATTCTGACTCTTGAACGAGGAAAAACGAACCCCTACTCCTTCTGCATCGACGACATCGACCGCAAGATCATGGACTTCCTTCTTCAACATAGAGGCGCCACAACCAGTGAGCTGGCTGAAACTCTGGGAACAAACCGCTGGTTGATCTTGAACCGCCTGAAAAAAATTGAAAAACGATCTCGGAAGCAGCTCGGAAAGTCTATTGTTGAATACGACGCGGGGATGAGGTCTAGGAAGAGAAAGGCGTGGTGGATAGACGTAGAAGTTGTAGAAACCTAGACCAGAAGAGATTTAAGCACTTTAACTATGCTAGTGAAAGAGGGTAAAAAAAAAAGTGTCTAAGAGCCCTTTGAAAGCGTATGTTTTAGCTAGTGTAAAACGTGGAAGCGAACATGACGCTGTTATGAGGATTCGAGGAATTAAGGGCGTCACAGAAGCCCTCATCACCTATGGAATGTGGGACCTCATCGCGCGTATCGAAACAGAAAGCCTGAAAAAACTCGACAACATCATCAACAGCATAAGGCAACTCCCAGAAATTGAACAAACAAACACACTTATCGGCGCTACATAAACCAAAAATTCTCCGCCAACCCATTACTTCTGAGCTTAAACAACAGATTAATTACTTTGTTTTCGGTACGTAATCCATTATCAGGGGCCCGTAGCCCAGTACGGATTAAGGCGCCGAACCGCTGGAATGAAACAGGAGCGGTGCGTAAGCCTCCGGAGCCGGAAACCCGGGGTTCAAATCCCCGCGGGCCCGCCACAGCGTATCTTCTTTTCGCAGGAGCACAACCGAAGTTCTTTCGAAGCGCTTTAAAGGTAACGGAAGTATTAAATTGTCTTAGCCCCTAAAGAATGAAGCGGATCTGACATGAGCACTCACGCGGAAGATTTGAAGTTTAGGTTGATGACCATCGAGCTTCTTAAGGCGGCTAAGAGGCGTTACACTTACCGTGAACTCTCATCGCAGACAGACTTACCAGTAACGGTCTTAAGCAGATATGCTAAGGGTCATGTTCTGCCAAATGCGGAAAGAGCTCGGCAACTCTGGAGAGTTCTGCGAAAACTCGTGGGCTTAGAAGCTGAGTTGCGTAGAAAAATCCAGTTCAACGACGAGGGATACTTTGACAACACCGAAATCGTAGGCGACTATAACATATTGAAACAAGCTGCGAACCATGCCCTTGCGAAGTTCGCCGGAAAAAGAGTTACCAAAATTCTCACTGCCGCCGTAGATGGTATTCCCCTTGCAACCATGGTCGCCAACGCGCTGGGCATCAACTTGATAGTGGCTAAAAGGAACAAAGAGGTGGGCGTTCCAGCTTTTTTGGATGAAACTTACGTGTTAAAGGACTCCGGCGTAACTGTGACGTTATACGTGCCTAAAGGCGCCCTCAAGCGGAGGGATAGCGTGCTCATAGTGGACGACATGATTAAAAGCGGGGAAACTCAAGCCGCGCTTATTAACATCGTCAACAAAGCGAAGGCCGGAGTTTCAGGGGTTTACTCCCTAATAGCTGTCGGGGATGAATGGGAGAAAAAGTTGAACCTGCCGAAAAAGGAACTCGTTGAAGTCGTTATCAAGCTTACACCGAAGCAATAGCCAAACAAGCTTGTTTAACCAAACACTGGTCGCATTTCCCTTTTCTGCAGAAGTCTTTACCGATTCGTAGGAGAGCCGTTTCAAAATTAACAAACGTCTTACCGGAAACCTTGTTTTTCCTCCAGAAACCTTTCAGCTCCTTTAAAGCGTCTTCCTGGTTTTCCCTCTTAATTATTCCCAAGTTTTTTGCAGCTAGAATAACTAGAGGTGTAGGTTTAGGCACTGCCTTTTCCCAAATGCCCCTTAAGTCCCGGAGAAAAATGCTTACGGTCACGGGTCCTATGCCCTTTCCGAGCTTCTTGAGGCACATCTCCAAATCTGAAGGACCAGAGGCAACCTCGTGGAGACGGTTCAGGTCGCCACCATATTTTTCTATCAGGTTACTCATGACCTCTAAGAGTTTGTCAGCGGTTTTGAAGTCGTACCGCGTGTATGATCCTTCGTCAAGTATGTCAACTAGTCCTTGCCACCCGGTTTCTAAGATTTTCTTAGGCGTAGTCACCCCGCGCCTTTCGAAACACCTGTAAGTTTTTACAACGGCTTTTTCGGTTATTGGAGCACCGAAGAGCACCACGGCTAAGAACCACTTGAAAACCTCTTGGGGGTCTCCGTCTTCAAGCTTCACGCCTAGAGAATCTGAGTATTTCTGCCCAAAGTTGTCTATTAACAGGCGTAAAGTTTCCCGCTTCATGTCAACACTCTTACTTCTTTCCAGCGCACTTAACCGTTTCCTTATCGCAAAACTTGAAACGTAAAAGGCAGCAATGACACAGCTTATAGCTGGAATAACCCAATTTAGAAGAACGGTGTGCAGAAGATGAGGACGATAGAATGGAAGAACGGCGTCGTCATCACCATAGACCAGACAGAACTGCCGACAAAAACAGTCCTTCTAAAAATGAAGAAATGTAGCGAGGTGGCTTCTGCCATTAAGAAGATGCAGATGCGGGGAGCACCCCTCATAGGCGTAGCAGTAGCCTACGGCTTAGCCCTCACCGCCCACCACTCTAAAGCAGAAAACAGAGAGCAACTGATAAAGGAACTTGAGGCTTCAGCTGAGGAGTTAAGGAGGACTAGGCCCACGGCGGTGAACCTCTTTTGGGCGGTTGACAGAGTTATGAAGAGGGCGCGGGAGACCGTTGGAGGCGTGAAGGCAGTTGCTGGGGCTGTGGTTAAGGAGGCGAAGAGGATGGCTGACGAAGATGTTGAGGTGAACCGCAGAATCGGCGAGAACGGAGCCGCTCTGATCAAGGGCGAAGACGTCGTTCTTACGCACTGCAACGCGGGGGCTTTGGCAACCGTTGATTACGGCACGGCCTTAGGCGTCATACGAGCCGCGTGGAACCAAGGGAAAAAAATTGAAGTAATCGCTACCGAGACTAGGCCTAAGCTGCAGGGTGCGAGGTTAACCGCCTACGAGCTTATGCGCGACGGGATTCCGGTGACGCTTATAACGGATAGCATGGTGGGTTTCGTCATGGCAAAAAAACAGGTGAACCTTGTTGTTGTGGGCGCTGATCGCATTGTTAAGGACGCGGTTATCAACAAAATCGGAACTTACTCCGTCGCCGTTTTAGCTAAAGAGCACGATGTTCCCTTTTATGTTGCCGCTCCTAAATCAACCATGGACCTGAAGCACACTTCAAGGGACGTTATCATTGAGGAGAGGGACCCAGAGGAGGTTACTGGCTTTCGATCTGAAAGAACTGCGCCGAAGGGAATAAAGGTGATGAATCCAGCCTTTGACGTAACTCCGATGAAGTACGTACGTGCGATCATAACCGAGGTAGGAGTGTTCTCTCCAGAAAATCTAAAAGAACTTGGTGGGAATTAGCTAGGTATCTGCGATAGGGAAGTATGGTTTGTGGCGGCGGCTCAACCGGAAGTCAAGGCATCACTTAAGGAGGATAAAATCCTAGTTTCCTCACCAGAAGACATTGAGGGACTCGCATCCCGCGGTTATGGCGTGCTTGAAGACGAAAAGTTGACGCTCACTTTTTATGAGGCTCTTTATCTGCTCGGGAAGAATGTCCTCAAGGTTCGAGATGGAAAAACAAGGAAGAAGGTTGACTTTCAGGAGTTGCTGAAGCGGTTTAAGTCTTTGGATGAGAACGCTTGGGTTCGCTATCTGATTTACCGCGATCTGAGGAGCCGAGGTTACGTTGTGCGGGAGGGCTTTGGGCTTGGAATCGACTTTCGGGTCTATGAGCGTGGGGAGTACGGAAAAGAAACGGCGAGGTACCTGATTTTTGGGATTCAGGAGGGGCAACCAGTTTCTATGGAAGAGTTGAACAGGGCTTTAAAGTACGTTCAGAGCTTAAAGAAAAAGCTGGTGTTGGCGGTTATAAACCGCAGAGGAGAAGTTGTCTACTATTCTCTGTCGCAGCTAACCCTGAAGTGAAAAGCTATGGGAAAAACAGAGGGCATAATGCGGCTCATCCGCCCCGTCAACTGCACGGTAATGGGCTTCGCGGTCATCGTGGGAATAATGGTGGCTGTTCCGGATTTTTCCCTAGAGGGAAAGGCGGCAATCAACGCTGTTTTAGGATTCACCACTGGTTTCACGTTTCTAGCCACGGCCAACGTCATCAACGACTACTACGACAGGGAAATAGACGCCGTAAACGAACCGAACCGCCCGATTCCAAGCGGAGTCATCCGCCCGAAGGAAGCTCTGGTTTACGCCTCGATCCTAAGTATCGTAGGCTACGTCACCGCGTTCCTAACCAACATAGAATGTTTAGTCATAGCAACCAGCTCCTGGGTACTGCTCATGTACTACAGCACGAAAGGCAAACGCACTGGGCTTCTCGGCAACATCGTTGTCAGCGCCTGCATCGCGCTTCCCTTCATCTACGGCGGGTTTGCTGCTGAGACAGGGGTAAGCCTGATCCTCGGATTGTTTTCAGCCATGGCTTTCCTCTCAAACACGGGGAGGGAAATCACAAAGGGAATCGTGGACATTGAAGGAGACAAGCTTCAGGGAATCAAAACAATCGCTGTCCGGTCTGGACCGCGAACCGCCGCAGTTGCTTCAGTTTGCTTTTACGCCGCCGCCGTCACCTTAAGCCTTCTTCCGCTGGTTTTAGAGAGTATTTCTTTTTGGTATCTTCCCTTTGTTGCCTTAGCCGACTTGGGTTTCGTTTCATCCTCCATTTCGCTTCTCCGCAACTTTTCGCGTGAAAACGCACGAAGAATTAAAAATCTCGTGCGCCTTTGGATGGTTATAGGTTTACTGGCGTTTGTTATGGGAAAGTTCAGTTGGAAGTGGTGAGATGTCATCTTTCAGAACGGTTCGCGGAATGAGGGATTTCCTGCCTGAAGACGCGGAAAAAATGAGATATGTGCAACGGATCGCTAGGGAAATCGCCATGCTTTACGGCTACCGAGAAGTTATAACCCCGGTTATGGAACATCACGATCTTTTAGCGGCGAAAACCGGCGAAGAAATTCGAGAGCGCATGTACGCCTTCAAGGATTTAAGCGGCAGAAAAGTGGCTCTGAGACCAGAGTTCACTGCCTCCATAGCGCGGATGGTAGCAACCAAAATGATGACTCAGCCTAAGCCGCTTAAGCTGTTTTGTGAAGGAAGCCTCTACCGTTATGATGAGCCGCAGTACGGTCGCTACAGGGAGTTTTGGCAAGCCAACTACGAGCTGATGGGCTCAGACAGACCGGAAGCCGACGCAGAAATCCTCACGCTCACATACGACTTGACGGAAAAACTGGGACTCCGCGACTACCACTTCAAAATCGGGCACATGGGAATCCTGAGAGGAATTCTGAAGCAAGAACACGTGAAGGAAGAACAGCAGAACATGCTCATGCAGTTGCTAGACAAAAAACGAGGGGACGAAGCCCTAAAAACAGCAAAGGGACTAGGCGTCTCAAATCGCTGCCTAACCGTCTTAAAGAACATTTTTGAAACTAGAGGCAAAGATGCGACTAAAGTTCTCCGAAAGGCGAAAATCGTTGTTAAGGGCTACAAAAACGCTGTTGCCGCCATCGAAAACCTGCAGGAAATCCTAGAGTTAACACAGGCAAGCGGCGCCAAGTTTGAGACGCTTGTGGAAGCGGGTTTCGCAAGAGGCTTAGAGTATTATACAGGCATGATTTTCGAGGTGTACGTTCCGCGAATAGACATAGCTTTGGGTGGCGGAGGGCGCTACGATAAGCTCATCGAACTGTTCGGAGGCGAACCGACGCCGGCGGTGGGCGTCGCCCCAGGCATAGACCGTATCGTGCTCGCTATGAAGAAGCAGAAGATTTTCTCTGAGGCTCAGAAGGCGAAGCGGGTGCTGATTATCCCGATCAAGGAAGAGTTGAGGGTGAAAGCCATGGAAGTTTCCTCTGTGTTAAGGCAAGCGGGCATACCCGCCGAGCTGGAGGTCATGGGGCGCAAGGTTTCTAGGGCTTTGGCTGACGCTGACAGAAGGGGAGTTACCCACGTGGTTGTTGTTGGTCCGAAAGAAATCGAGGAAGGCAAGGTTGTTTTGCGGAACATGCAGAAAAGGGAACAGAAAACGGTTGAAATAGCAGATGTTGCAAAGGAAATTCTGGGAGAGAACTCCTAAGAACTCTCGTTAAAGTCTAACGTGGACAAAACAGGTTCTTCTTGTGGACGTTCTGGACGTCTCCGTAGACGAAGTATACCGACTATTAACATTATCCATCCGAGGGCGCCTAGGGCGAGGGTCACTAAACCGAAGACGCCGACCAGAAGCAGCGTGGCTGGATAGAAGTCTAAGGCCGTCAAGTAGACGTAACTGTAGTAGTTGAAGTACCAGTGAATGAGAATTGGAGCTTGGACGCCATAGAGGAGATATGCCAAACCCATAGCGAACCCCTGAATAAACGCTAGGGTGATTTTACCAATTCCCCAACCGCCACCAAAATAGTAATGCGCCCACCCGAAAACTGCCGATGTTAAGATAACTGCCGCCCACTCAGGTACGCTTATTCCTCTTAAGATGCCTAAGTCGCTCACGTTTTTCAAGCCCAACATTTTCTTAGCTTTCTCTGGATACAACCAAGACAAAAAGAAAGTTTTTAGACGCTGTCCCCCGGACATTGTAGCAGCCCTTTCCGCTCCAGCCAAGAAAAAGTAGACGATTAGAAATATGCCGATAGGGCTTATACGAAAGCCAATTTCCTCAACCACAGGAGCATAAGACAACTCTAAAAATGCTGCGAAAGGATTTTCAGGCAGGGACGGTTCACCAGTTGGAATGCCTTGGCTTTCTTGAAGAAAGTTTAGGATCAAAACTGCGATAAGCACCATGCTGGTTATCACGGGCGTAGCGAAGAGATTGTTTCTTAGAGTGTAGCCTAGAGGACGCGAAAGGCTGTTCTTTATCACTTTATGGAGGCTTTCTCTGAGTCTCCAAGCGGCAACAAAGCAGAGGAGGTACACGCTCCAAAGAAACAGGAAGAAGGGTCCGATGTTAGGGTTAACGGGAATGAAGATGACAATTAAAGTAAACAAGAAGACGTAAGGCCCCCCAGAAAAAACTTCACTTAATGAGTGCTTGCTGAAAGCTAAGCCTTCTGGAGTTAAGAAAAACAACGTAGGTCCTAGAGCCATTGCAACGAAATACGCTGCGAGGAGAACGAAAACAAAAGTGACCAGAATAATTACAATGGCTTTCTCCAAATCGTTAGATGATTCCATAGTCCACCTCTCCTTCTGAACATGCTTTTAAACTTGGCGGGCCCGCGGGGATTTGAACCCCGGATCTCCGACTTTCTTCGCGTCTCCGTAGAAGGCCGGTGCCTTGTCCTAACTTGGCCACGGGCCCCTTGTCTCTGATAGACCTTTTGGGCACTTGAATATAATTTATTTTCCTATTTTGTTTGTTGGCGAATTATTCTATGAAGATGGCTGGTCGTCGGGGTTTGGCAAGTTGTGCTCGGTTCTTCGGATCATGTCTACGCACATCGTCTTCACCGTAAACCTCAACCTTCGCGTTGAATTCCTTTTCGAAGAAACCCTCAGACGCGTTTAGGATTTTCTTCTCATCCATAATTCCGACCTGTAGTATGCGCTGTTTTTGGTCGGTGGGCATCCGGTTAACCTCGTCCAACACCTCGCGAGCAAACTTCGAAACCTTTCCCGCTATCGCTTTAAGCTCGGAGTCCGCCATCAGTTCCTTCATAAAGTCGCTGAAGACGATTTTAGCTGACGCTGAACCTTTCACTGCCTTGAGAAAGACCCGCCACTTCCAGTCCGCGGCGGCATAATAGCAAATTCGCTTGGGTGCTACTTTGATCGCCCGAAGTATACTTGAGGTGTCCTCCACAGCGCCCTTGATTACGCTTTCAGTTTCCTCCGCCTGCACATCCACCTTCTTCTCGTCGCAGGTTGGCCACTCAGCCACGGAAACGAAACCCGTTTTCCCCAGCTTAGCCCAGATTTCTTCGCATATGTGCGGAGTCGCGGGAGCAAGCATTCTGACTTGGGCATCCAGAACCTCGCGGTATACTTTGGCAACGGCCCCTTTCCTCGCTGGAAGATCCTTTTCTCCGGAGATTCTACGCAGATACCACTGGAAATCCTGATCCAGCAGGTACAACGCGCTGTGAATGGCTTTCCTGACCATCAGTTTATCCATGGCTTCCGTTGCGGTTCTCTTGTGGTCCTCGAGGCGGCTGAACATCCAACGGTCTATCAACGCTAAAGGCGCGTCCTTAGATTCTTTCTTTGTCTGTTTTATTTCAACGGCGAATCGGTAAAGGCGCTCCAGCCTGTCGCCCATCGACCTCGCCAAGGAGGTGCTGAAATCTGCGTCCTGCAACAGCTCAGCAGCAGCCAAAACCGCGATCCGCAACGGGTCCGCCCCGAACATTTTGATGGCTTCCCTGAGGGGAATTATGTTGACGAAGGATTTGCTCATCTTTTGGCCTTCCATGAGGACGCTTCCGTTCACGGCGATTTGGCGGGGCCAGAGGTTTTCTGGGAAGATGGCGGTGTGGTTGAAAACCATGAAAGTCAGGTGGTTGGGCACTAAGTCGCGTCCTGAGTGGCGGCTGTCAAGGGGATAAAAGTAAGAGAACTCCTCGTGAAATTGCTTTAAGACCTGAGCGTCTAAACCAGTGTTTTCCGCCACTTTCTTCAGGTTTCCAGCTCCGAGGAAAACGTAATCGAATAAGGCTTCGGTTAGTTGACTCGGCTGGATTCTGTGCTCCTTGATAAGCTTACTTATCGTGTAGTAAGCCATGTAAATCACGGAGTCCGAAAGCGATTCTATGATCCATTCGTGGTCCCAAGGCAGTTTTGTTCCAAGCCCAGATTTCCGCGCGCATGCTTTTTCTCGAAGCCAACCGATAACGTAGTTGAATTCTGCGCGCAGTTCTTCTGGGAGAATCTCCATTTGGTCGAAGCATTTTTGCGCTAGGGCCTTCCACTTCGGGTTCCCATAGTCGATGAACCACTGGTCCTCGAAGATTTTGACGACACATTCGGTTCCACACCGGCAAATAACAGGTCTGTTGACAATCTCATACATGGTTCCAGCCTTTCCCTCCCGCACGAGGTCCTCCTTGACCCTCTCTTTCGCTTCAGCCACAGGAAGCCCCGCGTACTTGCCTGTGTTCTCCTTCATCACGCCGCCGTGAAACTCATGCCTGTAAACCTCCTTCGTCGCTCCCTCAAGCCGAGGATCCGTCTGATCGGTTATGCCCATTTTCTTAACCACGTCAACCGCGGGACACGCTGAGTAGCTGGGAACTTTGATTATGGAGATAGGTTTAAGATCATCCACATCCTCCGGTTTCAAACCGTATTTTGCAAGTTGAGAAGCTGGTGTACTCTTCAGGTTCTCTAAGGCTGCGTAATCGTAGGGCGCATGCCCAGGAACCGACATAACCACGCCTGTTGCGTTTTTGGGATCAACGAACTCGCCTGCAAAAATCGGGATTTTTTCTCCGGTTAACGGGTTCACGGCTTCTTGCCCAACGAGGGTTTCTCCAGAGAAGGTTGCGGTGACTTCGACTTTGCGGTTTAAGAACCGCAGTTTGTCAACTGCCTCTTCGCTTACAATCCACTGCGCGCCGTCCACCTTAGCCTTTACGTACTCTGCTTTTGGGTTCAGCCAAATGTTTGTGACGCCGAAGACTGTTTCAGGTCGGAAGGTTGCGGCTGGCAGAACAAAATCGCCATATTCAAACTCGATGAGCGTGAACTCCTCAATTTCTGGTTCAACATCGCCTTGAGTGTCGTGCTGACCCACCGGGTTTCCATCGTTTGGACACCAACCAACAGGGTGGCTTCCACGCGAGATGAACCCCGCTTCACGCAGTTTTTGGAATTGCCATTCAATGAACTTGCTGTATTGCGGATCAATGGTGGTGAACTCGCGTCTCCAATCGATTGAATACCCGATTTTCTTCATGCCCGACTTGATTTCCTCGTGAAAATAGCTCGCCATCTTAAGCGGGGCAGCAAGGTCCTTCAGCTTCGCCTTCGGCACCTTATAGATCTGAAGAAAAGTATCGATTAATTCTTGGTCGCCCTCAGCCAGCCTTTGAGACATGGCGAGAACCGGCGTTCCCGTGTAGTGGAAAGCCATTGGAAACAGAACGTTGTAGCCGCGCATGCGCATGTACCGCGCGTGGGCATCCGCCAGAGTGTAGGTCCTGCCGTGTCCGATGTGCTGAGGAGAGTTCGGATAAGGATACGCCACGGTGACAAAGTACTTGGGCTTACGCGGCTCAGGATCAGCCTCGAAGACTCTGGCTTTTTCCCAAGCTCTTTGCCACTTTTCCTCAATTTGTTCCCAGTCTAGGGGCGTCACTTCTTTCCCTCCGTCTGCTGCTTCACCATTTCGCCTATCCTTTTCAGTGCTTCCGGCACCTTTTTGATTAATGTCCCGCCACCTTGGGCGAAGTCTGGTCTGCCGCTTCCCCCGCCGCCAAGTACGGATGCTGCTTTTTTGGCGATTTCGCTCGCGTCTACGCCCTGTTTAATCGCCTTTTTTCCAGCCATTATCACGATTCTAGCGGTCTTGTCCACGTGACATAATGCAACGACTGCTTCCGGCTCTGTTTTCACCAATTCGCTAGCTATTTTAATCAGGCGGTCAACTTTAACATCTTTGAACGCTTGAGCTACAACCTTTAACCCCGAAATCTCCTTAGCGTTTATTAGATATTCCTTAGCTGACAGTTCGGCGAGCTCCTCAGTTAGGCGTTCCTGTTCACGGCGCGCTTCCTTCCACTCCTCAACGAACCGCTCAGCAGTTTTCCCAACCTTTTCAAGTGGCACGTTCAAGGCTTCAGAAACTTTCCAGAGCAAACCTTCGTTTCGTTGCACGGCTTTTAGAGCTGGAAGACCAGCGCTGAAGACCAGCCGTTCGACGCCGTCTTGGATTCTCTCGGTGTGGACAATTTTGATTAATCCTATTTCTCCTGTTGTTTTGCAGTGGGTTCCACCGCAGGCTTCAACTTCCCAACCCGCGGTTTTTACAACGCGGATTTCACGTCCGGGTACAACTCCGCCCTGATACAGCCTAAACCCGTAGCGTTTCTCAGCCTCTTCCCGTGGGACCCAAGAGGTCTCGACCTTCAGATTTCGCATAACCACCTCGTTAGCCAACCGCTCAATCTCGTGGACTTCATCCAACGTTAACCGCTTGTAATGCGAGATGTCGAGCCTAGTCGCTTCCACGCCTTTCTGGGCACCTGACTGCCAAACGTGCTCTCCGAGAACCCGCCGCGCCGCGCCCATGAGAACGTGAGTCGCCGTATGATGCCTCATGAGACTGATTCGCCGCTTCCAATCGATAACGCCCTTTATCTTGGCTCCTTTGCGTGGAACCGCGCCTTTAACAACATGAAAGATAACGTTTCCGATTTTCTGAACATCAACAACCTCCGAGCGGTTTCCGCCAAATTCTAAATGCCCATGGTCTGCAGGTTGCCCTCCACCCTCTGGGTAAAAGGCGGTTTTATCCAAAACCACCCGCTTACCAGCTAAAACCTTGAGAACCTCAGCTTCAAATTCAGAGACATACGCATCCTCATAATACAACCTACGCGTCTCAGGAAGCCCAGAAACAGCTTCGTCTAACTCCTCCGATGTCTCAGTCTCCTGCGAAGGCGAAGCCTGAACGTGTTTTTCCGCAACCCGCATGTAAAAATCATCAGGCACATCCGTCTGAATCTGCTTCGCCTCAACTGTTTCTCGGACAATTTCCGGCGGAAGACCATGAGAATCATAAAGCTCAATCAACGTTGCCTCAGGAATTTTAGAGACGCCTTTAGCCTTTAACTCCTCAGCTATCCGCGTGACAAGCGTCCTTCCCCGCTGGATGGTCTCCTTGAACTTGTCGCGCTCCGCAGAGAGAATCTCCAGTATCTCTCCCCGCATTTCTTTTAAATGCGGAAAATCACGCGACCAAAAACCGATCTGCTCATCTACAATGTCAAGCAGCTTCGCTTCTATCCCGAGGGTTCTAAGGGCCCTGTAGGTTCGGCGGAGCATCAACCTAGTCAGGTAGCCCTCACGCACGTTGGACGGCACAACCCCTTCGGAAAGCATAAAAACCAAGCATTTAGTATGATCCGCCACAGCGAAGGCGTTCTCAACAGGCAGCAACGCCTTGCCCAGTTCCTCTACGCTCATGCCTAAAGATTCAGCCACTTGTCTCTGAGTTTCCTGCCGCCTAGCCTTTCTTTCCAAGCTCATTATGCCGGAAAGTTCAGCCACCTTCTTCAGAAGTTCATTGTCTAGTTTTCCGACGTCCGCCATTTTCAAAATTTCACCTAGAATGTGATCGTAAACTGCGTGGAAGCCGCTGACGGTTCCCTGCGATATCCAAGTGAATCTTTCCATTCCATAGCCGGTGTCCACTGTTCGTATGGGCAGTTCTACGAATTTGTCGCCGACAACCTTAAACTTCATGAAAACCAGCGTGGCTACTTCCAACCCTTGAACAATGCTTTCAACGTCAGGTCCAGCGTTTCCGCCGCCTATCCATACGCCCTCCTTGTAGACAACTTCCTCAGAGTTTATGCCCAGCTCCTTCGTAACGAACTCGTGGTGATACCGAACTGTTTCGTCCTTCCAATAAACTTCCTTGCGCTTACTGTTAAACGCATGATGCCCTCCCATTTCAAAAATGGTTAGGTGCCGACCGAAAGTAGGCCCAACGTTGTCTACGTCCACAAACCTGATGCAGGGCTGACTTATCACAAGAGGATTAGCCGGAGGAGGAGTTATGCCCTCTGTGACGTAAGGCTGAAAATCAATGATGCTGGCGTGGGTGAAGTAGAGGTCGTCACGCCACCTAGCCACAACCGGATATGGCTTAATTCGCTTATGCCCATGCCTCTCGAAGAAGGATAAGAATGCCTCCCGCATCTCTCGGAGGCTGTACTGTTTCCGTGTCGGCGGATTACCGATGAAAGTGTAGGGTGAGCACCCTTCAGGGGTTGACTCGCCGCAAAGCTTCTGATCCGGGTTCTGCGTCCAAAAATATTCCTTGCATTTGGGACAGAGCCGTCTGACGTAACCGTTTTCGCTAAAGAAAGGAAGGTGGTACTCCTCCTCTGGAAAACGCTTCAATCTGCATCCTCCACAAAGGAAAATCTAACGGTTACAGAAGTTAAGTCTTAAGGAAGATTTAACTATTTTATAAATTTAGCAGGCACACAAGAGAGGAAAAAGAGGCTAGCGAACTAACCGAATAATGCGCCAAGCCCTTCTAGGGCCTTCTCTTCTTCTTTCTCTTCCTTTTCCTTCTTTTTCTTTTCCGCTGGCTTCTCTTCTGTCTTTGGCGCAGGCGCAGTTGGGGCTGCCGCTGACATCACCATAGGCTGAGACTTTAGGGCCTCGTCGATGTTGACTTCAGCAAGGGAAGCCACGAGGGCCTTCACTCTAACGGCGTCGGCGTTAACGCCCGCAGCCTTAAGCACACTCGTTAAACTGTTCTCATCGATCGGTTTTCCCGCCTTGTGCAACAATAACGCGGCGTAGACATATTCCATTAGTTTTCACCACATATCTTTTCCACTCATCTTCCTTTTCAACTTTTCTGATCGGAACCCTAAATTATGTTTTAGGTGACTTTACGATCGAACATCAGGTTAAAAAAGGTAACGGTCATGTCAACTAAGTTTTAGCGATCAGCAATCAATTTCATAATCTTCAGGGCTTGTAGTAATGGTTATATCAAACATTAGAAATGAGGAATGTAGGTAGCCAACAAATGTCCAGCGGTATAACCAACATTACACAAGTATTCAAGAAAAACACTGACAATCTAATAAAACTCTTAACTCTCCTCTCGTTCATCATACCATTTCTCGTGTTATATTTTCTATATCCATACTCCTTTGAGGCAACATGGAAAGGCAGAACCTACTACCTTTTTTTTCTATGGCTCTTTTTTCTAGAGATGATATTGAGTTGGGAACAGCTACAAACAAAAAAATGGAAACTAAAATCCATAAGAACTGTGGCTCTCATCATAGCCCTCCTGCTTCCTTCAATCTATGTGGTTGCTGCCAACTATTTCGGATTGAACACGATGATTGTGAACTTGGCTGTTCAATACAATGTGCCCCTTGCAGACTGGATGCCCCTCGCAACAGAATATCTGGTTTTTACAGCGCTTTTTGCATCGATAATTCTGCTGGCATATGGAATCCACGGCTTAATTGATTTCGCGATCTCTGCATTCTTTTTGGGCATTATCGGAGTGATATACACGATAGACAATTTATATCCAGAGGGAAGCTTCACCCCATTCCAGTTTCTCGTTCCAACCACGGCGAGGCTCGCAGCAACCGTTCTAAATCTACTGGGATACCAAACACATTGGTTTGGCATATACGGCGGCATGCCCACTTTTATTGCTTGGGATTCCCAGGGAAGATATTCTCTTCCTTTTTCAATAGCTTGGCCGTGTTCAGGCATTGAGAGCCTTGTAATCTATACTGTCATAATGCTGTTGTTTTTGAAGAAATCCAATATTTCTTGGATACGAAGGATAATCTATTTTGTAATTGGCGCTATAGTCACCTATTTCATTAACATTCTGAGAATTGTTACCATTTATGTGATTTCAATAAACGCTGGAAACATCTGGCGTTTTCATGACTATTACGGCCAATTGTACTCCATCGCATGGATAATATCTTACCCACTGTTGATAACGTTTCTTCATTCACGGACGTTTTCGCGTTTACCCCGCTTCCATAAGTGTTTCATATTATTTGCTTTATCCGTTTCCATAATGTTTGTGGTTTTAGCTGTTGTTGGCGGTCTATCGGCTTAACGGTTGCCTCTTTTTAAGAGCCTGATTGATAAAATAACAGCTAATCTTTACACGTCATATTTCTTAATGATGAGAAAACAGGCTCATGAGTAGACCCGCTATCATGAGGCATGCTTTTAAACATAAAAGAAAAGTACATCCAACAATTATGGAAGGTGATTTCTTAAAGTCTCTAAAAACTTCTCTAATAGTATACAGGGAAGAATTGAAAAGCGAGGGAAGAACACGTTTTCTGGAACGCTGCATAAAAATGGGCACGGACTTTCCATAATGAAGATTTTTCAGTGAGATTTTTTTGATTGAGTCTGGTTCATAATGGTAAAGCTTGGATTTGCATGAAGCTTCTCTTGTGTCTATTTCCTTTAATCGTTTGTAAAGATTGTAGTCTTCACCCCACAACAGGTTAGCATCAAGCAGTCCTACCTGATTTATTCGTTCCTTAACAAAAAAGCGAGGTTCACCGGGTATGAGGTTTTCACGAGCAGCATACCGTTGCCCCACCTGCTCATAACAGTTTTTCCAAGTGGCTGAACAAAGACTCCAGAAGCCTTTTCCAATGAAAACTTCGGGAATCATAATCATTTCAACATTTTCATTTTTGCATTTTCTAACGCATTCCTCAATAGCTGATGGAGATAAAACTTGATCCGAGTCCAGAAAAAGTATGTATTTCCCCGTTGAATTAACCACGCCGACATTTCTAGCTAGGGCTGGATTGGATTTTTGCTTTATTATTTTGGCGCCGAATTCGGTTGCTATTTTTACGGTGTTATCACTGCTAAAATTGTCAACAACTATGACTTCACAAAGAGGGTAGCTTTGCATACGTATACTTTTGAGGCATTCTGTAAGAGTTTCACCTGAATTATAAGTAGGGATAATTATTGATACCTTTGGATTTTCTGAATTTCTGTCCATTGATTTACCTCGGTTTGTTTGAGGAATTAATCAGTTGGTGTAGATGTAATTTTAATATCATCAATATAAGCGACATTTTTGATACCATCAAAATCGTAATTTGCAAGCTCCAAAATAAAAGGATTGGGCAGAGACGAATTAAATGCTTGATACCATAAGGTGCTTAAATTAATGGACTCTAGCAACCCTTCAGATCCATTCAACGAGAGGGTATGAGCGTAATTCTCAAAAACTCCGTTTGGAGTTGCAATAGCTATGGTTTGGTTATGGTAAAAGTTAGAAAATACAATTGCAAAGGTATCTGCACCGTGAAAACCTTCAGTTGCATTGAAATAGAACGAAAAGGTAACATCCGAATTGTTTTGTACGAAGATCTCTCTAGAAACCCAATAACAATACTTCCATTCCCACACTGTATATACGGCCTGAGCTGTCAGTCTCAAAGATCTCTGTGAATTGTATCCTGACTCGGTCGCTATCGTCACGTTTCCTAGACCATTACCACTAGAGTATGCTTGCCATCCATTCTCATTCCAAGGTGAGTATTCAAAGTCGTCCATAAAAACGATGTTCGGATCTACATAATCGAATTTAAACAAATAGGCGTTACGAAAGTTTTTCACTAACTTGAAGTTTGGGTTACCAAGGAACAGTTCAGGATTCCACTTGAAATCTCCTAGCCAATGATAAATAGCTTTTGAGCCTACAAAAACGTATGACACGTTGTAACCTAACATCAATTCATACGCGGTTTTATCCAGCGAGCAATTCCATAACGAGGCTACCAGTGTTTGATAAGAACGAGTAAAAGAGCTTCCTGAGTAAGGGAAAACTATTTTATGATGCGAAAATGATGGAATGAATAAACCCGCCTCATAAGGGTTAACGAGAATTACGGCATTTGATGTCAAATTTTCTTTCATCCAAAGCATCAAATCGTAGTCGGCCTGAGTGGCACCTGCAAATAGATTATACGAACCGCTTAAAGTTCCCGGGTCTACCACAACTCTGTAATACAAGAAAGGACTGAGTATTAACGAAAAAACTGTAATTTTTAACAGCAGATTTGAATAAGATTTTTTCGAAAAAATCTTTGATAGCCATTCAAGCTTGCAACCATCGCAGAACTTAGCAAGCTCCACAAAGAAAATGAGTATAAAAATATTTAGGGGGACCGTGAGGAGTATGCCTTGATGCCCCCAAGATATGATGTTAAAACCTGATGGAAGAAAGAACGAGACAAACGACAACAAAACCGCGGCTGCGGAAATAGCTAATGCGAAGCCAGCGCTGGATCTAATATTTTTGTGGTCTCTGGTTTTCCAGAGCAATAAGGCCAAGCCTATGAGGAGAGAAATCGTGATTACACGGAGTGGAAAATGTGGTGACAAATTTTCAAAGGTCCAAGTTAATGTTCCGAATATGAAAAATTGTTGTTTAGGATATCCCGAAAAATCAGAAGGGATACCGATATTATGTCCTGGGTACTGATAAAAAGCGAAGAACCTGAACAAGAAAGGACTTAGAGGAATCAAACTGACTAAGAAAACTGTGAAAAACTCAAGTAAACTCCAATGCAAATCGCGACATTTTTTGATAAAACAATAAATAAGAATTAAAACAGCAATCGCAAGTAGAATTTGGAGATAAGAAACAATAATAGCGCCAGCATAACCAAAAAGCAAACCAAGAATCACAAGTTCAAAGCCGGTCTTCTTACGAGAATGAAGTACAGAAAAAAATAGTCCAAGAACCACGAGGAAAAGAGGAAAACCCGTGACAAAGGGATTCGCACCCCAGGTGATGTATAAAGGCCAACTGGAAACAAAAGCAAAAATAAAACTTAAACCTAAATAAAAGGGTCTATAGGACCACATTTTTTTGCCCAAAAAGTAAGCACCGAAAACAGAAAGTGCTATGAAAAGTGGGGTTACGTAAAGAACGGCTTTAGGCGCAACGTAATTTAACACGTAACAAGCAAAAGCAAAAATAACATGCGACGCTTGTGGATATACGATGCCTTCTGGCAGATAAGGTTGCAAAGTTAAAGGTATATGATTATTCTCTAGTAAGACCTCGACCATAAGCGAATGTATAGACGTATCATGCGTACTTCCAAAAACAAGGTTTTGTATAGGAATAAGTTGAATGCCGAGGAGAAAAATGAAAATTCCAAACAGAAAAACGCAGTCAAAAACAGTCGTTTTATTCTTTAATAAAGTAATTCTAATTTTGCCACGATTAACATGTTTGAAGACTTTAAAGTGAATTAGAACTGAGAGAAGGGCGTTTAAAACGGTAAGCCCGATAATAACGGATTTACTGAAAAGGTTGAGGGGTAAAATGGCAATTACGTAAAGAATTAAGCCGCCGAGGTAAACATCAAGTATGAAAATTTGCGGTAAATCTAGATCCGAAAATAATTTCAGACGTCTAATGACGAGAGCCCTGAAAGGTTCGCCGTTCAACGCCAAAAGAAAAGCACAGAAAATTAGTTGTAACATTAACAACAACATAGTTTTTTCCCTTTGTAGTCTTACCAAGGCACACCTCTTAAAAAGTTAACGGCTATCACCTTTCTAATAGTCTATTATAAATACCAATTATTTTGCTTGAATACTCTTTCCAGTTAAGGAAAGTGTTGGTACCCTCTGTAACTTTGGGGTAGGTTTTTCTTGTGGCCTTTAGAAGCGCACCTGCAATTTCTTCGGGGTTAAGAGAGTTAACTCCTTCCGCCAACCCAGCCTTAACTAGATGCGCTGTGGCACCGAAGTTTAAAACAACCGCGGGAATCCTCATCAACAACGCTTCATAAACAACCCTGCTAAAACTTTCTAAAGGTGAAAGCATAATGAAAACGCTTGCTTTTGCAAACTCATTTAAAAGTTGCTGTCTGGATAAGCCGTGCTTCCACTCTATAGAGCTGTCCACACCTGAATCATAAGCTAGATTAGTTAAAGATTTGTATTCTGAACCTTCGCCCACTATTACAAGCCTGAAATGTGTGTATCCCTTTCCAATAAGGCATGCAAAACCCTTAATGACCTTGTCAACGTTTTTGTAACGTCTTAAAGCCCCAACGTAGAGAATTCTTTTAGGTTCCACAGGATCGTGTTTCACATCCCTGATTTCATCAACATCTATACCTTCAGGAACCAAAAGAACATTACGACAACGAGGAAAATCTTGGCAAAGGATCTTTTTCTCATACGTTGAATTAGCTATTATGAGAGCTGCACGGGAGAAAACTACATTGTTGAGGGCATATTTGTAAAGTTTAAATACAGAATTCCTAAGAGGGGATTGCCCAAAACGATGATAATGCGGTTGTAGCAGTAAGCTTTGTTTTCTACGTTTAAACAACGCTACAAGAAAAGGTAGAAAAGTGTGAATACTGTGCACATGAACAATCTCTGCTTTCTCACGTCGTAAAGCTGCAACAAGTTTCGGTTCTGTAATATAAAACGGATCAGCTAGCAAGGAGATAAACCTTCGAACTAAGACACCGTTGATTTCTTGCTGTCGTACCATGCTATTAATTAGATCAGCTGAATAGACGGTTACTCGGACTCCGTCTGCAGCCAGAGTTTCACTTATCTTCTGTACAATTATTTCTACGCCGCCAATGTTAGGTAAATATTGTGGAGTAACTTGCAGAACATTCATGAGGCGGTCCTCTAACGTTATATCTTTGTGCTTTTTATCGGCTCCCAAATATACGGAACTTTACCTTTACTTAAGGCGGTGCTGGCCTGAAAATAAGCAATAATTTCTAAAAATCCTCCCAGTAACGCGTAGAAAATTTCAGTGGGTCTTAGAGCAGAAATAGCTTGTAGAACATTCTTAAAACTCGAAGTGGAAACTTTGATGCCTGTTTCATTCCGCAATTGTATATGCCCAATTCGTATTCTTTTGCGCTGTTTCAGTAGATCATTAATGTTTGTTGGGCATTTTATGTATACTAAAGCATCGGGGACATAAAGTATGTCATAACCTTTCTTGCGAATAGCCAAGTCGATATATGGTTCATCCGTAGCCACATTTTCAGGAATCGCTTGGAGACAAAACGTGCGTATCGCACAAAGTTCCCCTGAGAATTTAGGTTTAAGAAGAGAGATGATATGATGTAAACGCCATATCACATGCACGATTTCATAGCAGATACCACGAGATTTTTTGATAGGGACTGGCCGCGCGAAAACTGCGCCAGCGTTACTGTTTTCAAGTCTAGAAATTAGTTTTGTTATGCTTCCACGCTCGGGCAAAGTATCCGCGTTAACAAGAACAATTACATCAGCAGATTCTCTAGCCATTTTGAAGATTTTGTTAAGAGCATCGGCTTTTCCACTGCGAACTTTTTCAATTATCGGTTCAATTCTTGCATCTCTCTTCTGAAATTCATTTACAATTCTCGGTGTTCTATCAGTACACCCGGAACAAACAACTACAATTCTACAGTTTTTAGGCAGATTTTGTTCTGAAATGAGATTTTGAAGAAAATATCTAATATTGTTTTCCTCATCATAGGCACATATTCCAATTAACATTTTGAATGATCGCATTAGTACCGCTTAATAATAGAAATTACTTGTTGCTTAAGATTTTCGTAACCTTTAGCATTAGGATATAAATCATCTGATGCGCACGCGTGTGAAGGAATGCAGAATCTAAAGATTTTGGGCGATCTTTTCAGCGTTTCAAGGCAGAATACATGTTATTTTATTTTTCAAAATGTTTGACGTAAACTTAACAAGAGGGAGTAAAATTCTGTTAAGCACGTTTTCCAGAAGTCTTTAAAAAAAGGATTTTAACGTTTTCGATTGAGAGAGAGCATGTAAGAGAGGAAGTCTTTTATTTCGTTGAGGGTTAGTTTTGATTTCCCCTGTTTCCTATTGATGAATGTTATGGGCGTTTCCTTTATCTTGAATTTTCGTAGGTAAGCTTGCCTTGTTGTATCTATTTGTATCTCATATGTTTGACTGTGCAAATCATCGATTATGCTGTCAACAAGTTTCATGGAATAACACCGCATTCCACTGGTGTAGTCGCAGATCCCTGCACCGATAATTAAAGACGCCGTTAAATTTGCCATTTTACTTATTAGTAAACGGAAGAAACCCCAATTTATAGTGCTGCCTCCGTGGCAATACCTGCTTCCAATAACTAAATCGGCGCCTTGATGTGCAGCGCCTATTAGTTTACGGATTTCCTCGGGACCATGCGAGTAATCCGCGTCCATCGTTATCATAAAATTTGGCGGGTTTTTAAGGAGTAAGAATATTTTGAACCCGTCCGTGATGGCTGTTCCAAGCCCGTGTTTCTTCGGCCTTACGAAGAGTAGGATGTTATCATACTTTTTTTGAAGTTCTCTAACGATGTCTGCTGTTCCATCAGGACTCGAATCGTCTATAACAAGTATGGAAACGTTCAAATTTAAACTTTCAATTTCATGAATTAATTTATCTATGTTTGCTGCTTCACAATACGTTGGGAGAATTATTCCAATTTCAGAATTTGCTTCGAGATTCCCCTCAACCTTCTGAAAATCCATTCGTGTTTTTCACCTTTTAAATAGCAACGTTGAGTTAAGTTAGTATTTGCTATATAAAGCCTACTCTTTTTCTGGTTTCTGAGGGGAGTTAAGCTGTTTAGACCACCATAGGATACCGCCAAGAAACCTAACTTCCTTCTTTCCCTCGCCTGTACGAAGGCCATCTACGTTCCACGAGGATGACAGCGAACAAGAAAATGATTACCCAAGCGATGAAGAACAGCTCCCCTGAATAGGCATGTAAAAGATAAAGGTTCGCCTGAAAAGCATCAACATTAGCGCTGGAATAAAAGGATGCAAAAACTATCGTTGTTATTCTGAGAATGTTGACGAAAATTGTGCCAAAGAATCCTATTAATGCATAGGTGAGCTTTCTTAGCTTCGAGATTTCTGAGAATTGGAGGAAGGCTATGGATATTGCAGTATAAATAAGCAGGCCATGAATGCCGGCACAGGGCCAGTTCACCTCAACCGGAATTTCTGTTCCAAATTTCCTGACGACCATTACGTTTCCGCTACCAATGGTGTTGGAGATTTCTACGTTAACTCCTAGTATATGGAGAAAACCTACAGCTATAGAGACGATTCCCGGAACAAAGAGTTCGAAGGCGGCATCTGCAAAAGTGTTTTGTGGAACCACAGCGTCTATGATGAAGAAGACAACTAAAGCAGTGGAATATAGTATGGGTCCAAGGAAGTACCTCAGAGATTTGACGCCGAAGAAGGACACTATCAACCCGAGCAGGTATATTGTAAAAACAAGCAAATCAACAGTGGTGGGCCAGCTGACACTAAGATACCATCCTTCAATGCCAAAAACGGTTCCCAGCTGAGTTATGTACGGGGATAAGGCTCCGCTGTAGATTAGTAGTTGGTAGACGCACATTCCAGCGAAGAATGAGAGCGCGCCCAGCCAAAAAACACTTTTCTCTTCTGCTTGGTTTTTTGGAATTTGGCGGTAAAAGAGCCACGTCAACATCAGAAAGAAGGCGATGTAAATAAAAACGGCGTATCCGATCCACATTGTTTTAAACTCTTCTGGTTTGATGAGCCAAAAACCGACGACGGAGAGAACCATCAAGACCGGAAAAGCATCTTGGGGCAGCCATTCGATTTTCCTTAAAGGTGTAAAAAAGCGCGAAGTTTTAAAGCGTTCCAGCATATCTTTGGGTGCTCCGTCACCCTGTAATAAAAACATTTTCTTATAAAAGTTGATTGAAAAATATAAGTTTTCAATTATGCGAGGTTTTAATGTTATATATAAATTAAATATAGGAAAGCGTTGGGGTCTTCGCAGAAGCGGTTCTATTGAAACCAAACTCGCGTTAGTTCGAAACTTTGCGAGATAGGCTTAATGCTTCTGCTTGAGCTTTTCTTATTAAGTCGCTTATTGTTTCTGGTGCGGGAATGTTTGCGGTTAGAGCCAAGTTATGTGCTTCGTCGCGGGCTTTTTGAAGGAGGAAACGAATGTTTTCCGGCAGCGGGTACGCAGCGCTAAGCGACAGGTTGAAGGCTTGGGCGTTAGCCTCTTCGAGGCTCTTTTGGAGTTCTTTCAGGTCAATTTGTAGTTGTTCTTCGGAGATTATGAGACCATCGTCATATGCCACCTTCATGCTTAACCCAGCTTCCACTGGTTTTATGCCGAGTTTAGAAAGAATGCCTGCGAGTCTTGCGTCTATTGCCTCGCCCTTTTTCGTTACTTTCGTATCGCTGATTATCCAGACGCTTCCGGACTGTATTCTTGTGGGCAGTCCTACGGCGGTCAGTTGACTGATAACTGGTCCAGGAGGAAAACCAGTGTTTCCGGTTGGGACAACAACATCTTCGGACGCTATGTCTCCAGCTCGTGCAGTTGTTTTCACTTTGCTTTTTTCCAAGAGTATAGCAAGCTTGAAGGGGTTGAGGTTAGTGAAGAGGAATATGTTTGGTCCGCTCAGGTGTTCTTCTAGTTTTTTAAGTTCAGGCTTGGCTTCACATTGTGCAACAGCTCTTTTTATTATCGTGTTTTTGGTTACGCGTATATGTGCACTGTTCTCCAGTTTTTTCTTCAGTTCTTGAAGTTGAGCCGCCCTGACTTTCTGTAGGCTTGCCACACCTACAACTTTGTATTGATCAATAAGGTCCTTTAGTTCTTCAACCTCTTGGATCTTTTCTGGAGCCACCTGACGCGTTGACAAAGTTTTTCCCTTACAATTTTATCTTAACTGGTTGTCCCATGGTTGATTTTAAGTAGATCGACCTAATGTTTTTGATGCCTCTTTTAAGTTTTCCTTCGACCCTTCTAAGGGTCGTCTGAACGTTTTCCGCTATTTGTTCATCCGGCATTTTTTCGGTTCCAACTCTACATTGGAGAACTAGTTGCCCCCGCGTTCTCACTAACATTGTCTTTCGGTTTTTTTTCAATTGTGCAGTTATGTTCGCTGTTGGAGGCACAGGTGCTGGCATCTTTCCCCGCGGCCCCAAAGTGGCGCCAAGGATCCTTCCAACGAGGGGCATCAACGGAGCCTCAGCGATGAAAAAGTCGTATGTCTTCGCTAACTGCTTTTTCTTTTTCTTATCGCCTGCCATAGCTTCAAGTTCATTCTTTTGAATAACTAGATCTGCGCCCGCCTTCTTGGCTTTTGAGGCTAATTCGCCTGAGGCTACCACGCATATCTTGTTGCCGGTTCCAAGGGAGTGAGGCAGTTCTATGAGTTCTTGGATTTTGCCTTCGGGCTTTTTCGGATCTATGTCCTTAAGATTTACAATTAGTTCCACTGCTTGGACAAAGTTTCTCTTTTTTGATTTTTCCTTAACTTCCTTAATTGCCTCGAGGATGTTTTTTGTGTTTAGAGACATGTTCGAATCTGCTCCAGAGAAATGTAGGGGCGGTTATAAAAAGGTTGTTAGTCTCCTTTTGCTAGGAGGTCGTCGTACTTTCCCTCATCGATTTCCTTTTGAACCTCGCGGGGGTCCTTCTGCTCCACTAGGACGCCGAGGCTTACGCAACTTCCAAGAAGTTCCTTCACGGCGGCTTTCATGGTTTTTGCCAAGATTTTGGCTCTTTTTATCTTAGCTATTTTTATTAGTTGTTCGACGGATAGGTTTCCTACTTTTGCGGTGTTGGGGGCTCCTGAGCCTTTTTCAATTCCTAACTCGCTGATGATCAGCGCGGATGTGGTGGGGATGCCGATGGTTACTTCGAACTCCTTGGTGTCGGTGTCTATTATGACTTTAACGGGCACCTTCATGCCTGAGTAACTTTTAGTCAGTTCGTTGATTTTGTTTGCAACAGCTAACACGTTTATGCCTAGGGGACCTATGGCTGGTCCTAATGGTGGTCCAGCGGTTGCCTGTCCGCCGCTCACGAGGGCCTCGACAACTTTTTTTTCGCCCATTATGTTTCTTCCTTCTTGGCTTTTTCTGCGAGTTTAACGTAGTCAGCGTGCACGGTTATGGGTAAAGTGAAGGTGGCTTCTAACAGCTCTAAAATTATTTCCTCTTTAGCCGCATCTATCCTCGTTATCCTTGCTTTCATTCCTTTGAATGGGCCTCCCACGATTTCGACGATGTCATTTATGTCCAGTTCCTCGATGACTGGCTTTACGGCGATGTAACTTTCTACTTCTGAGAAATCCACAACGCCTGGGACCCTTGATCTTGCATGTTTTATTCCTGCTACGGCTTCTTCAACGAAGTGTGGTCCGTCTGCTTCGATGAAAACGTAGCCCTTCAGGGTTTCTGGCACCAAAATAGCCTTAATCGGCAGCTTGCTGGTTTCAACTCTGGCAGCAATGAGGTTCGCCACGTTTTTCTCCTGTCCCGCGGTAGTTCGCACAGCAAATATCCTAGGGGGAATTTTTCTTTCGCTGTTCACGTGACTCTACCTCTATGGTAACAGAAATGCTCCGTATGGTCCCCCGAAGCCCTGCAGAGCTGCGGATATGAACTTTATGATGAACGCGACTGCTCCGATGGCTATGATGCCGAGGAAGCAGATTCTTATTGAGAGCCAAAGCTCGGTTCTTCCCGGTTTTTTAGCGAGTTTCAACAGTCTTTTGCACGAGCTTAGGAAAGACATTAACCCCAAGAGCTGCACCTACTCAATCGACACCTATTCCTTAAGGAATCCTCAATTTAATTATTTAAACGTTGACCTACGCTCGGTAATAAGCATAGTGGAATCTAACATTCGTTGTTCACATTCGCTCTATTGGAATGTTCAAGTCATCCAGCATGGCGATCAGTTTGCTTCTGAACTCGCCTTTGATGCCCTTCCAATCGAGAACAGCGGACTCGACTTTTTCCACGGTCCTCTCCACGCACTGCCTCAAGACTTCCGCGTCTACTTGAGAAACCGCATATTTCGGTATGATGTGCCCGAACGCAGTTGACGTGTTCAAAGCCCTTTTCGTAAATTTCGCATTATAATGTGGACCGCCCAAACCGACCGCCGCAGGATAAGCTGAACCTCCGGCAACGGCAGCCATTGCGGCGTGAGCTACGGCTTCAGCTGCCTTCTGGTCTTTCCATTGCGCCAGTGAACTGCCTAACTCTACAAACATGGCAGGTGCGTCTAGAGACGGCCCGTGGTGAGTGCACTCGTAGGAAACCTCGTAGTCAAGCTTCAGGGCTTCCTTCATTTTTGTCATCTCTAAGAGGGCATCCTTCATGGCGCTTGCTGGGGAGATGGAGACTTTTCGGGGTATGCCTCCTAGTTTGGCTTCTGCGAGGTTGCCCGGCGTGTGAACCGAGAGCGTCGGTATGGCCTTTTGGCTGCTGTGTCGGGACGCAAAGACAATCAGTTGGGGAGTGAAAAAATCGGTGAGATACTGGGTATCCACGAGTTCTCCTTTAACGAAAATGAGTTTAACTTCATTGTCCTGAATTCTTTTCAGGTAAACCGGGTTTTGATGAAAGGTCTCTGAGAGCTTTTCGAATTCGTAATGCTCCAAAATTTGTTGGGTGATGTTCATGCTGGCTACGTCGTTTTTTGAGGCTACCAGCAGTATCATCTTGATGTTTCCTGAGCTGCATTTTAGCGGGAAATCAGTAGGGCTAAGAGCGCCTTTGCAGTGTGAAGCCTGTTTTCAGCTTGATCCCAAACTATTGATTTCGGTCCGTCGATTACCTCGTTTGTTACTTCTTCTCCGCGGTGCGCTGGTAGGCAATGCATGAAAACGGCGTTTTCAGCCGCGGGGGTGAATAGACGCTCGGTCACCTGATATTTAGGCATGAAGGCACGCAGCCTCTTTTCGCGTTCCGCCTCAGAACCCATTGAGACGAAAACATCCGTGTATATTACGTCCGCGTTTTTCACGGCTTTCGCGGGTTCCGTCGTGATTTCCACTCTGGATCCCGTTTCCTTAGCGTTTTTCTGAGCCCACTCTATCGCCTTTGCGTTGGGTCTGAATTCGTCTGGGCACGCAACGCTTATGTTCATTCCTGTTTTGGTGCAGCCGATGAGCATTGAGTTGCAAACGTTGTTTCCGTCTCCGACGTAGGCAAGCTTTAGTCCCTTCAGGGACCCCTTTTTCTCCCATATTGTGTAGAGATCGCAGATTATTTGGCAAGGATGAAAGAGGTTTGATAGGGCGTTGATTACGGGAACAGCCGCGTGTTTTGCCATTTCCTCTAGGTGGTTTTGGGCGAAAACCCTTGCGACGATTCCGTCGACATATCGGTCTAGAACGCGGGCTGTGTCGGCGACCGTTTCTCCCCTTCCGAGTTGAAGTTGACTCCAGTCTAGGTACAGCGCGTGGCTGCCCAGCTGCTCTATGGCTACTTCGAAGGAAACGCGGGTTCTTGTCGACGGCTTCTGGAATATCATGGCGATATTCTTGCCTAAGAGAACTTTTCTTAACTCCTCAGCGGAGGTTTCACACTTAAGTTCACGTGTCTTTTCTAAAATCTGCCAAATTTCCTTTTGCGAGTAGTCCTGCAAAGTTAAGAAGTCGCGTCCTCGCAACAGACCATCCACTCCGGTTTCAAAATGAACTAGCAACACTAGTATTTTAACTTTAACTAGCTATGATTCTGTTAGGTCTTTTGACTTAGACTAAACAAGCGCGTGTATAATTTCTCTCAAATAAAGTCCCATTCAATTTCTTCTTCTGGCATGCTTATTTTCACTTTGATTCTAAGAACCAGAGGAATGAAGCCAAATTTCTTAGCTTTTAACAGCATCTTCTTCTGATAGGCTTGTAGAACAGCCCGATTTGTTTTGACCTCGATAAGATAGAATTTATTATCCTTCTTTCCAACCCAATCAAGTCCACCACGATGTAGCGAAAAAGTTTCTTCTTCGTCTTGTCCACGACTTCTATGCGAACCGCTTATTGATGAAGGAACATCAGGGTCTGTATTCCATATCGCACAAAACTTAATGAAGTCTGCATATTTATCCCCAAAGAACAATTTAGCTGAGCCTTTCTTTACGGTCTCAAGATGTCGATTCTCTTTGCGGGTCATTATATTTGGAGCTACCGCATCAAAGGGTCTAATTTCATAGCCTGAATTGACCAGAAGATTTTGAGCTATTCTTTCTCCGATTTCGCCTGCGTGCCTTCCCAACATTCTGCGCGGGTCTGCATATCTACGACGCTTTCCTTCATCAATGTAGGTAATTTGTCCACATTTGGGGCAAAACAGTTCGTAACGGTGATATCTAAATTTCAATGTTCTTTCTTCTTTTCCTCTAAATTCTAAGTCGATTTTGCATTTGGGGCATTTATCAGTAGACAAACCGCGCACGCGCGCTCCTACATGAGAGTTACCCTTCCAAAAGCCGGACTTATCTCGCTCTCGGATTTTCCTCTCATTTGCAATCGGATTCATTATCGCCAAAAAAATAATGTTAAAACAGCTAAATAGGCTTACCGTTCCTACGCGCACACCCTAAAAACTTAGATTAAAAGACTTAAGAGAATCATTAATTACTCGGATCCGAGAATTCGGTTTACTAGGAACTCAGGCTTGAAAGCCTCTAGGTCTCCGTATTTTTGTCCAGTACCTAGGAAAAGAATCGGTTTCTTCGTCACGTGGGTTATGGAAATCGCCGCACCTCCTTTCGCGTCTGTGTCCACTTTGGTTAAGATGGAGCCGCTGATGTGGACGAACTTGTCGAATTCTTGCGCTTGTCTGACCGCGTCGTTGCCGGTTAAAGCATCCCCCACGAACACAATTAGATCAGGGTTAACTACCCTAACGATTTTCTCCATCTCCTTCATCAGGTTCAAGTCAGTCTGCATTCTGCCCGCTGTGTCGATCAGCACCACGTTTATGCCCCGGGTTTTCGCGTGGTTTACGGCGTCGTAAGCCACGGCAGCCGCATCTGACCCGTACTGGTGCTTAATCATGCGCACGCCTAACCGTTTGGCGTGTTCCTCAAGCTGTTCGATTGACCCGGCTCTGTAGGTGTCGCTGCCAGCGAGGACAACTGAGTAGCCGTGTTTCATGAGAAAATGGGCGGTTTTCGCGATGGTCGTGGTTTTGCCTGAGCCGTTTATGCCAACAAAAACAATGGTGCAGGGCTCTTTCGCCTCACGCTTTTTTTCAACCACGCCTATTAGGTCGGTTTCTCCGCCCACGGTTAGAGTGTCAAGCAGAACTTTACGGAGGGTTTTCTCCACGATTTCTTTTCGGTCTCCTAAGCGTTTAACTTCGGTTCCGACTAGTTGTTTTTCTATTTCTCCGCAGATGTATTCGGCAACTGAAAACGCAACGTCGTTTTCGATTAGGGTCAGTTGAAGCTCTTCGAGGGTTGGATGAAGGCCCTCCCTTGTCAGTTCCGTCGTAGTGATCTTCTGTACAAATCCACTAAGGCTCTTCCTTAGTTTTTCGAACAGGCTTACTTCTCTCCCTTTCGCCCTGCTTTCGCGGATAAACCTTGAAACTTGGACCTGCCTTCCTGAATTTTCGAGACGACCTGCCTCAACTGCTGCAGAAGAGACGACCGGGTTTTCTCCAACTCAGCCACGCGGCTCTCAACGTTCTCCTTGGCTTCCTTAACTGTCCTTTCAACAGCCATGCCGGCGCCTATACCGACAACAACCTTGTCAGCGGTTTCCAAGTTCGCCTTCACGTAGGAGCCGCCTCCAATCGGAACGAAAAGCGGAACGCCCTTCTTTTCCTTCTCTAGGCCCTCTAACGTGGCGTTGGCGACCATGAGTTCAGTTAAAGCGGCGCTTACTAGGTTTATTCTCTGTTGCAACGTATCAGCGGTGCCCTCTAAGATTTGAAGCTCAACCGCCAGCCGCCGCAACGCTTCATCATTATTGCTCGCCAATGTTGGTTTCTCCTTGAGCCAGTTTCCTTATGATTGGATTTTCAATTTCCTCGGGTTTTACTTCTTCAACCTTAATGATTCGAATGTGGAACCTTTTGACTCTATGTTTGCTTCCGATCTCCTTGTAGAGGAGTTCCACTGCGTCTTCGGGCTTCAGCGCCCTAATTTCTTTTCGGAAGCTGGTTTGAAAATTCGGCTTTGTTATCTCACCCGTCACCCGGAAAGTCTTAACTTCACTCATTTTCCTTCACCACATCAAGCGCGTTTCCGATTATGAACAATTCAGGTCCAGTAGTTAAAGACCCCACCACTGCCCCACGTCTGTTCCCCACGAGTCCTGTAGCAACATAAGGTATTCCGCAGTTAATCGTTCCCACATCCACGGGAACACCTAAAGCATCCTCCAAAACCTTTTGTTCCTCCTCTTTCAACAGCGGATGAGCTAGCAAACCTTTGTTGGTGGCGGCGGCAAGCGCCCCCACGCATGGGGATCCCGCTATTTCTGCAGGGACTGTTTCAACGCCTAGAGTATCGGATATTTTTTTCACATCCTTTTTCTTGAGTCTAGGGTCAATGGCGGCTCCGTGGTCGTTTGCTAAGACTAGGTTGCCGTAAGCCGTCTTTCTCGTCTCCATAACCGCTATGTTGATGTCTAAGGTTGATTTGATGGCTTTGATTTCCTTTTCGCGAGACGAGTGCGGGAGGATTATGCCGTTGGAGTTTGCGCAGGCGAGGGCGCCGATAACTGAGGATTCGCCGACGGTTGTGCGTATGGCTTTCACCTTCAACCACTCTTCGAGTCTCCGCATTTTAGATTCTGAAATCTGAGGCGGAACCATCACCATTCTGTCGGTGGCCAAAGAATAAACTCCTATGCTTGCGTTGCCAAAAAGGTTCATGAGGTAAACCGCCAATTATCAGTCTCCTTCAGCGAGGTATACAGTTACGGTTCCCTCAGTGTCCTTAGCGGCTCTAACCCTGATTCTCCTCGGCGGCTTTCTAATGCCCCGACTCCAAATTCTCTCATTCACCTCATTGCTTACTATGAGGGCCTCAGGTTTCATATGCCTCTGAATGAAGGCTTGAACCGTGCGTACAGCTCTAGGCGCCCGCTTTTTCCTCTGGGAAATCCATGCTCTATCCAGCGGAATGGTGTAGATCCTCTCTTCAACGATCTCCTCTTCGGCTTCCTCTTTCTCAGCTTCTTCAGCCTCTATTTCCTCTTCTTCAGGCGCTTCTAGGATTTCCTCCTCTGTTAACTCTTTTTCGGCTTCTTCGGCTTTTTCGGGTTCTTCGGATTCTTCAGTTTCTACAGGAACCTCAGGCGCCTCAGCTTCCTCTTCCTTAACTTCTTTCTTTTTCTTGGTTTCTTTTGCTTTTTTAGATGACTTTGACATCTGCTTTCGTCTCTTACGCTTTTATTTTTCTCTGCCGCCACTGTCTTCTTTTAGGGTTTCTTCTCACGCGACCATCTGTCCTTGCGATGACCCACGTTGGCACCGCTTTTTTCTGTTTTCCGGCTTTGATAAGCCTTCGTTTTTTCGCGGTGGGTTTGTTTCTCGCCGTTGTTAAACCCTCCTGATTTTGATGTCTCTCCGACCAGACTGGAGTCTTATCAGAATCTCTTTTAGTTGTTCGTCGTTTATCGGGAGCTCTATTCTTCCCTGTTGCGCAATTTGGATTAACTGGAGTTCCAGCTGCTCAGCGAACTCGGGTTTCACCATCTTCAAGTTTGTGAGACGTTGCCTAGCGTCAGTAGTAAGTATCTTTCTGAGCACAGCTTGCTTTTGCGCCTCAAACTGTTGCTGAGCTTGGACACGCTGACTTTCCTGAGACAGACGCCTCTGTAGCTCAAGAAGCCTTTTTTTCCTCAGCGCTTCCAGTTCTTCCTCCTCGCTCATTCGTTACCACCTAATACTTTTTTAGTTCTGGAAGTTCCTTCTCCAAGTTCTTTTTGATCTCTGCTGACAATCGATCTAGCACTCTTCTTCCATTCCCAGTTACTACTCTTCCCCTATTTCTTAAAGGTTCCACCAGTCCGGCTGCTTCAAGTTGCTGCACCGCCTTTCTTACAATGGAGGCGCCTCCCTTCCTCGCATGTTCCGGTTTCATCCCCGGACCAAATCTTCCTCCATATTCTGTGCGGAGGCGAGCGATACCTATTGGACCCTTCATGTAGATCTTCCTCAAAATAGAGGCGCAGCGGATGAACCACCAGTACGGATCTTCAGGTCGTCTTTGCAGGTGGGATCCTGTTTTCACAACTGTTGCCCACGCAGGTGGAGTAACCGTGTCCACGTTTTGCCTCAGGTACTGGGCTACTTTTTCGATAAAAATCGGAGTTGGAACATCATAAGGTGTTGGCAAGACCTGTTCTTCCTTTGATTTTCTCTCACTAATTCACAAAGCGTCTTATAAAGGCTTTTTCAATTCTTTCTTTTTCGACGCTTATAAAGCACAAAAGTGTGCCCCCTAACATCAATCAATGTAGCTTCCGTCTGCTGCGCAATTTCCTCTGCCACATGTTTCGCTTTCTCATCTACAAGCGCGCTTTTCAGCAATTTGACTTTCACCATCTCCCTTTTGTCTAACTGCTTAGAGATTTCTCCCATTATTTCGGAGGTTATTCTATTCTTGCCGATCCAGACGGTTGGCTTCTCAGTCTCCATTTCACGCTTTATCCTTAACCTGAACTTAGACGACATGGCTTCTCTTCCTACGTTTTAGAGGTATACGCGTATGTGCACCGCAGTTGATGCAAGTGACAACCACGTGAGGTTCCCTCTGCGATCGAATGCGAAAACGACAGTTAACGCCCGGAAAAATAAAGCTTTTGCAGTGCTTACAGACCAAGCGTCTGTACTTCTTTGGCACCCGCACTCTAGCCCGCATTGCTATTCTCCGCGCTATTTCAACGTATCTCTGCGCCAATTCGGGGTTTTCGTGAATTGTTTTCCTAGCGAGGCGGAAAAGATTGTGAATACGTTGAAGGGCTGTCTGTTTCAAAGTTCTCATTTCTGGAGAAATATATAGTTAAGCAAGAAGATATTACTTTTAGCTATTTAGCAGGGTTTGGAGCTTATCTGAGAAGGGAAACTTGACTTGCTGATCTTGATCTTAGCGGAGGCGGCCCTTGAAACGGTTCCTCAAAGCCTGTGGGACCACCCGGCTGTCAGGCAACACGCGAAAAAACGCGGAAAACCCGCGAGATTCATTCTCCTCGACCGATCGTACCATCATGCTGCCATGAAGAAACTTGATGAAAATCTGAAAAGGGGACGCCCAGACATCGTTCACTTCACGCTTCTTGAGGCTCTAGGCACTCCGCTCAACAAGACAGGCGGACTCCAAGTCTACGTGCACACGGTTAACGATCAAATGATAACAGTGAACCCGAAAGCCCGTTTGCCGAGAAACTATGACCGCTTTGTGGGCCTTATGGAACAGCTCTTTGAACTTGGCAGGGTTCCGCCAACTGGAACTGCCTTACTTAAATTGGAGCATAAAACACTGTCGCAGCTGCTTCATGAAGCTAAGCCTACATACGTTATGAGCTTCAGCAGAGCAGGGATTCCACGGGTGGCTGAGGAGGCTGTTTCGGGGCTCTCGAAGAGCAGCAGACCCGTCGTGATTATCGGAGGTTTCCCGCATGGACATTTCGCGGAGATAACACTGAAATTGGCGGATGAGGTCGTCTGTATTGATCCGGAGATGCTTGAGGCTTGGACTGTGGCTTCGCGGGTTATTTACGAATATGAACGCGCAGTTTCTCTCCCTGAGAAAAGGCTTGCTAACCGCTAGGTTTTCCCAGCTTCCTCAGAGCGGTGCTCAAGACTGTACCGCCTCAACTCCTTAAGCAATCCGGGGTTCTTTCGGATGCACTTTTGCACGAGGTGCAGGTATCTGCCGACCCTCACGCTTTCCGCACTAACCTCTGAAGCTTTGCCTTCAATGATGACATAATGCTTCAACGGAACATTTGCTTTTGTTATGAACAGGGCTTCATTTGCTGAAGAGTGTAACTGAAAACAATCTGGGGAACCATCAATCGTTAACACGATGATTTCTCGCGGTTTAGAGCACGTTATGATGGATGCCAGCTTACCCATAATCAACTTGGCGTTTTCCGCTTCAGGGCAACTCGTCAAAACCACGCGCTCTTTCACGAACTCTTTGAATACACTAGGGAAGACCTCTCGGACGCACTCGCCGACGATTAGAAGAGAGGAGTCCCTCAAAAAAGGCGCCTTAACCCAAGTCTCAACCAATTTCATGATTCTTCACTCTACATCTTTTTACTAGATAGGCAAAAACCTTTTTTCTCTCCATTAATAGGGGACCTTAGATGCAGAGGGCTATTTCTGCCTTAGAGGCGAGATTGAGGAAGGTGGCAGCTCCCGCTATTTCGTCAACTTCTGGAATTAAGTCCTCTTTTTTGATTCCGAACATCTTCATAGTTGAGCTGCAAGCGTAGATTTTCAGTAAACCCGATGCTTTTGCCGTTTTGAGCATGTCATAGATGGAAGGATACTTCATCTCTCTCAAGCTGTTCTTCAGTTGCTCTTCTAAGTGTTTATACGTTGCGGACAATTCAGCTTTCTCCAAGGCTCCTTTGACTAACATCTGTAGCCCCCAAAATGTAAAGTACATATGAACTTCCCTATCCATAGCTGAAGCAGCAGAAGCCAATATAAACGCGGGATAAAGCCGATCTATGGTTCCTCCATGAACTAGGATCACAAGCTTTTTCCTTTCTTTTTCCGTCATCTTATTTTTTTACCTCATTGAATTCTATTCTCTGTGAGTTTAATAAATAGTATACAATGGAAAATAGCTGTAGCCGAGTTTTGTTGTGTGGTGCGGCCGCCGGGATTTGAACCCGGGTCGTCGACGTGGCAGGCCGATGTCCTAGTCCAGGCTAGACTACGGCCGCGTGATACCAGACTACAAATTTACAAGGAGGTTCTTAAAACCTTTCTTAGATTGAGGCTTTGTAGCGCATCCAGAAGGCTTAAATTAATAAGGTCTTCAGCTAAAAATAGTGGTCTTCACGTATACATTGTATTTGGTGGAGAAAATGACAAACAGATGGGCTAGAGAAGACAACGTGGCGGAGGCACTGGAGAAATTAAGAGAGGAGATCGTGCAACTGCGCGTCAAACTTGAGGAAATAATTGAAATGAACAGAAGTATTCTTCACAGTTTAAGAGGGCGGAGGGAAGCCCGAATAGAAGAAGCGGTGAAACTAGGCGCCTTGGATGTGATGACCCTTTTAGTATTACCCGATCACCTGAGGAAGACGGCAATGGTTATTTGCAGAAGAAACGCGGCGACAGCCAGCGAGGTTACCGAGGAAACGGGGAGGGCTAGAGCTGTTGAAAGCAACTATTTGAATCAGCTGGTTAACTTAGGACACATAAAAAAGAAAAGGGAAGGGCGAAAAGTATACTTCTACATTGAAAAGAAAGCTGAGGGATGAACTATGGGAAAAGTTATATCTGTTCACTCAAGCAGGGGAGGAACCGGAAAAACCCTAATCGCCGTGAATTTGGCAGCGATATATGCCCGTGAAGGAAAGAATGTGGCTCTCTTCGACATGGACTTTCGAGCCCCAAGTCTTTCAACAGTGTTCAAAATGGGCGACTACAGGCTGATTGAATACTGGGTAAACGACTTCGTAAACGATCGCTGTTCAATAGACAAAGTCATGATAGACCTAACCGAGAAATATGATATAAAAGGAAAATTAATGGTTGGACTAGCAAACCCTTCGATAGACGCTATTCGCGAAATAATGGTTAAGGACAGGACTAGGGAGATGGAAGCCCTAAGGCGCCTCCTCGCCCTGAAGCCCACGCTCTTGAGGGACATGAAAATCGACTATGCGATTTATGACACTAGCCCGGGCGTTCAATATTCGGCTTTAAACGCAGTTGTGAGTTCCGATGTGGCTGTTGTGGTGACTACCTTGGACATAGTGGATATGGAGGGAACCCAATACATGATTCAAGAACTGTATGACTCGTTTGAAAAAAAGGCGGCGATCCTGATGAACAAAGTGCCTGCGGAGTTCATATCCTCTGAGAAAGAGAAGGAAAAACTGTCCGATCAGATTAAAGCGACCTTTAAACAGCCCCCCATACAGCTGATTCCCTGCTACTGCGATGTGCTGAGGTCCAGCCGAATATCCATCTTCGCACTTGAGAAACCTGAGCACCCCTTTAGTAAGGTTCTCTGTGAACTCGCTGAAAAACTTAAAGGACTTTAAGTCTTATTGATTATGTTGAATGATGCTTTGTTCTCCTGAAAAGTTTTTTTCACTCCCAGTTACGGTTTCAGCCTCTTTTGTGTCCTAGTTACATAACTCTGTTATGGGCTTCAGTTAAGTAACTCTGTTCACCACGATCAGGAACAAAACACTTTATGTTATAAATCTGAAAAGACACAGTGTTAAGTGTCTTCAGGGAATGTTGGATATTAGAAATATGGAGAGAGGGAAGGGCTATAGCAGCTGAAATGTTGCAGGCGTTAGGTTCGATGTTTGCGTTTATCTCCTTAGCTGCAGGAATCGTTTTTCTGGTTTACGCCCTAAAATACTATCTTTCTGTGATAATCGTCCTCCTCGGCAGCAGAAACAACCTGTTCAACAACTCTGAAGACAACAACTCGAATTCTAACGACAAAAAGAGCGAAAATGAGCCCTTTGTTTCCATCCACCTTCCCCTGTACAACGAGAAGAACGTCGTCAACAGAATTATGAAAGCATGCACGTCTCTGAACTACAAGAACTACGAGGTTGTTGTGATAGACGATTCAACCGACGAAACCACCAAGATTCTGAAGGAACAGTGGGGTAATTATCCCCAAGTTAAGATAATACACAGGAAAGAAAGGCGCGGGTTTAAAGGCGGAGCTCTAAATGAAGCTCTCAAACATATGAACCCTAGAGCGGATTACGTTTTGGTTTTTGACGCGGATTTTATGCCACCACAAGACGTTGTAAACAGGTTCCTTTGGTACTTTGAAAACTCAAATTACATGAACAAAAACAACCGGAGAAACAAAAGTGAAGATGTAGTTTTTGAACGCATTGAAGACTGGTATCGAAAGCTTGAGACAGTCGCGGTTCAAGGCTATCAATGGCACATGTTGAATGCGGGTGAGAACTGGTTAACGAGGGGCGTGAGGGTTGAATACAGCGGCAATTACATGGTTGAGAGAACATGCCAAGAGGCCTTTGGCGCTATGAAAATGATTGCTGGCAGCGTTTTCATGATTAAGGCGAACATCCTCAGAAAATACCGTTGGTCCATGAGTTTAACTGAAGATTGGGAGTTAACCCTGAGGCTCTATATGGACGGGTACAAGGTTGTTTATACGCCTTTGATCCAAGCTCCAGCCGAATGCCCCTCAACCATCCGCAGGCTCGTGAGGCAGAGGTTCCGCTGGGCTGAAGGCCACACTTTCAATGTTAAGAAATATTTCGGGAAGGTTCTGATGTCGCCTAGAATCTCTCTGATGGAGAAGTTTGAGTTTATTTTCCATTATTCGCTTTATTATTTGCAGTCTCTGCTGTTTTGTTTAGGAACGACCTTTTGGATTTTATCTGAGTTAGTGCGTAGGTCTGCACCATTTTCTACTTGGTGGAACCCGCATTTTGGGTGGACGTTGGTCTTAATCAACCTATTTTCGTTGCCAATCATGGGCTTAACCGGCCTGTTCTTAGAGAGAAGCATGAGGAAGAATCTTACAGGCATACTTTCCTTCGTGCTCATGTCAATAATCCTCGCACCCTTTCAGGCTTATGCTTCGCTTAAAGGGCTCTTTGAGAAAAAGGAGGGATTTTGGGTCAGAACCTTCAAAACGGGGAGGGTAACTGAGGCCATCATGGCGCTTAGGCTTAGGAGGATACTGCGAGCTATTGTTCCCAAGAGGAGGATGAGGGGGAGAAACTGAAAGGAGAAAACTTACTGTGCCATTAACAGGCAGAATTTTGGTTTCCCGCGAACTTTATAAGAGTTCCGTAGGAAGCTTACGTTAGGGTTCGAATTCATCTAGGAGATGGATGTATGACTGAAGAAGAAAGGATAAAGAAGATAGTTAAGTTTAGAAGCGTGTTGGAAGAGCGTCTGCGGGAAGCTGAAGCGGAACTGGAAGGCTTGCGGGCTTTATTGGAATGCGCGGACTTAGCGCTTTTGAATGAAGGTTTCAAGAGGGCAACGCTGCCAGAAACTGTTCCTCCTGCGCCTTCTGAAATTGAGCAAACCGAGTCAGCTCCACCGCCCGCAGGAGTGGAAACGGCGATTCCGATCAAAACGGTTACTGGTGAACTTCTTGCAACTCTTTATGCTCTAGAGGACTCCATGCGGATCGTGCCCGCTGAAGGAAAGGACTTCAACGTTAAAACTCCGCCTTTTACGCCTTTCTTCTTAGAGGGAGTGCTGGATAAGATGCGGGAGAAAGACCGAGAGGCTGTTGAAAGAGGAGAAGTCTCCACTGGAAAAACGTTTTCATATGATGTTGTCGTGGAGGGGGACTTGATCCGTGAAATAAACGTCAAGAATGTTACGCCTAATAGGGCCCGGGAAATTAAGTCGGCGGTTCGTTGGACGTTGGAGAAGATGTATGAAAAAATGACGCAGTCAAGTGCTTAACGTACCCCCACAGAGCTGTTCACTTCACGTGTTCTTTCTTCTTTTTCTTTGTTAAGTAGGTGAGGATGCCTAGTATTAAACCGCCTATGGCGACGAGTGCTTGTATTATTGTCCAGAGGTGTGTTTGCCACCATGGAGATTCTACGTTTTTCACTGTTACTGTGGTTTCGCTTTCTGTTGTGTGTCCGACTGCGTCGTAGGCTTTCACGGTTATGGTGTATTCTCCGTTTGGATATTTGGTTGTGTCCCATGACCACTGGTAGGGGGTATCAGTAACCGTGTGTACGAGCATATCTTGAAGATAGAAATCGATTCTTGATATGCCTGATGCGTCGCTAGCTTGGACATCAACGATTAATGTTAGACTTACCGTCATCCCGCTTTGAGGGTTTTGAATTGTTAATGTTGGTGGTGCGTTATCAGTAAGCAGGGTGGTGGAAGTGGTGGCCGGGTTGCTTGCTTTGTCCAATGCCAGAACCATCAGTGTGTGCTGTCCGTCGGAGAGGATTGTTGTGTTCAGGTCGTACTTCCAGAGTAGATCTGCAGGGTCGTAGGTCATAATTAACCATTCGGTGTTGTCGACTCTGAAGTGAACGTTGCTTATTTCTTGGTTGTCTGTTGCGTTTACGCTTACGCTTATTGTTCCAGAGTATATGTTCCCTATTTTTGGTTCCTTGATTGAAACTGTTGGCGGCGTGTTGTCAACGTAAACTGTTATGGATGTGGGGATTTTGAGTTCAAACATGTGGTATACCTTCGCTGTTATCTTGTGTTCGGTTTCCGTGTATTGTGTGGTATCCCAATTCCACTCGTAGGGCGAGTCATAGTCGGTGTATTCCAGTTGGTCATCTATGTAGAATTCTAATTTGTGAACACCGCTTTGAGCATCAACTTTGGCTGAAACTGTTACTGTTGATGAAACTGTTTCGCCTGAGAGTGGGCTGGTGACTTCTGGGGGTGTTAGCCACGGATCGTAGAGGACATTTCCGTAAGTGCTTGGTCCAGCCTCCCAATAGTTGTAAGTAGCGTTAACAGTCACCGACGGGTCATCGTTTGCTATGCCGTGGCCCTCGTTACCATAGATTTCATTCCAGTGAACCTCCGGCAGAGAGTTATCTTCACACCGAATGCCATCACCTCTATTTGACGTTATGATGTTTCCTTGAATGAGTGGGCTACAATTACCTCCGAGATGGATGCCATAGGGGTCATTGCTCGCTAGAACGTTTCCTTGGATTATGCCTGCGCAGTGAGATTCGAGACCAATGCCCGCCTCGTTGTTAGAAGTTATATTGTTGCCTTCTATGATTGGGCTACAATTAAAACCGCCTCTTATGCCTGCGGCATTGTTAAATGCTATTATGTTGTCTTGAATTATGGGATTAGTGTCGTTCCCAGAGTTTATTCCATGCCCTGAATTTGACGTTATAGTGTTGTTACAGATGGTTGGGCTGCTCTCGTGCAATGCAATTCCTGTCCCCGTGTTTAATGTTATTGTATTGTTATAGATAGTTGGGATACTCTCGTACGCGAGAATTCCAATTTCATCGTTCAATGTTATCGTATTGTTATAAATAGCAGCATTAGAATTCTCTTGACAGACTATTCCTTGGGTATTGTTTGTTATAGTGTTGCTTTGGATCATAGCGTCCGAATGATTTACACAGTGGATGCTGTTTCCGAGATTTGATGTTATCATATTGTTAGCAATAGTTGAACTACAAAATTGAAGGCAAGAGATGCCATCCCCGAGATTTTCCGCTATCATGTTACCTCGTATGGTCGCATTACATCTATTATGTAAAAATATGCCTACATTATTCAATATTATTGTATTATTATATATAGTTGGGCTACCCGCGTACGTGAAAATTCCAATTTCATTATTCAATGTTATCGTATTGTTATAGATGGTTGGGCTACCCTGTTCGCCGCCAATTCCCATTCTATTCAATGAAATATAATTATCATAAATAACTGGACTAGCTCCGATAAATTGTATACCCTTTTCGTCATTCGCCGTTATGTTGTTGTTGCGGACGACAACTCCGTCACTAAGAACAATAATGCCATACATATTACGAGAAAATAGGCTGTTTTCGATAACTGCATCACTGGAATCAATCCAAAGACCTGACGCCCATTCAGAGTCCTCCGATCCACAGTTGTGGAGTTCGCTATTGTTCATTCTAAAAGTTGAATCAGGCCAGACGAAGAAAAACCCGATTCTTTTGTCTGAGTTTGTAGACGTTATGACTGAGTTTTCTAACACGTAGAATTTTCCGCCAGGATTTACGGTGATGTTGTATTGTCCGTTATAAGTGCAGTTCATTTTCAAAGTAACCTTCCTAAAAGTCAAGTTTCCGCCATACGCAATAATCAAGTTTCCATTCAACACAATAACTTCGTCATGATAACTTTCAGTCCCGGTAACAACCCAGTCACCACTCGCTGGAGGACCAGAAAACACAAAAACGCTTTTACAAGTAAAAATCGACACAAAAACCATTGTGATAAAGAATGTGATCAAAAACCTCAAAGGGCATCTAGAGATTTTTTCCAGCATAATCTATCTCCACAAGAACCGACCAAGAATATTTACGGATTCATAATTATAAAACTTTACAGACACAAAACAAGCGCACACAATACATTTTACCCAAGTCCGCGAAAAACCTGTTGAAACATACAAGGAGTTTGGCGGGAGTTCTGTCAAGTCTTCGGTTGATACTTGCGCGTCATCTTGTTCTAAACGGTAGAATTATAAGTAGCCAAGGTCGTTGCTTGTGTTGAGCAGAAGGGCTTCTTATGTCAGAGCGTATATATAAGAAGCTTAGAAGTCTCGTTGAATATTTAATCGCAGTCCTGCTATTTTCTCTTCAACAGATACCTGTTGTGTTTACATGGACTTGGCCTATGCTTTTACCCTTAGCGGCTTATTTTACTTCGATGTTATGGGTGAATGGCGAGGTTTTACCCCGTCAAATCCAGTTGTTGTTCTTTGATCAACGCTTAATGTTTGGTCGAATAATAACTGTAATTGGCTTTACCCTGTTCTTGATAGCTCTCTTCCAGTTTGTCAAACAACGAGGTCAACTCGTAAGTTCAGGGTTCTACTCCATCGTTAGACATCCACAGTATTTTAGCTTGATCATAATGGCATATGGCGTTTCGGTAATGGCTAGAGAATTTGGTGGAGGTGTCGTAAGGCCAAGTCTGTTAGCAGGTATTCCTTGGCTGACTTCATTACTGGTGTCGTTTCCTTGGCTGTTTCTAGTGTTAGGATACGTACTGCTTGCTCTCTTTGAAGAATTGCATTTGACACAAGAATATGAACAATACAGGCAGTATCAGAAAGAAGTCCCTTTTGTTTTTCCCGTTCTTCATAAGAGTGGAATTCTAGAGGTTATTCTGAGCGTAACGATAATACTTGCGATGCAGTTCATCCTAATGCTTCCATTGAGCCACTAGGTATGATCCCAAGCGCGTGATAAATACCGTCCTAACAAAATCCTGTTCTGTCGATGGATAACAAAATTAATCCATGTCCCTTAAGTTAACAGAACCAGACTGGCAAAAATAAATAAAGTAAAGAAACTGAGATATTGAGGAAACAGTGGGATTTGCATGAAAGCCAAGATGAAAGTTTTAGTCTGTGATCCGATTGATGAAGATGGAATAGCGAAGTTGAAGCAAGCTGGCTTTGAGGTTGACGTGAACCCGACAGTAACTGCGGATGAGCTTAGGGCGGTTGTTCCAGAGTATGATGCGGTAATTGTGCGGAGTCGAACCAAAGTCACGAAGGAAATCATTCAGGCTGGCGGGCGGCTGAAGGCAGTGGGCCGCGCTGGAGCTGGCTTGGACAACGTCGATGTAGGAGCCGCTGAGAAGAAGGGCATTAAGGTTTTGAATACTCCTGAGGCGCCGGCTGAGGCTGTAGCCGAATTGGCGATAGGGCTGATAGTTTCCTTGGCGCGTCAAATTCCCCTCGCGGACCGCACGATGAAGGAGGGGCAATGGATTAAAAAGCAGTTGAAGGGTTGGGAGCTTAAAGGCAAGACCCTTGGAACCATCGGACTGGGAAACATCGGCGAGAAAGTGGCGAGAATCGCTAAGGCTTTCGGCATGAAGATACTTATTACAAAGCGCACGCCCCCCGTTCCAGAGCTCCTGAAGGAACTTGAAGGCGAATTCATTCCCCTTGACGAGCTCCTAAAAAGAAGCGACATCGTCACGATACATGTGCCGTTGAGTCCCGAGACTCACCATATGATAGGGGCTGAGGAACTTCGGAAAATGAAGGACGGAGCTTTTCTAGTTAACACTTCTAGAGGTGCAATTGTGGACAGTCAGGCGCTGTTGGATGCGTTGCAGTCTGGGAAGCTTGGAGGCGCAGCTTTAGACGTCTATGAAGTGGAACCACCAACCGACCTCGCGTTAGTCAAGCTTCCTAACGTGGTAGCTACGCCCCATGTTGGTGCCCAGTCACGGGAAGCCCAGAGAACCGCAGCACTACTCGTCGCTGACAAACTCATAGAAGCGTTAAAATAGAGAAAGGCGGTAGAAAATAAAAGAATGCGAGGAGATAGGATACTAAAAAAGACTATACGTGGGAGTCTCTACACTTTGAGGTATCAAAGAGACAAACTTGTCTGCAATTTTTTAGAGGCATTGAGTCACGGTAAACCGTTTTACGATCTGCCTTGTTCAGTTAAATTGGATTTTTATAGATATCACCCATCTTACGATGTGGATAACCTCGTCAAACAATCCCTAGACCTTCTAAAGGATGCGCATATTCTCAATGATGATCAGCAGGTGTTTAATATTGAGGCAACAATACACGAAGGAACAATGGAGTACGAGCGCGATGAGTATTTCATTATTGAAGTCTTTGAATGGTTAAGTGAAGAAGATGCCAAAGAAAATAGATAAAGATATAGAACTCTTGAAGATTCAGATTTATTCTCACGAGGTCTACGCCGAATATACCACATTCAACTCCATGTTGCTTTCAACGTTAATTGCTGTTATGGTTCTCCTTCTAGGTTTCTTATACGAAGGAATATTCTCTATGAAATGGTTTGTTATCTCTTTCATAGTCGTAATTCTGATCGTATTCTTCGCAGCGGTATATTCCATTTGGACTCTCAAAAAGAATAAACGCAAGATTCAGAGTATGATAAGTAAAATTACTGAAGATAAACCCTTACCAGACTTAGACAAGATGTGAAAAAGAAATGTGGTATGAATATCCAATCCCCGCTAACCTTCAGAAGCAAAGAGAAGTAATCCGAAAACTGAGGCAGTGGATACAAAGTTTAGAAAGCCGAGGTCTTGTACAAGGCTTCGCCTTCAACCACTATTACGGAAACCCTAACGCATCAGACATCCTCAGTATTCGGTTTGATTGTATGGATAAAAAGAAACTGGAAATAGTGAAGAAAGAACTGGAACGAGAAGTGAAGAGACTAATCCCAAACTACGTCCTAGAAGAGAGATTATGGGATGCTGGCAAGAGTCCAGATTATATCTACAAAGCCTATGAGTTAGGTAGTAGGTGTACGTTCCTAGTTTGGGAATTGATTAAGAAAGGAAGAATCCCAGAAAATTACCTATCAGATTATAGAATATTTGAAAAACAGATTTTCCGAGGATTTCGTGGAACGCCTTTACAGTTTCAAGCGCACTTCAATCATGGTCTCATGAACTCATTAGGAATCCACAAGATGCCTAATGAGCAGTGGATTCATCTTCTCTTACTCAAAGAATCAACCCAATCACGGAACGTAGAAGAACTTTGTCGATGGATAAGAAACCAACCATCTATGCTCTTTCCAGAGAATAGGAGTAACGAAACAACTTGATTAACCCAAGATTCTGCGGAAAATAGAGTTAGATTTAATTGTGTGTGCTGTGTTGGAAGTAGGAACGGTTAACGAATAGTTTATTAATTGTCTTTGTGTCTTAAGCCTCTAATGGGCTGAATAGGGAGCGCGTTTAAGAGTTGGCTTATCAGTACATCGCTAAGGCTTGGAAACGGCCTGATGCTTCCTTTGTGAAGGAGCTGATGTGGCATAGAGCTGTGGAGTGGCGTAGGCAACCCGCTGTTTTCAGAATTGAGAAGCCGACGCGCCTCGACCGAGCGAGAAAACTGGGATACAAGGCGAAACAGGGCTTCGTTCTCGCAAGAGTCCGTGTTGGACGTAGCGGATTTAGGAAACGGAGACCTACGTCTGGGCGAAGACAGAAAAAAATGGGTGTCACCAAGATAAAGCTGGCTAAAAACATGAAGCTTATCGCCGAGGAACGGGCGAACAAGGAGTTTCCGAACTTAGAGGTGCTGAATTCTTACTGGGTTTGGGAAGACGGCCGTTACAAGTGGTTCGAGGTCATCATGGTGGACCCAAGCCACCCAACGATCCAATCAGACAAGAACATCAACTGGATATGCGACAGCACTCACCGAGGACGAGTTTACCGTGGGCTAACCAGCGCAGGCAAAGAAGTCCGGGGGCTACACCACAGAGGCCGAGGAGCAGAAAAAGCCCGACCGAGCCGCAGCGCAGTCCGCAAGAAAAAGGAGAAAGCCTAGAGCAACCGCAGCCGCATAGATTTCCGATGTTTGGTTTTCCATGTTTCATGCCTTTATAGGTTAAATATCTAAACAGGAATAAAACTGAACAAATATGCGAGGTGCAGCTTTGCCTCAGATACCCGTAAGTTACGTTGACCTCAGGTTCTTTGCTCACGCCACAGAGGACTTAGACAAGGTTGTGGAGGCGGTTCAACGGATTCTTCCAGCTAAATATCTTGAAAACATAACCTTCAGAAGGCGTAATTTGCGGGGACACTACGGCAACCCAATTATCCTTTTTGAGACTAGGATGAAGGGAAAAGAGATTATTCAGGCGTTTATGGAGAACCTCGCCGCAAACCTGAATACACTAGACAAGGAAAACCTGCTTAGAGACATCGCCAAGCGCACAGAAAAAGGAAACCTCTACCTGCGGCTGGACAAACAAGCCGCCTTCCTCGAAGAACTGAAGCTCTGCACCGCGGACCCAATCCACATACGCATAAGATTCAGAAAAAAGAAAGCAGAGGACATAATCAAAGTTTGCCGAGAACTCGGATTACTCAACATGTAAAAGCGGGTCTAAGAAAAATTATAAAGCGGATAACCTGTAATAAGGTATGGGGAGATAGATATGCTCTTTGTTACTCTCGCTAAGCTGAGGGGTAAGCTAACACCAGCCTTTACAGAAGCCACCCAGAGAACTCTGAAAAGCCCTCCTCCAGGCTTAAAAATACACAATGTGTTCTGGACCCTAGGGCAGTACGACTTCGTCATAATCTATGAGGCATCCAACGAAAAGGAAGCGATGAAAATGGCTGTACCATGGGTCGAGTTCTGTGAAACTCAAACTATGGTCGCCATCCCAAACGAAGAAGCTCGGAAAATCCTCAAATAAACTCCCACTTTTTTCTTTTAAACCATCTTCAGATAATTAAACTATTATTAAATGCGCACGCATATGCAGATCATGTCAACCTTACGGATAGTTACGTGCGCAGAAAAGGAAAAATTTCCATAAAAAAGGGGAACGACAAAAATGGTGAGAACAACTCGGAGTGCTGCCCTAAAAGGCTTCGCTGACCTGCATTTACTCCCGCCAATCGATGACCTGAAGCAAGTGGAAACACTGGTCCGCCGATCCGCTCAACTGGGATACAACCTCGTTGGCATATCCTTTCCACCGAACGCCGAGCAAAAAAATGTTGACCAGATAAAGGCAATCTGCGCCAAGGCAGGAATAGACCTCGCCACGAGGATAGATCTAAACCCAAAAACCACGCATGATCTACTCAGAAACCTGCGCACCCTCAGACGCAAATTCGAACTGATATCCGTAATGTGCACCTCAAAGCCCATAGCAAGACAAGCAGCCAAAGACCGCCGAGTAGACCTTTTGGCATTTGCCACGGACCCGCGAGAAAGGTTCTTCGACCCTGCTGAAGCAACGCTTGCCTCAAGCGCATCAGCTTCTCTGGAAATAGACATGGCACCCCTTCTTTGGTTGAACAGCATCCCGAGAACGCGTCTTCTCTCTAGGCTCCGCAGGGAGGTAGAAACTGCGAAAAAGTTCGGTGTTCCAGTTGTGGTTTCAAGCGGCGCTGAAGACCCGTATCTTCTCAGATCGCCCCACGACTACGCCGCCCTAACCGTCCTCTTCGATTTGCCTTCGCCGCTTAGAATGCGCTCTCTCTCAGAGAACCCGTTGGCGGTAGTCAACCGAAACAGATCGAAGTTGAGCCCAGATTATGTGGCGCCCGGCATACGCATAGTAAAAAGGGGGAAAGACTGCTGAAGCACATTAGAAGGCGATATCTCGCCCTCAAAATCATAAGTGAACAAACCCTCGACAAGAAAGCGCTCATGGACACCATTTGGGGCGCGGTAACCCGCCTGTTCGGAGAGTACGGCGCAAGCCAAGTCAACCTAAACCTCATCGAATACGATGCTCAGAGGAACTACGCGGTTTTACGCTGTTCCCACAGAGCCCTAGACATGGTTAGAGCCGCCGTCGCCTCCATCACGGAGATAAACGGAAAACCGGCAGCCATCCAAGTTCCAGCGGTTTCGGGAACCTTGAAAGCCCTCCGCAAAAAAGCCCACTTATAATCAAAGTTTATCTGTCGCGACGCCCCAACAGTTAACGGGGGATGATGCCGTCGTCCCAGACCAACCTCGGAAGAGGAATGAAGATCCCGTGACGACCAGACCCCACACTACCAGAATTGCATCAACCAAGAGAAAATAAAGACAAAAAAATTAGGTTCTCGATGCAGCCTTTTCGAGCGCCACGACGCCCGGCAGCTTTTCTCCCATGAGGAACTCTATGAGGGCGCCTCCCGCAGTGCTGATGTAACCAACTTTGTCTGCCAACCCGAACTCTTTCACAGCGGCTATGGTGTGACCGCCGCCAACCAAGGAAAAGCCCTTTGATGATGCAACTGCCCCGAAGATTTTCTTGGTGCCGAACAGGAACTCCTTGTTTTCGAAGACTCCGACAGGACCGCTGACAACGATGGATTTAGCGTTGCCTATGATTTCGCTGTATTTCTTCACAGTTTCCTTTCCGACATCGTAGATCGGATAGTCAGTTGGAAGCTCACTGACCACAATTTCCTTTCTTTTCCCAGCCACTTCCACAGCTAAATCAACCGGCACCAGAATCTTCCCCGGAAACTTCTTCATCAAGTCCTGTATGCCCGGAACTAAACCAAGCACCCCTTGCTTTTCCAAGAACCCCATGTTAGGCTTACCGAGGTCAACACCTTTCGCAGCAAGGAAAAGATGCCCTATGACACCGCCTGTCAGTATGTGGTCGGCGATTTTGTTCGTCAACACATAATCGGAAATCTTCAAGGAGTCATCAGCCTTCGCTCCTCCGAGTATGTATACGCAGGGCTTCTCCGGAGCCTCTGAAACCTTGCCTAAGGCTTTAAGCTCCCGCTCCATTATCCGTCCAGCAGCGCTGGGCAGAACCGCGGTGAAGCCTACGATGGAGGCATGAGCGCGGTGGGCTGCAGAAAAAGCGTCGTTGACGAATATGTCGGCTAGGGGCGCTAGCTTTTGTATGAACTCTGATTTGGCGTGTTCCTCCGGCGTTTTCTTGTCCATTTCGTTTGGGCAGGTTCGGACGTTGCCTAAGACGAGGATTTCGCCGTTTTTCAGGTTCTTTATAGCTTTCTGCGCTTTTTCGCCGTAAACATCATCCACATATTTAACGGGTTTACCTAAGATCTTGCCTAGGATCTCAGCGTGCTGGTTTAACGAAATAAAGTCAGGTTCGCCCGGTCTGCCTTGGTGGGCGAGCACCACGGTTTTCGCTCCTTTCTCCGACAGTTCCTTGATGGTGGTTTCCCCGTGCGCCCGTATCCTCGTGTCATCTAGAATTCTCTTGGTTTCAGGATCTATGGCAGAGTTGAAGTCCACCCTAACTAAGACGACTTTGCCTTTGAAGTTGAAGTCATCCATTGTCAGAAATTTAGGCATTCTCTCACCTATTTTAGAACCTTTATGGGGTTTCTCAGTTTAAGCGCTGTTTATTCACGAGTTCGGTCACAGGCCGGCTATCTTGCCGATTCTCTCCATCATCCGCACCATTTTGACGGAGTAGCCCCACTCGTTGTCGTACCACGCGAGCACTTTGACTAGGTTCCCGACGACCATGGTGGAAAGACCGTCCACAATTGCCGAGTACGGATTGTGAATGAAGTCTGAGGAAACCAGCGGTTCTTCAGTGTAATCCAAAATGCCCTTCAGTTCTTTTTTAGCAGCTTCCTTGAAGGCGGCGTTAATTTCGTCTACAGTTGCCTTCTTTTCTAGGGTTGCCACAAGGTCGACGATGGATACGTCGGGTACAGGAACCCTTATGGCTAGACCGTCCATTTTCCCCGTAAGCTCCGGTAGGGTTAAGGTTGCGGCTACGGCTGCACCTGTTGTGGTGATTACGATGTTGTTGGCCGCCGCTCTGGCCCTCCTTAAGTCTTTATGCTGCAGGTCCAGGAGCCTTTGGTCGTTTGTGTAGGCGTGAGCGGTTGTCATAAGCGCTTCTTTGATGCCGAACTTTTCGTTCAGCACTTTAGCTACGGGCGCGACGCAGTTGGTTGTGCACGAAGCCAGAGAGATTATGTTGTGTTTCTTTTGGTCGTATTTGTCATCGTTTACGCCTAAAACCACGGTTATGTCTGGGTTTTTCGCTGGCGCGCTGATAAGCACCTTTTTAGCTCCGGCTTGCAGATGTTTCGAGGCGCTTTCCCGGTCTCTGAATAGCCCGGTTGATTCCACAGCTACATATACGCCCAATTCTTTCCAAGGTAGCTTCGCGGGATCCCGCTCCGATAGGACCTTCAGTTCTTTTCCGTTGACAATTATGGCTTTTTCTTTGGCCTTCACGTCGAAAGGTGCTTTGCGGTGGACTGTGTCGTATTTTAGTAGGTGGGCTAAGGTTTTGGCGTCTGTTAGGTCGTTAACTGCTACGAAGTCGATGTCTGCTTTGGTTTCTATGGCTGCTCGGTACAAGAGCCTTCCGATTCTTCCAAACCCGTTTATAGCAACTTTAACTGTCATTTCAATTCCTCTATTGGCTCCTTATTTTAATTGTTTTTCAATATTAATCTTATTGTATTCCCTAGGAAGTTGAAAATGAAAAAGTAACGGGAGTGGAATCCCGCATACTTTGTTAGGATATCTTGTTAAGGACCTTGTCGGTTTTTATCTTGTGGGTTTCCAGCGCCAATTCCTTCGGGTCTATACCCAACGCCAATGCCAAGAGCTCCGAATAATGAAGCACTGGCATATCGTAGGTTTCGTTGAACTTCGATTTCACTTGTACCTGCCCTATGTCCAGCGCAACGAAACAGAAGGGACAGAGGGTTGCAATGCAGTCGGCGCCAGCCTTGGTTGTGTTTGCGAGTTTTTCTCTGGCGAGGTCAAGGGCGAGTTCGTCAGAATAACCCCTTAAGAGCCCGCCACAACACTTCAACTTGTTCCGATATTCAACGCTTTTTGCACCCAAGGCTTCAATTAGATTTTCAAGAACGCGGGGCCGTTCCGGGTCGTCGAGTTTCAGAAGTGGGCTGGGCCTAAGCGCGTGGCAACCATAGAACGGTGCTACTTTTAGGTTGCTTAAGGGTTTTGAAACGTTTTGTTTGAGACGTTTTAGTCCTATATCGTCAATCAAGACTTGGAGGTAGTGTTTCACCTCTTTGCTGCCAACAAATTCTTTTCCGGCTCGGGACAAACTTGTGTTTATCTTGGCTCTCAGTTTTCCATCAGCCTTCAGCATAGCATTTGCCATGGCAAGAGACTCAAAACAACCGGTACATAACGCAACTAAGTTCAAGTCAGCCTCCTCGGCTAGACAAATGTTGTATGCAGCTACGGCAAGGCTGGTTTCTAAATCTACAGACTGTACCGGTGGAGGGGCACAGCATGTCATGTTGGCTAGATCGACAAGTTCGATTCCGAGTTTGGCTAGGGCCTTTCTTGCTGACAACTCGTAGTTTGGCTGGCGAGCCGGTATAGTGCATCCCAGAAACAGAGCGTAGCTTGTCATGATGTTTCCTCCTTCTTTTGCAGCTTATCAAACCCAGTAGCGGAGAGAATTTTTCTCAGCGCATCCACGCCCGTTGGTTGAAGGGGCGGTAAACCCAAGGCAGGCCTTTTGTTTTCTACGAACTTGGAAACTTGGACTATGCGACCGTCATTCAGGATGGCTGATGCAAAGGTTGAATAAATCTCCGGAATGTGGCCTTCCTTAAAGGCGATGTTCCTCAGCGCGTAAATCACGTCAGCTATTTCAACCTTTTGAGGACATCTTTCCTGGCAGTTATAACACGAGCAGCATAGCCATATGGCGTCGCCTGAAAGCACCTCATCCTTTTCTCCTAAAAGCGACAGTTTGATGACTTCTCTAGGATTAAATCTCTCGGTGATTTTGGCCACTGGACAACTGCTGGCGCAGGTTCCACACTGATAGCATAGAAGTATGGTTTCGCCGCCTAAGCGGCTCGCAACTACGTTGGAGAACGCTAAGCTGGCGGTTTTTTCTTCTTTCCTGAGTCCCATTTTAATTCACCTCTCCCTTAAGAACCTCCCATTAATTGCAGTGGGCCCAACTTTTCTAATCGCTCAGTCATCCTTCGCGCGGCTTCGGCGAACCATGCGCCTTCAATGAACACGAAGTTGAACATCTGCAACCTCTCCGGCTCTATACCGTATTCCTTCAGCAAAACTCTAGCAAGCTCCACCTTCTTTTCAGCCTTCTGAACCCCGACCTCGTAGTGGCAACCGTCGCTCTTGCAGCCCACGACCATCACGCCCTGAGCCCCAGCCTTGAAAGCCTCCAGAAACTGACGCACCTGCAGGATGCCCGTGCAGGGAACTTTCATGACCCTGACGTTGGCTGGATACTGCATCATAGCCATGCCTGAGGAGTCAACGGCGGTGTGGCCACACTCTGAACAGCAGATGGCTAAAACCAGAGGCTTAGACGTCCCGTTCACAGACATGAGTGCCTTCATCTGAGCCAGCATCTGATTCGATCTTGAATGTCTAAGCTCAATGGCGTTGAGGGGACAGGTTCCCACGCAGATGCCGCATCCTTCGCAGAGTAGATCAGAAACGCGGGCGACAAAGTGGTCTCCGGTTGTTGGCACCAGACTTATGGCGCCGTAGGGACACGTGACTGGACAGAACTCACAGTCACCGCAGTACTCTTCGTTGATTACGGCGGTTCGCTGATCTTTAACGATCTTACCGGTCGTCAACAGCTTCGCAGCCTTTATAGCCGCTGAGTGCGCATGCAACGAGCTAGTTGGTGCATCCTTCGGGAAGGTTGCTCCTCCGCAGAGGTATATGCCCCTAAGCTTGGTTTCGGTAGGTCTCAGCTTGGCGTTGTATTCTTTGAAGAAGCCGTCCTTGTCGAGTTCAACGCCAAGAATCTCGGCGAGTTTCTCGGTGCCTTCAGCGGGCACCATGGCTGTAGCCAAAACAACCAAGTCAGCTTCTAACTCTAAGAACCTCTTCAGAAGTGCATCCTCAACATCGACGATTAATTTGCCCGTCTCTGGGTCCCGTGAGATTTCAGTCGGTCTGCCCTTGACGAACTTTACTCCCATCTCCCTGGCCTGTTCGTAGTACTCTTCGTGCTCCCTTCCAGTGGTCCTTATATCGATGTAGCACACAGTAACGTCTACATCAGGGCCCAGTTTGAGCTGACCTAGCATACGCACAGCACAAGCGTGCTTCAGGGAAACCATGCAGCAGATGCTTGAGCAGTAGGGCTTGTAACGTCTGTCTCGCGAACCGACGCACTGGATGAAAACGATTTTCTTGGCGGGTTTACCGTCTGAAGGCCTAACAATCACGCCGCCTGTGGGACCGGCACCGTCAAGCATCCTAGCGAACTCAAGATTGGTTATGACATCGGGATAGTCGTCGTAGTGGTACTCCTTTATGACGCTGGAATCGAACTCCTGAAAACCAGTAGCGACTATTATGCTGCCCACGTTTAGGGTTATCCGCTCACTCTTCTGGTCCAATTCGACGGCGTCAGTGGGACAGACCTCAACGCATTTAGCGCAGTCGTGGAACTTGCAGACGGTTTCGTCGATGACGTAGACGGGCGGATGGACGTTCGGAATGTTCAGGTAAATGGCTTTGCGAGTCTTCAGTTTTGCATTATATTCATCTGGCACTTCCACGGGGCAAACAGTGGTGCATAAATCGCACTGCACACATTTCAGTTCGTTAACATATCTTGGTCTCTTCTCTACAGTGACCTTGTAGTTTCCAGGAACCCCTTCAACCGCAACAACCTTTGAATTAGTCAGAATGTTCAGGTTGGGAATCTCGCTGAAGCCGGAACGGTATATGCACTTCCGAGACGTGTGGGTGACGGTCTTAACATCTGAAGCCGGAGACTGTATACAAATGGCACAATCGTCCGTTGGGAAGAAACGGGCCGCGCGAGCAGCTAAGCCTCCGAGAAACGGCGCCTTTTCAACTAGGTTCACTTTGAATCCTAAATCCGCCAAATCCACAGCCGTTTGGATACCTGCTATACCTCCACCTATGACTAAAGCAGATTTGACGGCTGAAAACTTGAGTTTCTCTATGGGTTCGAGAAGTTTGGCGCGTTCGATGGCGGCTAGAAGCATGGCTTTGGCTTTTTCAGTGGCTTCCGAGGGTGTTTCCCGATGGGGCCACGCGCAGTGGTCTTTGAGATCGATAACTTCCACCAAATAGGGATTGAGCCCCGCCGCTTCGACTGCTTGAACAACGTTTACTTCGCTTAGTTTTGGGAGGCATTCCGCAACGACGACTCTGTTTATCTTTCCGCCTTTAACTGCATCCATGATGGTTTGTAATCCTTCGCCGCGCCAAAACTCGCTGTGTCTCTTGACAAGAACTACGCCTGAAACATTTTTCACATAATTGGTTAGAGCGTTGAAGTCCAGAATTTCAGAAATCTGGTTTCCGCAGTCAGACAGAAACACTCCAACTTTAACTTCGACCATCGTTAATCCCTCACCTTCCCATCGTTTTTAACAGCCGTTTTTCGTTATCGTAAATCTTAACTTCCAAGGGCATCTCACCGATTGCGAAGTGAGTAGCGCAGGCAAAGCATGGGTCATATGCCCTGAAGGCCATTTCCACCATGTTAAGCAAGCCGTCGCTGACTTTGCCGTTGCGTATAAGGCCTTTTGCAGCGTTTTTTATGGACATGCAGATGCCCGGCGTGTTGTGGGTTGTAGCCACTATCAAGTTGACTTTTTTAGCCAAGGCTTTTTCATCCAATTTATAATGGTGAATCAGGGTACCTCGAGCGGCCTCCACTATTCCAACTCCTTCGCCCGGCTTTCCAGGTTTATTCCTGACATCCTTGTTCGTTATTTCCTTGTCTGTGACCAGTTCCAAGGCTCTTTCAGTTGCATACATAAGTTCAATCAGCCGAGCCCAGTGGAAAGCCAAGGTGGCGTGAACGGGTTTTCCGCCAAGAGTCTTGTACATCCGCTCATACTCTTTTTGAGCTATGGGCGTCGCCATGCCTTCTGCGGCGTTCAGTCTTCCAAGGGGGCCAACACGGTAGACGCCGCTGTCAGGTCCGGCGACTAAGCCTTTCCATCCAACTTTTTTGAGGTAGGGTAGTTTGACGTAGGTCCACGGCTCAACATGTTCTTCGATAATGTCCAAATACTCTGAGGGCGCGAATTTCACGAACTCTTTTCCTTCGGGGTCAACCACTCGGATGTCGCCGTCGTAGAAGTTTACTTTGTTGTTTTTGTCAACTGTTCCCATGTAGTAGGTCTTTAAGTTGTAAGTATCACTCGTGATCAAGTTTACGTAGTCAACATTCTTAAGAACGACATCGCCGAAGAGCTTCAGGGAGAACTTCGCGAACTCAACGCAGCTTCTAACCATCTTTTCGATTTCCTGCCGCTCCTCCTCAGACAAAAACTTTGCCATGCCGCCTGGCAAAGCGCTCACAGGATGAGTTGGCCTACCGCCCAGTATGCCTGTTATTCTCTGTCCGTATGCTCTGTGTTTTATTACTTCTTTGCCGATTTCCAAGCCAGCCTTCTCTATCACGCCGAGAACGTTTCTTTTCGCCGCGGGAGCATCTGGGCCCACAACGAAGTCTGGGCCTCCTAAGAAGTAGAAGTGAAGTATGTGATCATAGATAAAATATGCGCAATACTCAAGTTCTCTCAATTTCTTAGCTGTTTCCGTCGGTTCCACATTGAACGCTGCGTCTAAAGCTTTTGCGCCTGCCATGTGGTGCGCGACTGGGCAGACGCCGCAGATTCTGGTGGTTATTATAGGCAGGTCTTCCGCCCGTCTTCCTTCGCAGAACTTCTCGAATCCTCTCAGCTCGGGAACTTGGAGGTAGGCGTTTTCCACGTTTCCCTCGTCGTTTAGAAATATGCTGATTTTCCCGTGGCCTTCCAGCCTTGTGATCGGGTCTATAACTATTTCTTTCATTTTTTCATCACCTTCCTTCGCAGAATAGAATGGGCAAGAGAGTACTTGTAGAAGGTTCCTATCGGGTCTACGGCTTGGTTAACGACTTCTGGGTTAGTGGCGATTGATGCAAGCGCGCTGATGGCGGCAGCACCTTGGTCAGTTACGCGGGGACCTGGACCATCGCAACCCGTGCAGGGTACGTTTACGCTTGGGCACTGGGCGCCGCAGCCTGCGCGTGTGGCTGGACCCATACAGATCACTCCTTGGTCCCAAAAACACGTTTTCAGGTCGTCGTCGATTTCATAGATTCTCTTTATTTCAGAGAGCTGTCTGTCCTTTTTCTCTCTCGGACATTCATCGCAGATGGATTTGTTTGGCATTAGAACCGATCCTTTTGGAGGCAGCTTGTTTTTGAATATGGCTTCAACAGCTTGAATTACGAGGGGAATCGGTGGCGGGCAGCCTGAGAGAAAATAATCTACATCCACGGTCTGCGCCAAGGTTTTCACGGTGTCGTAAAACTCAGGCAGTTCCAGCTCGCCCTCTTTAACCTTAACGGAAGTCTTCGGTGTCACCGATTTCGGATTTTTAGTCGAAGGCGTCTCAGAGTACGCTCGTTCAAAAATCGTTTCTTTATTCCAGAGATTTGCGAGACCAATGACGCATCCGTCACAGGCGCAGGAGCCGAAGGCCACCAAGACTTTCGCTTTTTCCCTCAGGAGTTTAGCCATGTGCTCCTGTTCTTCAGTTCTAATTGCACCGTTGAAGAAGCAGACATCTATGTACTTGTCTGGCATTTCTTCTACGTCCTTGTATTTGATGTCCATGGCCACTGGCCAAAAGACTATGTCTGCTTTGGCGACAACATCCAAGATTTTCTCGTTTATATCTAGAACTGCGATTTCGCAGCCTCCGCAACTAGCAGCCCAGTAGAAAGCAAATTTCAGTTTTTCCTTTCCCACGTTTCCTCACCAATTTGCGAAGCATCTAGCTCAAGAACGTAAAGAACTGTCACATCTTTAATTTAAGTTTAACCTTTCACGGTTTCCCTCAGGGCAATATATATGCGGAAAAGTCCCAAACTTGGGGGTGCAGTAAATACTTAAATCTAAGCACGTAGTTTTATATTCTTCTCAAAATGGATGATGTGAGACAAGGCATTCCGTTGGGGAGAAATCTATTTTGGTGGTCACCAAACTTGATCCTAAATTCAAAGATGAGGTTTCGAAGCTTCCTGGAGGACAGAACATAAAGAGGTGCTTCCAGTGTGGAACATGCAATGTCGGATGCCCAGTTAGGGAGATAGAGGAGAAGTATAATCCTAGAAGAATCATACGGATGACCGTTCTGGGCATGAGGGAGAGAGTTCTTTCAAGCGACTTCATATGGCTGTGTTCTGCATGTTACACTTGTCAGGAAAGATGCCCGCAGGACGTTAGAATACCTGATGTGATGAACGCCCTAAAAAACTTGGCAGTCAAAGAAGGCTATATCCACAACTCTTTTGCCAAGCGGGTGGAACTCGTAGGGAATCAGGGCAGGCTGTTCCCTGTGAGTCAGTTTGATAACACCAAACGGAAGGAACTTGGGTTGCCACAGATTCCACTTGAAAACGAAGAGGTGAAAGAGCTTTTCAAACTAACGGGCTTGAACAAGCTGTCAAGCGCCAAGGGAGGAGAATAAAGTGAAGTATGCCTTTTTCTTAGGATGCCTTGCACCAGTGATGGCTAGACATTTTGAGCTTTCGGCGAGAAAGGTCGCCAAAAAACTTGGAGTTAAACTCGTAGACGTTGAGGACTTTGCCTGTTGCGGCTTCCCGATAATGTCCGTGGATCGAGAGACAGCTTTGCTTATGGCTGCTAGGAACCTGAGCGTCGCTGAGGGCTTGGGTCTAGACATATGCACAGTCTGCAATGGTTGCGCTTCCACGCTGACTGAAGCCAGCAAAGAGCTGATGCACAACGATCAGCTGAGGGCCCGGGTTAACGAGAAACTGGAGAAAATAGGAAGGACTTACAAGGGAAACGTTAGAGTTAAACACTTCGCACGGGTTCTATACGAGGACATCGGACCTGAGAAGATTAAAAGCCAAGTTAAGAACAAATTGGAGGGACTTAAGGTGGCCTCACACTACGGTTGCCACTATCTTAAGCCTTCAAGCGTTTTTGACAAGTTCGAGGACCCAGAATTCCCGAAAACTCTAGATGAGCTGATCTCTGCTCTAGGCGCGGAGGCTGTAGAATACGAGGATAAGATTCATTGTTGCGGCGGAGTGATTCTGGATGTTGACGATAAAATTGCACTGGCGATGGCTCAGGAGAAGCTTGACCATATTAAGGCTGCGGGTGCCAACGCGATCAATTTAATATGTCCTCTGTGCGGCTCTATGTACGATAGAAATCAAAGGGTGATAGAAAGAAGGGCTGGTGCCACTTATAACCTTCCCGTGCTGTACTACACTCAGGCGCTTGGACTCGCGCTTGGGTTGAGCCCGGAGGAACTAGGGCTGGACATGAACCGAGTGAAAACATCTGATTTGTTGACTAAGCTTGGTTTCTGAGTTTAGAACCTCTTATTTGCCCGTTTTTTCCTCGGCGCCCTTTTTCCATCTGTAAATCAATAAACTTTCATCGATTTTGATAAGTTCTTTGATGTATTCCGCGTAAAGTTCTGGTTTTAATAGTTTTTCTAACTCGTTGTCAAGGTTCGTGGGGCGGATGATTGTCATCCAACCTTTGCCGTAAGGGTCTCGATTTACGACGCCGGGGTTGTTAAATAGTCCGTTGTTGAAGCTGAGAACCACGCCTGAAAGGGGACTCAGTATCTCAACGACAGATTTCACTGACTCTATTTTGCAGATTGTCTCCATCCGTCTGACCTTGGCACCCACCTTCCCTACGTAAAAATATGTAATTTCCCTCAATGCCTTCTGAGCATAGTCTGTAATGCCGATTTTTGCGGTGTCAGCATTTTCTATTGAGACCCACTCGTGTTCTTTGAGGTAATAGTAATTTTCAGGAATGTCGTATGTGTCAACCTTCATTCATTCAACCTTCTAGGGTACCTAACCGCTTCTTAGGTGTAATTAACATTAAACCTGGAGGTCAGCGCCTAAAGGCGGTTCCTGCCAGACCCCGCCTTATTTTCTTTGCGGCAATTTCCGCAGCCAAAGCCACGGGTTCCAAAGTCTCAGCTACTGGAGGAGCGTAACTGGTATCTGCCGCTGAAAGCTCTAACAACGTCATTTCCTTTTGTATCGCCACAGAAATCATGTTAATTCTCTGCGCCACGTTTTCTCCACCGATTATCTGGGCACCCATAACCCTCCCCAAAATAGGCTCAGCGATAATTTTTACTTTAATTTCTTTTCCGCCGGGAAAATATGGTGCCCGGGTCCTGCCCGTGATGCTTGCACTGACTGTTTGGAAACCAACCTTGGCGGCTTGATACTCTGAGAGACCAACTGCACCAAGTTCAAAATCGAAGACCCTCGTGACCGCACTACATATGACGCGTGGATTGGCAACGTATCCTCCTGCGGCGTTTGTTCCAGCTGTAGCTCCCTGCCTAACCGCGTTTGTTCCCAGTTGATAAAGACAGGGTAACCCTGTGATCGAGCTCTGAGATTCAACACAGTCTCCAGCCGCGAATATGCCTGAAACACTGGTCTCCATTCTGGGGTTCACTCTAATAGCTCGGGTTACGCCTAGTTCTACTCCTAGTTCTCTTATCAACTCTGTTCTAGGCCTGATGCCTGCCGCCATGACAACTAAATCTGCTTTTATTTCTTCGCCGCCTACGCTTACGCCTTCAACCTTATCTTTTCCCAGAATTGCGTCTGCACGCTTACCCACCACCACCCTAACACCACGTTTCTCTATTTCCTTCTGCGCATAATCAGCCATATCACCATCAAATACTGCAGGAAGAATATACGGCACAACTTCAATTAGGGTAGTCTTAATTTTATTCACTACGAGGGCATACACTGTTTCCAAGCCAATGAATCCAGCACCGATAACAACGGCGTTTTTAGCCGTCTTCATTGCCTTTTGAATAGCCCTTCCATCATCCAGAGTTCTAAGTGCAAAGACCCCTGGAAGGTCATGGCCCTTAATCGGTATAACAAATGGTTCAGCACCGGTGGTTAGGATCAATGAATCATATTCTAATGTCTCAGAGTTTCCTTCCTTGTCTTCGATTAGGACGGTTTTATCCTCGGCATTGATAGACTTGGTCGTAGTTTGAAGGCGCAAATCGAATTTCATGATTCTATAATGGGATGGAGGAAAGGCTGCGAGGTCTTCAAAACGGTGTATTTCACCCGCTAACACGTAAGGTAAACCGCAGCGAGAGTAGGCTGGATACGGCTCCTTCTCTATTAAGGTTATTTCAGCCGCAGGATCGGTTTTGCGTGCTGCGTTAGCTGCATGAACACCAGCAGCGTTAGCGCCAATAATTACTATTTTCCTAGGCAAACTCTTGCTCTCCTAAACTTATTTTCCCCAGAGAACCTATACGGTCCATTGCTTCTTTATATCTGTTGTTCCATAGTGCAATAAGAATTCCTTAAATAATCGTTTAAAATTATCGTATACTCTTTATCAGCGGTTTAGGTTTGGTTGGCATGGAGGAGATTAAGACTTTCAAAGATTTGACCAGAGAAGTGGTTGAGAAGCAAATATGCGGTAAGTGTGGTGGATGCGTCTCCTTCTGCTCAGCAGGAGAACTCAACGCCCTAGAAATGGGCGAGAACGACTTGCCACGATACATCAACGAGGACAACTGCCTAAAATGTGGAATATGCTACCTCATATGCCCCCAAACAGACACATTAAATGCGGAGCTTCAAGAGAAGTTTGGTTGGAGGCCGCCCATAGGCAATTTTCAGAGGATAACCTCCGCTCAGACAACAAACAAGAATGTAAAGAAGATTTGCACAGACGGAGGGGTGGTGACCTCTCTTCTCCTATACTTATTGGATCAGAACCTGATAAATGGCGCCGTTGTCTCAAAAAAGACTGGGCGTTTCGCCAGGAAGGCCGTAATCGCCAGAACAACGGGGGAACTCATGGAAGCAGCCGGCTCTACGTTCTCAGGTTCTCTTCATCTGGAAGAGCTGGGAGGAAAATATACTACCTACACTCCGATCCTGTCCACGGTAAAGAGCTTAGAGAAAAAATATCTGCAGGACATAGCCGTAGTTGGAACTCCATGCCAGATAAACGCAATCCGAAAGATGCAGTGTCTAGGAATCATCCCAGCTCACCTCATAAAATATACAATAGGGCTTTTTTGCATAGAAAACTTCTCCTTCGATGATGTGGCGAGAGAAAGGTTAGAGAAGAAACTCGACATCAACATGGAGGATATTGTCAAACTAAACATCAAGGACGACTTCATAATTACCCTCACCAAGGGCGTGGCAATTCATGTTCCATTAGAGGAAATCGATGAAGTTGCGCGCCAATCATGTTTCGCGTGCCAAGACTTCAGCAACGAGTATGCCGACATCTCAGTTGGAGGACTTGGTTCACCCGATGGATACACCACGATCCTCATGAGGACAGAACGGGGTGCGTCGGTCTACGATGAAGCCCTTCGTAAGGGCTGCATCCAGGAGAGAGCCTTCGAAGATGCGGAGGAGAGTAAGCTGGAGAAGACGAAGATGTTGGCTAAGATCGTCTCCTTTTCTAGAAGAAAGAAGAGGAGGGCCAAGGAGAGGCTCTCGGAATTGGCTGGGGGAGAAGCCGTTGGAGGAAAAGCCTGAAGCGGTTCTTGTTATTGGTGGTGGAATAGCGGGCATTCAGGCTGCCCTTGACCTCGGAGACATGGGAATAAAGGTGCATCTGGTTGAGAGGAAGCCGAGCATAGGGGGGAGAATGGCTCAACTCGACAAAACTTTTCCGACAAACGACTGCTCCATTTGTATACTCGCTCCTAAGCTGGCGGATTGTTTCAGACACCCAAACATCACCCTCCACACGCTGTCAGAGGTAAAAGGTGTAACAGGTCAGACAGGAGACTTCTCGGTAAAGTTACGCAAGTATGCCAGATTTGTCGATGAAAAAAAGTGTGTCAACTGCGGGGACTGCTCCGCAAAGTGCCCCGTAAAGGTGCCTGACGAGTTCGATATGAGGCTAAGAAAGAGGGAGGCGATATATCCCTACTACCTTCAAGGGGTCCCAGCGGTCATGGCTATCGACAGGGAAAACTGCCTCTACTTAACGAGAGGCGTGTGCAGGATCTGCGAGAAATTTTGCACTAGAGAGGCAATAGACTTTGAGCAGAAGGACACAGATATAACGTTGCACGTTGGCGCCATCATCGTCGCCACGGGTTTTGACCCTTACGACCCTTCTGGAATCCCTCAATATGGCTACAAAAGGTACAGAAACGTGATCGTTTCTTTGGAATACGAGCGGTTGATATGCGCTTCGGGACCCACTGGAGGACACTTACTGAGGCCCTCAGACAATAAACCCGCAGAGAAGATAGCTTTCGTTCAGTGTGTCGGGTCTAGAGACCTCAAAAACAACCGTTACTGCTCATCCGTCTGTTGTATGCACGCAACTAAGGAAGCCATGCTTGCCTACGAGCATGATCCAAAGGTGAAGTCCTACGTGGTATATATGGACCTCAGAGCCGCAGGGAAAGGCTTTCAGGAGTACATAGCAAGGGGAGAGCGAGAGTATAACATATCATACATCAGGGGAAGGGTAGCCAAAATCACTGAAGACCACGACGGAAACCCCGTGGTTTGGTACGAAGAAACCGAAAGCTCTAAAACAAAGAAAATGACCGTGGACCTAGCGGTTTTGGCGACAAGCCTGATGCCTAGGAAGGGCGTACAGGAACTAGCAAAAGTCCTAGACGTCGAACTTGACGAATATAACTTCTTCAAGACAGCTCCTCTTAACCCGCTGGACACAACTAGAGCGGGGATATTCGTGTGTGGGTGCTGTCGGGAACCAACGGACATACCGGAGTCCGTGGTCCAAGCGAGTGGAGCAGCTGAGAGGGCTGCAGAAACGGTGGCGAGGTGACAAGAGCTTGGATGAAGTACGAGTCGGCGTTTTCGTCTGTCACTGCGGCACGAACATAGGAGGATTTCTAGATGTGCCTGGACTCGCTAAATATGCCCTAAGCCTACCCAACGTTGTTTTCGCGAAGGACAACAGGTATACATGCTCTGAGGCTGGATTGACAGAAATAAAAAACGCAGTAGCTGAAAACAAGCTGAACCGCGTGGTCGTAGCCTCTTGCACCCCTAGGACTCATGAGCCCCTGTTCAGGTCAACTTGCAAGGAGGCGGGACTGAACCCGTACCTCTTTCAGTTCGTCAACATAAGGGACCAGTGCTCTTGGGTTCACATGAAAGAGACGAAGAGAGCGACCGAAAAGGCGAAAGCCCTCATAAGGATGGGAGTCGCAAAGGCGGTGTTGCTGGAGCCTTTAGAAGAGACCGAGGTTGACGTTAACCCCTGCGCTTTGGTTATTGGCGGGGGAATAGCGGGAATGACCTGCGCGCTCAGCCTAGCTAACAGAGGATTTGAGGTGAAACTGGTAGAGAAGGAGAATCGGTTAGGTGGAATTCTGAACAGTCTCTACAAGCTTTATCCAACGCATGAAGATGCTTCAAAGTTGGTTCAGACGAAGGTAAAGGATGTTGAAAAGAACCCGAAGATAGAGGTTTTGACATCTTCCGAGGTTAAAGAAGTTAAGGGCTTCGTCGGCAACTACGATGTCACTGTAAAACAGGGAGAAAAGGAGAGGCTATTCAAGGCTGGAGTAATCATAGTGGCAACAGGCGCTGAGGAACTCAAACCTGTGGGCATGTATGGCTACGACGGAGAAACGGTTATCACCCAGATGGAACTGGAACGAATGCTGAAGGAAGGAAAAGTCAACGCTGACACGGTTGTGATGATCCAGTGCGTAGGGACTAGAAATGAAGAGAGAACCTACTGCTCCAAGGTTTGCTGCCCAACCGCCCTCAAAAATGCCATGCTGATTAAGGAAGCTAACCCAGAAAGTCAGGTTTTCGTGCTCTACAGAGACATGGTGACCCAAGGAACAACATATGAGGACTACTACGGAAAAGCGAGAGAAACCGGCATAACGTTCATAAAATACTCTCCGGAAAGGCAACCGGTCCTCGAAAATAGGTCGGTGAGAGTTTACGATGATCTCTTAGGCGAAGAACTTAGCCTGCCTTACGACCTCGTTGTATTGTCGACGCCCATGGTCGCCCGCAACGACTCCGGAGACCTCGCGCAGAAACTGAAAGTGCCAGTAGATGAGAACGGGTTCTTCCTAGAGGCCCACGTTAAACTTCGACCCGTTGACTTTGCAACAGACGGCATCTACGTGTGCGGCTGTGCCCACTGGCCAACCAATGGCAGCGAGAGCATTTCCCAAGCGTATGGCGCAGCCTCTCGGGCATCCATACCTATGTCCGTTGGACATGTGAAAACTGAGCCCCTGATTCCGGTGGTTAATGAGGACGCATGTTCAGGCTGCAGCTTGTGCGAGATGACCTGTCCCTTCAGCGCAATAAGGGTTGAAGAGACTGAGAAGGGAAGGAAAGCCAAGGTGATAGCTGCCTCCTGCAAGGGTTGTGGGGCATGCGGAGCTGGATGCCCTCAGATGGCGATTACTATGAGGCACTTTACAGACGAGCAGCTTCTTGCACAGGTAACTGCCTTAGCGGAGGTGGCGCCTTGACTCCAAAAGAAAGTTTTGAACCGAACATTCTCGGTTTCCTCTGCAATTGGTGCTCCTACGCCAGCGCAGACTTGGCGGGAGTCAGCCGTATGCAGTACCCCCCAAACGTGAAGATTATTAGAGTGATGTGCTCAGCAAGAGTGGATCCAACCATCGTTTTCGAGGCTTTCATCCAAGGGCTGGATGGCGTTATGGTCTTGGGCTGCCACCTAGGAACCTGCCACTACATGACTGGAAACTACTACACGGAAAGAAGAATGAAAATGACCAAAAAAGCCCTGAAGAATGCAGGTTTGTCTCCTGAGCGGTTGCTAGTCGATTGGGTGTCCGCGGCTGAGGGTGAACGTTTTGCAACTCTGGTGAGAGAATTCACAGAGAAGGTGAGGGAGCTAGGTCCGCTGGGCAAAGAAACGGATCTGAAACCCGAACAGTTGAAGGCACGCTTAACCGCAGCCAAGGAGGCTCTCGCCCAAGAGAGGATCAGATGGCTTGTGGGCAGGGAAAGAGAGCTTGTAGAGGAGAAGAACGTCTTCGGAGAGAAGGTCTCTCAAGAAGAGTTCGACCAGCTGATGCTGCAAACCATCGAGAAGGAGTTTGCGAGAAGGAGGATTCTCCTCTCCTTAGAAGGAGATGCGCTCTCTGTCAAAGAGGTAGCCAAGAGGGTGAAGGCTTCTCCTGGGGAGGTGCTGAGAAACATGGTTTCTCTCGAGCGCGACGGGTTGGTCTCTGTCGTGGGAATCGAAGGAAATAGCCCTAAGTATCGGAGAGCTGGGGGACAACAAACATGAGCTCGCGAAAAACGGTTTCTGAAGCAAGCAAAGTGGGTTCAGTGTTGATTGTGGGCGGGGGAATCGGAGGGATACAGGCGGCGCTTGACCTAGCTGAGTCGGGGTTCAAAGTTTACGTGGTGGATAACTCCTCGGCTATAGGCGGGGTAATGGCACAGCTTGACAAAACCTTCCCGACAAACGACTGCTCCATGTGCATTCTGTCTCCAAAGCTCGTGGAGTGCGGAAGACACTTGAACGTTGAGGTTTTGACGTGCTCCGAGGTCACCGGGATCTCGGGAGAGGCAGGCAACTTCGTCGTCTCCATGAGGCAACGCCCAAGATACGTTGACATCGAGAAGTGCACGGGGTGTGGGCTGTGCGCCAAGTTCTGCCCAGTTGACGCTGTAGACGCCTTCAACAAAGGCTTGAATGAGAGAACGGCGATTCACATCAACTACCCGCAAGCTGTTCCTTTGGTGTACATGATCGACAGGGAAAAGTGCATAGGCTGCGGGCTCTGCAAAAACATTTGTCTGGCCGATGCCATAAACTACGCAGATCAAGAGAGAGAAGTCAAGCTTAACGTTGGCGCTGTTATTCTAGCCCCCGGCATTAAGGAATTTAACGCCAAGTTAAAGAGCGAATATGGTTACGGAAGATACGCTAACGTGGTCACAAGCATCGAGTTCGAGCGAATCTTGAGCGCTTCTGGACCCTTCACGGGCCGTGTGCAGAGGCCCTCAGACGGAGACATCCCTAAGAAAATTGCTTTCATACAGTGCGTTGGCTCTCGAGATGTCACGTGTGGAAACGGTTATTGCTCTTCGGTTTGCTGCATGTACGCCACGAAGGAGGCGGTTATAGCCAAAGAGCACATGGGTCAGGTTGAACCCACGATCTTTTATATAGACTTGCGGACCTACGGGAAGGACTTTGATAAGTATATTGAGAGGGCTAAGAACGAGTACGGAGTTAGGTTCGTCAGGTGCAGGGTGTCCGAAGTAGAGGAGATGCCCAAGTCTCAAAACCTAAGAATAGGGTATGAGACCGAAGATGAAAATCTCCACGAGGAAGAATTCGACCTAGTCGTCCTATCGGTCGGCTTCACACCTTCCGAGAACGTTAAGAAGCTGGCGAAAAACCTTGATGTTGAGTTGGATGAACACGGTTTCTGCAAAACCCAACCTTTTCATCCCGTAGAAACCCGTAAGCCCGGAGTGTTTGTCTGCGGCATGTTCTCCGCGCCCAAAGATATCCCTGAAACCGTTACTCAGGCCAGCGCCGCCGCGGCCAGCGTTGGCACAGTGCTTTCTTCAGCGCGAGGAACCCTAGTGAAGAAGAAGGAGTACCCAAAAGAGCTGGATGTGGTGGGTCAGCCCCCGAGGATAGGGGTTTTTGTGTGCCACTGCGGCATCAACATCGGAGGGGTTGTTGACGTTCCAAGCGTTATGGAGTATGCTCAAACGCTCCCAAACGTCGTCCACGCCTGCGACAACCTCTACACGTGCTCCTCGGACACTCAAGAGATAATCAAAAAGAGAATCCAAGAATACGGACTAAACAGAGTTATAGTGGCCTCATGTTCACCCCGAACACATGAACCGCTGTTCCAAGAAACGATAAAGGAAGCCGGCCTGAACAGATACCTCTTCGAGATGGCAAACATCCGCGACCAATGTTCTTGGGTGCACATGCACGATCACGAAGCCGCCACCGAGAAGGCAAAGGACTTAGTAAGAATGGCGGTGGCGAAGGCTCGGATGATAGAGCCGTTGGAAAGGCTTTCTCTGGGCGTCACCCGCCGAGGCCTCGTCATCGGAGGAGGACTGGCAGGAATGACCGCGGCTCTAGCATTAGCCGAGCAAGGCTTTGAGGTTGACTTAGTGGAAAAGAACGAAGAGCTTGGTGGTTTCCTCCGTAAAATACGCTATACACTGGACAGCGGCGATACCCAACAGTACCTAAAGGCTATGATTAAAAAGGTAAACGCTAACAAGCTGATCCAAGTCTTTCCCAACGCAGAGGTTGAGAATGTCTCCGGCTACGTGGGAAACTTCAAAACCACTGTAGCCCTAAGCTCAGGCAGCGAAGCGAAAAAGGAGCTAGAGCACGGAGTCATCATTGTGGCAACTGGAGGCGAAGAATACCATCCGAACGAGTACCTCTATGGAAAAGACCTCCGCGTATTGACGCAACTGGAATTGGAGAACAGAATCGCAACCGCCAGCAACGAAAAGCTCGGCACCGTCGTGATGATCCAGTGTGTAGGGTCTAGGAATGACGAACACCCATACTGCAGCAGAATGTGCTGTGGAGAGGCAGTTAAGAACGCCCTGAAGATAAAGGAGAAAGACCCAGACGCTAACGTTTACGTTCTGTACCGAGACATAAGAACATACGGTCTAATGGAAGAACACTACAGAAGGGCTCGCGAGGCTGGAGTGGTCTTCATCCGCTACGAAGAGGAAAACAAGCCAAAGGTTGCCAAAGCTACGCCAGGGGGAAAAGGCTTGCAGGTGTCAGTTTTTGAACCGATTATCCAAGAAGACGTCATCATAGACGCAGACCTCGTGGTTCTGAGCGCAGCCGTGGTTCCACCCAAAGAAAACGAGACCTTGGCTAAGATGCTGAAGGTTCCAATAAATGAAGATGGGTTCTTCTTAGAGGCCCATGCTAAGCTTCGACCAGTTGACTTCGCCACAGAGGGCATCTTCGTGTGCGGAATGGCGCACTCGCCGAAATCCATAGAGGAGAGCATCTCCCAAGCGAAGGCCGCAGTGTCTAGGGCGTGTACGTTGCTTACGAAAGACACGATCGAGGCTGAGGGAGTCATCGCCACGGTTAACCCGGACAAGTGCACAGCGTGTGGGCTCTGCATACTGGTATGCGCCTACAACGCCATAGAAATCGAAGAAACCAAGAGGGGAAAAACAGCAAAGGTGAACAGCGCCCTTTGCAAAGGGTGCGGAGCGTGCGCCGCTACTTGCAGGTGCTCGGCAATAGACATCAAGGGCTTCACCGACATGCAGATGAACTTGATTATAAACGCATTGAGGTGACCAAAGTGAAAACTGATGAAAAAGAATGGAACCCGAAGATTCTAGCCTTCCTGTGCAATTGGTGCAGTTACGCTGGAGCAGACCTCGCTGGAATAAGTAGAATGCAGTATCCCCCCAACATACGGGTTGTCCGAGTTCCCTGCTCTGGGAGAGTCAACCCGTACTTTATAATAAAAGCCCTTCAGCGCGGTTGGGACGGGGTCCTAGTCTCAGGATGCCACCCCGGCGACTGCCACTACATCAGCGGAAACCTTGTGGCCAGGAGGAGATTCGCTGTCCTGAAGGACCTGCTTGAATACCTCGGAATTGAGCCTGGAAGAGTAAACTTCTCGTGGGTCTCTGCTGCTGAAGGCGAAAAGTTTGCTAATGTTGTAAAGGACGTGGTAGAAAAGGTGAAGACCCTGGGGCCTGCTGAAAGACTGGTGAAGAGGTAGATCCGCATGGAGAACCTTGAAAAATCAATAAGAGAGGTCGCCAAAAAGCTTCTCAACGAAAAGAAGGTCGACCTGATAATCGGATACGAGCAGGGAACACTGCCGCTCCGCACTACTCCATGCTTTGTGAATAAAGCGGAAGACGTTCAAAAACTTGTCTGGAACCCGAATTGCGACGCTAATCTTTCAAAGTACTTAGTGGGCAGAAAGGAGAAAGTAGGCGTTGTGGCAAAGGGCTGCGATGCACGCGCAATAGCGGTTTGCATCGTTGAAAAGCAGATCCCGAGGGAAAACGTAATTATTATAGGCGTTCCCTGTCTAGGCGTCATCGACAGAAAAAAAGTAGAGGCGAAACTTGATGGCAAAGAAGCTTTAGAAGCCATCGCTGAGGGCGAACAGATCAGGGTTAAGGGAGAAGGCTTCGAGTCGGTCTTACCGAAAAAAGATTTCCTTTGCGACTCATGTCTAACCTGCAGGCACAGAAATCCACCTGTTTACGATGTGTTTGTGGGCGAAAAGGTGCCTGAAACGGCGATCGACGAGTTCGCTGAGGTTTCAGACCTTGAATCAAAGTCAGCGGAGGAAAGATGGGCCCACTTTAAGGAAGAATTAAGCAAATGCATCAGGTGCTACGCTTGTAGAAACGTTTGCCCCCTATGCTACTGCAAAATGTGCTTCGTCGACCAGACGATGCCCGCTTGGTTCGGCAAAACGAACGACCTCTCAGACACAATGATTTACCACATTGTCCGCGTACTCCACGTAGCTGGGAGATGCGTTGACTGTGGAGCCTGCAGTCGAGCGTGCCCGATGGACATAAACTTGAGGGAGCTCGTGAAGAAAACCGAGAAGATCATGAAAGAACGGTATAACTACGAGGCGGGACTCAACCTAGAAGAAGTTCCACCGTTAGGAGAGTTCAAAATGGACGACTCTCAGGAGTTCATCAAGTGAAGCCGCGGTGTTTCAAATGAAGTGGAAGGTCATAGAAAAGAGCAAAATTCCCGTTCTCATCGAAGAGTTGACCAAAGAGTATGAGGTTTTCGCACCAGTTAAGAAGAACAGTCTTATCTCTTTTGAAAGAATCTCGTCGGGAAATGCAATTTACCTAGGCTTTCAGAACACAAAGAAGCCGCCTAAAGAGGTTTTCTTTCCACAAACCGAAACCTTGTTCACCTACAGGGTCGGCAAGAAGGGCGTAGAAATAGAAGAAGCCCCAGCTCCGAAGAGAAAGGTGTTGCTGGGCGTCCGCCCCTGTGATGCTAGAAGCTTCGTTTTGCTCGATAAACTCTTTTCTTCTGGAGAATACAAAGACTTGTACTATTTAGAGAAGAGGAAGAACAACACCGTAGTCGGTTTGGCATGTAATCACCCTTTGAGTACGTGTTTCTGCACGTCCATGGGAGGAAGCCCTTTCGGAAAAGAGGGCATGGACCTGCTTCTCCAAGAATTAAACGGCAAGTATCTGTTGGAAGCTGTCACGGAAAGGGGCGAGAAGCTCATTGAGAAGTTCCCGTGGTTAAGGGACGCAGAAAAAGAGGATATAGAGAAGGCGAAGAGGCTATCCGAAGACGCTGAGAAAGCTATTAGGTCTAAGGTGTCCGTTGAAGGCATAAATGAGAAGCTTGACAAAATGTTCGACGACCCAATATGGGATCAGATACACCAGAAGTGCATAGGCTGCGCGGTCTGCACCTACCTTTGCCCCACCTGCTGCTGCTTCGATATCTTAGATGAAGGGACAAACGAAGGGAAAAGAGTCAGAATCTGGGACACATGCCAATCCCAATTATTCACCTTGGAAGGTTCTGGGCATAACCCTCGACCCTCAGGGAAGGAAAGGATGAGACAGAGGATCATGCACAAGTTCGACTACGTCGTAAAGAACTTCGGCGAAGGCTTCTGTGTGGGCTGTGGAAGATGCGTCAGGGAGTGTCCTGTCAACCTTGACATCAGAGAAGTAGTTGAGAAAATATCGACTAGGCAGGTGCAGTAGAGAATGAGTAACCCGTACATCCCGAGCCTCGCGGTTATCAGAAAAATCATAACAGAAAACGAAGTGAACGACATTAAGACGTTTGAGCTAGTTTTCCAAGACGCGGAAGTGATGAAGAACTTCAAGTATAGATGTGGCCAATTCGCGGAGATCTCGGTCTTCGGCGCCGGAGAGTGTCCCATAGGCATAGCCTCATCCCCCACGGACGAGGGTTACATTCAATTCACCGTGAAAAAGGTAGGAGTCGTCACCACGGCACTGCACAACTGCGAGGAAGGAACGGTCATAGGGGTCAGAGGGCCGTTCGGCAACGGGTTCCCTCTGGAGAGGATGGAGGGCCGCAATGTTGTTATTGTCGGAGGGGGTTTCGCCTTCACGACGCTGAGGTCACTGATCAGATTTATCCTTCATGACGCCAACAGGGACAGATTCAAAGACGTGACGGTCATCTACGGAGCCCGCAACCCGGGAGAACTCATCTACAAATACGACCTTGAAGCTTGGGGGAAGAGGGACGACATCAACCTCAACGTGACCATAGACAGTGCTGTTCCCGGCTGGACTGGGCGGGTAGGCTTTGTCCCGGCCGTTCTCAAGGAGGTCGCCCCAAGCTCAAGCAACACTACAGCGGTTGTCTGCGGTCCACCAATAATGATAAAGTTCACCATGCCAGTTTTTAACGAGCTTGGCTTCCCCCATGAAGACATCTTCCTGTCGCTCGAGATGAGGATGAAATGCGGAATCGGAAAGTGCGGAAGATGCAACATCGGAGAAAAGTTTGTTTGCAAAGACGGCCCGGTTTTCGCCTACAAAGAGCTTCAGATGATGCCGAAAGAATACTGAGCGCCCGAATCACTATTTGAAAACGTGTGGCATGCTGTGGAACAGATTTGGGAAAATCTATGCTGGAATCTCTCTACATGTAGCCTAAAGAGAACCTACGAATTCTGATCTTGGCTTGTTTAGCTTCCCTTACTAAGCTCCTTGTGCCATTTCACCGACGCGTTGAAATCCATGAGGTTTTTCAATTCCGCGTCAAGATTCGTTGGAGTTAGGACTAAGAGCCATCCTTCGCCGTAGGGGTCCTCATTGAGCAGTTCCGGTTTTGATCCTACTTCTTCGTTGACTTCTTCTATGGTGCCGCTTATCGGCGCGATGAGGTCGGATACAGCCTTTACGGATTCTACGGTTCCGAAGGGCTCGCCCGGTGTCACTGTGTCTCCTGTGCCTGGAAGTTCAACGAAAACGACTTCACGGAGTTGCTTTTGAGCATAGTCGGTTATGCCAATTCTGACTTTGTTGCCTTCCACTTTGAGCCACATCCATTCCTTGGAATAGTAGAGGCCCTCAGCGAGTTCATAGTCATCCACTTTAACCAATCTTTCCACCTCTCGACTAACATATAATGCTCCTTGTTTTAAAATTAACTGTACGTTCAGACGCTTGTTTAACCAAACCATTTAAAATCGGTGCTCATTTATACATCAACTCGCTGGGGCTTGGCGATGAGTGAGGCACTTTTGCCTGAGAACATTCGGGTTTCCTTTGGCTCTGCAGTGATTCTCGGTTTAACGAAGGGCAGGTTAGACGCTAAGCCCACAACTGTTTATCTGCTTACATACCGCCGGGAAAAGTGCTCCGCCAACTGTAGCTTCTGCCCCCAAGCTAAAACAAGCAAAGGCAGAGCGGACATGCTTTCAAGGGTGATTTGGCCCCCCTTCCCAATCGCAAAGGTGCTCTCAGCGATAAAGCCTGCTTATGAGGCAGATGCAATTCAGCGGGTCTGCATCCAAGCGCTGAACTACTCAGGAGTGTTCAACGATCTAACGAACCTCATAACCGCGATAAGGTTACGCGCAGATGTGCCTCTTTCCGTGTGTTGTCAGCCTCTGAACCGTGAGAAGATGAAACAGCTTAGGGACATCGGCGTAAACCGGATATGTGTGCCCATGGACGCTGTGACCAAACCGCTTTTCGACAAGGTTAAAGGCCTTACGGTCGGTGGACCCTACGTTTGGGAGGAACAACGCCGCGTGCTGAAGGAAGCTGTCGCGGTCTTCGGTAGAGGTTCAGTGTCAACTCACCTCATAGCGGGTTTAGGCGAAACCGCCAGAGAACTCACCGAAATGGTTCAGTGGTGTGTTGATTTGGGCGTCTATCCCGGCTTGTTTTCGTTTACGCCGATAAAAGGAACAATCTTGGAAGATCATCCTCAACCGCCGTTAAGGTACTACCGAGAGATTCAGACGGCTCATTTTTTGATGACCCACCGGAAAACGCGGTTTGAAAACATGCGGTTTGATGTGCACGGCCGCCTCGTGGATTTCGGCGTCTCTAAAACGGAGTTAAAGAGCGCAATTAGATCTGGTCTTCCCTTTGTTACTTCTGGTTGTCCCGGCTGCAATCGACCCTACTACAATGAGCGGCCTGGCGGACCGCTTTACAATTATCCGATTCTCCCTTCGCCGGAGGAAATTGGGGAGATAGAACGGCAAATAGGCATTAAATAAGAAAGGAAAATCATATTTTTAATCATGAAAGATATATTCTGCTCTATGGAAAGTTGAATGGATAATCAGCAACCTATAAGAATGAAATGAAGATTACCTATGATCAGGAGAATCGAGCATGGCACAGCTGAACGAAAGCGCCAGAAAAGGGTTTGAAATACTCAGGGTGCTGAGTGAATATGATAGTCCTGTAGGCTCAACAGTGTTGAGGCGGGAGTTAAGAAAGAAAGGGTTCCTCCTCAGCGACAGGACAATAAGGTATCATCTTCAGTTGCTAGAGGCGAAGGGATTTGTTAAGGGTCACGAACGAAGCGGAAGAACGATAACGCCTAAGGGTTTAGCCGAACTGAGCAGGGCCTTAGCCTACCTGCGAGTAGGCTTCATCACCACCAGGTTCTTATCCCTAGCCTATTCCGCAACCTACAACCTCGAAGAAGACACCGGACTCCTCGTCACAAACGTGTCTATAATAGATAAAGCCTTCCGCGAAAAGACGTTAAAAACCGTTAAGGCTCTTCATAAAATGAACCTTTTAGCAGCGCCCTACATCAAACTGCTGGATGAAGGGGAAGAGTATCGGAGTGTGTCTGTCCCTGAGGAGAAAATAGCCCTGTTTACAGTGTGCAACCTGACTATAGACGGCATACTGATCCACTCCGGCATTCCTTTGCTTTTCAATTGTGGCGGCTTGGTCCAGATGCTGGATCACAAACCTATCCGTTTCGTAGAAATAATCTCATACGAGGGAACGACTATACCGCCCCTTGAGGTTTTCGTTTACAGAAATATGACCTCGATAACAAAGGTACTCCAAACCGGAACAGGAATGCTGCTCGCCAACCTGCGGGAAATACCTGTGGAAGCAAGGGAGCGGACCGGAAAAATTCTCACTGACCTAAAGAACAAGGGATGGGGCGGTGTTTTAGTCTTCGGTGAGCCTAATGAACCTGTACTCGGGATACCCGTAGGCATGGATAGATTCGGGTTATGCATGGTTGGCGGCCTGACGCCTGGAGCAGTTATGAAGGAAATGGGAGCAGGAATTGATACTTTTGCTCCCCACTGCCTCGTTCCGGTAGAAGAAATGACTCGAATTTAACAGAGCAACGACCAGTTTCATAATAACTAACACGTTGCAACCCGCTTTTCAGCGCTCGAAAGGCGGTAATAGGGTGCCGGCAACCGTTCCACAATATTTAAAAGTCAAATCCAGCAGTCCCTATTGAATAAATATTCAGGGGTGTATATGAATGCCAGAACGAGTAGACAAAAATTCTGCTTACCTACATGCAAAGTTTATCCTAGCTTGCGTTCAGAGATCAAGCTGTACACCGTAAAGGAGTCAAATAGAAGCGTGATAGCCACTAAGCCGATGGATAATGCGACTCCCAGCCAATGGTGCAAAGAAACTGAGTAAATTAGCAATACAGTAAAGGAAACGATCACGTTGAGACCGACTACAGAAGCGTTTCTTCTGAGTCTGCGTGCGTGTAGTTCTTTTTGTTCACGCATTTTTGCCAGCGTTTTTCTTTCTTTTTCTTCATCGAACAATTCGTCCCAGAGGTCAACTTCGAGCTTTGCGCCGCAGTGAGGACAATTTTCGGCACTGCTAGGAAGATTAGAAATATCTTTATTGCAGCTGGGACATTTTTCGATCATTAGCGCTCGTTTTAATGTATGAAGTGAAAGTCTTAAGGTTTGTGAAATAGATATGCATTAATACGCCGCGCGCAATAATATATCATAACCCAAACACACATATTGTAATATACTATAATCTAATTAGTTGTAACAAAGGGGGATGTAGGGGTATGAAGGTCGAGGAGTTTATAGACCGTTATTTCTACAAGGAAGGGGTTCAAGAACTTTTAGAAATGGCTGGGGTGCAATCTAAAGGTGCTAAGAAGAAACTGATAGTGCGATTGCGCGAGGAAGCAAACTATGATTTTTTCCAGATTATGAACTGTATGCAAAAAGACGATCTTAGGGAAATCTGTGAGGATTTGAATCTCCCTTCAAGTGGAAAGAAAGACGCTCTTGTCAAGAGGATCCTAAAAGAAATCAGTAAAGATTGGAGTAAAGACTATTTCGTGTCGGAGATCGACAGAGCAGCAAAGAACCATGATTGGAATGAAAGGCAACTGAGGAAAGCATTAGGCTCCCTATATGAGAAGTTCGAAAAGGGAAGCAAGGCCGTACAGAAAGTGGATGTCGTCCGTCGTCCGCTGGGAGAGCCTCCATTGGATATAACATGGATTGGTAAGTGCCCCAAATGCGGTGTAGATTCAGCTATTTACAGGGTGCAGATAAAAGTTTGTCCAAAATGTTATGATATACTTGATGCTCAGGAGTTACTTAGACTACTTGAACGGTTGGGATTTAGTAAAAAACTGATCAAATCTACTTTACGCGAAATCACCTTGAAGAAGGTGCAAAAATAGCGCTTTATTTCTCGTTGAGCGCGCGTATCCTGAAGTCTGTCATGTGCCTAGATAAACTGTTGCCTTGATTTCTTCAAATAGCTCTCTTTTAGCCTTACAAATCGGGCAGACATAAGGTGGTTCCTCGCGAAAACACACGTATCCGCATTGTTTGCAGTACCACATTTTTAATTTCGTCTTTAAAGGAGCTGCAGTTGAAGCTGGCACCACTTCATGGGGTTTCTCCACCTTCTGAGAGGCTTGCGCATGGGCTAAAGCAGTTCTCTGTTTAGGTCTTCTTTCAGGTATTGGCTCAATGGGCTTGTTCTCGTTAACGACATCGCTTCTAATGAAAAGCGCACAATAGCAGCAGCCGTGTTCTGCTACGTCTGGGTCTCTGTAATCGCATGGGCATATGATGTCTCTGTCAAGTTCAAAAACTCCTGAAGCTAACCTGCATGGGCAAGAGGGATAGCCATAGCGGTCTTCGTTTGTTTTCAAGCCTTCAATCAAATCTGCAAGAAACGCCGGATCAGGATTCAAGAAGTATCCTCTGTCTTTCGCGTCACTCTCTGCTCTCCTCCGAACCGCTTCTAAAGTCGTCAAAGTCCCAAGGCCTCCGCTATCTCATCCAATTTAGCGCCTGTTATCAAAATCTTGTCATCAACAATTACGGTTGGGTAGGCTAGTCTCCCTCCTCGTTTAGTGATTTGTGCCTTAATCTTTTCTTGATCTTCATCACTGCATAAGTCGACATCAACATACTTAAATTCGACACTATTATCTTTGAGAAATTGTTTTGTGCGTTTGCACCACGCGCATGTACTAATGGCGTACATGAAGACTTTGTGGCTCCTCTTTTCGCCATTAACCTTAACTGTCTTCACGGGTCTTCACCGAATATATCTTCAACGGTTAACTAATTATATATATGTGCGCGCATGCACGTTCTCAAGTTAAGTTTGGAGGTGTATTTTATACCCAACCAACGATATAATTTATACCCCAAACCCAAAAGACCAATTTAAAATTATATAAATACAATGAAGCGTATGGCGAACTAACAGAAAGAAAGATGGTGCAGTCGAATGGGGGAAAAAGCAGAATATGGTAATTGGGTTTCAAAGAGAATTATCTATCTGGTTTCTTAGGTTTCGTATTTTTGGGTTTGGGTCTTATGTTCTGGATCTTGATAATTCCTGCTGTGCTGTTCCTCCTAGTTTCCGTTTATTTTCTGTATGTTCGGTACCAATTTTCTCCTCAAGGGGGAAATGTACAAGACCGCATCTGGACGTTGGTGTTAGCAAATTTGGATTGGAATGGAGAGGGAAGGGCACTTGACATAGGATGCGGAAACGGGGCTCTCACGATCAAGCTCGCTCAGAAGCATAAAAAAGCACAGGTTATCGGAATTGATTACTGGGGGAAAAACTGGGAGTACTCAAAGAATGCTTGTGAAAGGAATGCAAAGATTGAGGGAGTAAGTGAGCGTGTTACGTTCCAGAAAGCCAACGCTAAATCTTTGCCGTTCGATGATGGATATTTCGATGCAGCTGTAAGCAACTTCGTGTTCCACATGGTCGGCAAGTCCAAAGACAAGCGGGAGGTTGTTCGTGAAGCATTAAGAGTTGTCAAAAAGGGAGGGAGATTTTCTTTTCAAGATGAGTTCTTAATCAAGCAGCTTTTTGGTGACATCGATGACTTGGTTGAGACCATTAGGAGTTGGGGGATAAGCAAAGTGGAGTTTGTTCAAACCCGAGATGCGGATTTCATTACACGAGTGTTGAAGCTACCGTTTATTCTAGGAACGATAGGCCTTATCAGGGGAAAAAAATGACCTTGCGCGTGCTTCATCTGCCTTTTGATAGCGTATTTGCTCCAAGGATTAAAAAAAGAGAGAAAAAAAAGATTAAAATTTAATCCCAAACCTCAGTATTCTTTCTACGATGATGGGAAATTGATCCGCAAATCTTTTGTTAGTTTCTGTTGGATAATGCGGGTTTTCGAATGATAAGTGTCGCGATCAAGGTTATGAGGAGTAATAAGGGCAGTATTGTGTTTTTTGGGAATTCTGGTATCGCATGCACGTACAGCGTGTGTAGAACATCTGCTAAGAAGTTGACTGCTAAGTTGAGCGATTCGCCGCACCTATCTTTAAACATTGAGCTGCTCCAGTTGTAGTTTTCGTCCATCCATACACAGGTCAGGTTGCCATTTTCGTCAAACGTGGTGTCGTAGGCAAGTTCAATCGTTGCGTTATAAGCCGATGTGGTAGTTAGGTTGCCGTCGAAGGACAGGTAGGAGTTGAAATCGTCTTCGTAGCTTGAGGTTCGCGAATTCACATAGCTTTCGTAGTCGCTGTGGTGTTGTTCTGATCCCCAGTCTGTTCCTGAGCCCATTACGTGCCCGAAGACAGCAACATCAGCAATGTAGTGGCTCATTATCCCAGCGTGCTTACTTGCGTTTATTTCGTCGCCTGTGCTCAGATAGTAGAAGGCGTTATCATATTCTTCTTGGGCTCTAACTGCAGCAATGTCATCGACAATAGCTCCGGTAGAGCTGAAATAGACATGATGCTTAGTCGTGTCGCCGATGCCATCAGGCGCTTGATTGTTGTCTGGAAGCTCGGTTCCGTAAAGGTACACTGCAAGATTATCCAAAATGTACTGCTTTTCTTCTGCTGGCAAGAAATCCAGAGCGTGTTGAGCAATCCAGTCATGGGTTCCATAGTCGGGGTTAGCGGGGTCACTGCTGTAACCACCGTTGCTCCAAGCGGAAATGCCCGGTGCATAAGCTGCGAACAGAAAGGTTAAGATGAGAAGGGAGCAGCCCCGTTTCTTGTTAATTTTCTCTCACCCAATAGAAGATAAATTGCGAGCGGCATAAAAAATCTGCGCTAACATACACACAATGAACCCACACGCAGAAGTTATTAATTATGACACTATACCCTATTATTAGATTAGACTTTCAGCTCCGAAGTTGGGAGCTATATAAGTACCAAGAAAAAGGATGGATAAAAGATAGACTATTGAGACTTTAATTGATGAAGAAGCGTTGTTATTAGCGAAGTTTTTGAGGGATGAACACAAAATATGGACACCAAGAATGCCATGAATCTGACTTTTCTATAAAGACCTTGGCTTTATGAGATTAAAGAAAGTTGTTTTTACACGAGGCTCACTGAATTTTTCCACAATTCATCAAATACTTTCTTAAAAATATTAGACGCATCGATTTTAACGAGATAAGTTGGTTTCTTTCCAGCATCTTTAACAGATTGACCAGAAATCCAACATTGATCATCTATGAAAAAAAGCCTATCATGACAGTCATTACTTTTCCTAACTTCAAATTTTATGCCAGGTTTCATCTTAAATTTTGTGGCAACCTTTATAAAATTGCCTTTGGGTTCTTTGGTAAGTATTCTTATTTCAACGGTTTTTGGCATTTTTGCCAAATATAAGTCGAGTATTTCTTCATCTGCATAACTGTCGATTAGAAAAACCTCTTTCTTGGCTTTTCTTATAATTTTTTGAATATCTCTATAAAAATCATAGACGTGCCCTTTGGGATACACTTTTTCATTCTTTTTTTTCGTAGATTTTGGGATTTTAATTAAAGGAGGAGTCGTTGAGGTTGAAATGATTCCAATTTTCTGAAGTTCACTTATTTCTTCTGGTTTCTCCTGCAACAATTTGTAAACATCAATCCCTATTTGTGCAGCATAATAAGCGCTAGCTGCTCTTCTTGAATGGTAAGTTCCGATCTTCTTTCTGGTTTTCTCAATTCGTCGGCTAATTGTTCTCTCAGAAAGACCCTTAAGAGAAGGATGCTCTCGCAGGGCATCAAGGATTTTCTTATTTACTTTTGACAGAAATTGTTCCTTCCTTAGGCTTTACCATCTTTTTTTGTGATTTCTTCTTTTTCTTGGATGATTTCGTGACCCGAACGGTCAAAGAGGTTGTCCCAACTATATCTGCAATTTGTTTGTTATCAAAGCCTAAATCAGACAAAAACAAGATTTGATCCGTTTTGCTTTTTCCTTGTATGGCATTAGCCGAAGTTAGTTTTATTAATATGTCCATTTTTCGCATCAGCTCATTGAATTGGGTCTCATCCATTTTCAGCTTACTCCTTTTCTTTTTCGAATAATTCAATCCATGACAGAGGAACATAATCAACTAACTTGCTAGGCGGCTTTCTTGATGGATTTTCTATTAACTTGGCTTTTGCTAATTGTTTTAAGAATATTTCAATAGCCCTAACCTTGACATTTCCAGCTAGTTTTGCCATATTCTTAGGCATATTCTTTCCATCAATAAGAACCCAAATTTTTTTCCGTTCATCAGTTGTAGCATATTTTGCTAGTTCAGTTTCAATTTCTTTTGCATGAGCAAGCATAAGAATTCTTGAAATTTTTTCAAGTTCTTTTAATTGTTCGCTCACTATTGTGCCCCCTTTAGAATTAGCATTTTATATATATATTATTTAACCAGATTCTTTAATAACAGTAAACGTTTTTAGCGCATTTTTTTGGGTTTGGGGGTATAATTTATACGGCTTGTTTTCTTACATAGAGGGGAGGAACTTAAAATGAGCTATGAGATGTGGACCGAGAAGTATCGCCCTAAATCCCTTAAGGACATGGTGGATCAAGTGGAAATAGTGAAGCGGTTAAAGAGCTTCGTTGAGGCAAAGAATGTTCCGCACTGCATTTTTGCTGGTCCGCCGGGAACCGGAAAGACAACGGCCGCGTTGTGTTTGGCTCACGACCTTTACGGCGCAGGCTACCGCGAACACCTCATGGAGTTAAACGCAAGCGATGAGAGGGGCATAAACGTCGTCAGGGAAACGGTGAAGACCTTCGCGCGGACAAGAGCCATAGGCGAGATACCCTTCAAACTGCTCATCCTCGACGAAGCCGACAACATGACCGGCGACGCCCAGCAGGCGCTGAGGCGAACTATGGAGCGGTTCACGGAAACCGCCCGATTCATCCTCATAGCCAACTACAGCGGAAAAATAATTGAGCCCATCCAGTCGAGATGCGCGCCCTTCCGGTTCACCTACTTGTCAAGGGACGACGCCGTGAGCTGGTTACGGCGTATTTCACAAGAGGAAAACGTGAAGATGCTTGACGATGGGATGGAAGCCATTCTCGAAATCAGCGGAGGCGACTTGCGAGGGGCGACCAACACGCTACAGGTAGCCGCTTCAACGGGAAAACCAATCAACGCAGAAACGGTTTACTCGGTGGTGGGTAGAGCCAGCCCCGCGGATGTTCGAGGCATGATCACGCAGGCTATGAAGGGCGATTTTGTGGGCGCCAGAGAAAAACTGAGGGAGATGATTCTTAAGTACGGCGTGGCTGGAAGCGACATCATCCGGCAAATTCACATAGAAGTTTTCCGCTCCCAACTTCCAGAAAAATGGAAAATCAAAATCACTGAGGTCATCGGAGAAACCGACTTCAGGTTGACAGAAGGAGCCGACGAGGAGGTCCAGTTAAGCGCCCTGCTCGCCAAACTCACCGAAGCAGGTTACGAGATGCAGAGAGGAAAGTAACTGTGCACACCCCCTGGACGGTGAAGCACAAACCTCGAAAACTAGCGGAGGTCGTAGGAAATCAGGCAGCTATTCAGAAACTTGAGAAATGGATCAAATCTTGGGAAAAAGCCATTCCTAAAAAAAGAGCTGCTTTTCTCTATGGCCCTCCAGGCATTGGAAAAACGGTGGGCGTTGAGGTTTTAGCCAACGAATTGAATTTGGAGCTGGTTGAAAAAAACGCCAGCGATTACAGAACCGCAGAGGCTGTTCAACGGTTCGCAGGAACGGCTTCCCAATACACTACGCTTTCTGGGAAAAAACGTCTGATTCTGCTTGATGAAATGGACGGCATAACAGGAACCGCGGACAAAGGCGGAGTCAAAATAATCACGGAGATAATCAAAAACAGCCGAAGCCCCCTCGTGCTCATCGCAAACGACGCCTACGACCCGCGGTTTTCAACCCTTCGGAACTACTGCCTCCTCATAAAATTCGAAAAGCCCACCTTCTACGATGTTCTGAGGCGACTGAAGGAAATCTGCCAAAAAGAGGAAATTCAAGCAGAAGCAGACGCGCTGAAGCTCATCGCCAAAAAAGACAAAGGAGACATCCGATCCGCAGTGAACGATCTGCAAGCGTTGGCGCAAGGCAAGAAAAAGCTGACGTACAATGATGTGGCGTGGCTTGCCGACAGAGACCGAAAAGACGTCATATTCAACGTTTTAAGGACCGTGTTCTACTCTAAGAGCTGCTTAGACGCGAAAAACGCGGTTGACGCAGCGGACGTGGACCTAGACATGCTTTTCGAGTGGATATACGAAAACGCGCCCCACCACCTACAGGACCCCCACGAGTTAGCGCAGGGAATGGACGCGTTGGCAATAGCGGACCTCTACCGCGGAAGAATCAGATCAACGCAAAATTGGAAGTTCATGCGCTATGTAATTGACTTTATGACGGCAGGTATAACCGTTTCCAAGGAAGAACCAGCAAAAGGATGGACACCCTTCAAGTTCCCGGAGAGAATAAAATGGCTCTCGCGAACAAGAAAAGACCGCAAAATGCGTTCTTCGATAGGCATGAAAATAGGGAGAAAATGCCATCTTTCCTCTTCAGCAGCTGTGAGAGAGGTGCTTCCCTTTCTGCGAATAATCTTTGAGAGTAACACCGAGATAGCGACTGGCTTAGCTGAATGGTTTGACCTAGACGAAGCGATGGTGGCGTACCTAGCTGAAAGTCAGAGGTCTTAGCTGCTTCACTTTATAATACGGCTCACGTTTTTTGACGGCTTCCGTGAAGATCTGCTTTAGTGTTTCTGTGTCAACTCCGTTTCTGAGGGACGTGAGGATGTCAACGAGGTTGTCGTTCCGCATTAGACAGGGCTTCAACTTCCCGTCGCTCGTCAACCGGATTCGAGTGCACCGAGAACAGAACTCCGTGTTTTCGATGGGGCGTATAACTTCAACCTTCGCGTCGGGCAAAAAGTAGACTCTGCGGTTCTGCATGTACTGCCTAGTTTTAATTTCTAAGGCCTGCTTCTCCAATTCAGCTTCAACATCATCTAGGGGCTGATGATGCCGTGAATAGTACGCGGGCTTAACGTTAATAGGCTCAAGCTCGATTATTTGGAGAATGGTTCCGCTGCGCTTCGCATAGGTAATCATCCGAGAAATTTCATCTTCGTTTATTCCCTTCAAAACAAGCATATTCAATTTCACGGGGTAAAGCCCCGATTTAACCGCTGCCTCTACGCCGTCTAGAACATCCTTCAGGTTTCCGCCCGTCAACTCGCGGTAGACCCTAGAATCCAACGTCGGAAGGTTCACGTTCACGCGCATTAACCCGTTTTCGCGGAGGGCTTCTGCTTTAGACGCCAGCAGCGTTCCGTTGGTCGTCAGGGATAGATCCCGCAGACCTCGAAGCTCGGCTATTCCCTTCACAATCTCGAGAATGTCGGATCGAAGGAGGGCTTCGCCTCCAGTTAGTTTCACGCGGGAAATGTCAAGCGCCAACGCTACTTGCGTTATCTTCAGAATTTCATCCGTGGACATTTCCGTTGAAGCTGACGCTTGGCCTTCTCTGTGACAGTACGGACAACACAGATTGCATTTTTGCGTAACTGAAATTCGGAGGTTCAGCGTCGGCCTCCCGTAATTGTCGTAAATCATCGATTATCTTCCTATTTTCCGCGGGCGTGCTTTATGATATGCCCCGCTTCGAGTAGTATAAGCTTTTCTAGAGCCAAAGAAACCGCCTGAGGCGAACCAGGTATGCAAAAAACTGCTTTTCCGTTTGAAGTACCTGCGAGGGCGCGAGTGATGATTGCCGCTGACCCGATCTGCTCATAGCTTAGGCGCCTGAGAGCTTCGCCGAAGCCGCTGAGTTCCTTGTCAAGGAGGGTTTTTACTGTTTCGACGGTTACGTCCGTGGGGCTGATTCCGGTTCCGCCGCAAGTAATCACCACGTCCGCTTGACTTGATTCCAGCGCCTCCTTTACACTTTGTTTGATAAGAACCTCTTGGTCAGAGACGATTGTTCGATAAACAACATCATGCCCATTTTGCTTGAGAATCTTGGCTATTAAATCGCCCGACGGATCGTCAACCTTTCCTGTGGATTTAACCTGCTCGTATCGGGAGGTGCTGCAGACAATTATCGCGAAGCTCAGTTTTTTGGGTGCTTCCGCCTTATGCTCAGCCGCTGTTTCACTCATTTGCTCGTCTCCTTCAATTTCCGCGTAACACGGATGTCTTGAATTGCAGTAGTCGGATACTGCCCTTTCTCATTTTTCTCATACATTTTAGTCATATCCCATACTGTTAATAGAGCAACTGCGGTTGCGACGAGCGCCTCCATCTCAACGCCGGTCTGCGCCCGGGTTTTAACGGTTGCTTCCACCTTAACCGTGGAGCGGTCGACAACTTCCACGGCGAGCTTTATGTCCGTTATTGGGAGAGGATGACATAGAGGAATTAAGGTGCTGGTGTTTTTCGCCGCCAGGACGCCAGCTATCTTCGCCGCTTGAAGCGGGTCGCCCTTCTCGATTTTTCCTTCTTTGATCAGCTTCACTGTTTCGGGCTTCAGCTTGATTACGCCCTCGGCTGCGGCTTCGCGGTAAATTTCCGGTTTCGCTGTGATGTCCACCATTGACACGGGGAGGGTCACCAGCCTTCCGTCTATTCGGGCTTCTGGCTTTCTGTTTCAGCCGTGGACGTCTCTTCCTCTTTATCTACGGGAGCTTCAGTTGGAGCAGAGCGGAATTTGACGGCTTCCTCCCGTAGGCTGTTCAGGTTCTCCTTAACGGTGTCCAGCACTTTTTCTAGGTTAGACAGAGAGCTGCTTAGGGCTTCTACGCGTTGGTTTAGACCAGTTAGTCTGGTGTGGATGGTTTCCGGCACCTGAACTGTGGCTATGTACTCCTTCGCTTCGTAGACTTCCTTGAGCTTCAGGATTTCCTGTATAGCCGGTGAAGGATGTTCGTTGATTTCTTTGGCTAGGATGAGGAAGTCGTAGCCGCTCACCATGGCTTTCCTCAGGTGTTCTAGGGCGTTTCGCGTGTTGGCGACGGGATCGGTTGCTTCCTGAAACAGCGTCTCCTTGAAGGCGGTTAAAGGCTGATTAACAGCTGCAAAAAGCCGCTCGATTTCCGGGGCTCTTTCCGGTTTCAGAACCAGCAGGCTCTCCTTAAAGTTCTCCGCCATGTCCTCAAGCATAGTTACAGGGGTTTCAGCTTTACTCCAGAGATCTTCAGGCTTTACCCTCTCAAATAAAGCGTCGCGGGGTATAGCAGAAGAAACTTGCCCTAACGCGGTTTCAAACCGGCTTATCTGCTCGCCATAATCTTTATGGAACATCTTATCGCGCAACCTCTTGCTTTGTTTATTCATGCGTTTAATTCGGATTTATCTGTTTTCATTCCAAAGTTCTATGAGCCTTTTGCTCATTCTCGCCCGGGGGCTTTCTTCGTTGAACCTGAATATGCGGATTCTCCCGAACTTCTTGTGTCTAACGAGCCCAGCGTCTTCAAGGGCCTGTAAATGCTGATTTGTCGTAGTGTAGTTGAGCCCAGCGCGCCGGGCGATCTCCGAAATGTTCAACTCGCCAATTTCCGTTAGAATCCTCAAAATTCGAACTCGACCTTTCGAAGAGAAAACATCTTCGAACTGCACCTCATCGCCGCCTCACATGCAGAACTTTATCCAATTCCTTTTCTAGGTCTACTGCGGGAACATTCGGCAAACTGATAAGAGTAGTTTTGCCCCGTCTTCCGATTCCTGAAATCTCAGTTTTAATTATGCCTTGGCTAGCAAGCTCCTTGATGTACTTCCAGATTTGCGTGTGCCCCCGCGGCTTCTCGCGGTACTCCTCACATGCCACAGCGTAAGCGTCTTCAGCGTCACCCATAGTTAAGTGGGCGTCTTCCGTCTGTTTAAAGCGTCTCGCAACACCCAAGAGAAACAGTTTCTCGTGAAGCCCAAGCGAGGAAACGGTGTCCCTGCGCACGGTGGGATAAATGCTGGTAGACGCTTTTCGAACGTGCTCAGCGAGAACCAGAGGCGACTCCGAAGCATCCGCATATTTGCCAGCCCGCCACAAAAGCTCAATGGCATAACGAGCGCCGCCCACCTCTGAAGATGCAGATTCAGCTACGAAGTCTAGGGTTTCATCGGAAACCGCTCCGCTTCTGAAGGCGAGAGCCACTCGATCGCTCAGAATGTCCCGGAGCTGGCCTGTTGAGTAATCCTCTAGATGAATTAGATTGCGTTGAAGTGTGCTTCTTGTGCTGGGGTCCAGTGATTCTAGATATTCCGGCTTACGAAGGATGCAGATCAAAGAAAGCCTTTGAGGGGCTTGGCTGCGGCTTTCATGCACGCGGGTGAGGTCGTAGAGCGGATCGGAACCAGCGGCGCGGATCAGAGCATCCAACTCGTCTAGCACGAGGATTAAGTAGGCATTTTGCTCGTCAAGAACCTCTATAAGCATGTGCAAAAGCTCTTCGCCGGAGTATCCGCGTCTTGGAAATCGCGGATAGAACTTCAGGATGACCCTTTGGATAATCTGGAAGAAGCTGCCTTTGCATTCGCGACAGTTAATCTGCACGTATTGAAGGTTTATTCCCTTTTCCCGTGCCTCCTTGGTGATGTTCTGTCCAAAACTTCGGCAGAGAACCGTTTTCCCAGTGCCGATATTTCCGGTTACCAACACGCGCTGCGACATTTCTCCGGGTCTTTCCACAGCGTAACGGAAAAGTTGGGCTAAAAATTGGAGTTGCCGCTCCCTGTGGGGGAGGCTGGATGGTACGTAGTTAATGTCCAGTTTGGTTTCATCTCTGAAAACGCTGGAAGGTAAACTGCGGATTTGGTGCTGCATAGTTTAGCCCATATTCTTTTTGCAGACCGTTAATTTATGGTTTTTGTTCTTTAAAAAGAAACTTAGGGTCTTTGGAAACCGAAAGTATTACCTTTCAAGAGCCAACCATAGATGATCGTAGACCGGTCTAACGAGCTCAACGGCGGAACCGTCTTTCCGCACCAGAATGCGGTCCTGTGGAGAAGCCACAACCTCGCCGATAACTGACGCCTTAACATTGCTGGAGGCAAGACGCCTAAGAATCTTGTCGGTTGAATCTGCTTTAGCCGAGATTAGCAGCGCACCAGAGCTGACAAGCTGCAACGGATCGATTTTGAAGAATTCACAAATCCTCAAAGTTTCAGGTGCAACGGACATCTTCTCCTCAAAGACCTTAACGCCGACGTTTGAGGCGTCAGCTAACTCGTGGATTCCACCTGCTACGCCGCTTTCCGTGGGATCATGCATAGCAGTAACGCCTCCAGTTTCAAACGCCGAAACCGCCTCTTCGACGACGCTTATTTGATCGAAAAAGCTTTCAGCGGTTTTCAAAGTCGAACCGCCCAGTTTAGGCATAAGGGCTTCTCGGCGGTCTGAGGCGAGAATGGCTGTGCCTTCGATTCCGACGCTTTTAGTTAGGACCAGTTGATCACCGGGTTTCGCCCCTCCAGAAGTCACATAGCGTCCTTTCTCGGTTATTCCGATTGAGTAGCCAACGACTATTGGGTGTCTTATGCCCGGGGTGACCTCTGAATGACCGCCAATCACGGCTATGCCGAGTTTCTTCGCTGCTCTGTCGATTTGATCACATATGACTTGGACAATTCTCTCGTTGGAGCCTTCAGGTAACAGGATGCAGGAGGAGAAGAAGAGGGGCTGAACGCCGAAGGTGGCAACATCGTTAGCGCTGATGTTCACGGCTAGCCAGCCTATTCGGTTAACCGCCCCAGTTATCGGATCCATAGACGAGACTAACACTTTGCCTCCGACCTCGACTAGGGCGCCGTCCTCTCCGATTGAGGGCCCAAGGATTACGTCTTCGCGTTTGGCTCCGAGACGTTTGAAAACGATTTCTCTGAGGACTTGGTTTGGAATTTTTCCCGCGTGGAACTTCAAGCTATATTCAACCTCTGCACTGTTATGTCTAGGTTGCCTATTCTTCCCGTCAACATTAGAGTTTCGAATTTTTAAGCACTACTGAAGAAGACAAGGAGAGTGTTAACTCTTCGGGGCTCAATGTTCTTAATCTTTGGCTAACTTTAGGATGGCTTCTTTTTGTGTCAATCCCTTTTTGATACAATGCTCAATTTCTCTGTCTAATTGCCACTTTCCAGTTTTGCCGTAAACGTGCAAATAGCTGTGCAGAAGTTTTTCATATTCTGGAGGTTGTTTTATGGTGGCTTTCTTGCTAGCTTGTTTGTCGGATTGGTAATTTAAGGCGGTGTTTAAGGCGGTGCTGAAAAACATCATAGAAATGATGAGCCCGATGCCTGTGCTGAATATAAAATTGGTTATGCCTACATCGAATATTAGATTTAGTCCTATAAATGCGATTGAGCATATGAATAGGTTGAAAAGAAAATAGATGAACAACGCTTGATCTTTTCCTCGTTTTCCAGCCAGTTTAATCCACCCTTTCATAGTGAGGAAGTCGGAGAACTTCGTTGGTTCTAGTGGTGACCATCCTTTAAGACTTGATTTTGTTTGCACCGAGATTATCTTTCGCCCGTACTTCAAGGAAATAACCAACGAGTATGGTCCTATGAAAAACATGAGTATAACGCACACGACTGGATTGCCTAGGAGAATGGAAGCTAAGCTCAAAATAAAAAGAGGATAAACAATTGAAATATACCAGAAGGCTTTCTCTTTTGTTTTGACCGCTAACCAGATAACCCGAATGAAAACAATGGTGAAAAAAACAATTCCTAGAATTATAATAAGAGTGTACTCAGGCGGCATCTTAACCCAAATGGGATATAATTAACACATGCTCTTATACATTACGGTGTTTATCAGGCACTTCACTATAAGATAGACTAATAGAATATTTAATAACAGTGTATGGTCGACACATTTATTTAACAGCACGCTATTGCTTAAGTTCTCTTGATCAATTATTAAATAAGATAAAAATTCTAAATATAAGAAGGGATACTTTAAATGAAAACCTGTAGATTTGTTGGATATATACTTGCCTCAGTTATAAGTATTGCATTTGTTTTCCCTGTGGCTTACTCTCTTAATTCCAAGTTACTTACAAACGCTGATGCGACTACAAAAAGGCTTCCGTGGTTACACACGAATGGGACGTGGATCGTGGATGAATGGGATCAAATAGTTATCCTACGTGGTTGTAACTATATGGGACTTGAATTCGGTCAGTATGTTCAAAAAGAGACTGACTATGTACAAATGAAAGGTTGGGGTTTCAATGTGGTTCGAACCCCTATTGCATGGAGTTACATTGAACCGTCTCCAGGAGTTTACAATGACAGCTATTTGCTAAAGCTAGATAGGGTGATCGAATGGTGTAAGAAATATGGTCTCTATGTCTTGATTGACATACATCAATGGCAGTGGTCACCAAAGTTTGGAGGAGACGGAGCACCTTACTGGACGTGCGATAAGTGGACAAATGCAAACGATGCTGAAGCTGGCTTTTGGGAAAACGTGACGTTACAGGCCCATTTTATAAACATGTGGAAGCATGTTGCCTCTAGATACGCCAATGAATCTACTGTATGCGGCTACGACTTGTTTAACGAACCCGGCATGCATTTTCTTATTCCAAGTAACGTTCTCTACAACTTCTACAACGACACTATAAAGGCAATTAGATCCGTAGATCCTAAACACATCATTTTCTATGAACCCCCTTACTACTTTGGTTCTCCGCAAAAAGTAAATCAGCCAAATGTGGTGTTCTCAACCCACTTGTATACTTATGGAATCTACGGAAGCTATGATGGCGACATCGCTAGGTTGGAAAGTCACCTGCTCGAAGGATACGAAAAAGCCGTAATGGAATGGGGGATACCCTTTTGGGTAGGAGAATTCGGCATCAGTTCAAGTGCAACAGGGGCGGGAGAATGGGTTAGGGATGAACTCACTCTAATGGACAAATACATGATTGGTTCAGCTTGGTGGTCCTACTGGCGGCGGGATGGCGACACCTACCTCTTGGATTCACAAGGAAGAGAAAAAACAATATTCCTTGACGTTTTGGATAGAACTTATCCTTTGTCCAGTAACGCCCCCATGATTCAATTTTCATTCAACATCACCACAAAGTATTTTTCAATAGTCACTGCACCTAAGAAAAATACTTCAATAAGCATTTATGTGTCTGCGCGACATTACCCATACGGCTTTACAGTGTCTTGCAACGAAACCCAATGGGACTATTCGTGGGACTCTAACAACCGAATACTGACTGCCCACGTTAATTCGACAGGTTATAGCAGCTTAGCCATCGAGCCCTCATCGGAGGGGCTCCTAAATGAAACCCAACGTCTAAAACAAGAGCTCCTAGCGGCAGAAAAACACGTGACTTTACTAGCAGTGTCATCCGTCCTTTTGATAATTTCCCTGGTAATTAGTAACCTATACTGGTATCGTAAGATTAGAAAAACATTACATGTTTCTTGAGGACTACTGAAGAACAGCCCAGAATTAATGCCTACTAGAAGTGGGCTCCCGCACTCAAGATCCTCTTCACAGGAATCCGAGGGGCCAGAGTCGTCATCGCCCACGATGCAAAAATAGTGCAGTTTTAAAATAAAAAGGTATATGTTAGACGCAGCGTGTTGACTTAGTCATGTTCAGGCGGATTAGGGTTGTTCCGTTGGCTGCTGAGAGCTTAGGCGTCAGGTCTATGTGTACTTTTGTGGAGACGCGGGATGTTAGAGTTCTCTTGGACGCGGGGGTTTCTTTGGCGCCCAATCGGTTTGGTTTTTCTCCTCACCCAAGAGAGTACGAAGCATTGAAGAGGTGTCGCCAGCGGATTGCGGAGGCTGCGGAGAAAGCTGAGGTTGTCACGGTTAGTCATTTTCATTTTGACCATCATACGCCTTCTTTTGAGGATTGGTGCTACAACTGGAGTTCACCCGAGGTTTCACAGAGGATTTACGAGGGAAAGCTGGTTCTCATGAAGAGCTACCGTTCGATGGTTAACTTCAGCCAGAGAAGGCGGGGATGGATGTTCACTAAAACCGGCGGAAAACACGCAGAAAAGCTGGAGGTGGCAGACGGCAAGACATTCGAGTTCGGAGACACGAAGCTCAAGTTTTCAGAACCCGTTTTCCACGGCTCCGCGAACACGCCGCTAGGATGGGTACTAATGACCACCATTGAATCTGGCGATGAGAGGTTTCTGTTCACGTCAGACGTTCAGGGGCCCATGTACGATCCGACCTTAAGCCTGATTCTCGCTGAAAAACCGCAGCTGATCATGATAGGTGGACCGCCGCTTTATTTGGTTGACCTCCACGTGAGGCGAGAAGACGCGGACCGGGGAATTCGAAACCTCGCTGAGGTAGTTCGGAATGTTCCAACAACTATTCTTGAGCACCATGTTCTCCGGGAGGAACGGTGGAAGAAGCTTTCTAAGCCCGTGTTCAAAGCGGCTTCAGAAACGGGTCACGTGGTGGTTACAGCCGCGGAGTTCGTCCATGAAGAAACTAGTGTTCTGGAATATCAACGAAAGAGGCTGTTTGAAGCTGAACCGCCCAGCGTCGAGTTCCAAAAATGGATGAACCTACCGGCGTTAAAGAGGAAAAAGATTAAGCCGCCGCTTTAATGACAAGTCTTTTATAATTAGGCATTAGAAAGTTTACTTTTGGCGGGATGTGCTTATGGAAAGAAGAAGTGAGGTTGCGATCGGTCTGCTTACATTCGGGGGTTTAGTTATAATCGTCGGTTTCACTCTCTTCGTCTATCCTGAGACGTTCACAACAGTTGGAACCTTCATTAAAGACATCATCGACAAAGAGGCTTGGATCGAACCGTACTATCCGCTTCGCGAGGCAGCGTCTCTATTCGTAATTTCAATAGGGGTCTTGAGCTTTATTGTGGCGGCAGTTCGGTTAGTGGTTGGACAGTCGTGGCTAAAATCGATTCAAGATGTTTCTTGGGGAATCGCTATGATCTTCCTCGGTTATTTAATTCTGCTTTACGCGAAGGGCACCATAAGAGGACGATTGATACCGCCCCTGTTCCTCGTAATAGGAGGCATCCTAATCGTAGCTAACGCGGTACTCCACTACTATTTCGCCCCGAGCAAGAAACCGGCAAGCTAAGCGGCTGAAGGGACCACCCCTTCAGTTCTTTTTTTCTTAAACTTCAAACCGATAGGGGAGCATTTCCTCGATTGTTTTAACTTCAATGGTTTCAGGCAGTATTTTGGATCGCCTCACCTTCGCCATGATGATTTTTACGTTTCCTTCCGAGAATTCGAGAATGTACTGGAGGCATGCACCGCAGGGTCTCGGCTTCTCAGCGTCTTTTTCATCAACTACAACGGCTATCTCCTTAATTCTCTTGTTGCCGTGCAAAACCGCGTGGTCAACGGCGCACCTCTCCGCACAAACCCCTAATCCAGAAATTTGGCTTTGAACGTTACATCCCGAGTATATTTGGTCGTCCTCCGCTAAGACAGCCGCACCCACCGCGAATCCCCAAAGAACATGCGCGTTTTGCCTCGCTTCAACCGCAGCCTCCAAAAGACGCCTTTCTTGAAACCCTACTTTCCCCTTTTCCGCCACAAGCCTTCACCCACCGTAATTGCCAAACTTAAGGCGCAATCACTTATAGCTCTAATGTAGCCGCCTAGAAGAATAAACTCGCTCGTTTTAAATATGAAAACTGTAGATACTGTTAGAACATGAGAGAATATGATCTCGTCGTCATTGGCAGTGGAGTTGGGCTTACAGTCCTCAACGAAGGACTCAAAAGAGGGATGGAATGTGCCCTTGTTGAGTCAGGCAAAATCGGCGGGACCTGTCTTACCCGTGGATGCATTCCCTCTAAGATACTGGTTCAGCCAGCGAACTTGATTCGAGAGACAGAACATGCTAGAAAAGTGGGCGTACAATTCAAAATTGAAAAAGTTGATTGGGACCTCATCCAGAAGCGAATGTGGAGCCAAATTGAAGAAAGTACACAGATCGAGCAGAGTTTACTTAACATACCGAACTTGAAAGTTTACCGTGGAGTCGGCGAATTCGTGGACGAGTATAAACTGCGAGTTAAACTGAACGACGGAAGCGGTTATTCTCCAGATTTCAAAGGGAAAAAAATCGTTATAGCTTCCGGAGCTCGCCCATTCATTCCCCCCATTGAAGGTTTAGAAAAGGTTGGCTATGTAACAAGCGACACTTTTTTCGGTGAAAAGTTTCCCGAAAAACCGTGGAGAAGCCTCATCATAATAGGGGGAGGAGTAATTGCGGCCGAATTTGCACATATTTTCTCCGCTTTGGGGACAGAGGTCACGATCGTTGAGATGCTTCCTCGGTTAGTTGCCACTGAGGAACCTGAAATAAGTACGTTCCTTGAGCTCAACTTCAAAAGGTATATGAACATATTTACTAACCACAAGGCTGTTGCTGCGCGCTTGGAGGGCGACATCAAGGTTGTAACGATCGAGGACGTAACAACAGGCGAGAAACAGGATATAAACGCTGAAGAGATTTTCGTGGCTGTGGGTCGTCGGTCAAATGCCGATATCTTGAAAGTAAAAAATACTGACGTTGAAACTGACGAGCGTGGCTGGATAAGAACCGATAAGTTCCTCGAGACCTCGAAGAGAGGAATCTGGTGTATCGGCGATGCAAACGGAGGTTACCAGTTGCGCCATAAAGCCAACTACGACGCGGAAATTTGTATCCATAACATGTTTGGAGATGAAAAGGAACGTTCACCTGTGGACTACTCTGCAGTCCCATGGGCGATTTTCACATACCCAGAGATTGGACATGTCGGTATGACCGAAGAAGAAGCCATAAAGAAAGGTCATCAAATCTATGTAGCCGTAAAACATTATTCCTCTGTGGCTAAAGGGTTCGCAATGGGCTACGATGAGAAGGATATAAATGATGGATTTGTCAAGTTAATCATTGACAAAAGCCTTAGGATCCTCGGCGCACACGTAGTTGGTCCTAACGCAGCTGTATTGGTGCAACCCTTTGTATATTTAATGAATTCTGGTTTTACTTGCGACACCCCCGAAGGACCTTCGACCAGACCTATACCAAGGTTGTCCCATCCATGCCCAGAGGCAGGATCGCCCATGCCAATCCTAAAATCCATGGTTATACATCCATCACTTAATGAAGTTACAGCTTGGGCTATCGGGTCTTTGAAGCCTGTGAACATAAAAAGAGGCCAGCCATAAACCCGCCTGAAATCACAAAAAGTACTTACCGCGTCTAAAGATTTCTGGTGCGGCCGCCGGGATTTGAACCCGGGTTGTCGGCGTGGGAGGCCGATGTCTTAGCCAAGCTGGACTACGGCCGCTCTACGTTCCTCGCAACAGTTTAGTTGTGAACAATCTTAAATAGCTGTGCGCATAAGGGTCTTGGTTTTACGCTGTGAGATTTCCAAGTTTTGTTGGAGCGTCTTCACCGCGGTTACTGTTGCTGGATTGCTTTAAGAAAATGGTTGAGGATAGGAGGGTTAAACTTGCCGTGGTGACGTGTTGGAAACTTGTTCTGGAAAAAAGAAAAATGCGTTGCATCTTAGATATATAGTGCACGTTTTATTTCATATTTTTCGCTTTTTCATACATAATTTTTTCAGAAAAAAGAAAAAAATAAATATTAGGAAATACATTATAATTCTTAGTGGGTGGGTGAGACGCGCAGGCTTTGAAAATTTTGTCTCATCTCCTTTCCTTGCCTGCGTGGCTCGCTCATCACACTATAAATTTGCTGGTTATGTAAGTAAACTTGTGGCTATATATAAATGTGTGTACATGTGAATGTATCTGTATTATATTGCAATTACTAGGCTGATGTTTCGGCTAGATAAGGAATAGCTGTATTATAGTAAATTGCGCGTTGAGGGTTAACGGTTGTGGTATGTTATGCCTCGTCGATGAATCTTTCAGGTGGGGGGATTTCTGGTTTTAGTCCTCGTCTTTCGCGGATTTTGGCGATGATTTCTTTAGCTAGGTTGGTGGGCACTTTTTCCCAGTGGTCGAAGGTGCATTGCCAGAAGGCGTGCCCTGAGGTGGCTGATCTCATGTCGGCGGAGAGTCCGAAGGTTTCGGCGACGGGGATGAATCCGTTGATGTTGTTTATGGGTCCCTTCTGCGTGGAGGAAACGATTTTGCCTCGTTTCCGCGTTATGAGGCTGCTGACTTCGCCGACCCACTGAGAAGCAACGGAGACGCCTATTTTGTAGATCGGCTCCAAGAGGACGGGGTCCGCTGTTAGGAATGATCCTAGGAAGGCTCTTCGTATTGCAGGCATGATTTGGGCGGGTCCGCGGTGCACGGGGTCTTCGTGGAGTTGGGCGTCCATGAGTTTCACTTTGACGCCTCGTATTGGTTCTTCGCATAGGGGTCCTGCTTGTGCTGCCCATCTGAATCCTGAGAGGGCTGTGTCCCTGATGTCTCGGAGGTATTGGATGCCTTTTGTTAGGTCGAGCATGATGTTTCTGTGTTCTTCTAGGGTCCATACGTGTCTCGCTTCTTCAGTTGGCCATTCGGCTTCTTTGTGTAATATTATGCCCATTTGTTTTGGGTTCATTATTTCGTTGATGTCGCCGTTTTCGATCATTTGTATGACTTTTTCTTCGAGGGGTTCTACTTCTATCCAGAATTTGTTGTGTTTGTTAGGGCTTTTAGCCATGGCTGTTATTCCTTTTCCTATTACGCTTTCGCGGTAGACGACGATGGGTTGGGATGTGACTATGTCAAGTCCGTAGCCTTTGATGAATTTGCAGGCGATTTCTAAGTGGAGTTCGCCCATGCCGCTGAGGAGGTATTCGCCTGTTTCTTTGTTTATGTTGGTTACGAGGTTGGGGTCTTCAACCGCTAGGCGGTGCATGATGTCGATTAGGCGCGGGAGGTCCTTTGGGTGTTTAGGCTCTATAGCTATGGTTATGACTGGTTCGGAAACGTATTTTATGCGTTCGAAGGGCACCATGGCGGTTTTGTGGGTGGCAGTGACGAGGGTTTCTCCTGCCCGTGCTAGTTCCAGCCCTAGTACGGCGGCGATGTTTCCGGCGATTATGTGGTCTACTACTTCTCTGAAGGCGCCCATGTACATGGAGACCTGTTGTATGCGGTATTCTTTTTTGGCGCCCACTAGGTAGACTTGGTCTCCTTCGGTGACGGAGCCTGAGAAGAGGCGTCCGGTTGCGACGAGGCCTGCGTGGGGGTCCAGTTGGGTTAGGTTGAAGCATAGTACTGTGGGTCCGTCGTCGCTGCAGTTGATCATGGCTTGTCCGATGTCGCTGTCTATGTCGCCTTTCCAGATTTTGGGCACGCGGTATTTTTGGGCTGTTATGGGGTTTGGGAGGTTTTTGACGGCCATGTCCAGTATGGCTTTGTGGAGTGGGAGGGTTTTTTGGAGTTCTTCGTAGGTGTTTTGTTGGTATGCTTTGATTATGTCGCTGAATTTGATTCCTTTTTCTTGGGCCATGTCTAGGGTGAAGCCCCATCGGTGGAGGGCTGAGCCGAAGGCGACGGTTCCTTTTGCTGGGTCCACTTTCCATTTTTGTTTGTATTCTTTTTCTGCGTACATGTCGATGAGGTTGTTGAAGTCGCGGATTATTCGGGCGAGTTTCGTTTGGATGTCTTCTGGGGTGAGTTTGAGTTCTTTGATGAGGCGGTCGATTTTGTTTATGAACAACACAGGTTGCACTCTTTCTTCGACGGCTTGGCGGGTGACGGTTTCGGTTTGAACCATGACCTCTTCCACGGCGTCAACCACGACTATGCATCCGTCTATGGCCCTTAAAGCACGGGTGACTTTGCCTGTGAAGTCTACGTGTCCGGGCGTGTCAATTAGGTTAATAACGTAGGGTTTTCCTTCGATTTCGTGTAGGAGCGATATGTTGGCTGCCTTAATTGTGATGCCTCTTTTTTGTTCTTCTTCGAGGTAGTCCAGCGCGCGGGCTTCGCCTGCGATTTTCGGGGAGAGGAGTCCGGCTTCGGCGAGGAGGCTGTCGGTCATGGTGGTTTTTCCGTGGTCTATGTGGGCGATTATGCCGATGTCGCGGATGTCCTCCTTATTACTCATAAGCTTGAGGATTTCTCCGGTCTGCCTAAATTTGGGCACTGTTTTCTAGTCTCCAACATGAGATTAGGATGACAAGCCTAAGGAAAAACCTACCGTATTAACTTTACGATAAACTGGCTCTCATTTTTTGCTTCTTGACAAACTCTTAATTAGATACATTTCGCCACTCGGTTCTGTTAACTCTTCGGGACTTGAAAGTTCTAAAGACTAAGAAGATGTCAAAATTCAAGAGACCAACGCGTGTTCTTTTATGTGTTTCTTTTGGCTAACTTCAGGATGGCTTCTTCTTGCGTCAATCCCTTTTTGACATAGTCCTCAATTTCACTGTCTAATTTCCACTTTCCAGTTTTACCGTAAACGTGCGAATAGCTGTGTAGAAGTTCTTCATAAATTGGATGTTGTCTTATGGTGAGGTTCTCGCCAGCTTGCTTATCGTTGTCGCTCAATTCAGATTTTCTTAAAAATATCTTTACTTCTTTTCTGCTTAGATAAAACAAAATAAGGGCACAAAAGATTATGCTCATTATACCGTAAGGTAGGGAAAACACACCCGCAAGTATCCCTATTATGGCTAAGATTCGTGCTAAATTCCAAGTCCAGATTCTTTTCTTCAAAAGACCATAAGCGATAGCAAGGCTCAATAAGGAATTTAATAGGTAAAAACTGCCGATTAGAGAGAGGGCAACTGGAACTAAAGCGAAGAGGAACTCAAAAAGACCGCCCCACTGGGGGAAAGTGATCTTTCCAACTGCTCTGAGCAACACAAACTCGAACCACCCTAAAAATAGGCATACAACACTCAACAAAACCTCCAAGGAGACTAAAGGTGTTATTGAAGATGATGCCTTTCTCATACCAACCCCACACATCAATTACAGTCATATTTTTATCTCTTTAAAGCCATTTATAAGAATTCCGTAAAGAGACTCCGTTAACTCTTAGGTTGATGTGGAGTGCTGTAAGAAAAAATCGGTTGATAGTTTCGTGATAAACCTTCCGCGACAAGTGGTTACACTATCCTAGATAGTGCGATGATATAGTTTTATTCGCAGCAATGTCTGAATTAATATCCGAGTCTAAATTGTAACCGTATTGGTTATTGAATGGTGACACCAATCTTAGATATAACCTCGACTTATTCCCAGTAAGGTGCCATCTGTCATGAAAAATAAGAAGCAAGCTTCAAATGAATTATTCACGCAAACAAATACGTGTTGCGCAGGTTTTCTTCAGAACCAGATAGGCTTCCTACAAGCTTTCAGAAAAGCACTCGGGGAATACGATAAGGAAGAAATCATCGAACACGTTGACCAAATACTTGATTATTACAAAAGTAAGCTTACAGAAGTACAAAAACCTGGAACCTCTTCAAACAAATAAACTTGCATTTTGGATTAGCGTCTTCCACTTGTTCTTTCCTTCAACTTTTATTTCGCAAGCTTCTGAAGGGGTCTTCCCTTTCAATCCTTGATGCGATCTTATGAAGTTGTAGATTCTGAACCCTCATCTAATCGCGAGGGCACATTTGGGGTCTATTTGGCTTCAATTAAAACTATAGGGGTGTTTTTTGGTATGAGTCTAAAACGTTGTTTATTTGTATCTATCGCGCCTTTGTTTTCTCTTCTTTTTTTGGCGCCTGACCCGCTTCTTCTTCCATTTCGCTCTCAACGCCGACACCCAAAGGAAATCACGCACACTAACATAATGAAACATTTAAGGTTTACTCGGAGTTAGCCCTGTCTAATCGAAGCTGTCTAAGCATCCGCTCGTTTGGACAATAAGCCGCATCCAAAAACGCCCCTATCTTCTCCGCCTTGCCTCGTCCGACGCCGCTAACAGAAGACAACTCAGCAACAGAAGACCCAAAAACCCTGCGGAGGCTCCCAAACCGTTCTAATAGCCTATTGGCAAGCTTAACCCCAATGCCGGGAAGACCAGAAACCAAAAGTAACTGCAGCTGACCCAAATCCCGCTTTTTACCGCCAAGCCGCTTCCTAACAAAAGGACCCCTCGGAGCCAAACCAACTCGCCGCCGAGCCAACGCAAAAACAAGCTCAGCCGTCTGCCTAGCGTCAACCGTAAAAAACACATGCAGACCGTAATTAAACGCCAGCGTGGTCAAAGCACCCCAAAAAGCCCGAGGCTTAGCCATCTCCCCCAACAAAGCGGAAGGGTCCCCCTCCACGACAAGAACAGGCTGACCATACTCCTCGCTGAGGCGATAAGCCTGATCGAAAAGCCTGCCTGAATACAGCGACTGAACAAAGTCCCGAACCTCCTTCCGCTCAACAGCGCAGTCAGGCGAAACCACATAATCCCCTACGTCCAGCATACGCCGTTCAACCTGCAAACCAAACGTTTTCAGTAGCTCAGGAACCCCAGAAGCCCTTTCCCGCTCATCAACAACAACCCGCGGAACCGCAGACACGCCTATCACCACACCTATAGGAGCTAATGGGCAAAGCAACTCAAAAGCCTTTAACCCGAGCGGGCTACAGAGCCAGCAACGTAGCTATCGAAGGAACTGTCAGGTAGAACCGAGCGAAAAGCGCGAGAGCCAAACCGCCGAAAGAAGCAAACATCAAACCGTAGTCCCCGCCACCCAACTTAAGCACATACAAGTTAGTGCGTTTATCAGTAGCACCCCAAGCCCGCGACTCCATAGCCTCAGCAAGCTCCAAACTCCTGCGGATAGCACTAACAATGAGGGGAATGAGAATCGGAATGTAATTTCTAATCCGCTTAAGGAAGTTGCCACCCTCAAGCTCAAGACCCCTAGCCTTCTGAGCATCCATGATCGTCTGCGCTTCCTCAGCTAAAACAGGAACAAACCTGACAGCCGTAGTAAACGCGAAGCAAAGCTCATAAGGCACGTGGCTCTGCTGCAACGCCAACGACAGCCGGTCAGGCGAAGTGGTCAAAAAGAACACCGAAAACGACTCGATTAAGACAACGAAACGGAAAGTCAACATCAGAGAACGCTCAAAGATCAGAAAGTACTCCGAAAACGTGTCAACAGGCGGCACAATCCCCGCGATAGAACTCGGAAAGAAATACGTGAAGACAAAGTTCATCACGAAGATGATAACCGCGAACATTGCGGCGCCCCTCATGGACCGCAGCCACTCCCGCTGAACGCCAGCGACAAAGATAATCGGAATCTGAAGCAGAAACAACAAAAGAAGCGGCAAAAGCTCATTGAACAGAATGGCCACTACAAAAACCACGCAGACGTACAGAAACTTAGCCCGCGGATCCAACCGGTGAACAGGCGAAGTAACCTTCCTGAACTTGAAACCCTCAAACATGCTCATGAACCCTCAGCCCCCAACAAATCCAGCAGAGCCTTAGCTCCATCCTCAAGGTTAATCACTTTTTCCGGCAGCCCCAAACTTTTGAGCCCCTCAAAAATCTGAGTTATCTGCGGAGGCACAATGGAGGCTTTAGCCAACAGACCTCGATCTGTTAACATGTCCGCAGCGGCACCCTCAGCCAGAATCCTTCCTTGCGTCATCAAAACAACGCGGGGAGCGCATTCAGCCACGAACTCCACGTCATGAGTGACAACGATAACGGTTTTTCCCTGAGAGTTCAACTGAACAATGAACTGCCGCAACTTCTCCTTCTGCTTGTGATCCTGCCCAATCGTAGGCTCATCCAAAATAAGATAATCAGGGTCCCATGCGAGAACTGAAGCCAAAGCAACCCTCTTCCGCTCTCCGCCGCTCAACATGAAAGGCGAAGCCTCACGATACTGCGCCAAATCTAAAAGACCGAGAGCCCAATCAACCCGCTTCTTGATAGCCCTCTTGCCGAAACCGAAATTCCGAAGGGCAAAACTGATCTCCTCCTCAACCGTCTCGCTGAAGAGCTGATGATCAGGATTCTGAAAAACAAACCCAACCTTCCGAGCCAGCTTAGCCACGCTCAATTTACGCGTGTTGACGCCGTCAACCAGAACCTCGCCCTTCGCGGGCTTCAACAACCCGTTGAAAAGCTTCACTAACGTTGTTTTACCGGCGCCGTTCTGACCCATGATGGCGACGAACTCCCCACGGTTAACCGTCAGAGACACGTCCTTTAGAGCCTCAACACCGTTCGGGTAAGCAAAAGAAACGTTCTTCACTTCGATCACTTTAGAACCTCCTTCAACAGTTGGGATGCCTCCGCCGAAGTTAACGGCATCCTGCGCAAGTGGACGCCCCGCTGCTCAAGAACCTGGTAGAGCCTCGTCGCCTTCGGAATTCCTACGCCGATCAACCGCGTTTTTTCGGAACTGAAGATTCCCCTAGGTTCGCCGTCTAACAAAACTTTTCCTTCATCCATTATGATGATGTGGTCAGCGTACTGTGAAGCCAAGTCTAAACGGTGTTCAACTAGGATGACCGTGATGCCCAACCGCTCATTCAAGTCGTGGATGACCTCAAAAATCGTTTGAGCACCCAAAGGATCAAGAAACGAGGTGGGCTCGTCGAGAACCATAACCTCCGGCTTCATAGCGAGAACGCTAGCGATGGCAACCCGCTGCTGCTGACCCCCAGAGAGTTCATGAGGAGCCCTGTCGCGGAGGTCCTCTATCCCCGTCATCGTGAGCGCCCAATCAACCTGCTTCTGCATTTCCTCCCTCAGCACACCCACGTTTTCAAGCCCGAAAGCCACATCCTTCTCCACGGACAACGAGAAAAGCTGGTTCTGAGGATTTTGAAAAACCAACCCCACGTGTCTCGCAAGCTCCGAAATTTCATGATCAGCCACTTTGAGGCCAGCAACCCTCAAATCGCCTTCCAGCGCTCCACCATAAAAATGAGGAATAAGCCCGTTGAGGCACCTGCACAGAGTGGTTTTTCCGCATCCGCTGGGACCCGTGAGAACCACGAATTCGCCTTTCTTAACGGTCAGCGACACATCTAACAGAGAAGACTCCTTTACGCCCGGATAAGTGTACGTTAGGTCGCGCGCCTCAATTATTGCCAATGCGCATCTGCTCATCATTAATGGCTAAAAGTCCTTCCATTTAAGAGTAGCTACCAAAAAAAGAGTTACTTAAGCTTCGCCTTCAACAGCCTAAAACAATGTTTAAGGCCAGACTCCAAATCGCCCTTTCCATTAGCTCCCGCCGACGTCGAGTGTCCACCACCCATGCCGCGAAGATACGTGCCTAATGGATTAGCTACGTCACGCCCCAAGTGCACGCCTGTTTTCGCGTAAAACCTTTGATTCGCCCTCAAACTCACCTGAACCGCGTCTTCCCTCTGTCCCGCAACCACAGCAACATCAGCCCCCAACCGAATTAAGGCTCTAGCCGCCGACGCCTGATAGGTGCTAACGTGGGAAAAGGCGATGATCCAATTGTTGACTTTTTTAAGTTTCACCCGTTGGCATGCTTTCAGTCTTGCTATGCGCTCCGAGCTGTCCATGGGCAGAGAAAGCAAAGTTAAGGCTTCTTCAGCGTTGACCCCTGCACCAACCAGTTCAGCTACGGCTTTAAACGTGTCAGAATTGGCCAGTATGAAGTGTTTCGTGTCGAAGGCCATCCCTAGAAATAAGGCTTTAGCTGTCTCTTCCGCGGGTTTCATGTTTAATTCCTTGAAAAGGCGGTAGACTATTTCGCACGTGGAAGAGGCGTTTTCATCTGCTATGCATAGCGTTGCGAGGCGTTCTGTTTCAGGGTGGCTTGCATGATGGTCAATCACAACCAGCGGCGAGGCGGAAGATTTAACCAGTTCGCTCCATTCGTCTAGTTGCTGAATGGTGTTTGTGTCCAGCATTACGATCAGGTCGGCTTCTCTAATTCGCGGGTGATTGGTCAATTTCGCGGGCAATGCGGCTAACAGAGATTTTGAAAGCTTGCTTAGACCTTGGGCTGCGGCTATGTCTATGTCTAAATCGGGCTTTAGACGCTTCAGCAGTTGGGAAAAAGCGTAGGCGGAGCAAACTGCGTCTGGGTCAGCGTTGTGGTGGCACAGCAAAACCGCTAATTTAACATTTTTCTTTTCTATCAGCGCGGTTATTTTTTCGATTTGCACGCCAGTTCCCTCAAGTATTTTTCAACCGCTGCGAAAGCGCGGTCTTTGGCTTCGTCCACCAGTCTCTGCACGTCGTAGTCCTTCATCAAGGGCGACAGGGTGATTTCCACATCCACGTTCACGGTGACTGGTTTTGAGCCTTCGATGTCGACGGTTACGTTGAGGTCAATTATTCTCTGCAGGGGCACTTTCGTTAGGATTTGTTCCCTCGCGGCTTTCTCCGCGATCTCGCAAAGTTCCTCCATCTGTTCAGACGTTAGTTGGGGTATGCCTATTTCTTCCAAGGGGCTTTCCCCGCTTAGGATGGCGGCGACACGGGACGCAGATCCTCTTGGAGCTTCGTTTGCAGGTCTTTTATTTGACCCCGCAGCCGCTCTTCCTGTTTGCCGAGCACGTTGGTTCGCATGTTGATGAGTTCTTTTTGTTCGTTCAGTTCGGTTGTGACGTTGGTTCTTTCAGATTTCACGAGGAGGGACCCCACGGACTTGTAGATCACCGCGTCGTCGGTCATTTTTTCCAGTTCACTTAAGGCTTGTTCTACTTCGGTGAGTTCTAGTTCCAGCTGTTGCTTTTGCGCTAAAACCGACTGCAACGTCTGCTGGCGCTGCTGCAGCCTCAGAAGCCGTTCCTGAACTTGAGGCGGAAGCTTCGAAATTGCATCACTCATTTCGGTTCATCTACCCTCGTTATGCAGGTCGCTATTAACTGTTTCTAGCCCTTCAATATTACCGCCTCAAGTAATTAAACCTTTAAAACTAATTTTCACTTGACTTAAAATGTCTCAGGGTTAGCGGACATTTATTGCATAACAGGCTTTACCGTGTAATTTCAATTTTTATTGTAAGCATAATCTACATACACGTGAGCAACGTGGGCAATGTGCAAAACTCATGTCTAGTAGGGTATTCCTGGTTTTTCTCCATCGCCTATAAGTGCTATGAAATCGTAGGCGGCAACATTCCTAACTTCAGGCACTGGAACCTTTGCACAGATCCATGGAAGAACCTTACCTACATAGTCAATAGTTGCATTACACTCTCTCATAAGAATCGAGCAGGCGTAATCTTTCAGTTCCGGTGTGTCGTTAACCAGCCTTATGACGATGTTGTATAGTCTTGTTGAACCATTTTGCTCCAGCGCAGATATCTTGTCAAAAAAGCCTGACTCAAATTTGTCCTTGAAGGGATACTGAGTTGCATTAACTTCAACTGCACCAGACATTTTGTTAGTTTCGTTCAGCGACTGCGTTACGTCTGTGTTCTGTGTTTGTTCGCCGGAGTTTGGCTCATTTGGTGATGTTCCGTTTCCGTTTTGTAGTTGGTTTACTGCTACTGCGGTTAACATGATGGATAGAACCAGCAAGGAAACAACTACGGAGAGCTTCCACTTCAACAATACTACCCCATAGCTCCTAATTATATCACATACTCCTCTTATAAAATTTTTGCTGTCTTATTGTACATAATTAAGTTCCATGAGCAAATAATTAACTTTCCACAGTTTTATTCGCAGTCAGTTAAACTTCAAATATGTCTGCTGATTAAATTTTTAGTTTTCCGTTTTCCATGATGGTTTTTCCGTCTAAGATCAGGGTTGGTTTTTTGATCACGAAGTCTTGGTGGAGGTCTGCGTTGACTTTTCCTCCCATGTGGGCGTTGTCGCCTATGGCTATGTGAACCGTGCCCCTGATTTTTTCAGCCTCAAGAACGTTGTCCAAGCGCTTGGCTTTCGGGTTTGTGCCTATTCCAAGTTCAGCGCAGTTCCTCCGCGCCTCGTACAACGCTCCTTCTTTCCCGATTCCAAGCAGCCCCCTGTATGTATCCCCAACCTTTCCCCCACCATCAATTCCAACCACCTTCCCACTCTTGAACGTAAACACTAACTTCTCATCCAAACCAGCAAACCACCCTGCCTCTACAACAACCCGCCCGTTCGCAGTGCCCTCCACAGGAGCTATATAAGCCTCTCCTGAAGGAAGATTTCCAACAACTCCTGGTTCCGTTAAGATTCCGGCATCCACTATCCCTGTCCGCCCCTTCAGGCTCACTGTTATGTTTGTTCCTGCCTTCGACCTCACAACGGCGATTTCAGCCTTGTTCATTAGTTCAACCAGCTTCTCAGTTTCCCTAAGCACTTCAGCAAAGTCGGCGGTCATCGGCCCTTCGGGATAAAACATGTCTGGGAGAAACTCGGGCATGCTGGCCACACGGGCTCCAGCCTCGTTTGCAGATGATCGAGCATCCGTGTGCGTTAGGCTGTAAGTCGTTATTGCGACTATAACGTCTGCTGCCTTCATCCTCTCCTCAACAGCTTTCTCAGGTTCAGCACCGTTTCGCCCAACCGACGGATAAGCATAAAACTTCACGATACAATCGGGAAATTTCTTTGCCGCAATTTCGCTCACCGTTTTCGCCAATACCGCCCTCCGAACCATAGCGTTCAACCTTTCACTGTCTTGTTTTTCCCATTCTTCAGCAGTTGGCACATCGGTCAAAACCAGTATGCTTTCGCCTTTCTGTACCCCCAAATTAACCTTGAACATGCTGACAACGCCATCCTCGATCTTAGCGAGTTCAATCAATCTCGTTCACCTGAATCCACAATCAAACTTATTTTGATTACACATGCCTTAAACGTTTCTTCTACACACTAAAAAGGCTACTTATGTCACTCACCTGCGAAAAGGTTGCAGATTAAAGTACTCAATGCATAAAATAGGGTTTTGCTGATCTGGCTCCTGAAAAACGCCGCGAAATTTTAGAGTATTAGGACTTCTATGACAAAACTTATAACTTAATTCCAGAAATAAGTTCCATTTGTTAGAGGGAAATACATGAAACCTGAAGTAATAGGGAAATACGCATTCACAGCTTTCGTAGCGTTAGCCATCGTAATGGGGTTAGTGACAGGATACATGGCTTGGCAAGACATGGCCGCATACGACAGCACAATAGCATGGGTCACGTTGATCATGCTGATTCTCGGTGTAATTGTCGGATTAACAATGATAACCGCGAAGGAAGTTACACCGTTCTTAATCGCCGCAATCGCCTTGGCGGTGATTAGTGGAGGAGTATTCTCACCTCTCGGTGAAATTCATCCTTTACTGGGGCAGTGGGCTACGCACATAGTACAACTCATTGTGGCTTTCGTAGCTCCCGCAGCGGTCATACTGGCAATAAAGTCAGTTTGGGCTCTGGCAGAGAAAAAGTAAAAAAAACTACCAATATCCCTCCTTTTTTCACATTTTCTTAGTGACATAGCCTTAGCTTTTTGACTATCCTTAAAGCTGGAATAGAAAGTATAAATTGAAGCAATCTCACAGTAACCCAAAACAAACATGAGGATTTAAGCCCTATGGGCCTTCTGATATTCATTGTTACGGTTATTTCGGTGTCAGTCTCCGGCGCCCTAGCACCTGGCCCCCTCTTTTTTACGCTCATTTCCCACGGCGCTAAATCTGGAGCGAAGGGCGGTTTTCTGTTTTCAGTCGGACATACCTTGGTTGAGTTTCCGCTGGTTATTCTGCTCGCCTTTGGACTTTTAACTGCTGCAAGTCAGCCTGCTGCAAAAATTGTAACAGGACTAGCAGGAGGGGCTACCCTTCTGGTTTTCGGTGTCTTACAAATTCGGGACTCAATTAAATCCAATTTTGAAATGGAAAACCCAAGTGGAATTGCCTCTAAGAACCCTCTGATGCTAGGCGTGATCTTCACGGGTTTGAATCCCTTCTTCATCGCTTGGTGGCTAACTGTCGGCGGAAAACTGATCTTGGACGCTCTTGTCTTTGCGTCATTCGCAGGGATTTTACTTATGTACGTGGCTCATGTGTGGATAGACTACACTTGGCTTACAGCCGTTGCCTACTTCTCCCGGTTAGGAACAAACCTAGCGGGCTCGAAAACATACAGGGCTGTTCTAACAGTGTTCGGTGGAATCCTGCTCTTCTTCGGATTCCTGTTCCTCCTTTCAGCCTTCGGAATATAACACGATTAAAGGTTCTCGACAGTATCTGTGACGGCTTTTGCTAAGTGGATAAAGCGCAGGTATGAGTTGATGGCAGCCCGTAAAGCAGACGTGTCTCTTGTTTCAAAACTCAGAGTTAAGCGGTTTCCTTTCCTGTCAACATGGACGCTGGAACGAGAAGTCACTGAGACCTCGATTTCAGGTGCCAATGCACAAAGCACAATTTCAGCATGTTTCTCCGACGGAAAATCTAACTGCACATTAGCGTTCGCCCTCATTCGCAGCCCTCCCACACTGTATGCGATATGATCATGCGGGGACCCGCCTCAATAAACTTGGAGAGAAGCATAAAGGTAATTTGAGTACGGCGTGAAGCATCAGATGAAAAATGCATAGAAGCTTGATATTTTGAAGAACCCTTCTCTTTCGGCGAAAATGGAACGCTAAAGAAGTTCGCAAGGGATTCTGCAGTTTTCGTTGCCTCTAGAGAACACCTAGGCGACACAGTCACAGCAAGCGACTGGACAGACCCAATTCTCACATTGAACTCCCTTTGAAACCGTATTCCCGCGACGTAAAGTATAGGAAAAACGGGGGTTAAACCTTCTGAACCAGCCTTGAAGAATTCGATCTTTCCAGGTCCACCTTTCCACCTGTTGACGACAACCACTCGGTCAGCGTCAATCTCTAGCGCTTTTTCAGCTATTCCGTCTAGATTCAGTTTGCCTCTGTTGATTCGAACAGCTCTAGGTATGGACCGTGCAAGATCGTTGCAGAGCGTCCTTGTCCTCCCTGTGGGTCTCCTAGAAGTTGTTACTAGTATCACTCTTTTCCTCTCAGGAGGAGGCGCCTTTCGCCGAGCGCTTAGCTACAACGCCGAGTTTTGTAGCAGGAGCATAGGCGCCGCCGGTGAAAGTCAATTCGCATTTTCTGCATTTCCAAACGCCCACACTTTCCCTTCGAACTGCCGTGGAGCTACACTGAGGACATTTGTGAGCTTTTCTCAGTTCTGTGAGCACCGCTACCTGGCGTTTCCTGAGGGTTGCGCCGTAGCGAGCGCCAAGACCACCAGTTGGACCGACCTTCTTTGTTTTCCTTCGGCGACCCATATGTCAGCCGCCCACCACGATCTTCCTTAGCTCTTCAGTCTTTTCTTTAGCGGCTTTCACAGCTTCCAAAATCTGTTCTTGGGTAAAGTAGCCTGATCCGCCCTTCTGCATAGCGCAAATTTTTCCGTCTTTCTCTAGGGTCACTGTTATCCGGGCGTCCATAACCTGCTCTTCCTCAAGGTTGGGATCCATAATAAGCGTATCCTTTATCTCCGCGAAGGTAACGGATATGGGATGGTTTGCCATTGGAAGTTGAGTGTAGCCCGGTTTCTTTTTGATTTCGCCTTCTTCCACGTCATAGTTGAACAGTTTCGTGTTAAGCAGTGCTGCCAGCGCCGCCATGACTGAGGCGTCTATGAGGTTTCCGTCGTGATTGAGAACATAAACGTCCACGAAAACCACGAAAACCTTCTTTTCAGGCACAATACACAGTTTTTCCAAGTCAATAGCCTTAGATTCTCGTATACTCCGATCAACTACCCTCGCGAGTTCTATGGCATCCTCGTCTGGCGGACCCGGTTCGAAAGTGGGAGATGCGAGGGGAACCAACTCAGCGTTAACGGTGAGAACTCCCGCATCAGGCACATCGGCGAAAGGTTCACCAGTTTCAATTTTTACTCCAGCCAATACTTCGGTTTTGCCTAAACGCACGCGAGCAGAACCTTCGGCCCGTTCAATGACCCCGGACTCTATCTGAATTTCGCGGTAATCAGTTAGGCTTCGTCCGTCCAGCCTCTTTCCGCGGGAAATCAGCTGGGCGATTTGTTTCTTTTTCACCGTTGCGGCAACAATAGACGATGTCATTCTTCTTCCTCCTCTTCTTTAGCACTCACATATTTTGCTTTCAAAACTTCTTTCTGAAGCTCGTGTATTCTTTTGCATCCTCCGATGGCAAGGTTCACTACTTGCTCAAACTCTTCAATGGTTAACATTCCATCCATCTGAAGCAAGGTCACAGCATTCAGGTTTGGCATAAACGCTATTGGTACATCCGCCGTACCTTCTTTGTCTTCGACGTCATTCAAGTCGAGCACCAGATGCCCGTCTATCTTTCCGGCTGCACAGGCTGCAACCATATCCCGCATAGGTATCCCTGCGTCGGCTAGTGCCAGAGAAGCGGTGGTAATACTTGCACATCTTGTTCCGCCGTCTGCCTGCAGGACCTCCATGAATAGGTCAATTAAGGTTCGCGGGTAGTATTCAAGGAAGACAGACGGGTCAATGGCCTGTCGAATCACCTTGGAAAGCTCTATTTCTCGTCTAGAGGGCGCAGGTCTTTTCCTTTCTTCAACTGAAAATGGCGCCATGTGATAGCGACAGCGAAACACCGCCCGGTCAGGTTGGGCTAAGTGTCTCGGGTGAGCCTCGTGAGGACCGTAGACCGCGGCGAGAACCTTGGTTTTGCCCTGTTCAAGGTAAGCTGAGCCGTCGGCGTTAGCTAGAACACCTACTTCAATTTTGATTGGCTTTAATTCATCTACCTTTCTTCCATCGGTTCGGATGCCCTTATTATCTATTAATTTTTTAGGTTTCTGAGATATTTTCAACACCTCCCTTTTCTTTCTGCAACATCTCAGTAATGCGATCTGTCAGCCCGCTTGTGTGGGCTTCTTCTTCGATTTTACGTATGGCCATAATTGCCAGCCGTTCATCTTCGGGATTTTTACCGTTCACTACGATCATACCGTTTTGGCCAATTGTGATCTGACAGTTTGTTTCACGTTTCACTATGCTTATCATAGAACCTTTTCTGCCGATCACCCTTGGAATTTTCGTTGGAGTAACTTCGGTAACTTGTCCCCGCGTGATTTTTCCGAGACCCGGTTCGCGAATTGTCACGAGTGGATCGCGCGTTCGATCGTAGGCGACTATTTTACAGAGAATGAGGTCTCCCACATCGAAAATGGAAGTCAAATCATCTCTTTGGGTCTTGAACGGTCGGTCGAAGGCGTCTGACGCTCGAAGCGTCGCAATGTATGGGGCATTGATGTCTAGAGACCAGCCACTGAAGCCGACCTCCACGACTTTCCCAATAACCAAATCTCCGACGCTGGGAAGGTAAAACGCCTTCAAAGCAACAACGGAAAGCCTGCGATCTCCATAGTCTAGGAGGCCCACGCGGGTGGCATAAAACTTGTCGCTCTCTTTGTATGTGTTGTCGCCAGCTATGTAATCGCCTTCCGCGATGAGATCCCCTGGCGTGACAAGCTGTCTTTTTTCATAGAAAATTGGCATTTATTCATTTCACCTCTTTTTTTAAGCAATCATTTAACCATTTTCGCCTCAGCGCTGCCGCGCGTCATTTCTCCAAGTTTCTCCAGAAAGGGCCCGTATAGCCCAGCTGTAAGTTCAACAACTGCATAGAACGATCCGTCAGCTCGCCATTCTTCATGTTTTATCACACCGAATCCTTTGATGGTTCCGTAAACTTTGCCTGCGTGTTCAGGCGGGATACGGACAGCCACTGAAATTTGTTCCATCTTAAGGGGTAGGATGGGACGTAAAAGTTTTATGATCTCCTTTGCTTGTTCCTCCGCTTCTTTGAAGGGATCAATTGAATAGTGAATTTGCTCCATGGCTTGTTCCACGCGTGTGGGCGGATGCGGCAGGTTGGTTCGCGGGTCAACGCACTGTCGAGCTATGAAAGCTATGATCTGTTTCCGTTTTTCTTCGATTAGTTGTCTGCGTTGTTCAGTGGTTAGCTGTAAGGTTCCTTTCTTCAGAATTATGCCGGCTATTTCAATGGGGTCCGTGGTTCCGAAAGCCTTCAGAAGTTTTTCCTCTGATGGTTTTAGTCCTTTGTTGGCATCTGTGAATATGGTTTCAGCGGCTAGAACTTTGGAAACTGACGTAATCTGTCCTCGTCGGAAGGAGAAGGCGAGTTGAGGCTTAACAAGCACCTCAAAGTGTTCGCCTTCATGTGTCATTCTCGCGACAGTGTAACGTTCGCTCATATAACCACCCTAAGGAAATACGTTCTCGCGGAAACAAATGCTAAAATCCCAGACGCATCCAGCAGAGCTGCTTTTTCCTCATCACAGACCTTACGTGTAGTCTTTAAGTTCTTTGTCGGATAACATTCTGAGCGTCTTTGTTTCAAAGGGGACAACCGCGATTTTAACCCTCGGCGTCTCACCCCTAGCTTCGATGGCCTTAGAAAGGCACTTAACTGCGAGTTTAACTGCTTGGTCAAGTTTCATATCGTCTCGATATTCCTCTTTCAGGACGCCTTCCACGGTTTCGCGCCCCACACCAACTGCGACAGCTTTGTAAGCTCGGTAGGACCCGCTCGGATCAGTCGTGAAGACCCTGCTTCCGGTTTTGTCTACTCCGCCAAATATTATGGACACCCCGAAAGGTCTTACGCCGGCATGTTGGGTGTACATTTGTTCTATGTCTCCGATGCGTTTAGTGATGATTTCGATGTCGATGGGTTCATCGTACATGAGCCGGTTGCTTTGAGCGTAGACTCTCGCTTGATCTATGAGGACGCGGGCGTCGGATCCCAATCCAACAACCGCCGCTCCTAAGTGGCTGTCTACTTCATAGAGTTTCCAAGTGTAATTTGGGTCTTGCAGTTCTGTTTGAAATTTTTCTTCTGCCCCTAACACTATTCCCCCGGGGCAGGCGATTCCTATTATGGTTGGTCCGCGATTTACCGTTTCCAGGGCGTATTCTACTTGAAACAGGCGCCCATCTGGGGAAAACACGGTTATTGCGCGGTCGTAAGCGCCAGGTGCCGCAAATACAGACAACTACATCACCTCATACTCTAACTCAGTTTGCTTGTGTTGTGTGAAAACGCAACTAAAAACCTTTTCGATAAAGAGGCATTATAGTTCGCATAACCTTTATTAGGAATTTGATATGATGCTTTTGTTCTAGTGCCGTGGGTGGATTCAGTGGCAGAAACGGAAGCTTCCACGGAGGTCGTTAAGCCCATAAGGTTGGATGCGCGTTTTAGACATGAAATCATGAATGAGCCTGGCGGAGAGACGCTTAAGGTTTGTTTTCAATGCGGCACATGCACTTCAGGCTGTCCTATAGCGCGGTTCAGTCACTCTTACCGACCTAGACAGATTATACAAATGACGCAGTTAGGCATGCGATCTAAGGTGCTTTCAAGCGATACACTTTGGCTTTGCGCCGCCTGCTTCACGTGCACTGACCGTTGTCCGCAGGATGTGGAGGTCGCTTCTGTGCTGAGGGTTCTCCGAAACTTGGCTGCCAAAGAGGGTTTTATGCCTAGCATTTACAAGGAGATAAGCAACAACGTTTTGGAAACTGGCTACGCCTATAAAATCACGAACATGAGGCTGAGGAAAAGAGAAGAGTTTAAACTGCCTCCGCTTCCCAAGGCTAATCTTAAAGACCTAGCAAAATTGGCGAAAATCACCAAACTCACAAAAACAGTGGAGCCATAAGGAGGGGACGCTGGGTGCCTGAGGGTAAATATCTGTTTTTTCTCGGATGCGTCATCCCCTACAGAGTTCTCAGCTACGAAATTTCCGCCAGAAAAGTCTGTGAAAAACTCGGCGTACAACTCATCGAGATGCCTGAGTTCAACTGCTGCGGGCTTCCCCTAGATTCTGTGAATCACGATATGATGCTTGCTTTGGCTGCGCGAAACTTATGTCTAGCCGAGCGGGCAGGTTTAGCCATCTTGACGTTATGCAACGGATGTGCTGGCACTCTACGCAAGGTGAACAAGAAACTGAAGGAGGATAAGGGTCTTAGAGAAAAGGTGAACGGCTACCTGAAGGAGATAGGCATGGAGTTCAAGGGAACCACTGAAGTTAAACATTTCATTCAGGTTCTCGCTGAAGACGTGGGATTCGAAAAGCTGAAGGAAATCGTTAAGAAACCGTTTGAAAAGCTTCAGGTGGCGGAACATTACGGATGCCACCTGCTCCGACCGTTGAAAGAAGTCGGATTCGAAAATCCAGAGGACCCAAAGGTCCTGAAAGCTCTAATTGAAGTAACTGGCGCGAAGTGTTTAGACTACGCTGATGAAATGGAGTGCTGCGGCGCCCCCATCGTCGGCATAAACAGCGAGATTCCGCTCATGTTGACAAGGGAAAAACTCCATCGCGTGAAGGAAGCAGGAGCTCAAGCGCTGATTACCATATGTCCTTCCTGCCACTTAATGTTTGACACCAACCAGCCTAGAATAGAGAGAAAGTTCGGCGAAAAAATTGACCTCCCAGTGCTTCATTATCCGCAGCTTTTGGCGTTGGCCGCAGGCGTCAACCCTGAGGACCTGGCCTTAAAAGAACATAAAACTGATGCATCCGAGAAAACAGTTTTATTCTGCTGAGTAGAGGGAATAGAGGTCACAACTATGGATTACGATGAAGTTTGGAAGACCTTGGCTGCCTTTCTCACCGAACTTCAAGAGAGAGGCGTGACTATTCCAACCGAAATAATAGAGGACTTGCGTTCAGCTAAGACTATGATACAAATTTTGAAAGCTGACCCTGCGCGGACAGAAAACCTCGCGAGAATTGAGGCATACCTCAAAAATGTTGAATCATACCTCGTTTTTGCAGCTCAAGATAAACTTGGACGAAAATATGTTGAAAAATGGATGCATAAAATTGCAGAAGCGGGAGAAATAATCAGTGAAGAAGAAATAAAGGCTCCTTCACGGTTTGTTCCAGGCCTGCCTAGAGGAAAGCATTGGGTGAGGATTCAGATTTCGAAAGATACGCCGAAGAAAGAAACAGAGAGATTAGCTCATGAAACCGGACTTTCGTGCCGGATGCAACAAAACAAGTATATGCTCGTTTACGGCGAAGATGCAGAGATTAGAATGTTCGTCAAGAAGATGGCGGAAAAGTTTCGCGGTTTTAGAGAGAAATGAATACCCCTCTCGCTGAGACTTAGGTAAAATCTTTTATTGTTAAGGTTATAAATGCTATTTAGTTAGAGGGAGAGGGACACGAGAGGCCTTCCTAGTCTTTCCTCAATTGCCCGTTTAGGCGTTTCTAGATGGTTTCCTCTCTCTGCCGAAATGGTTGAGGATGAACATGAGAAGGGGTAATCGTATATAAATGCCCTTCATTAAAAAAATCAGGCTGAGCGGTTTCAAGTCCTTCGGGACTAAAGCCGTTACCATCGCGCTGGATAAAGGCTTCACAGTCATTACCGGCCCGAATGGAAGTGGAAAAACCAACATAGTTGACGCCGTCTTGTTCGTTCTAGGAGAATTAAGCGCTAGGAGACTCCGTTCCGAAGGGTTCTCAAAACTTTTGTACAATGGAGGTCCAAGCGCTGGGGCTGAGAAGACAAGGGCTGCCAAGGTCGTTATCCAGTTTGACAACTCTGACAACCGCATACCAATCGACACTAGCACCGTAACCATTTCTCGCGAAGTCAACAGAACCGGACAGAGCGTTTATCGGATTAATGGAAGACGAGCCACGAGGGCTCACATCACGGATATGCTGTCCATGGCGGGAATTAACGCCACAGGACACAATCTAGTAATGCAGGGAACCATCACCCGCATGACGGAAATATCCTCTTATGAGCGCAGAAAACTCATAGAAGACCTGATCGGCATAGCCCAGTACGACGCGGAAAAGGCTGAAGCTGAAGAAAAGCTTCGGGCAGCGGATATATCGATTCGAACTGCCATGGGGCGCGTGGAGGAGGTTCAGAGGCGAGTAGACGACCTAGAACGGGAACGCAACGAGCTTCTCCGCTACAATTTCATTCAAAACGAAATCAAGAAGTTTGAAGCAACGAAAGTTTCTCACGAAATTTTTGAAACTGACGAGAAAATGAGGGAGTTCTCTTCGAAAATTAAGGAAGTAGAGGGTAAAGTCGAGAGTTTAAGGCAATTAAGAGACGATTTCAGGTCTAAACGCCGGGAAGTCGAGAAAGAATGGAGGCAATTCAGTTCGGAGAAAGTGGAGGAGGGCGGGGTTAACGTCCTTAAGGTCCAAATCAAAATAGGCGAGATAAAGTCGAACTTAACGGAGCTAACTACAAAAATAAGCGCTGAAAACGCGAGCCTTGAAGGGCTTAGAAAAGTAAGGGAAAAGGACCTTCAAAGGCTTGAAGGCATGAAGAAGGACACCGATGAGGCGCGTAATAGAATTCGACAGTTAAAACGGGAGTACGACGGTTTACATGAGGCGTTGGAGGCGAAGCAGTCCGAGTACGATGCTGCTTCGGAACAGGTTTCCCAGATACGCGCTGGCTTGGGCGAAAACAGCAAGAAGATACTGGAAAATGAAAGACAGTTAGACGAACTTTATCAGGACATAGTAGTCCACCAGGCTGACTATGAAAGAAGCAAAGCAACCCTTAAACTTCTCTCACGTAGACTGAAGGATTTGACCACCCGCAGAGACCGCTTTGAATCTACTGTTAGTGAACTCAGAAAATCGCTTTCAGACCTTAAGCAAGTGAAAAAAGAACAGGTAGGACGTTTGAGGCGAATTCAACAGACAGTAGACAGAAAAATAGCCCAAAGAGAGGCTATTGAGAAGGAGGTCAGCGAAGCAGGCAGAATTGCCGAATCCGCCCGAGAGGCAGTCGTGGAGTTCAACACTCAACGGGAAATGGCTGAGAAAATTGCAGCCGAGGAGAAGGCGCTGAGAAACATCGAAGAACTCGGGGAACTAGACGCCATTGACGGTGTGTATGGGAGGCTTAGAAACCTCATTAAAATAGAGAGAGGGTACGAGCGGGCGATAGAGGCAGCGGCGGCTGGGTGGCTTGACTCTATTGTTGTGCGGGATTTTGAGGTTGCGATCAACTGCGCTGAAACATTGAAAAAACTGAAACTGGGCAGAATCAAAATTGTTCCCCTCCAAGAATCTTCCATCCTCAAAGCTAAAAGTGCTCCAAAGATTGAAGGAATAAATGGAGCAGCCTCTTTGTTTGTAAGATACGCGAAACAGTATGAGCCAGCTGTGAACTTCGTCTTCGGAGACACGTTAACAGCGAGAGACGACAGAGCGGCTATCGCCGCCTCCCGCGAAGGTCACCGCACAGTTACCGTCAACGGAGACCTTTTTGAAGCGGGCGGAGGAATGGAGGGCGGTTACTACAGGGCGCCTATCGACTTTTCCTCAATCATCCCAAGCGAGCCTGCTGTTGAAAGTCTAGATCAAGCGGTGAAAGCCCTCAGGGACCACTTGACGAGGAGAGGGGGGGACATAAGCAGTCTGGAGGAGGAGATAGATAAAACGAGGGTGGAAACCGCTAGGCTGAATGAAGCTGCTGTAAGTTTGGACAGCGAAATAATGCGGGTCCGCAGAAGCATAAAGCGCACCAAGAGAAATGTTAAGCGCATCGAGCGGCATTTTCAACACGCACAAGAACTTCTTGAAAAAGAAAAGACGAGTATGGGAATTTACAGGGCGCAACAGGACGCCACTGAGAAGAAGATAAGAAAGCTACGTTGGGAACTAGCCGATTTGAGAAAGAAGACGGATCCCGCTTACATCCAGAAAATGGAGCTTCAAAGGGAAAAGTTAGGCGACACGCTCATAGAGCTACAGCAAAAACTCGGAAGCACAGAGACCGAGCTTTCCACCCTTCGGTCTAAACTGGAGAATGTTCTCGGAGTAGGCTCCAGCAACGTCAAAATCCAGCTTAGAAAGGTGGAGCAACAGCTTTCAGTCATGGAAAAAGAGGCTGCTGAGGCGCTTCAACAGAAGGAACAGCTTGAGAAGGAGCTTTCGGAGCTTGAGCAGACCAAGGAGGACCTGGCCCAATCGGTTTTGACGGCTAGAAAAGAAGCTAAGAAGTTCACGTCTCAAATTGATGACATCGACAGAAAGCTGCATAAGGCAGATGCTGAATATGAGCGGGCTAACGAGCTGTTTAATCAGCTTCAACTAAACATTCAAACCCACCAACTGCAACTGGACCAGCATCGCAACCGATTAGCGGAACTAGGCTACGAAGCGCCCCTACAAGTTTCCCCTGAACAACTCGTAGCGGCAGAGTCCTCTCTTAAACTGATGCGCCTTGAAATGGAACGCCTCGGCGCAGTTAATCAACTAGCCCAAAAACACTATGAAGAGCAGATCTCACGGTACAAAGAACTGTCTGTGCGCATAAACGAACTTGAACGGGAGAAAAAAGCCATAGTCGCGTTTATGGATCAAATTGAAAAGAAGAAACGCCGAGTTTTCATGGACGCATACAACAAAATTAACGAAAGCTTCAGCAGATACTTCTCAAAGCTCACAGACGGCGGAGAAGCCGCGTTGAAACTGGAGAACTTGGACGATCCCTTCGCTGGCGGAATGGACATGATCGTTCAATTTCCGTCTAAGCCACCCATCATAGTGAGCGGAGCAAGCGGCGGAGAACGATCCGTGGCTGCTGTCGCCTTCATTTTTGCCCTTCAGGAGTTTATGCCTGCGGCTTTCTACGTGTTCGACGAAGTCGACGCTCACCTGGACGCCTTCCATGTTGGAACTCTTGGGGATCTGCTGAGAGAGGAGTCTGAAAGATCCCAGTTTATAGTTATCACTTTGAAGCCTGAAATGGCAAACAAATCCGAGAAAGTTTACGGTGTATACATGCACAACGGAATCTCCCGCGTGGTCTCCACGACGTTTAAGGAGGCTACGGCAGCCTAATGGCAACTCCAGCCTCGACAGACAAAAAACCGTGGTTTCTTTTACCCCCGTGGAAAATTCTCTTTGAACTGCATAAACTGGAAAAGGTGAAGCCTTGGGCAATTAACATCTCCTTTCTTTTAACGACCTTCTTGGATGAGATGGGTAGAAAGGGAACTGTTGATTTCAGAGCCTCGGGCGTAGCGCTTGACTCCTCTGCGACCATATATCTTTTGAAATCTAAGCTTTTGCTGAAATTGGAGGAGCCCCCGCCTCCGCCGAAGGGTGCACCCGATTTCCTTCCTCCGCCTCTGCTGTATCCTCTTCGTTACGAGTTGACGTCTACTACAATTAAGAACTTGTTAGAGGCGTTGGATGAGGCGCTGAAAAGCGAAAAGCTCTCCGCAGCGAAACCGCAATTGGAATCCATTTTGCCGCCTCCGCCAGATATTCTTCCCCCCATCGACTTGTATCTGATGGAGATCGAAAAGCAGATGAAGAAGCTGTATCGGTTCCTCCTTGAACTCGCCCAAGAAGAAAAACTAATTATCTTCTCAAAAATCGCAGCGGGACTGGAAAAGCTGGAAGCCATCAAAAGATTTATCCTCCTCCTCTTCCTCGCGCAGAAGGGCAAGATCACGCTGTGGCAAGAGGAAGAATTCGGCGAAATCTACATAACTCTCGCAGGTGAGTCAGCCGTTGCAGGATGAGAAAAATCAACCATCTGAAGCAGCCGAACAGAGGGAACTAAAGAGGGATTTAGCCTTGCTGGAGGCCGCTCTTTACGTGGCAGGTCGTCCTCTGGAATTGAAGACGTTGGGGACTATCCTTGGCACTCGGTCTAAGAGGAGGACTCGGCAAACGGCGAGGAAGCTTGCAGAGGAGTATGGGCGCCGTGACACTGCCCTTGAGGTTGTGGAGTTGGAGGACGAGCGGTTTGTTTTGCAGCTGAAGGCTGAGTATACGCCTAAGGTTCGAAGATTGGCGATACGTCCACTTCTTTCCTCGGGACCGCTCAAAACTCTTTCCTACATTGCCTACAGACAGCCAGTTCTTCAAAAGCAGGTTATTGATGTGCGGGGACAACACGCCTACGGACACATCGAACAACTTGAAGACCAAGGATTGATAGCCCGCGAAAGGTCTGGGCGGACAATGATGCTGCGAACCACAAAGTTTTTCGCTGACTATTTTGGGTTAAGCCACAACATGCGAATCATGAAACGCCAACTCAAAAGCACGTTCGAAGAACTCTCCAATTCAAAATAAGCTTTATATACGCCGAGTCGGGGTATTGTCATCGAGACTCTGATAGGTGACTTGGGTTTGTCAGTATGGCACGGCAACTTGCACAAAAAGAAAACATCAGGCGGAAGGAAACGCGTTTACCGAAAGAAAAGAAGGCATGAAAGAGGTTCCTTTCCAACTGAAACTACGTTAGGCAAACTTAAAAAGAAAAATGACCGTGGACGCGGAGGCGACCAGAAAATTCGGTTGATGGCAACGAAGCAGGCAAACATTTCTGACCCTTCAACTGGCAAAACTGAGAAGGTAGAAATACTCCGCGTGACAGAGAACCCCGCTAACGCAGACTACGACCGCAGAGGCGTAATCACTAGAGGAACAATCATTGAAACGCCGCGGGGTAAAGCCCGTGTGACATCCCGTCCTGGAAGAGACGGAAACGTAAACGCCGTTCTCATACCCTGAAAAACCGCTCAAAAGAAGCCTAACTACAGGGATCAGGAGCGTTAGGTGGCGAAAAATGCGGAAAAGCGATAAGGTCATTCTTTGGCCCGTTTACTTCGATTCAACTAAAGCGCGGTCAGAGGGGCGTAGGGTTCCGAAAAAACTTGCTGTATCCGCTCCTAATCTGGATGAAATTAGAAAGGCGGCTGAAAGCCTCGGTTTTCAACCTGAAATTGTTCCCGACGCTGCATACCCCCACATGCCATGGCAGAAGACAGGTTTCATCATCGTTTCTAAAAAGGAATCGAAAGTCAAGATTATAAGAGGAATAGCTAAGGGGATTTCAGCAAATCGCGCAAAAAAATGACCCAAAATCTGTATTAGCACTTCGAAAGCTTTAAATAAAGCGCTTCGGTTCAAAACCCTAATCTTTTACGAGGGGAAAACTTGCAGAGGATTGGTCGTGTCCTTCACTTTAGCTCGGACAAGAACATAATTATTAAGGCTGAAAAACTTCCTCGAATAGGCGCTAAGGTTGTCGATGAAAAACTCAATCTAGTGGGAAAGGTTTTTGACATTTTTGGTCCCGTCTCCAGTCCGTATGTGAAGGTGAAAACAAAAGTCAAAGAAACAGAGCGCTTCGTTGACCGCGTTCTCTATGCCGCCCCTCGTTCCTAAATGGAGATGAAGAATGTGAGTGAAGAAAAACCCCCCACGCGCCCCGTTAAAGTTCAGCGGTGCCCCGAATGTAATAGTACCCGAGTTATGCGGGACGAAGAGTACGCGGAAATTGTTTGCATGGACTGTGGATACGTCATCGAAGCCAAACTAACAGACCGGGGACCTGAATGGCGCGCGTTTGACCACGAACAACGCGCTAAACGAACCCGCGTCGGCGCCCCTCTCACCTACACCATCCATGATAAGGGGCTCTCCACAATGATCGATTGGCACGATCGCGACGTTTACGGCAGGAGACTTTCTCCAAGCCAAAAGGCTCAGGTTTACCGCCTTAGAAAATGGCAGAGGCGCATCAGGGTTTCCGACGCTACAGAGCGAAATCTCGCCTTCGCCTTGTCTGAGATCTCGAAAATCGCCAATTCCCTTAACCTTCCAAAGAACATCCTTGAAACCGCATCAGTTATTTATCGAAAAGCAGTCAAGGAACATCTAATCCGTGGAAGATCAATTCAGGGCGTAACCGCCGCGGCCATATACATGGCTTGCCGACAGTGCCATCTCGCTAGAACGCTTGATGAGATCGGTGACGCCTCCAGCGTACACAAAAAGGAAGTTGGACGCAGTTATCGGTTCCTCGTCAAGGAACTTGACTACTTTGTTCCACCCTTGAAACCTAGCCAATACATCACCAAGTTCTCTAATCAACTCTCCATGCAGGGAAAAGTGGAGGAAATCGCTCACAAAACCCTCGTCACGGCGCGCAACCTCAAGCTCACCTCTGGAAGAGGCCCCACAGGCATAGCTGCTGCTGCCAGTTACATCGCTTCCGTCCTGACTGGTGAACGGAAAACCCAGCGGGAAATCGCTGAAATCGCTCAGGTGACTGAGGTGACTATTCGAAACCGCTATAAGGAACTGGTTGAACGCCTCTGTTTCAAAATGACGCTCTAAAAGTTGCGTCTTCAACTTCAGTTGCCAACAGTAAAAGCATTTATTCTGATCTAGGTTATGTTTAAGGAAAACACAGCGTAAGGCGGTCTATTTGAAGATAAAATGTGTAGTTTTCGATTTTGACCGTACGCTGGTGAACCTCACGAATTTTGTTGATTGGGGACGTGTCCGGCAGCTCAGCGTCCAAACCTATCTTGAGCAGGGAGTTCCTGAAGACCTTGTGAAACAACACAGCCAAGAACATTTACTGTCTTTTTTGAATAGGATGTATGAAGAAATCTTGAGGATTTTTCCGCGTGACAAAGCGAGAAAGATTCAGGCCGCCGTTTACGAAGCAATAGAAGAATGCGAAACTGGAGGAATCTCCAATGCTCACTTGATGCCTGGCTGCCGTGAAGCTTTAGAGTGGCTTAGGAATCGCGGCGTCAAAATTGGAATAGCCAGTTTCAATTCAGCCAAGGTGGTCAACGAAACCCTGAAGCTCCGCAACCTCAATTCCTTCTTTGATGCCGTTGTGGCTCGGTCCATTGATTATAGGATGAAGCCGAATTCAGATCAACTGCTTCTCTGCGTGGAAAAAATGAGTTGCAAGGCGCAGAACAGCGTGGCTGTAGGTGATAGCAGTAAAGATATAACAGCGGCCAAAAGGGCTGGTATCCTCGCCATAGGCGTTTCAACAGGCTCAAGCAGCGCAGAAGAACTGTTAGCGGCGGGAGCGCATAAAACAATAGAGGGCTTATCGGAACTACCTGAGGTGCTTCTAACCGTAGACCCGTCTTTGAAGAAATAATCGAAAAAGGAGTTAGACATAAAAGTAAGAATTACTTTCAACTACTATGAGGTGTATAGAAAGTGCCTACGCATGGAGCCTTATCAAAGGCGGGGAAGGTTCGTTCGCAGACTCCGAAGATTGAGGCTACGCCTAGGAAGGGGCGAATGCCTAGGATACGGTGTCGACGCAACTACGAAAAGCGGATTATACTTCAGCGGAAAACTGGTCAAACGTTTGATCTAAAACGACGTTAACTCATCTTAGCCTTTTCCGCTATATGTTGTTTGAAGTAGATTCTGACAATTAAGCATAAACTCTTAGTTTATCTCAAAGAAGTAATGATTTGATTCTGAAGTGTAGCCCTATGCTAGTTTCTTGTAGACGATGTCTTTCTCCCTGACTCTTTCTTCGACCTTGAGCCCAATAGCGTCTCCAGCTTTTGCCTTTTCCATTTTCTTGTGTTCTCTTTCCATGGATTTTATTGGTTGTTCAAAGTCGGTTGTGGCGCCCACTATTCTTATAGTGTCTCCCACCTGAATGGGCGCCTTCAACTTGATGACGGCCACTGAAATTTTAGGGAAATAATGCGTTATTACTCCAACTTCTTGCAGTTTCTCTTCTGACATGCTTATTATCTAACAGCATTTGCAGTTAAAACATTTACTCGCCTACGCATGTACTCGCACATCTAAATTTTGTATCACCATGGACTATACTGTTACTTGAGTTCGTTTGAAGGCGTACCAGGCGACGGCGGTCAAGACAACGAAGTAAGTTAACGCAACAAGAATCGACTGCATAACCACAGAGGATAAAGGCAGAGAATAAAGCGGTTCTCCAAAAAGATTCGTTGGATTGGTAAAGTTCAACTTGTAGAACGTAACGTTCCAATTCGGGTGCAGGATGTAGTTTATAAGGTTTGAACCTATGTTGTCGGTGCCTGTTGCGACTCCGACGCCTGGAAGAAGCGGCGAAGCGGGGGCTGTGCCTTTAATATATCCTGAGGTGCCGCTGCCTGGGATGTAAGTGAGGATCCAGCCTTGACCGGATAGGGTGCCTAGAATGGAGCCGATGATGGTTGCTCCCAACCAAATGCCGGCGGTTCCGAGAGCGGCGATCAGGGAGCTCTTAAAAACGGAGCCGAACATTAGGACGATGGCGATCCACACTAGGGTGCTAAGCATGCCTCCGATCAGTGAGAGCGGAACCAAGTGCAGGTTGTTTTGAGGACCGTATATGATTACGCCTCCTATGCTCAAATAGAGCGTCAGAAGGGCATACGTTGCCAGCAACGTCAGGAAGGCTGCGAACAGTTTGCCTAGGAACACGGTTGTTCTGGAGACTGGTTTAGCCAGCAACGGAACGATGGCGCCGCTTTCAAACTCGCCTGAGACGCTGTTCATCACGGTTACTATAGCGAATAGTAGAAAGCCTATTCCGCCTAGACCCAAGTTTGAGTTAATTACGAAATTCGGGTTCGGCTCCACGGGCTCACCAGTTACTGCGCTTCGAATGTAGTCGCCTGCCAGTGTGAGGGAGGCGAGGGCGAAGGCAACAATTATCATCCCTAAGAACTTCTTTTTCCGGATGTTCCAGAGGACTTCGTACCTCACAACTGCTAGGAACCTTGTCATCCAGCCCGGTTTACTCCTCGAGGTTCTTCTACTACTGCTCATTTTTCCGCCTCCTTTTCTTTGCGTTTAGCTATGAGTTGAATGAAGGCGTCCTCTAAGGTGTGTCCTCTTAGATTCATGGAGACAACGACGCCTCCCCCCTTCGTGATCGTTTGGGAAACCTGTGACCGAACGTCTTCGCCTGTGTTCAATTTAATGGAAAGATATTTGTCCTTTTTGAAGACACCCGTAACGTACTGAAGCTTTTCCAAGTTTTTAATGATCTTGTCTGAGAGTTTGTCCACTTCAGCCTCTATCGTTACTGGTCCCGAAACTTGGATGGCGCGTTCTACATGTATTATCAGGGTCAGCTTCAGCCTCTATCGTTACTGGTCCCGAAACTAGGGCGGAAATCTCCTCAAGTGAGCCTGAGGCAATGGCTTTTCCTCTGTTGATGATTGTGACTTGGGTGCATACTTGCTGAACCTCATATAGGAGGTGCGATGAAAGGAAGACGGTGACGCCTTCCTTAACTATGTCTTTCACGAGCTCCCTTACTTCAATCATGCCAACGGGGTCCAGCCCAATTGTCGGCTCGTCCAAGATGATGAGTTCAGGTTCGTTTAGAAGCGCCTGTGCCATGCCTAAGCGCTGTTGCATGCCTTTGCTGTAGGCTCCGACGAGGTCGTTTTCGCGTTCTTTCAATCCAACGCGCTCGAGAAGTTTGGGAACCTGTTCAGCGCGCTCCTGTTTGCTCATGCCGTACATTCTGCCGTAAATGTCCAAGAGTTCCCGTCCCTTCAGGTGCTTTGGGAACTTTGGGAGTTCCGGCATGTAGCCCATTTTTAACCTGATGCCCGGTTTGTCCCACTCAACCTCCTGCCCAAAAACCTTCACTGATCCGCTGTCAGGCTTCAGCAACCCGACCAGCATCTTCAGCGTAGTGGTTTTTCCGGCGCCGTTCGGTCCCAGAAAACCGTGTATTGCGTTTGCTTTCACTTTGAGGTCAAGCTTGTCCACGGCGACGAGGGATCCATATGCCTTAGTCAGTTCGGCGGTTTCGATGGCTAACTCCAATTATAAGCCTCCACAGTTCTTTTGTTCAAATAACCACTTTATAAACCAATAGCCAGATAAACCTCACTTCTAATCGCGGGTAGCATCGCGCAGGATTGACAAGCGAAGATCTAGCGGCTAGTATACGTCCTTTTTGCTCAGCACCCTTCGGAATGTTTTGCCGCATTTTGCACAGTCGAAAAGTCCGATTTTCATTTCTGTGCGTTTGCCGGTGCTACTCGGGCGGGTGGTCATGGTCCAAGTCTTACTCGCAGCGACGATGTTTTTGCATTTCGGGCAGGTTGCGAGGTCAACTTTTTCAGCTTTCGCCTTTTTCCCGCGAGTAACAGCAAATTTTACTATGCTGAACCCTGCCCAGATTATGACTCCGTAGAATACGCCGTTTATAAGACCGATTACCCAGAATCTGTATGCCTCGGGGATAGTAGACACGTCCATAAACCAACCGAGTATTGTTGCAGCAGGCAGCAACTCATGGTAGGCAAGAGCGGATATTAAGGTGAAGATGAGGAAGAATATTACAAAGACTAAAGCGCCTATCAAGGCTGATCACGACAATCGAATTTGTTCCTCTTTATATATAAAATTTTAATATTCTCTCGCCGTATTTATCTGAAACTAGGCTAGAACGCCCATTCTGTGAAGCTCCTCTCGGAGACCTGCTCTCGTCTGTTTCAGGCTTTGCCGCTTCTCCATGTACTCGTCTCCGCTCATTTTGCCTGCTTTGAATTCTTCATCCAGTTTTTCCAGTTGCACGTCGATGTCGGCAATCCTCGCTTTGAGCTGATCCACATAAGAAACCGTTGTGCCTCCTTCTATGATTTGAGCAGGTGTAAGCGCCGCCTTTATGGTTCCGTCCTCTATTTTCAGTATTCGGTGGGCCACCCTAGCGACGCTGGGATCATGAGTCACCATGATGATGGTTTTGCCCAGTTCCTTGTTCACTTTCGCTAGGAAGTCCACGATGATTTTGGCGTTCACGGTGTCCAATTCGCCCGTGGGTTCATCTGCCAAAACAACTGGCGCGTCGTTGGCTAAAGCCGCCGCTATGGCAACCCGCTGCTGTTCTCCACCGCTCATTTCGCCAGGCTTATGGTCAGCCCTGTCGGTTAAGCCCACCACCTCGAGGAGCGTCTTAACGCGTTTAGTTCTTTTGCCGCGGGGAACGCCCATGGCAATCATGGGAAGTTCAACGTTTTCGGCGGCGGTTAGGGTCGGAATCAGGTTCAACGCTTGGAAGATGTGGCCTACGGTTTGCCTTCGGAAATCCACAAGCTGGGAAGCAGAGAGCGTCGTCACTTCGGTTTCGCCTACGCGAACTGAGCCTGCTGTGGCTGTGTCCAGTCCGCCTACGATGTTCAGCAGCGTGGTTTTTCCGCTTCCGCTGGGTCCAATTATGGCGATCATTTCGCCTTCTTTAACGTTCATGTTTAGTCCCCTGAGGGCTTGGACCTCCACTGTTCCGAGGCGGTAGACTTTGAGCACGTCTTTAACCGCTATTTCCATTCCCTTCAAACCTATCGCACCATCCTCTCAACTCTTGAAACATACCTTCTGGACATTATTATAACTGGAAGTATAGTTGAAGCAAAAACAAGGAGCAAACAGGCGGATAAAGTCAATATGGCGCCCATTGGAAACACAACTCGGTAGGACATGAGATATTGCATAGTGGAGTTGGTGGCAGCCACGTTTCCATGCACCCAAATCAATCCAACCGCGGTGCCGAGCAAGACGGAAAAAACAACAACAGCCAAATTCTCAGTCAGAAGCATCCCAACCAATTGCTTAAACGACAAACCTCGAACGCTCATAAGCGACGCCTCCCTGCTGCGCTCTCTTAAACTCACAAAAGTCACCAAGGTGGTTCCAATGGACACAGCCAAGACGGCAAACACCACTCCGAGGCGTTGAACATTCAGTGGTGCCTGAATTTCGATGTTGGTCTGGCGTTCGTTGAGTTGTTCCGTGACTGAGTTAACCTCGTAGACGCCATCTAAATCAAGTGCTCGAATCTGATTTGCTACAGTTTCACCGTCAACGCCAGCCTTCAGTTTAATCAGGATTTTAGCTGACGCCCAAACCTCAGCACTTACTTTGCTGTATAGCCCTTGGGGGACGTAGGACCAATATTGACTCCAAAAGTATTGGGCTTCCATCGGCATGACGAAGGTGTTAGATTGTTCCTTCCCGAAGAAGCCGACGATCCTAAGTTCATAAACGGAGCTTCCTAAAGTCACCGCGATGTAATCTCCTACGTTTAGGTCTTGGGACACGCTTCGGTCTAGGATTATGGTGTTGTTGTCAGACGCCATGGTTTGGAAGGCAGTTTCTAGGTCATCAACAGTAAACCATTCCCGCTCGTAGTAGGCAGTATCAAGCCAGGTTTCTGGGTCAACCGCTCTTAAGGATAAGCTTCCCCACCCAGGCGGCGATCCGCTGAAAGAATATTCTGTGGACGTAGACGCTATGTAATCTGTTAAATTTTTATCGATTTCGTCAACAACCATCGAAACTTTATCTGGGGAAGTTAAGGAAACGCTTACGTCGGCTCCTACGTTTAAGTAGATTTCTCGAACCGCAAAATCTTCGTTACTGGCCAAAGTGCCTACAACTTGAAAACTGTAACCTATGATTAAAGCGATTAAAAAAGCGATGGAGGCAGAGCGGGCAGGGTTTCTCTGAACGTTCTTTGTGGCTATTGTTCCTAAATCACCCAAAAACTTTGCTGCCCTAGTAACTAAAGCTTGAAATTTTAATGATCCGCGGATGAAAAGCTTCGTGAAACCCAAAAAGAAAAGCAGAGGCCCGATATAGTTCAGCACGTAAAAGTCCAAGAAAACCACTATGCCCATCAAGATAGCGATAAATATGTTTGCAGGTCGAAGGCTAATCATCACATTCGCCAAGTTCACGCCCAAAAGCAATATGACTATCTTGAAGGAACCTAGGAGGAACGCGATCCAAGGCCACCTTTGCCTGTAAGGTTTAACGTCCTCTACGTAGCGGTATTCCCTCAAGGCGTCAACAACATTAAGCCTTGAAGCCCTCCTTGCAGGTAGAAACACGGAAAGAAAAGTTAGGATGACACTAAAAACAACCGTTAAAATAATCGTGCCGGGCGCAATAAAGGTCGCGCCGCTAAATGCTCCGCCGCCAACAACGGCGAAGAAGGGAGTTAACACGAAACTGAGAGCTACGCCGATTAAGCCGCCGATTACACCGATTAAAATGGCTTCGCCTAGAAACATGTTCAGCAGTTGTGTTCTTGAAAATCCCTTTGTCAACAAAAGACCGATTTCACGGCGCCTCAAGTTTAGAGAAACATCGGAGATCGTCATGCCCATGTACCAAGCAACGAAAAATACTGGAAGAGCCGTGACGATGAAACCTAACCTTATTTGCGTCTCTCTCATCTGATAGGCAGTCAAAACGCTCTCCAAGTAACTGTAGGCGCCTGCACCGTAAACGGCGACTTTGTTACCTACTTGAGACGTGATCTCCTGAATGTTCTCTAGGGACCCGCTGACGTCCCAAGGGCTGATAACAGATTCCCGATCAAGATACGCGAGGACTTCCGTGTTAATCGGACTGTAGGGAACGGATAAGGCATAAAGAGAATCCAGAAGCGGGGCGAAGGTTTTGTTCCAGTCAAGAACCAAAAGGTTGCTTCTATATTCGGAGATAGGTTGTACTACCACACGAGTGGTGCCAATGCCAGAGTAATAATAATTTCCAGTTGCGATTGATAGTGCTTTATCGTCAAGCTGAATAAAACCCGCCACTTTAAGCTCTAGGGTAAAATTCTTTTCATTTGGCATTATCTCGGTCCAAATCTCGATGGAGAAGTTCAGGGAATCGCCAAGGTTCAAGTTTCCAGCGTCTTCGGAATCAACCCACACGTAAGTTTCATTCGCCTGAAGAGATTTGTTTCCACTTGTTATGTTCAATCCGTCGTAAACACGAGAGTTGTCTGATATGCCAACAAGCGTGAAGTACGCATCGCCTCTACTACTATTCGCCTCCATGCCCCAAGTTCTAGAAATAATCTCGGTTTCAGTTATGCCCGAGACCTCAGAAACTTTGCTGGCTATTTCCGTGGCGTTGTTCGACGACCAGAGACCCCGGCTAGGCGAGACAACGATGTCCACGGGAACTTGGCTAAGCTGCTGACTGAGGACTTGCTTTGCCGCTGTGTCCGCGCCCACGTTTACGCCCGCGAAAAACACTGAGGCGAGAACTGCGCCTAAGAGAAGGGCTGCAAAGAGCTTCCAAGATCGGACCACACGCTTAAAGGCGTAAGAAAGCATTAAGCCACCGAATGTTTACATTTAGCCCAAGAATATTTAAGTCTACATTTTAGAACGCACGGCGATAATGGTAGAGCATTTATCTTGAAGCTTTGCAATGTTATTTTTTGGTTGAATTCCAGATGAGTGAAGAAGCCTACAAAGAGATCATTGAACGCTTAATGAAGAAGCCTAATCCGACTAGGCGAGACGTTAGTTTAACTAAGACGCGGGTCGCGGGCGAATACCACCTAAACCGCGTTCCGTCCAACTCAGAGCTGATAAGCTGCCTCAAGCCCAAAGAGAAACGCAAGCTTCTACCCCTATTGCGTAGGAAAGTAGTCCGCAGCATTTCAGGCGTAACTGTGATCGCCGTGGTCACAAAGCCTTATCCCTGTCCACATGGCAAGTGCGCCTACTGCCCAGGCGGACCGCCCTACGGCGTTCCCTCAGCCTACGTTGGACGTGAGCCTGCGATACTGCGTGGCATTCAGAATCGCTTTGACCCTTATTTTCAGGTAAAGAGCAGGATCAGACAACTTCAGGCGATTGGGCACACGGTGGACAAAGCTGAGATCATAGTTATGGGCGGAACCTTTCCCGCTACGCCGCTGGAGTACCAAGAAGCCTTCATTCAAGGATGCTTGGATGCGCTAACTGACATGAAATCCAAGAACCTCGAGGAAGCAAAAAAGAACGCTGAAACAAGTAGAATAAGAAATGTGGGCATCACGGTGGAGACCCGCCCAGACTGGGCTAAAGAACCGCACGTGGACCACATGCTCAGCATGGGCGTGACCCGCGTGGAGGTGGGCGTCCAAAACATCTACGACGACATTTACGAGCGGGTTGAACGCGGTCACACGGTTCAGGATGTTGCGGAAGCCACTCGGGTGCTTAAGGATGCGGGATTAAAAGTGGCTTATCACCTCATGCCGGGGCTGCCCGGTTCAAATTTCAGGCAAGACCTCGAGGGCTTCAAAACGGTCTTTGAGGATTCAAGGTTCAAACCTGACATGATTAAAATTTATCCTTGCCTCGTTCTGAAGGGAACTAAAGCCCACGAATGGTGGGAGAAGGGCGAGTATCAGCCCTACACCACAGAGGAGGCGGCCAAGCTTATCTTAGAGGTGAAAAAGACTATTCCGCGTTGGGTCCGCATCATGCGAGTTCAGAGGGACATTCCCGCGAACCTCATCGAGGCTGGCGTGCACCGAAGTGACCTCCGCCAAATGGTCTTACAGCAACTGCGAGATGAAGGCGTTAGGTGCCGTTGCATACGGTGCCGTGAAGCTGGTCATCGGAGGATAAAGGACGGAGTGAAACCGGACCCTGATGAAGTTCAGGTTCAAGTCTTTAGGCAGGAGGCTTCCGAGGGCATAGACCTCTTCATTTCGGCTGAGGACCCTGTGAACGACGTTCTCATCGGCTATCTCAGGCTGCGCATTCCATCTGACGCGGCTCATAGACCCGAAATTGCGTCTGAAGATGCTTCTGTTGTGCGGGAGTTGCACGTTTATGGTCCTTTGGTTCCGGTCGGCAAACACTCAGCTAAGGCTTGGCAGCACAAGGGCTACGGGGAGCTCCTTCTGGCTGAGGCTGAGCGCCTTTCCCGAGAGGATTACGACCGGCGGAAGGTTGTTGTTATAAGTGCCCTCGGAACAAAACAGTATTACATGCGGTTCGGTTACAGTTACGACGGACCCTACGTCTCAAAACTGTTGGTGTAAATAGAAATGAGTGAAGAATTCCCGGGCTACAAAGGAAAAACCCTGCACGCTTTGAAGAAGGCAGGAGCAGAAATCGGCGACCACATACGCATAACAAAAAATGGGGCAGTTTACGAGGGGCTGCTTATTCCCCGATCTGAATACGGCGACGATCTCCACATCGTGGTGAAGATGAAGAACGGCTACAACGTCGGAGTGAAAATTACACCAGCCACCCGCATAGAAAAAATTGGGGCTGGAGTTAAACCAGCGTTTGTCCCTCCTCCGCTTCCGAAACAGAAGCCAGACTTGCCTAGCGTGGCGATCATAAGCACGGGCGGAACCATTGCCAGTCGAGTGGATTATAGAACGGGCGGAGTTCGTCCGGCGCTTTCGGCGAGCGACCTCTACAGCGTGGTTCCGGAACTGTCAGAAGTCGCTAGGATAGACGCTGAGATTCTGTTCAGTCTGTTCAGCGAAAACATTACCCCTAAAGACTGGTCGGAGATGGCGAGGGCAGTTGCTAGGCACGTGGAAAAGGGCGTGGATGGAATCGTTGTTGCCCATGGAACGGACACCATGGCGTATACAGCCGCAGCGCTAAGTTTCGCGTTGCAGAATTTGCCGGTTCCCGTGGTTGTGGTTGGTTCTCAGCGGTCGGCAGACCGCCCAAGTTCAGATGCGGCAACAAACCTCGCTGGAGCGGTTTCCGCGGCGGCTGAGGCGCCCTTCGCAGAGGTTGTTGTTGCCATGCACGGGACTGTCTCGGACAAAAACATTGTGTTTCACCGCGGAACCAAGGTTAGGAAGTGCCACACAAGCCGCAGGGACACGTTCAAGTCCGTTAACGCTAAGCCCCTCGCAGAAATGGAAGACACGCGGATCAAGATGTTAATCGACGATTACGTGAGACGAGACCCTAAACGCAAGGTTGTTTTGAAGCCGAAGTTCGAAGAGAAAGTGGCTCTTGTGAAGTTTCATCCCGGCTTGGACCCTAAAGTGTTGGAGTGGTACATTGAAGCGGGTTACAGGGGCATCATCCTCGAGGGAACCGGTTTAGGGCACGTGGGCAAATACTGTTTTTCAGCTGTCCGAAAAGCCGTGGAGAACAGCTTGGTTGTCGCCATGACTTCCCAGTGCATTTGGGGGCGGGTCCACATGAACGTTTACGACACGGGCCGAGACCTGCTGGAAATTGGAGTCATTCCCCTTGAGGATATGTTGCCAGAAACTGCTCTTGTTAAGCTTATGTGGGTTTTCGGGCAAACAAACAACGTAGAGGAGGCTAAGCGGCTTTTAACTGCAAACTTGGCGCATGAATTTTCGCCGAGAACCATTGTTGAGGAAGGGGAGGAAACACGATGACCGTTGATTATTCTAAGATCGGCTTGAAAGCAGGCATCGAAGTTCATCAGCAGCTTGATACCGCCCACAAGCTGTTCTGTTCCTGCAAGCCGGAGCTGTTTAAGGAGGAGCCGGAGATCACGTTTTTGAGGCGGTTGAGACCCACTCAAAGCGAGTTGGGACAGGTGGACCCGGCGGCTTATTTTGAGTTCCAGAAGGGCAGAAAGATCCTGTATGAAGCCAGCTGCGAAACCGCCTGTCTCGTGGAGATGGATGAGGAGCCGCCGCACGACCTTAACCGCGAGGCGGTGGAGATCGCCTTAACCGTGGCGCTTATGGTGGACGCGAAGCCGCTGGATGAAATCCACGTTATGCGTAAAACCGTCATAGACGGCTCCAACACCACGGGTTTCCAGAGAACGTGCGTGGTTGCGCTAGACGGAGGCATTGAGGTTGACGGTAAGCGGGTTCCTATTCAGCTCATAGCGGTTGAGGAGGACGCGGCTAGAAAGATGGGTGAGGAAGGAGCGCTAATCCGGTACCGTATTGACCGCCTCGGAATTCCTTTAATCGAGGTTACCACGGCGCCGGTTATCCGGTCTCCTCAGGAAGGTGAAAAAATTGCTTTTGCCATAGGGCGCATCTTGAGGGCGACTGGGAGGGTTAAGCGGGGTTTAGGGACCATCCGACAGGACGTAAACGTGTCCATTCGAGACGGGGCTTTGACGGAGATAAAGGGCGTCCAAGAACTAGAGCTGGTCTCCCGGGTCATTGAATACGAAGTTCAGCGACAATCGAACCTCATGAAACTGCGGGATGAAACAAAGAAGAGGGGAGTAGTCGCAAAGAACATTCAGGACGATTTTGTTGATGTTAGTAGGGTTTTCGCTGAGACGGATTGTCGCGTTCTCAAAGTCGCTCTGAAACAGAAGAAGCGTGTTTGGGCGGTTAAGCTGCCTAAGTTCGCCGGCTTGCTTAAAACTGAGGTTATGCCAGGCGTAGGTTTCGGAGGGGAACTTGCAGATTTCGCTCGGTTTTGGGGCAGAGTAGGCGGCATATTCCACACGGATGAGTTGCCCAGCTACAGGATAACCGCGAATGAAGTTGCTAAGCTTAGGCAGGTTATGAAGGCGGAACCTGAGGACGCTGTGGTGTTTGTAACCGATGTTGAGGAGAATGCCTTCGATGCTTTGAAGGCTGTGACGGAGCGGGTGAGACAGGCGACGGAGGGCGTTCCCGAAGAGACTCGGGCGGCGAACCCTGATGGGACAACGCGGTATATGCGTCCTAGACCCGGCGCCGCGAGGATGTATCCTGAGACGGATGTTCCGCCGATTCAAATCACCGAGGAGTACTTGGAGAAGTTGCGCGGTCGGCTTCCGGAGTTGCCTGAGGAGAAGATGAGGCGGTTGATGAAGCAATACGGGCTGAATTCGAAGTTGGCAAAGCAGATTCTTAACTCGGAGTACGCCGACCTCTTCGAGGAGACTGCTAAGGAGACGGGGGTTTCGCCCACGGTTATAGCGGTTGCGCTGACTGAAACTTTGAAGGCTCTGAAGCGGGAAGGTGTTGAAACAGACAAGATCAGCGACAGGCAAGTCAAGGATCTTTTCAATCTCATAGGCACTGGGAAAACCGCTAAAGAGGCGATACCGGACGTTTTAAGCTGGCTTGCAAAGCACAAAGGAGCGAGTGCAGAGGCGGCGGTTAAGAGCCTCGGTTTAAGCATGATTTCGCGGAAGGAACTTGAAAACATAATTGAAAGTTTGATTGAGGAGAACCGCGGTTTGGTGCAGAAGAAAGGTAAAGGCGCCTTCGGTCCGCTGATGGGTTTGACTATGAAGAAGGCTAGGGGACGCGTGAAAGCTGAGTTAGTCAGCGAAATTCTGAAAAAAAAGCTAGAAGCCGTTTAGCCGATATATCAAGGTATATTTACACAGGTTTGGTGAAATCATGAATACCGGAATCAAAGACCTAGACTTATTGAATTTCATCCGAACATATCTCTCGACAATTAGGAGGTTCTCTTCTTTATTACCCGAGGAAAGAAAAAACCTATTGCCTGAGTTTTGGTGTTACCCTTACAAAATTCTCGCAACAATTTGCAAGGATGGAATCGTGATTCGATTTAAAAGAAAAATAAGTAAAAAGCTAGATTCAATTCATATTAATTCCAAGAGGTCTCTGAATGATATAAACCCGAAATTTACAGGTTCACAAGTTTTGATACCGCTTGATGGAATAAGTGGTATTGTTGTAGAAGATTTGGCCATAGCCACAGAAAGTTGTATGCCCTTTTTAGAGTCTGGTGGCACCCTTTTGAAAATCCCAGACCACTTCGGCCTTTTCAGAGTTGCCTCAGGTGGGGACATAATGCTTAACAATGTAGGACTTTTTTACGTAGATAGAAGAGGGGTTCCGAAACAGTTTACATTTAGGGGCACTTGGGTCATCGCAAATGACTCACCATCTTTGTTCACTACTGAATCTGCGCAGAAAAGAGGTTTAATGGACTTCCTTCAGCGACTAGTGAAAACCGGTCCAATAATGGGCAAGAAGAAAGGGCGATACACCGAATTTGATATAGCATCTGAAATTGAAACGGTTGAAAAGGAGTACCTAACACTGATAAATTCAGATGGCATAGATGAAGCAGAAATACAAAAATTCTTGGAACAGCATAAATTCATACTATCTCCATTATATTTGGACATCTCTTCCAAGACAATCGACATCAAGCCCCAAATGGAACTACCTGAAATCCCACGTAAAGTGGATTTCATCTTAATGCAAGAACCTAATCTAATTGAATGTAAGGTAGCTTGCACCGCCATCGAAATAAAGAAGCCGAGTCACAAGCTGTTTCTAAAAAACGGGGAGATGTCTCGTCCCCTTAGAGAGGGGATCGGCCAGATAAATGCTATTCTTAAATTTGTTGATTCGAACTTAACCGAAGCCAAAAAATACTTGCCCATTTCAGGTAAGTCTGATTTGAAAGGAATTGTTCTAATTGGAAGAAAGAAGGAGCTTTCTGCAGAAGACATCAAGAGTCGCGAAAAATTTAATGAAACAAACGATTCTATAAAAATAGTGCTCTACGATGACCTACTTGGAAACATTGATTGTGTATCTAGAGTAATTGGAAAAAAATTGCGACAACCTGCGGTAGTGGTAGGACAGGCAGGAACCGAAGACGAGGATTTTACAGGTAAAACTGGTAAGGTAATCCAAGAAGCGATAGATTTTCTTTCAAAACGAATCGAGAAAGGAGAATGAAGTTCGATCGCCTTTGCGCGCGCGATTTTTTTGTTTTTTAGGCGCTAGAAATTGAAAGAGGAACAAAATGATTTCCATATTAGGAGAGGGGGCTCAATCGGGAGCTTTCGATAGGTGTAAGTGAGGAAAATGATAAAAAAATAAGGTTTAACAGTTTCTTTTTGCATTGTTATTGTTGAGAAGCCTATGTGGGTGGTTTGGAGACCTGATGCCCTAGCGGTGTTGAAGGATGAGGGCGCTCGGGCGAGCTTAGGCAGGTACTTCGCGGTTATGGAAAATAGTCGACCAGCCAAGTTCATAATCGCTAAGAAACTGCCTGCGGGCTTTAGCGAAAAAGACGGTCTAAAGAAGCTTTGGGAAAAGCACGATAGGCTTACGGAGGAGTTTTATCGCCTAGAAGAGCAGGTTGATTCTCGTCAGAAGAGCCTAGGGAACATGGCTATTCCAGAAAGATCATATTTTGACTTAAAGATTGAAATCGCCAATCGCATCTTGAAAGGTTGCCACTTCTGCACCAGAAGGTGTGGGTTTAACCGGCTGGTAGGCGAGGTTGGCGAGTGTAAGTGCGGGACGCAGATAACGGTTTCAACCATTTTCGCGCACACGGGCGAAGAGCCTGAGCTTGTGCCTTCGGGAACCGTTTTCACGTTAGGTTGCACTTTGCGGTGTCTTCACTGTCAAAATTGGGGCATTTCCCAGTGGTTTGAAACGGGAGAAATCTATTCGCCTGAGCGGTTGGCTGGAGCCGTGAAAAAACTGCGTGAAGAGGGGTGTCGAAACACGAATTTGGTGGGCGGTGAGCCTACGCCTTGGCTTCAGCAGTGGCTTGAGACATTCCGGCATGTCGACGTTAACGTGCCAGTGGTTTGGAACTCCAACAGCTACTACAGCGAAGAAACGGCTAAGCTGCTTGCGGGCTTTGTGGATGTTTACCTTCTGGACTTTAAATACGGGAACAACGGGTGCGCTGAACGAATTTCTGATGCGCCCGGATACTGGGAAGCCTGCACTCGGAACCACTTGTACGGCAAAAAGTACGGCGAACTCATCATCCGCGTGTTGGTTCTGCCTGAGCACCTCGAATGCTGCACAAAACCTATTCTGAACTGGATTGCCCAGAATCTTGGAAGAGGGACCAGAACGAACGTCATGTTTCAGTATCGCCCAGAATGGAGGGCCCAAGAAATCCCGGAACTCCGAAGAAGACTAACCAAAGAAGAGAGAAACCACGCTGTGGAACTCGCTCGAGAAGCTGGATTAACCAACTTTATAACGTAAACTATTGATCGTGAAGCATAACTATTGAATAAAGTTCTATAATTATTTTATATAATGTTGCTCCACAGTTTGCGAGGGGTATCGGCGGTATACGGTAATTCTTATAAACAATTGCCTATCAAATTGCATTGTCTCCTGTGAGCGTGATCCTGTGCTAATAGCTGTTTGCGGACAACTTGGAGCTGGTTGCACCGAAATCGGGCAGATGCTTGCCAAAAAGCTTGGGTTGAAGTGCATAAGCTCAAGCGACGTCGTTAAAGCCATCGTGACCAACTTCAGAGACTCCTTTGCTGAGTTCGAACAACGAGTGAGGTCAGGCGAAGTCGACATAGACGTGCTTATCGAAAGTAAACTCAAGGAGTTCCTCGACCAAAACCACGGAAAAACACTGGTGGAGGGGCGCTCCGCGTTCATGCTGCTCAACACGCCTGACACCTTCAAGGTTCTCTTAGTGTCGCCGAAGGAAGCGAGAGCCAAGCACATAGCGAAAAGAAGGAACATACCCTTAGAGGAGGCTGAAAGAGAGATTCGCCACAGCGACAGCGAACGGAGAAACTTTGTGGAAAGGCTCTACGACAAGGATTGGGTTGATGCCAGCAACTACGACGTGGTGCTGAACACTGGACACCGAGATTACAAAGACATAACCAAAATACTGCTCGCGACAATTAAGGCCCTTTCAGTACCCACCAAATAACCAGTTGACTCAAACCTATAGTTTCACGTTTCAGTATTCTTTATTCTTACTAATTCTTTTGGGTTGATTATCACTTTTCTTCTACATCTTGTCTAAGTCTGGTAAGGGTTCACCTTTATTGAGGTTGCCCTAATGATTTAAGTCGAAGTTTAATATTGGGTATACTCTTCCTAGCGAATTTGTTGCATACAAAGTCTATCATGGAGTCTAAAGATTCTTCGCCTTCATATTTAAAGCGTGTTTTCATTATGTTCATTCCTTCAGGGGATGAAACCAGCTTTCTCAAAGACTCTCGGTAGAACTGGTCTAGGTCTCGGGAATAAGACTTTATGGCTCGATCGTAACCACCTGTAATGAATAGAAACTCGCCATAACCCTGTCCGTAAGCCTGTTCTACCATAAAGTCTAGAAACCATCCCCTAGTAAATCGATCACCACGCGAGGACAGTTCTTTATATTTTTCGGATAATGGGTAATTCCAGTTCTGCCAACAGGAATAACCAAATGGTTCACTTGTGTGAATAACGTCAATACAGTACATTTCAAGCTTTTCTAAGTTGTCAAGGTCGTTTATGGTTACACCGATTTCTTCTCTGTCGTAAAGTGCTGACTTCGATAGATTGCAAGACCCCAATAGAGCTAAGTCATTTGAGTAAATAAGCTTTGAATGGAGCTTTTGATTTACAAATACGTTACATCCAATTTCATCTAGGAAATCTAATAATCTTCTTATTCTCGGCACGTAATTAGGCGAGTAGTTACTTTCGTCAGGTGGAAGTGTAACAATATCGATTTGGACGGCTTGTTCAGTGCTACATCCACCATGAAGTTTGAGGAGTAACAAAGCATATGAAAGGTTTATTGATTTTATATTGTAGTCTAAATGTAAGAAGGAAGTTTCCCTATCTTCCTTAGATATATGGAGATCGCTAAATTCAATGTTAACATCTGAAATCCAAGGACTTAGAATGTATACATGGGGAAGATCTCCCTGCCTTTTGAATAAACATTCTCCTGAGAGTATTCTTAAAATCTCACTTCTAATCTTATCACCAAACAAAAGCTGAATGGTCACTTCATCACTTCCACTATAAACCCTTAATCAGTCTCTCTTCATTATATATTATATTAGGTTCCTTGCGTGTGAGAGCGCGATGAAACTGTATAGAGATGTTATTTTCTGTGATGAGACTTAAAGTATTAGCTCCCGCAACCAAAAGGTATTTCTCATGCGTTTTACTCACGTCTACCAAAAGACGCTGGGAAAAGGCGGTTTAAGATGGACTACTGTCCTGAATGCGGCGGAGAAATGCACTATATGATCTCTACGAAACACTATGTGTGCAAGAGTTGCGGGCTTTCCCTTACGCATCAAGAAATTGTAGAAGCCCATGAAAGGCAAAGGCCACAGGTTGAATCTGAAGAGGATCAGCGCAGGAAGGAGCGCCGGGACTACCTCAAATGGTGGCTCTCCAAAAAGAAGTAAATGAAAAACGTAGAGTTCCAACAGTTCACCCAGTTGACAGACTTTTGTTTTCGAACTTCAAACCTAAAAAGCCTGAACCACAAGACTTAGCAGGATGATTTGGCTTTTCCTGTAAGAGAGTGGTGGAAATGGCTGAGTTGATGGAAATCATATGCGTCGGAAACGAACTGCTGATAGGTAAGACGGTTAACACGAATGCCCATTGGCTCGCTAAGAAGGCTACAACTTTAGGGTTGAAAGTGCACAGTATAACCACCGTTGAGGATGAGATCGAAGAAATCGCGACGACCGTAAAGGCGGCTTTGAGAAGGAAAAACCGTTTCATAGTCACTGTGGGCGGGCTTGGACCAACCTTCGACGACAAGACTTTAGAGGGCATCGCGGAGGCTTTAAACCGCAAGTTGGTGACCAACAAGGAAGCTTTAAGCATGGTGAGAAGCGGTATCGCCGATACGTTGAGGAAGGACGCTTAGAAACAGCGGAGTTGACGCCGCCCAGAGTTAAAATGGCGAAGCTCCCTGACGGGTCTAAGCCTTTGCCTAACCCGGTTGGAACCGCGCCCGGCGTACTAATAGACCAAGGGAAAACAACTCTCATAGCGCTTCCCGGGGTTCCGGCTGAAATGAAGGCTATTTTTGACGGTTCAGTTGCTCCTCTTTTCAAGCAGGCGGCGGGCGGACTGACCTATTTTGAAACCAGCCTCGATGTGCTGGGGGTTTTGGAGTCGCAGATCGCACCGCTCATCGACAGGGTTATGCGGGATAACCCGTATGTTTACGTTAAGTCTCATCCTAAGAGTGCGGAGAACATTCCTCGAATTGAGCTTCACCTTTCCACCAGCGCAGAGGATGCGGAGGCGGGGAGGGACTGCTTAGCCAAGGCGGTTGTTCAGGTTTCGGCGCTCATCGAAGTGAAAGGCGGAAAGGTTAAACCGCTCAAGACGAGATCTTAATTGAAAAACCTTTTTGCTTTCTTTGTATGTTTTGCGGTGTGTGGTGTAGAGATGTTTGTTGTCTTTATGGTTGGGACGGCGGGTTCGGGGAAGTCCCTGCTTACGGCGGCTTTGGCTGAGTGGCTGAGAATGGAGAAGCAGGATGTGGCGACTGTGAATTTGGATCCCGGGGTTTTAAGTTTGCCTTATACTCCGGATGTGGATGCCCGCGACTACGTCAGCGTCGAGGACATTATGAAGAAGTATGGGCTTGGACCGAACGGTGCTTTGGTTATGGCGGCTGACCTCATTGCAGAAGAGGCGGCTGACATCGGCGAGGAGCTGGAGAGCTTCAATTCGGACATGGCGCTTGTTGACACATCTGGGCAGATGGAGCTCTTCGCCTTTCGAGCCAGTGGTCCGTACATTGCGGGGGAGCTTACGCATGAGCAGAAGGCGGTTGTTTACCTCGTGGATTCGGTTTTTTCTTTGAACCCGCTGAATTACGTTTCAAACATGTTTCTTTCAGCCGCCGTATACAACCGCTTCTTCATCCCTCAGGTGCACGTGCTCTCAAAGACCGATCTGCTTCCAGAAGAGGACGTGAACCGCATAATAGACTGGTCCGCGAAGCCGGAGAAACTGGAAACCGCCATTGAAGAGAAACTGAGCGGAACGAGACGGTTGCTGAGCCGCGACATGATGCACGCCATATACCGTCTGGGAATGAGCTTTCTTCTGACTCCGGTTTCAGCCAAAACGAAGGGCGGAATAATTAATCTTAACGCGGCGCTGGAACGCATCTTCACAACGGGAGAAAAGTACACAACCTAAAACAACCGACAAAACGGGCCTAGATAAATTTAATTAGTGCTCTTTTTCTCTATGTGGAAGTTGGTGCCCTGGTAGTATAGCCCGGTCTAGTATAGGCGGCTGTCGCCCGCCCGACCCGGGTTCAAATCCCGGCCAGGGCGCTTTTTCAATTTTGATTAAGAAAATATTCCATTTTTTGCAATTAATTCTAATTTTGAGTTATTTAATTGCTTTGTGTACGCCAGTAAGGAATATTCAGACTTTTACCATGCTTGCGTTCACTTTGATAACAGCTCTTGGAGTGATTCTTGGCAAAATTCTTTGTCGATATATAGAATCAAGATACATCAAAATTGGTACAGGATTAATATTATGTTATTTGGTGTTTTTTCCTATTTGAAACCTTTAGTGACATAAAATTGTTTTAATGTCGATAATTCAAGAAAGAATTGAGTTTCTAAAGCCTTAAATTCAATCAGGCAATGATGGCCGGGTCTTCGAAAGCGCGCATCTACTCAAGCGATATTGGCTCTGCAAGAAGCCCGAGAATGAATTATCGGGAAAAGGAGTATGCCTATACATTATGTTGTTTGCGAAAAGAGTTGAATCATTTAGCTCTGTATCTTCAGGTCAGCGAAATACTCTGTTATCCATTTCTTGATTTCATCCCTTGTGTGTCGAAATGCTGCAATTTTCTCCTCATCAGTCCCCTCAACTTCGGAAGGATCCTCGAACGGATGATCAGAGTAACGTTTGGAATCGGGTAATGTCTCAGTAATTATCTTGGGCATACCTCCAACGAGAGGCGAAGAACAGAATGCGCATTCAACTTTAGCGCTGCTCTTGCATACTGATACTACTAAATCTATTGGTCTATTACGAAATTCTTCAATACTTTTAGAACGTTGGTTAGAGATGTCTATTCCTATCTCGGCCAAGACCTTTATTGCGAAGGGATTAACCCGTGTAGGTGTTGAGCCTGCACTGAAGACCTCATAGCGGTCACCATATAGATGCCTTAGCAAGCCTTCAGCCATCTGTGATCTAGCCGAATTATGTGTACAAAGGAAAAGAACCGTAATCCTATTCATTATTAACACCTTACTATCTTGGGTTTACCTACTAATCTTGGCCAATGGCTTTGGTTTGCTTAGTAACAGTAAGGCGGAATTTATCACAACAGATATGCATCCAGCCTCTGCGAGAATAACGGCTAGGACTGGATTTAGAATCCCAAAGGCTGCTAAACTCAGTGCAACAATATTCCAGACAAAGGCATAAGCGATGTTTCCCTTCATCCGGCTGAACGCCTTTCGACTTAGGCTAATTGCATATTCAACCTTTGTCAAATCGTCCCCAAGTAAAGCCACATCAGCCGTTTCAACCGCCACATCACTGCCGGCAGCACCCATCGCAAACCCAACATCAGAACTGGCCAACGCGGGAGCATCATTGACACCGTCACCAACCATTGCAACAACATTTCCTTTTTTCAGTTCTTTGACAACCTCGACTTTCTGTTCAGGCAAAAGCTCCGCACGATACTCATCAACCCCGATCTGTTCAGCAATAGATTTGGCAGTACGTATGTTGTCGCCAGTTATCATAGCAGTTTTAACTCCTAAACGCTTAAGCCTCTGTACAGCCTCCAAGGAATTCTCCCTGACCACGTCGGCCACAACGACGACGCCGATAACATTCTTGTCTAGTGCCACTGGAATAGCTGTCTTGCCCTCGTTTTCAACCATGTTGATCAATTGATTAGCGTCCTCTGAAATCTCGGTTTCCATTATTTTTCTTCCGACTAGGATGTGCTTATTTCCGTAATAGGCTTCCACGCCGTGTCCTGGAATGGTCTTGAAGTCTGTGGGGTCAGGGACTTTCATGTTCATCTCGGTTGCCTTGGTGATGATGGCTTTGGATAGAGGGTGTTCGGAGAATTTCTCAGCAATCGCCGCATACTTGATCGTGTCTGCTTCAGAGTAATTACCGAATGTTTTTATCTCAACAACCTTGGGCTCGCCGAGGGTTAACGTACCAGTTTTGTCGAATGCAACCAGCTTAACGTCTTTCAGCTTTTCGATGTGTGTGCCGCCCTTGATTATTATCCCGTTCATACTAGCGTTGCCAATGGTTCCGGCCACGGCAACTGGAACAGCTATTGCAAGTGCACAAGGGCAAGCTACTAAAAGAACGGTTACAGTCCTTGATAGTGCAAGTTCAAAACCAATCGTGAAATAGCTAGCTATAAAGATAGAAGATGCCAAGACTGCCATGAGCGGCAAGAAGTAAGTTGTAAACCTGTCTGCAACGTTCTGTATGGGTGCTTTTTTCTCCTGTGCTTCTTCGACCAGTTGAATGAGGTGAGCAAGTGTTGTGTCTTCTGCGATTTTTTCAACTTTGATCTCTAGTGCTCCATGCTCATTGAGTGTGCCAGCAAATGTGCGGTCCCCCACCGTCTTCTCTACAGGAATTGATTCACCAGTTATCGTTGCCTGGTTGACGGCGCTGTGCCCAGAGACTACTGTCCCGTCGACTGGTATTTTGTCGCCTGGCTTGACTAAGACAATTTCGCCAATTTTGACATTGTCTATCGGCACTTCAACCTCTGCGCCGTCTTGACGCATGCGAGCTGTGGTAGGGCTCATGTTTATGAGCTTCTCGAGTGCGCCTCTTGTTCTGTGGATGATGTAGTCTTCGAGCGTCATACCCGCCATTATGATGAATGCTACTATAGCTGACGCTGTGAGGTAACCAACGGCTCCTGCTGTGCCGGTGGCTAATGCTTTAGGTAGGACGAAGCCAGCTATTACGGAAATAAAGATGGCGATGGTTGCAAACAATTGGGCAGTAACGTTGCCATGTCGAAGGGATCGGATGCCGTGTACATAGATGCGGTAGCCTAAGGCAACGGCTATCAAAGTCAAAGCAATACTGATTTCGTGCACGTAAGCTGCTTGAATTCCTGATACTAGTGCGCCCGCTAAGGCGAACAGCCCGAGTAAGATTACTAGAATAACACCCTTGACATGTTCTCTCATTTGCTTTCCTCTCTTGATATTAGCTCAACTTGGTAACCGAGCTTTCCAATGCGTTCGGTGATCTTGGAGAGACTGGTTTTTTCTGTTTGGTATTCTATTGTGACCTTGCTTGTTATTTCGTCGACTTTAACCTTTGAGACGCCACTTAACCTGGCTATTGCATGCCTGAGGTTATCCGCGGCAAAATCGGTTGCACACGTGCGACATCCAGTGCAATCTTTTTTCAAGGCACTCAGGATGACTTTCTCAATACTCATGGTCTACACCAAGGAGATTTCTCATATTCAAGTATTTAAATATATTGTTGCGACTTACTGTCTTATGAAGCTGAAAAACTAATAGAGGTTCAATCTACGCATTCCTTTGAAAAGTCCAGGATTAGCTATGCTGTAGAGAACCCATTTTCCTTCTTTCCTGTCCTTCACTAGGCCAACGTTCTCTAGAATCCGTAGATGATGAGAAGCGGTAGGTTGCGTTAAATCAAGAGCCACCATGACTTCGCAAACACACATCTCACGGAATGATAGTAAGCCTAAAATTTTGAGTCTAGTCGAGTCTGCAAGAGCCTTGAAGATTTTGCTCTTGGCTTCACTGTTTTCAGGACTTATCCCCTTATTAGCTAGTTTCTTTAGTTCGTCTGCGTATTCTGAGGCGTTTTCGCAAGAGCAAATCCCTGATTTGGCTAACCGTTGTAATCTCTCAATTCTTGACTTAGTCATATTTTTTCAAATAACTAATAATAGTAACATATTTAAATATGTTTTTCCGAGTTTAAATCCGAGTTTGGAGCCAGGCCAGGGCGCCAAATTTCAGGCAGAAAGAAGCTACTAAGTTTTAGCCAAAGATGCCAAAAAGAAACTAAGAGGTGCCAATAGGTCCATAACAATAAAAGACTTGTGGAATTTTGCTTCAATTTGTTGCATATCTTAGCGCACGCAACGCTTGATGATTATCAAGCAGCATAAAAATAGAAATGGGGAGTTGACGTCAGCCTTCGTCTAGGTTGGTGCAGAAGCCGACGTTGCAGGTTGTGCCCGTTGGGGTTTTATTTGGAAGAAAGCAATTGCAAGTAACAGTGCAGAAATCCAGATTAGGATTAGCCCTATGCCGAAAAGAATGATTAACACCGCGCCTATGAGTAGTAGTAATCCAGCGGTTGAGAATAAGCCAACGCCTGATTTTGCTGAAAGCGTTCCAAGCGAGCGCCTGACAAAGAATGTTGCGATTATGGAGGATACCCAGAAGATAATGAGCATTACGAAAATCCCTGTAAGGAAAGGCATAATGCTGTCTAGAGTAATATTTGATATATTAGGGGTCAGACCTGAAAGTGCCGTCCAGTCACCGTTCCAGTCTGGAAAGAGCGTGTGTAGGAAATCAGTTAGCGAAGTTAGAACCGCTATGATAACCGTTGCTATTGAAATTGCGCCGCCGACTATTGCTATTATCAATCCGTAGAGTGCGTTGTTGAAAATGCCTGTTTCCCTGTAGTGGCTAGCCAAATTGTACAGGGCAACCATGACAAGTATTAAACCTATAAGTTCGATGATGCCGAAGTAATTGATGTATGGTAATATTCCAATGAACATCAGTAGTGCTCCGACTCCACCCAAGAGTTTGCTAGTTTCTATCAACATTTTTTGGTCCTCAGAACTTCGTTTGTGCGTTAAGAATAAAAACTTTGCTGAAGACGCATTTAACTGGAATGAACAAAGACTAGGGGTTCTTTTTCATCTCATGGTTTATCCACCAGATGACTCCTACTGCTATAGGAATTCCGAAGATGAGTATACCCCAGACCAATATTGAAATTATAGAACCCACGACGTAGTCCAAAGTCCAAGATGCAATAGCAACATTCCAGTTTCCATCAACGAAAACCTTGATGCAGAACGCAACAAAAAACAACAGCGATACTCCGCCTCCTCCGCCTGCCGTGCGCGAGCGTTTGGCAAAGAAATGATATTCTTTCTTTTCCTCACTAGGCAACTTTCTCCACCATTGCCAACCTGCCACCGCGCCTATAACTACAGGGATTCCAATCAGAAGAAGTTCCCAGAAAATCAAATGCAAAATAAAAGTCACTAAATGTCCCATTGTCCACAGACCTAAAGTCGCAGGCACCATACCTGTTGATTGAGCATCACCCACGAACCACAAAAAGATATAAACTGCACCGACCGACGCCAGAATAGCTGCCACTACAAATAAAGCAACCATGTTCCAGTGCTTTCGCAAGAATTTTTGCTTCAGGAAGTTCGATGCTCATTGTAATCCTCACAGATATCGTCTTGACAAATCAGTCTTTAAATCGTTTGTGTACTGGTAGCACGCGCTAAATTACATTCAGAACTTGAGGCAGATGAAAAAAAGAGGGTTTGCGGGTGACATCTCCACGCTGTAGGGGATTCAAATCTCTCCCGTCCCACTCATTTAGCGTTTTGTAAGGAACTTACCTTTGACTAATTATACTCTGTGAATTAAAATTTAGCAAAACATGTAAAATGTGTCTTTCCGAGTTAAAATCCGAGTTTGGAGCTAGGCCAGGGCGCCACTCAAATTACATAAAAATAAGCTTGCGCGCGCACACACGCATAGGTGACCACTCGAAACCCAGCGAGTCACGGTCCAATGAGCCATTCTAGCACGTAGATGAGGAAAATGCGCAAAAGAAAAAAGGGTAAAAGAAAGATCGACGGAAAAGTGGATGATGATAAGATCAAATTGCCGTTGGCACTGATGTCTTTGGAATAGCTGTTAAATTACTTGGCTTTGATCGAGTAATGGTAAAGTGCCAGGACGGATGTGAACGTCTCTGCCGAATCCGAGGAAAGTTGAAGAGAAGAGTCTGGATTCGTCTGGGAGACATCGTCTTGGTTTCTCCTTGGGACTTTCAGTCAGATGATCGAGGCGATATTTTTTGGCGATACAGAAGAAATGAAACAGCGTGGTTGAGAAGCCATAGGTACCTCACGGTCTAGGAATAAACTGCGTGTGTGTAAAATGTAATTTTATAATAAGATTTTATACCAAATTAGCTGTTTGTTCTCTAGGTTAAAATACTAGTTTTCATTTACATAATCTATCAACCTTGATAGGAAGTAACGAATGTGTCTAAAATCGTTCAAGGCTTAATTGTAAGTTGCCGAAGGGGACCAAAAACCCAGAAGCCCAAGGAATACATTCTCCGTTTTCCAGGCGTCGAATCAGCCAGCGGAGCGGCGCGGCTCATAGGTCGAAAAGTTGCATGGCCCATCGGAAAACATGATGCCAGAGGAAAAATTGTGGCGGTGCACGGAAAGAACGGGCTTGTCATGGCCCGTTTCAGAAAAGGCGTGCCGGGTCAAGCATTAGGAGGAAGCCCAGTGGAAATAATCGGTTGAATCAAACCTGTTTTGTCTTTTATGTGGGGCGCGCGTCCTTTTTTCGCGTAACACCCTGATCCGTTAATAAGTCTTCTCGTAACGTATTAGCTTCTTGTCTTCCAGTTTCTGATGGAGCTTGCTGACCGCCCGATAGACACATTCCTCTTTTCTGGCGCCCGTGCAAACCAGTTTTCCACTCGCGAACAGCAAGAGCACTACCTTTGGCTCGTTCATGCGGTATATTAGCCCGGGAAACTGTTCAGGCTCATACATGATTCTTCCACGCATGCTTCTTTCAACATCGTATAATTCTACGAGATCAACTGCTCCGCCGAGGCTTGCGGAGGCCACGATGTTTGCTATCTTCACATCTAGTTTTCCTGTAATGATCATGCCGCCTTCTTTTAACATCTTAACAAGCCTCCTTATAGCTTTTCTAGCTTCCTTTTCTGACCTAGTTCCTGTGCAAACCATCTTGCCGGAGCCGAAGATCAGGGTGGTGCTCCTCGGCCTTTGCAGTCGAAAGACCAAGCCCGGAAACCGTTTTGGACGGTAGTCCACATCTGGAAACGCCTGCGTCACTGCGCTTAACTCAATTCTATGCTTCAACGAGGCAACGGCAACAACATTCTCGATCTTAACAGTCAGCTTAACTTTCGACATCCACAACACCTCTTAAGTAAGCACATACAGAACTTACGCGCGCATCCGTGTATTCGAAGGAGTTTTCACTCATTCTTGGTTGCCTCTATGAGAAATACCATTCCTTTCACAGATTTCCTCTTAGCCTTAATTTCATAACTGTAGTCATAGGATGAACCGCCCTTTATGCGCGTACGCATCTCACCGTGACTATGAGATTGCATGCATCTGATTCCAACTTTTTTCCCGTTTTGCGAAACCCATACAACACAGGCTTTCCCGCCGCACTGCGGGCATCTAGACTGATCGCCTACTTTGATCATCTTTGACATTCACCTTCTGCGCGTGCTGCACGCGTTATTAAAGGATACAGAAGAGGAAGCTAAATAAAAAGATGTGAAAAATGCGCGTGTATTTTGTAGTTATTCATACTATGACGTTAACGCTTCCGTTTCTAGCTATTCTAAGCTGCAGTTCACCACGGAAACTGGCTACTTTGCCATTCTTGACATGGACCAAATCGCCCTTTGAAATTATGTTGATCTGCTGATTCCACAAACTCATTCTCATCGAACCGGTTTTATCTGTTATGAGTGCATTTGATACAAAGGCCGTTGTGCCGAATCTGGTGTAGACCATTCTTGATCCTGGGATTTCAAGCACCCGCGCCTTCAGATCGACATGGTTCATTCCCGCTTTCAAATCCTCAATTCTCAAGCAAGTATGTGCACTTTTGCAGGTTTTTGCTGGGCGCCTTGCATGTTCCAAAACGTATCCGAAATCCTTAAGCGGATCAGTTTCTTCGAGAAGATATTTGGGTATAGGAAATTGTGCAACTACCTTGTTATCTGTAGTTATGAGGAAAATGGAATTCTTGCGTGTGCGCGTTCGACAAGTAATCGTTAGTTTTTCAACTTTGGATTCTTGATTCTCCCAAGCTTCCACTAACTTGCCGAAAAACTCTTCTGAATCAATTCCATGCGTAACGGAAATCAGGGCAAGGTATTCAAGAAGTCTGGTGTCGGCGTGCGAGTGAAATCTACCGCGAGGTCTCCCTCGAAAAGCCCATCCTCGCTTGGCGCGTTCGGGGGCTAGAATCTTAGTTTGCATTAGATCACTTCTTATTCATTATTGACCTTCCCTAATAAATGCACGCGCGTGCATGTTTGTGTGATGGATTTTACATGGCGATAGTTTCTCTTTTTTCTGGAACATAGACATGGGTTATATCCGAGATTTTTTCCGAGTTTGAATCCGAGTGTGGATCTAGGCCAGGGCGCCAACACAAACTTATGAAATGAGTTTATGCGCGCCTTATAGTGCGACGTAGGGGGTGGTCTGTTCTAGTTCTTCTATTGCGGTGTTCGTTAAGGCTTTTATGTTGTTGAATTGGGTTAGTTCGCCGTAGCCCACGAGGGTTATGGCTGTTCCCTCGCCTCCCATTCTGGCGGTTCGCCCGATTCTGTGGAAGTAAACCAGCGCCTCCGATGGGACATCGTAATTTATTATGTGGGTTATTCCCTGAATGTCTAAGCCTCTCGCAGCAACATCCGTTGCGACCAGCAACTTCACTTTTCCGTTTCGGAAGGAGTTAACAACGAATTCTCTTTGCGGTTGAGTGAAACCAGCGTGAAACGGTTTGGCGTTATACCCGTGCGCTCTTAAACCGTCCGCCAGCCTGCTTGCTCCTCTGCGCGTTCTGCAGAAGATTATAGCCCTCCCTATGTGGTTTTCGTCTAAGACGTTGCGTAGAATTTCAAATTTGTTTCTGGAGTTTACAACCAAGTAATACTGGGTTATCTGCGTGAGCGCTATTTCGTCTTTGCTCACGAGTATTTCCTCAGGCTCCTTCATGTACCTGTTGCACACGTCCATCACCGACTGGTCTATCGTTGCCGAGAAAAGGCTCGTTTGCCTGTTCGCCGGCACCCTTGAAAGTATGTACTCTATGTCGTCTATGAACCCCATGTCAAGCATTCTGTCAGCCTCGTCGAGAACAACAATTTTCACTGACGCCAGATTCAGCGTTCCTCTTTTCAGATGGTCTATTATGCGACCCGGCGTGCCCACAACAATATGGACACCCCTCTCCAAAGCGTATATCTGTTTTCGGATAGGTTCCCCGCCGTAAACCGGTAAGACCTTGAATGCCGCGTATTTACCGAATTGTCTTATGTGCTCTGCAACCTGTATGGCGAGTTCACGTGTCGGCGCTAAGACTAAGCCTTGAACACTGTTGACCTTCGGGTTTAGGCGTTCAACCATCGGAATCCCGAAAGCCGCGGTCTTGCCCGTTCCGGTCTGGGCCTGCCCAATAACATCTTTACCTTCGAGTAACGGAATTATCGCTTGAGCCTGAATTGGAAAAAGATCGGTAAACCCAAGCTCTTCGATGCCTTTAATAACTTCTGGACTTAAAGGCAAATCCTTAAAGTTTTCTATTTGCATATTTTTTCATTTCTCCTGTCACAAGAATTTTTGCATGCAGTTTCAAAAAGCCTTCAAAAGCTTCCTTAATTCAGACATGAACCCTGTGACAACTCTACTCAACAGCAACTCTTATATAAAAAGGTTTAGCACGCGCGTGCATGCCGCATTTAATAGTCCGGTATTCTCTTTTGCAGAGCCCCCTCTTTGAGTCCTATCACGTATTCTATCACATCCTCTGGTTTCCGAAACTGCAGATTGACGAGTTTTTTGAAGCCCCAGCCTGAACATTTTATGCTTGAGATGATGGAGGCGATGGTGACCGACTTCATCAAGTCTTCGGTCAGTTTATATGCCGCCAAGAAGGCTCCGCACCACGTGTCTCCGGCTCCTGTGGTGTCCACGACTTTCTTGAGGGGGACGCTTAAGCCGGGGATCATCTGTGTTCCGATGTTTTTTCCTTTTATTATGGCTCCTAGCTCGCCCAACGTGATGATTAGCATTTTGGCTTTCAGCAGGCTCAGCGCGGTTGAGATGGAATCCGTTTGAGCTAGGGCTTTAGCTTCTATGTCGTTCAGTATGAAAAAATCCGCTTCCAAGGCGAGGCTTTCGAGGGTCGCCCTGTTTCTTCGGCTTTTTTTGATGTAGTTTATCCACGTGTTGATTGAGATTCGGGTTTCCGGTGAATCTTCACGTATTTTTTCAACGACCTTTGCGACCTTTGTTGGCGCCATGGGTGACAGGTGGACGACGCTGTTGGCTTTGAGCAGTTTGGTTGGAATTGATGAAGCTGTGATTTTTGAAGCTGCCCCATAAGTTGGCTTCAGATATTGCGTCTCCCCGCGTTCGTTGTATTTGATGTTGAATCTTGTAGAGGGCATGTTAAACACTCTAACGTGCTTGGAATCGAAAATCTTGAGGGCACTGGCAAATTTGTAGTCTTTTCCAACGGCTGAGACTAATGTTATGTCCTTGAGCAGTGTTTTAGCCGCCATCGCGGCGTATAAGCTGGCTCCTCCAGGTTGAACCCTGACTCCCCGAGGGTTCTCCACTTGGTCGATGGAAATGTGCCCGATAAACATGAGCTCACAGGTCAACAGCAGGTCTCCTCTACAATAATAGAACATCTAACCTGCCTGAGAGGACTTAAAACTTGTTGATTCCGGGTTGCATGTATTAAAAAAGGGGAAGTGGGGGTTTAGTGTACGTCGACGACGTTGACTACTCTTTTTCTCCAGCGGATTGCAACGACGACTGTGGCGATTATGGCAGTTGCCGCTAACAGGATCATAATAAGAGAGCCTGTGGTCAGCGTGGGAACGGCTTCTAATCCTATTGATGGATCGTGCTCTAAGGTGTTGTTGCCGAAGTATGGGTAGCCGAGGAACACTCGCATGTAGTCGCCAGCTGAGATATAAGAGGCTGCGACGTCCGTCGTGTTGTAGGTGACACCGTCCGTGACTACCGCCTGAGGCACGAACTTGAAGAAGCCCGCCAGCGTGGCGTTGCCTCTTTCGAAGCGGAACTTGAAGCGTTCCCTCAAGCGATTCTGCAGGGGATGCTCGTCTGTTCCAGCGGCTGTTTCATTATGCATTACGGCTACCTGTTGTCCTTCAACGTACATGTTTTGAGTTTGAGAGTTGCTCTCTACGTATGACGTATCCCCGAGGGTTGTTGCCTCCACTTCTGCGACTGGCAGCTGTGTCAGATTAATTGAGGCTAAGTTGACCCAAAGTGCCAAGCGTGGTTCGCGCTCAGGAATGTCGAAGCCTAGACCCCTCAGTTCTTGTATAAGCGGCTTAAGCTGGTCCATGTTCCACTCCCAATGGTTTATTACGAGGTCCATCTTAAGCTCGCCAGCCCCAACTGAATAGCTGTAAAGCCCATGGACATCTTCCGTTGCAGGCGTATAGTAGAACCTGCATCTAAGGATGATGTTGTTCTCGGCAAACTGCAAGTTCGGCATACCATCTGGGACATCCACAAGGGTAAAGTTGAAGCTGAGATATTTCACGTCACCTTTCGTGACATTCACTGGGTTGCTTAGCTCCCACTTGCAGGCGTCGAAGGGCAAGTAAGGCGAATGTAGCCCTGTTTTGTTTGCGATGTTCCACAGAATCTGCAGGGCTCTTAGACGCAGCATTTGTTGCAACTTATTTTGAACCGGGTCATAGTATGCAGCTTGTATGCGTTCTCTGATCATCAATGGTTCGGCTTGCCAGCGCCACTGAAAGTATGGTTGTTCAAATGTCGCGTATTCAATCAGTCCTTTGTAATTGACTACGTTTATGTTGTCTGGGTCTTTCGTGTACCACCACAGAAATATCGGTTTTTCACCGCCGGCGGGAAACGCTATAGTAATAACGTCGTTTTGAATGTAGGTCCAATTTCCTTCTGTTTGCCAAGTTGCCTGAACTTGTTCCTCTTTAGCTGACGCGGATGCGGATATTGTTCCGAATGGAAGCGCTAGAGAAACGGCGAGAAGCGTCAAGATGGTCGTTCGGAGCAGAGTTTTTCTCGTTTTCAAGCTTTTTTCACCGAAAGAAACTAGGAAACGACTTCTTTTAAACGAATCGTTTCGATAAACCTCGAACTTTTACAGCAGCTGACCTGTGGAAAGCAGAATCATGGTGTTTAGGTAGAGCACCAGAAGGCTTATTATTACTGATTTGTCAAGCCGTAGCCCTTTGCTGAAGGAGTAGGCTGAAGACAGCAGTAATAGGCTCCAGATTTGCAAGGCGAGGAGAAAATAGCGGGCGACCTCGTAAGACAGGAACAGATAGACGTACGGAAATATCGCCATGGGCAGAGACGCGATGCCGAGACAAGCAAATAACTGCAGGTCTCCGCCAGTCCGCCTATAGAACAGATAGATCGTGAGGTCGGAAAACAGGAACAGCCCAATCCAGTTGAAAACGTACAGCAGAGCCGTGTTCTCGAAGCTGAAACTGGTGAACGGCGAATAGAAAAACAGCATAGGTGTCGCTGCAACTAGGGCGGAGCCAACCGCGCCTATAATCAAGACAGCTAAAGAAAGAGGCAGCAGCTTCAAGGGGCTTGCAGTTTTTGCGAAGAGCGGGGATAGAAAGAGCCATTTGGTCAAGCGGTGGCTGAAGGCTTCGCCGATTTGCAGTGTCGGCGGCAAGCTTCCTTCCTTCAGGGACCTGTGGAGGAGGCGTCCGCGGTCATTTAGCCGATACTTTCTCTGCTTGTCCTGTGTTATGTAGTCTGACAGCATGTCGAGGTGGTAGTAGACGGTGCCGACGCCCAGCTTGAGTGTCTGTTTCAGTTCTTTGAAGCCTATCTTCTCTTGTTCGCCTAAGATTTCGATTATTCTCCGGCGGGCAGGGTCCTTAAGCAAACGGTGATAACGAGACTGCTCATCCTTCTGAGAAACCATCCAATAAACACCGCGAAGCTATCCTGTGTTAGGCTGTGCACAATTAGCTTTTATTTTTTCTGTCTCAACTTGTGCTCAAAAACTGTAGGGCCTAGTTTCACCATCAGTTAGAATAAGGTCTCTCTTTGCAGAAGCAAAAAGAAAAAGGGGGTTTTCGCCCAGTTTTTGGGCGGTTTTCTCATGCAGAAGCTATAGTGTAGCTTATGAAGATTAGGTCGTCGTCGAACCAGAGGTTGTAGCCTTGGTTGTGATACGCTAGTTCAATGACGATTTCCACGGTTTTGCCCGCGCTGACGCTTCCCGTGGACGAAATGCAGCTTAAAGGCACTCTCATTTCGATCATGCCTTCGTTGGTGTTCCACTCCATGCATGCGCCGCTAGGGCTATCCACGTAGCTCCAACTGGTTCCAGTTGTGTTGAACCTCGAGAAGCTACCGTTGTTCCACCTTCCAACCGCGTAAGCCGACTCTGACCCGCTGGGTCTCTGATAGTACGCGTGGTCGTAGGTAGGTTGGCTGGATGAACTAGCTAGGTCTTCGATGGTGATGATGCCCGCGAACCCGGGTTCTGCTTCCCATCCGCTGAGGGTGCCTTTGACGTTGTCTATTCTGATGAACAGAAACGTCGAGTTGTTGCAGACCCACACCCGCTTGATGTCCGTCATGTTGTTCGTTGATAAGCAGTCACCTGTATTGTCAGACGCGTTGTTTACGCTGTTCCACTGCGCCATGTCACTACTGGGGGCTCCAGCAGTTACGGTGATGGTCTTATACTGGCTCAGCGACGTCCGCGTAGTATTATCCGTGTAGGGTTCGATAAGCACTGGGTCAGGAATCTGGCCGAGGTAGTACTGCGCAAGCCAGAGAAAGTTGGCACAAGGCATCGGCTCAATAGCCGTACTGGTTATCGGCTGCCCTGTAACCCACGAAATGCACTCGCCTGGACCCATGTAGCCCACTTCAGTGCGGTTTAGGTACCAGCAAAGCCGATCCATGGTGGTGCTGTTATCCTTCCTCAGCAGCTTGCTCATCTCGAACCAGAAGGTAAGCGCTGGCCAAACAGGCTCTGGGCATTCTGATTCGCATCCAGCTGGGCTCCACGGACTGTCGTAGTAGTAGTTGTCGCCTTCGTACCGCGCTATTCCCCAGACGCCGTGACCGATCGCCTCCTCAACTTTGGCTAGGTGCCGCTGCGCCCTAGTTGAGTTGGCATCAATCACGCCGAACTGGAACAACGCCAACGAAGACCCATCAATTTTTGAGTTAACTGCTCCGCCGCTTGTTAAAGCCCTGATGTAATAGCCTCCCTCCTCGTTCCAAAGTCCAGGAGGATTCGACGTAGTGCTACGCTGTATTGCGTTGGTGATTCTGGCGGCTGCGCTCATATAGTTCACTTTGTCAGTGTTGTATCCTAGGATTTCAGCGATTTTCGCTGCGGCTTTCAGTGACGCAACAGCTGCTGCTTGACTGAACACGTTGTATTCAGAGGTTTCCTCCCAGATACTGCAGTCGGGTCCCATTAACCCATACGTGCTGCTGATGTGGGTTGCGAAGAAGTTGGCGCATTTGTTCACAGAGTCATACATGTCGTTGAGCCACGTCATGTTTTGGGTCTCCAGATAGTGGAGATATACGCCGTATGGATACACGAAGTCCCACTCAGGCTCCACGAAGCTTACGACATCTCCAGTAAACATGTCGTAGGTTGTGTTCCAGATGCCGGTGCTATATTGCTTGTCTTTCATGAATTTCCAGTATTTCGCGGCTTCATCGGTGTGTCTGGCTAAGTCCAAGCTGATAGCCGCATAAGAAGCATCCCTAACCCATGTCTTGTAATTGTATGATGGGTTGGTTGCGGCTGGGAACGTGCCTAATTGTGGTTGCTGAACGTTCTTCATGACAACCAACGTTCTGTTGAAGGCTAAGTTAAGCTCGTCGTCATCGAAATTGGTTACGTTTCCGCTGTTCAGCCAATCCGTATAGTTGCTGGCTACGATGCTAAGCCACTGTTCAGGAGTCTTGCTTCTTGCTCTGTCAAGCTCCTTGTCCAAGGCTTGGCTAGTATCGTTATCATGCCCTACTGCAAGAGCAAAGGACAGACGTACGTTACTGCCGGCGCCCACTGAGAAATTAACTGCTAGACCACCTGAGACATTCGGGTCTCCTACTGCTCCGACGTTGTTTCCAAGGTATCCCCAAGAGTCGAATTGTATCCACGGTGAACAATCTGACTGACCTAAATTGGTCTCACCGTCTTTAGCGGCTTGATACGAATAGCCTAGTCCAGCCGTGTTGTTCAGTATAGTGAGCCCCATGAAGGGTTGCCCAGGAGAGTTCAGGTTAAACTTCACCGCAGTTCTGGCAGCCTCATACCAAACCCAGTCCCACCAGCCGTCGGCTTTCTTAAAGTTGTTCGGATGAATCATCTCCAGCATGTTATACGTAACCGAGCTTCCGCCCGGGTTGTAGAAGTCGAAGATTGCAACGTAGAAGTGTTCGTTCGGCGGGAATACGTACGTCACCGTGGTGTTTATAGCCGGGTAGGAGCCGCTGTACGAAAGGAACTGGGAGATCAGTCTGCCGTCCTGTTCGATGTAGGCATTTGAATCAAATTGCTTAGCGTCGTTGTATTTCTTGCTGTTGGTTTCATCCCTGAAGAACGCGCTTTGATCTATGAGTTGGTTGCTGCCCCAAGCCCAGTCGTATCTAAGCTCAGCGACCCTTGGACCGTAATTCGAAGTTCCGCCTGGCGCCAGTGTACTGTTCATCCAAATGAGCATCATGTCGTCCCAGTTGGATAGGAAGAGGGTTGGCGCTGTCAAGTTCCTCGGATTGACACCGCTGCCTTCGAGTAGGTTCTCGAAGATTTCCTGTTTTGGATGCGACTTGTTAGCGATCTCCAAGGTAGTTAAGACGATTCTGCCTCTAGCATGCATGTTAACCATCAGAACTGGATAGTTGTTCGCCGTGTCGTTCTCCAAGATGACGGGGAACCAGCCTCCGCCCCTGTTCCAAGGAGACCCGTGTGAACCGCTATACCAGCTCTTGAAGTAAGTTCCGGTTGTTTTGCCCCAATTGTTGAAGTATGACGTTGAAAGCTGGTTAGGATAGCTGAATGCGCATCTGCCCTGATTAGGATATGAACCATTGAATTTGAAGGTGTTATATTGAGTGTAGCTCCCTGTTTCCTGGAAGTTTGTGGTTACATTAAGCCACTCGTGTAATGGAATGGCCGCACGGTCTCCCATGCTGATCAATATACCGCCGCCCCATATCCAGTTCTCAACTTCGTCAATGTAGTTAGTGAAGTTCTGTCGGATCGTGGCTGTGCCGGTTGCATTGAAACCGAGCAATATTTGACCGTAGTCATCCCTGTTCTCTAGCAGTGTTTCTATGTCATCTCCGTCATAGACATCGGTGACATTTATGTCAAGTTTTGTCCAAGACAACATGTCCATGATGTCATCGTCTGCACATCCTTTGACTACGGCTGTTTTGTGGGGCATGAAGCCGTACCAGAGCATGTTATAGACTGGATCTGCGTGCGGGTGGCTGCTTTGGGCAATTTCCATTGTTGTCAGCACTATTGAGCCTGAACCGTATAACTCAGTGATGAAGGTTGCGTTGTAGGGCTCACCTTGCACTGAAACTAGCGTTGTATAGTTAGGATAGCTGGTGAACCATGTTCCAGTGGACCAACCCCAGTTGTTCCAAGAGTCGTTATTTGACAGAGAGTCCCTTGGGAACCTCACCAGCAGGTGGTCAAGATTCACAGTTGTAAAGCTCTCTCTTTCGTAGAGAGTGCTTGTTTCGTCGTACTGTGTCTTAACCGCCAAGTGAGGAGGCAACGGCACGCTTTTCAAGAAGCCGGTCGTTGCTAGTGTTCCACCAGCGTAAATCCACTCAGCCAACTTCCAATAGTTGTTGTCTCCGCTTAGTGGGTCACTGTTTGACTGGAAGGAGCTGCGGATAGTTGAGTCGTCGGTTGCCTTGCAGCCAAGCATGATCACTTTATAGTCATCAAGGTTGTTCCACAAGCTGGAGATATTCCCAGTGTTGTAGAGATCAAACTTGTAAATTAGACCGTAGCCTGGTTCGCTTAATATGTTCGGAAGCACGTCACTTGCATCTGCAGTGACAACCGCAACGCCGTAGTTGGTATTTGTAATCTCCGTTCTAAGGGCCCAATGGAGCATGTTCTGAATCAAAGTAGGACACTGATGCCCGTTACCCGATGCACTGGGATCTATTCCAGCCTCAAGCGTAGTTAGGGCGATTTTCCCTCTGCCGTATTCTCTAGCAATTACAACTGGATTACCACCAGTGTCTTCTGTGGCTATCGCCTCGTAATTGCTGTAGCTGGTGAACCACGCTCCAGTCGACCACTGCCAGTTATCCAAACTGCTCTGAGTTAGCACGTTCGGGAACGCAGCTATTGGGTGGTCGAGATCAGAGAAGGTCATCCATTCTCTCTCTGTGTAGCTCCCGCCATCGTCGTAGTTGGTTGTAACCTGCAGACCAGCAGACAACGGAGTGCCGTTCCAGTCACCTGTGTTTATGAACGCTCCGCCTCTATAGATCCAAGCGTCCAGCTTCGCCGTGTTAGAGCTAAAGTTGCCGGCGATTATTGAGGAGTCCTTAATTATTCCGTAGCCTCCAATGATCGCCTTGTAATCTGATATCTTCGTCCACAAAGTGGAGATGTTTGCATCCACATAGAGGTCGAACGTGTAGCCCATGTCGGTGAGAAGGTCAGGGGTGCCGTCGTTGCTGGTGGCAGTGGTTGAAATCACAGCGATCTCCTTGGTGGCTATCGAACCTGAACTGCGAGTTAAGAGGACTGCCACCATCTTGTAGTAGTTGAGGTTCGACACTGTGAAGGAAATGTTGGATCCCGAACTGGTCCAAGACAGATTCTGCTCAGCTGCTCCAGGACCAACTACCCTCACCTTGCTAACCGAGTAACCACTCGGGATTTCAGCAGTCACGCTAACGCTGGGATCGGTTGTTGGAAGGGCACTAGGCCTATCCCAATATATCTCTTGGTCGTCATGATTCAACATGTGCAAGAGCAGTGCGGCGTTTGTGGTGCCGTTAACCCACTTGTAAGCCACCGCCTCCCCGTCGTTGGGAAAGCTGGACAAGGTGAAAGCATTGCCCATAGAAACTTCGTCTGAATAGATGTACTGCTCCTGTAGAATCATGAACTCAACGGAGTCAATGGTTGCGTCGTCTATTTCAGGAGTGTTCGCGGGGTATTGAGGAATGTACACATCGCCAACAACTCCTTCGCCCTGAACGCTATATGTAATTGATCCTCTGTGAGCAAGGGCTTCAGCCCAAACCAAACGGTAGACATCTGGCCTCATTGCGGGGTAAACGGCTACAGTGCCCATTTTTCCACCGCTCCAAAGACGACCATCGAGAAGTATGTTTCCGATGCGGACGTACTCTTTGGGCTCCCACATCTCAACAAAGGTGTAGTCTTGGTTCGGCGCTGTGTCAAGAAGCCACGTTACCTCGCGGTATTTCCCTTCGTTAACCGAGTTGAAAATCACAACGTGCAATGAATCCACCGCCTTCAGTGCACTGCTGACTCTGCTTGTGAAGTTGCCCCAGCATTCTGACACATCGAGCGCGGTTGTCCCGCCGCCGTAGTAAGCGTTGTAGGCTGTTGTGGGATAAGCGTACTGGTCTATGTCGAGTCCGTCCCAGTTGAATTGCTGCATTGACTGATTATACTGATCAATCATGTAGTCAGACCAAGGACACTCGTCTCCAACGCACATGAGGGTTAGGTTGCCCGCCTCAAACTCGTAGGGCGTTCCACCGCTATCAGTGAAACTCCAGTTCTGGTGACTGTTGTAGAATGTTTCATCCGCCGAATACCCAACAACATACGCAATGCATTTGATACCCCATTTGTGGGCTTCTTCAATCCACTTGAATATCTTGTTGTAATAGACGGTTTTGCCGCATGGATTTACCCACGAAGCATCCGTTGGAGTGTAGTTCTGGTATTCCTTGAACCAGTCATAGAACTTCAAGAAGTTGACATGGTATTTTGTCGCTAGAGTCCTGACTCTCTCCGCGATTGTGCTGTTGTCGAGGTCATAATCAACAATATAGCCGTATCGTGCCACCTTCGTAGGATCATTGGCAACATCAAAGACAGTGTAATCGCTGTCTAAAACGTTGTTGCTCTGATCCTTCACGAAGATCGTTGCATTGAAACCGACAACATCATATCCGCTTGTGCTGAAACTGAAAGTCACATTTTGACTGCTGCTTCCAGCTATGTTTGCATACTTCGTTTCATCCTTAGCCGTGTTGTCAAAAGCGTAAGTGACCACACAGCGGACGCTGAAGTTGTAAGTGGATGCGCCGTCGTTGTGAACGGTGGCATTTATGATCGCGGTTGCGCTGGAGTTGTAAGTTACTTTATTTGTCCATATATCGGTTATAGATGCTTGGGCACTTGGAGGTGCACTAATTAGGGGAATCTGTGTAATCATTGTAAACATTGAAAAAACAAGAACGCCAAGAATAGTCAAAGATATCGTTTTCTTTTCAATTTTCAATTTTGGTTTCAAGTCTATCCGACCTGATTGCTTAATAGCAAGGAATACTTCTAAACGATATAATATAACGATTCTCGTGTACTTTTTTACACCTAGAAAAAATTTATTTTACTTTATATGTAAGAATTTTTGCATAGAAAAAATGTTTTTCACACAAAATGGTTTGCTGACAAATAACAAAATATGCTGGAAAACGACAATGAATTAGAAGAACAAACAATTTGAAGACCACAACAATCTTTAATACTCCTAAATATCAACACTCGCAAGGAGAAAACGCAGATGGCCAGTAATTCACTTTATTTCATGAAATGCATAGGCTGCGGCAGGGAATACAACCCAGAAGAAATCATTTACACTTGCACAACGTGCGACGACCTGTTGGCTATTGAATACGACTTCTCTAAAATTCCCCGAAACCTCGAAGAAAAATGGAAAAACAGACCCCTCTCAGTTTGGAAGTACCGCGAAATCCTCCCCGTGACCCATGAAGAAAAAATAGTCTCCATGGGCGAAGGCGGAACCAAACTGCACAGCTGCAAAAGACTGGCAAACACCATTGGACTAAAGAAACTCCACGTGAAAAACGAGGGAGAGAACCCCACAGGCTCCTTCAAAGACCGAGGCATGACCGTCGGCGTAACCAAAGCCAACGAGCTGGGAATGCAGTATGTCGCTTGCGCTTCAACGGGCAACACCTCTGCCTCCCTCGCTGCATACGCCGCCAAATCAGGAATAAAATGCATTGTCATCATCCCCGCAGGAAAAGTAGCCTTCGGCAAACTCGCTCAGGCAATCGCCCACGGAGCGCAGGTTATTCAAATCCGCGGAAACTTCGACGACGCCTTAAGCATAATAAGGGAGCTCTGCGCCACTCATCCAATTTACCTCTTGAACTCCTTGAATCCCTATCGGCTGGAAGGCCAGAAAACCATCGCCTTCGAAGTGCGGGATCAACTGGGTGCCGTGCCAGACAAAGTGATACTTCCAGTCGGAAACGCCGGCAACATCAGCGCCATATGGAAAGGCTTCAACGAACTCAAGGAACTAGGCATGACCGACACGCTGCCTCAGATGATAGGCATCCAAGCCGAAGGAGCAGCCCCAATAGCGAACGCCGTGAAAAAAGGAAAAGACGTTGTGGAGCCGTTGGCTAATCCAGAAACCATAGCCACCGCCATAAGGATTGGCGCCCCGGTTAACTGGAAAAAAGCAGTTAGGGCCATAAAGGATTCCGAAGGGTTAGCTGAAACCGTTTCAGACGGCGAAATCATCGAAGCTCAGAAGCTGTTAGCTGGTCAAGAAGGAATTTTCGTGGAGCCAGCCAGCGCCGCATCCATCGCAGGACTAAAAAAACTCGTCCTCGCTGGGAAAATTGATCCGGATGAGAAGGTTGTCTGCATAACGACGGGACACGGACTGAAAGACCCCCAAATAGTCGTAGAGAAATACGCTAAGCCTATCGAAGTGGACGCTGAACTAGGTGCGGTTGAACAGCTGATAGGCTTAAAGCCCCTAGAAGCAATTGCAATGGCTTAGAAAGATCAGGTCGAGTGTTTAGGCGCTGGTTTTGACAATCGAAATGAGGTCATTCATTATGGCTGAAACCGTTTCTTTCCCTGCGCCGTAACCAACGATGGTGATTTCTCCAGCTAAATCGGCCTTAAGATGCAAAGCGTTCAGCGTGCCGTGAACGCAGAGAGGATGGTTTTCCAGAATCAGTTTGGGCGCGACCTCTAATGTTTCATCGACTGTACCAATCAACTTGATCGCGTAGCCCGACTGCTTTGCCAAGTTGACAGCTTCAGGAGTGATTCGTGTTATCCCAACCCGCTCCACATCCTCAAACTTGACGTTTCTATGCATCAGCGCATTTGCCAAGATCACAACTTTGCACGCAGCATCAACGCCTTCAATGTCGTAGCTTGGATTCGCCTCCGTGATGCCTCTTTCTTGCGCGTCTCTTAATGCCAGTTCGAAGCTCATGCCCTCAAAGTACATTCTAGATAAGATGTAGTTGGAAGTTCCGTTCAGTATACCCGAGATTTTCAGTATTTTATCTCCTTGCAAGCAGTTTCTCACCATGGAGAAAACTGGCAAAGCCCCGGCAACCGTGGCTTCATACCTCAATTCAAGACCTTTCTTTTTTGCCAAGTCCGTGAGCTTCTTGAACGCCACAACCATGGGTCCCTTGTTGGAGGTTACAACGTGCATTCCTTCCTCTAGAGCCTTTTCGATGTGGGTTAAGCCTGGCTGACCGTCCTTGATGCTTGTCGGCGTGGTTTCGATCATTACATCAGCGCCTGAATCTTCAATCATCTCCACCGAAGTTTTTCCCTTAGAAAAATCCTTGCATTTTGAAAGCCTTTTTATTGAAGCCAATTCCTCAAGATTTAAGCCCTTTTCATTGTATGCGCAACCGTCGATTTCACCGACTCCCACCAGCTTAAAATCTCTGTCAACTTTGTTGAGGACTTCTTTCTTTGCACACATCGCTTGGACAAGGTGTCTCCCAATGAATCCGAAACCGATTAATATTGCCTTCATTCGCCATCACACAGAAGAAATCAAAACCGCGTCTTCTTTCTTCGCCATTTCTTTCAGTCTACTCATAATTCTACTTACGGCTTTCACCGGAACTTCAATGTTCAGTTTGACGCATGCCTTCTTCGAGGTTGGGGTTGAAGCTTCGAAATTGATGATTTTCATGTCTTCGACGGCGCTCTCAGTTAGTTTCTTTATGTCTATTTTGCCGACCAGAATGCATGTGATATGCGACTTTTCAATGATTTCCTCCGATTTTATGATTGAAACCCCCAGCTCCTCCAGTTCCCTCTTGGTTCTGTCAAAACTCTCCACAGTTGGAAAATCAACCACTAGGCTTACCGGGATAAAGCCTCCCGTTTCCTTCTCTCTCTCGTGGAGAACATAAATGATGTTCCCTCCGTTTTTCGCGATCGGTTCAAACGCCTTAAGCAACTGCCCAGGCCTGTCAACCAAGCCGAGAGTCAAATCAAACTTCATTGCAATTCACCTTCAACTTACAGGTTTCACGATAAAAGAATTGCTCCTAGCCTACCTTAAGGACGCCGCCAACATCCGCGGACTGCACAAGCCGAGAATATCGGGCGAGAACGCCACGCTTAACTTTAGGCGGCTTCGGCTTCCATCCTTTCAAACGTTTCTTTAACTCTCCATCACTTAGCTCAACGCTCAACTTTCGCTTCGGAATGTCAATAGCAACAGTGTCTCCGGTCTTCAAAGCGGCTATAGGTCCGCCTTCTGCTGCCTCAGGAGCAACATGCCCTATGCAAGGTCCTCTGGTTGCTCCAGAAAACCTGCCGTCCGTGATCAGCGCAACTGAATCAATCAATCCCATACCTGCGATAGTGGCAGTTGGGGAAAGCATTTCTCGCATGCCCGGTCCGCCTTTCGGTCCCTCGTAACGAATGACAACAACATCGCCTCGCTGAATTTCCTTTTTTAATATTGAGGTTATGGCCTCTTTCTCGGAGTCAAAAACTTTCGCTGGACCTTTATGCCTTAGCATCTTAGGCGAAACAGCAGAAACTTTAACCACTGCTCCTTTCGGCGCCAAGTTTCCGCTCAGTATGGCTATGCCTCCCTCCTTGTGTTTGGGGTCGGATAAAGGGCGGATCACCTTTCTGTCGAGAACCTTAGCGTCCTTGATGTTCTCTTCAATAGTTTTTCCCGTGACAGTAACAGCGTCTAAATGGAGTAAAGAGCTTAGCTCCTTCATGAGGGCTGGGATTCCGCCAGCTGCATCTAAATGCTCCATCGCGTAGGGTCCTGCAGGAACCATATCGCAGAGGTGGGGAACCCTCCTGCCTAACTGATCGAAAAGCGATAGAGATAGATTTCTCCCCAACTCGTTGGCAATGGCTAAAAGATGTAGAACCGTGTTGGTTGAGCCGCCGAGGGCCATGTCGACCATTATGGCGTTTTCAAATGCCTCTCGAGTCATGATGCCCGAGGGCTTCAAATCTTCCTTGATCATTTGGACGATTCTTTCCCCGGAGCTTTTGGCTATTCGACGTTTCAAGGCGCTGACGGCAAGAGCGGTTGCGCAACCCGGCATGGACATTCCCAAGGCTTCGGTTATACAGGCCATCGTGTTCGCGGTGTACATGCCGCTGCAGGAGCCGCAGCCGGGGCAAGCCGCGTCCTCAAGCATCTTCAACTCCTCTTCGGTCATTTCGCCGGTCGCAATTTTCCCAAGTGCCTCATAAACCGTGGAATAAGTGACGGTTTTTCCTTTGAAAATGCCCGTAAGCATAGGTCCTCCAGTTACGACTATTGAAGGTACATCAAGCCTAGCTGCAGCCATGAGCATGCCTGGGGTGACTTTGTCGCAGTTTGTAACCAAGACCATGCCGTCGAATCTGTGGGCTTGAATCATGATTTCAATCGAATCGGCGATGATCTCCCGAGAAGGCAGAGAATATCGCATGCCTTCGTGACCCATGGTTAAGCCGTCGCAAACAGCTATGGTGTTGAATTCGAAGGGCACTCCGCCAGCAGCTGTAACTCCAGCTTTCGATGCCTCAGCGATCTCATTTAGGTAAATGTGTCCAGGGACCACTGAAGTGAAACTGTTAACAACCGCGATAAACGGCTTCTTCAAATCTTTGTCTGTAACGCCTAGAGCCTTCAACAAAGCTCGGTGAGGAGCCTTAGGTATACCTTTTTTTATCTCGTCGCTTCTCAAGTCTAACTCTCCTAGACGCATAACTTTCGTCGGGTCTCCGAATTAATACTTTTGCCATTTTGTTTGCTGCAAAGGAAATCCCTGTAAGGGTTATTAATGCCGCCAGCCGAGCTAACTTCGGATTTGACATATTTACCTAAATTTTTTGTGTCATGAAATGACTATTACTTTAGTTTTTGTTAGTTATTCGTTTATCAAAACTAGCCAGAGATCTAAGGGAAATAGAAAAGTGTATTTCACAATGTTATGAACGCTTAATTGTGGCACTTTGACAGTTAGAATTCCTGATGGAACGGAATGAGGAATTAAGGTAGTTGACTCCATCGGCGGTTCATTGAAATTACGGACGGTCTTATTGAGGGAAAAGAATTGGTGAAGGGGCTTGAAAAGGACGGAGCTTTAGAGTCCCTCGGCTTTGTCGTATCCGTCCTTAAGGAGCATAAGAGAGATTTAGATCGTTTAAGGGATGAGTTAAGAAGGGAAACAGGGAGAGTTTTTGAAAGTAGATTTGAAGCGTTTAAAGATTTGAGTGGCGGTAATGTACCGGATCCCGTGTTAAAGTTTACTCTGTACAGTTTTAAAAAATTGGAACGCGGTTTACACATAGATAATGTTGATTTAATTTACGATGTTTTATCTAGCATCGAAGGTATAGATGAAAGGTACCTTGACTTGGCTAAAACTCTGATTGATCTGTTGCAACAGCCTATCATGGAGGCGGACGATACTTTGGATCATTTACCTAGAAACGATGTTGAAACCATATCCAGCGAAGCCATAAAGGCTGTGAATCCCGCTCTTTTTATGAGTATCCTGATGAATGAGGCAAAGAAACATCCTGAAGACATCGAGAGATTTGCAAAAGCCGGAGATTACTACTTAAAAAATTTAGGAAAACTGTTTGGTACACCACTTAAGTACATAGAGAATAAAAACGCCTATTTTGAAACTTCAGATAAAGAAACCGAACTTGGGAAATTAGCTGAAACACAAATTTTAAGGTCTTCTCATTTGAGAGTGTATCTCTACCCGATTATATGTCTCCTTGACCCGCAACTGTCAGAAGCAAGTATTGATGGAATCGCGGAGTTGTTGGAGCGCGGTAGAGGGATTAATCTCTTAATTAAAGACCTGTATGATCTACCACGAAACACAAAATACAACAATTACAACTCAGTGAAACTGATACTAACTAAGTATAAAGACGCTCGCCGCCTACCTTCCATAGTTAAAACCGATATGCTTTCTGTAGGGAAACTGTTGTTGGAGGACATAGGCACAAAGTTCGTTGGCATGGAACCAAAATATCTTCCTGTTGCAAATCAGATTTATGCTGATGCTCAAGAAGCGTTAATCAGCTTAGAAAAAGAACTAGGAGAATTCGTCGAAAAATATGAAACTTTTGATGAGCTCTATCACCCGTAAACTCTGCGTCTAGACTTGTTGCCATAAAATTTATATTTGTCTCTGGTCTTTGTAGAGGTTCGCTGAGGGACATTAAATGAGGGATCGTTTTATCTAACGCCTTCCCCGAGAAAGTTCGGTTTTTTGATACCACCCTAAGGGACGGAGAACAAACCCCCGGCGTGTCCCTGATACCTGAAGACAAACTTAGAATAGCTAAGTGCCTAGACGAGCTCGGCGTAAATGTCATCGAAGCAGGCTTCGCTGCTGTTTCTGAAGGTGAAATGAAAGCCATAGAGCTCATCGCCAAAGAAGGGCTTAGGGCGGAGATTTGTAGTTGCACTAGGGGCGTGAAGGGTGACGTAGACGCTGCTTTGGAGAGCGGTGCTGACAGCGTTCACATAGTCATCCCAACCTCTGATTTGCATCTTAAACATAAACTGAAGAAGACCAAGGATGAAGTTCTGAAAATTACGCAGGATATTACGCAGTACGCTAAAGACCATGGGCTTAAGGTGGAGCTTTCGGCGGAAGACGCCACAAGAAGCGACTTCAACTTCCTAACGAAGATGCTTTCTACAGGAATCTCCGCAGGCGCAGACCGAATTTGTCCATGTGACACCGTGGGCGTATTAACTCCTGAAAAAGCTTATGATTTCTTCTCTAAGGTAAAAGCAAAGTTTCCAGACGCCTCGATCAGCACCCACTGCCACAACGACTTCGGCATGGCAGTCGCAAACTCTGTTGCTGCTCTACGTGCAGGCGCTGATCAAGTTCACGCAACGATAAACGGCTTAGGCGAACGGGCTGGAAACGCGGCTCTCGAGGAGATAGCTGTGACCTTGAAGCTTCTTTATGGCGTGGAGATTCCCATTAAAACGGAGCTGTTGTATACCACTTCTAGGTTGGTGGCGCGGTTAACCGGCGTTTCTGTGCAGCCGAACAAAGCCATTATAGGCGACAACGCCTTCGCTCACGAGGCGGGCATTCACGTAGACGCTGTGTTGAAGCATCCGTCCACTTATGAGGCGATTTCTCCTGAGTTGGTGGGCTTCACGAGGCGGCTGATAGCGGGTAAACACGCTGGAACCCACGGCATAAAAGCCTCGTTGGAAAGAATGGGGCTGAATCCAACTGATGAGCAGCTTAAGGAAACCTTCCAGCGGGTGAAAAGCCTAGGGGACAAGGGCAAAAAGGTGACTGACGCGGATCTGCAGGCCATCGCGGAAGCAGTTATGGGGTTGCCTAAGGCTCGTCCGATAAAGCTTGAGGAGATCACTGTTGTTAGCGGGGACAAGGTTACTCCAACGGCGTCGGTGAAGCTTAGCCTGAACGGCAAGTTGCTCACGGAGGCAGCTACCGGCATAGGTCCTGTGGACGCGGCGATGAACGCTGTGAAGAGGGCGGTTTTGGGTGTTGAGCCCATCGTTCTTGAGCAGTATCACGTTAACGCTATAACTGGTGGAACTGACGCGGCGGTGGAGGTTATTGTGCGTCTGCGTAAAGGAGACAGAACTGCCACGGCCATGGGTGTCAGAGGGGACATCGTCATGGCGAGCATTGAAGCTATGCTCAGCGGCATGAACGTGCTACTAACCGACTATAATCAGCTTGGCGGTAAAAAGCGCAGCAAGTAGTTAGTTTGCTTGTGTAGACCCTCTGCCCGAGGGGAGGGGGGGTATAAATACTTTTTATGGGGGGCAGCGTATTTGGTGTAGGGTGTTGTTTGTTCAGCAGAGGGGGAAAATTATTGTTGAACAATGGGTGCAAGTCTTTGTTGTTTGGTGATCGAATTGGGCTTAGTTTAAGAGTGAATTGCTCCGTGGTTAAGAGGGACTAAGGTTTTATCCATGTGTCAAGCTGTTTTGAGGGTTCTAACTTGGTTCTTTTTTCTTTTTTAGGCTTCTTATGGGGCTTCCATTTTTCAGCAGTCTCGACAAGAACATCAACTTCTTTCCTCTGAAGCCTCATCCCTCTAAGAGACTCCAAGCCCTCATACACTTGCTTACGCTCATTTTTCTTCAGTTTCAGAACATCAAAAACCGCATAATCAAGCTCCATCCTTGCCTCTTGCTCTAACTTCTCATCACCTTTCCTCTGAGCCACACAAACCTTAGAAAACGCAGTTCCGATTCTATGCCTCTCTTTCTCAGATAACTTGCTTGGGTCTATAACGGTCATGGCTTTTGTTTCATAGACTTCCAGTTCAAGAACACCGCCACCATAGAAACGACCTTCTAGTTCAGAAATCATAGCGGTTATCGAGGAATTGAGGATGCCTGTGAGAACATTAGTGTCTTCTTTATTATTAGGGCGTATTTCATACAAAGAATCGTTAGCCAAGGCATTAGCTGTATTCAAAAGATAAACACATCTTTCCCAAATTCTTCGACTACGAAGAATAGGTGCAGACTCTCTTTTACCTATGTCATACCATAGTTTTCGAGATTTAACCGTGGAAAGGTTATGGAAGCCTTTGATTACAGAGCCACCTCTCTTTCCACCTTTGATTGTGGTCTCTGTTTCTTCACCCCATTGAATATACTTCAAAACATTTGCACATTCTTTTGAAAGTTCTTCCTTAGGCTTGGAAACCTTCAATACCCATTGGTTGATGTCGCTTGAACTAACTTCGATTTTCATCTCTTTTGGAGAAACAATAATAGGCTTTAAGTATTCTTTCTCTAAAGACCAAAGTTTGATTTTTTCTTTATCCAAATAGAAGAACTCATTTGCACCACTTGTAATTCCACGCCTTATTGAGGCGATTTTGCCTAATTTGGTCACTTTCTTATTGTTCAAAATCTTGAAGTATATCATTGGGGCTCTGAGAAATGTTCCCCATTTGTCTTTTGGTTCAAGTTCCCTCTGTTTCTTGACTGTCACCCCGATACGCTCATTTTCAAAGTCTTTTTCTGCGGTTTCTATGGTTCTTACTATTTCCTCTGTAGGCATGGCTTTCTTTATTCTAACAAACTTGACAATGTTATTGTCTCTATCTTCTTTTGACGCGTCTTCCTTTTCGAGGATAGTTATGCAGGTTCCGACAAGTGCTTTCTCGAATGCTCTTACATCATACCATATTACGCTATGTATCTTGAAGTGGTCAAGAAAAAACTGTTTTAAACCTTTACCAAAGCCAACATCAAGCCAAGTGTCTGAGGTTATTTGCCCCATCATGCCATGATTCTTTAGAAATTTTGCACTATGCGTAAAGAAGTAAGCATAGATTCCAGCCCTCGCGTCCAACTGAATCTTTGTTCCATCCGAGTAGGTTAGTGCTTCTTCTCTGATTTGGTCTTTGTATTCCATTTCTTCTTGTCTTGTGTAAGGGGGATTGGTTACCACAACATCAAGCTCTCGGGGGAGGATAACAGTTGAGGGTTTAACCTTGAAGAAATCGCTAACAATTAGGTTTATGTTTCTGCTTGTAACTTTCAGATTCCTTACAGCCAGATTGATAGAGGATAACTGTGCTGGAAACTGGTTTATGTCTATACCATAAAGCTGATTCAGAATCTCTTCATGCAGCTTTGAATCTTCCGCAAAAGGATTCTCTCTTTTCTTCAAGTCTTTTAGCTTGTGGTACGACTTTACTAAGAAACCACCGCTTCCACAAGCGGGATCTAAGACTTTGTCGTTTGGAGATTTAATACACATCTCCGTTATCAGTTCAACAATAGGCGGCGGAGTGTAATACTGCCCAAGCCTATGCCTCTCCACATCTGGAATAAGCTCTTCATAAACTCTGCCAATAACATCACTCCGTATCTTAGAAAGGTCGTAAGTTCCAAGCTCTTCAATGAAATCGTTCAAAGTCCAGATTAACTTCTTAGGCAAGAGAATCTGGTCAAGAACGGTGTGTGGTTCAAAAATAGCCTCATAATCCACATCTTTACAAACTTTATCAAACACTTCCCTGAGTTTTTCTGAGAATGTTTTAGGGTCTTCTGTTTCAATTTTCGTCAGTTTAGGTAAGGTTGGAATCTGCGTTTCCAACGTCTTATAGAAGGTCAGCCTGTTCATGAGCATGTAAGCAAGCTGTTCAGCAATCCTCTCATTCATTTTTGGAGAGTACTCAAAAAGCTGAGACTTGAGCCATCTTACATATTTCTCTTTAAAACTCACGTCCTCTCTCAGTTGCTGATTTAAAGATTTTAAAATGAAAGGCGTTATGAAAGTGTGAAATGTCCTGAGCCTCTGCAAGAAAACATCATCAAGCTCAAGCCATTTACCTACCCCAATTCTAAACCGACAGACCTCTTCGAGAAGCGTCTTCGCAAAATCCTCATCAAAAGAAACCTTATAGTGCTTCAGTCTCCTCTGGGGAAGAGGAACACCAGCAGTAAAGGTATCAAATAAGACGAGAACGTCGCCGTTACATGTAGCAAAATAAGGAGCACCTAAATCAACCGCATAACCAGACGCCTGCCTAATTACATCTTTACTGTATGGATCAAACTTGCGGTCAATGAAAGGAACTTTACGTTTAGTCTCAATAACCAACAAAGACAGTTTCTTGCCTTTATCAACAGCCTCAACAACCAAGTCCGGTCTCCCGTTAATCGTAGGTTCAAAACGGACATCCACAAACTCGATATCATTGAAAGCGAACTTCTTAGCAACAAGATTCTGAAGTACGCGATAAAGCTCTATCTGAATGTTCCTTTCAAGCACCGAACTCAAAGCTAACCTTCACCTAGACCCTCAATATTTGTTACTCATAACCCTATAAAAACATATTAGATCAACTAAAACGAAGAATTAGCCCTAAACCTTAATCTGCAACAGCTATGGTTCAGTTACGAAAGGTTTTTAAGGGGAGACTCTGTAGGAATTCAGGAATTCCGCTGGAATGGAGTGCATAAACGTGAGGGATAGCTGGGTACAGAGGGATCGCGTTCTCCTATCCAAGTAGCGGAAACTCTTTATCAACCCAACAAAAACCAGCAAATTCCTTCTCAACCGTCTTCCCCTTAAAATCTTATATTGATCAAAAGGCATTGGAGTGTAAACCATAAACGGAGATGAAAAGATTGACCAAAATGTCGGGCGCCCAAGCCCTGGTGGAAGCACTAAAACGCAGAAACACAGAAGTGATCTTCGGCATAATCGGAGGCGCCACCCTCCCCATATATGACATCCTCTACGACTCGGAAATAAGGCACATCCTCATGCGCCACGAACAATGCGCAGCCCACGCAGCAGACGGCTACGCCCGCGCCAGCGGAAAACCGGGAATCTGCATGGCAACCTCAGGCCCAGGAGCCACAAACCTAGTCACAGGAATCGCCAACGCCTACATGGACTCCTCGCCAGTCATCGCCTTCACGGGCCAAGTCAACACGTTTTCCGCCAACTCGGCTTACATGATCGGCAGAGACGCCTTCCAAGAAGCAGACATAATAGGAATAACCACGCCCATCACCAAGTACAACTATCAAGTGAAGAAAGCCGCGGAGATTCCCGAAACCGTTAAGCTAGCCTTCCACATAGCCGCAACAGGCAGACCCGGACCCGTTCTAATCGACCTACCCAAAAACACGCAGACAGAAAAAGCTGAAATGGACTTCTCAGACAACATTAAGCTCCGAGGATACAAACCCAAAACAGAACCCCACAAGCTTCAAGTGAAAAAGGCGGCGGAACTCCTCCTGAAAGCTGAACGCCCCATGATCTTCGCAGGCGGCGGAGTAATCCTATCAAACGCCTCATCTGAGCTGTTCGAGTTGGCTGAGCTCTTGATGGCGCCAGTTGCAACCTCCTTCATGGGAAAAGGATGCATCCCAGAAAACCACCCGCTGTCCTTGGGACCCATAGGCATGCACGGAACCGCCGAAGCAAACAAGCTAATATTGGAAGCAGACGTTCTGTTAGCCGTCGGAGTGAGATTCTCAGACAGGTCCACAGGAACCCTAGACACGTTCTGCCCAGACGCGAAAATCATCCACATAGACATAGACTCAGCGGAAATCGGAAAAAACGTCGACATCGACATACCCATCGTAGCCGACGCGAAGAAGACACTGAAGGCCATCCACCAGCTGCTAATCCAAAAGCTACAGAAGAAGAAAAGCTCTCAGTGGCTTAAGCGGGTCCAAGAGGTCAAAGAACAGGTTCTAAGCAAAACGGGTTCCAGCGGAGATGGCCTAAAGCCCGCGAAAATCTTAGCTGAACTGCGGAAGCTGTTGCCTGAAGATGCTATTGTCGCCACTGAGGTGGGACAGAATCAGATGTGGGCTTCGCTGTACTTCAAGGCGTACAAGCCTAGAACTTTCATCAGCTCAGGCGGACTTGGAACTATGGGCTTCGGTTTCCCAGCGTCCCTCGGAGCTAAGGTTGCCTGCCCCGACCGACCAGTAGTGGACATAGCCGGCGACGGAAGCTTCATAATGACCTCCCAAGACCTCGCCGCTTCAGTCATGGAAAAAATTCCAGTTACAGTGGTGGTCCTGAACAACTCAATGCTTGGAATGGTCGCCCAGTGGCAGAGACTCTTCTACAACAGGAGGTACTCCGCCGTGAAGCTGGACAAACTCCCAGACTTCGTCAAACTGGCAGAGGCCTACGGCGCCCAAGGCACCCGCATAGGGTCACTGGACGAGTTCGTTAAGGCTGTTAGAAAGGCGTTAAAAAGCGAGGTTACCACGGTTATCGACGTTCCCATTTCCCCTGAGGAAGACGTGTTCCCGATGGTTCCGGCAGGTAAAGGCCTTAAAGACACGATTGAGGGTTGATCGCCATGATGAAAAACAACAATAATGATGAAGAAAGAACCCACATAATTGCGGCAATCGTTGAACATAAGCCGGGCGTGCTCTACAGCGTCGCAAACCTGTTCAGGTGCCGCGGCTTCAACATAGAAAGCATATCGGTTGGGGTCACGGAGCAGCCGGGCTTAGCCAGAATGACTATAACCGTCAAAGGAAACGAAAAAACGGTCGAACAGGTAATTAAGCAACTCAACAAACTAATCGTCGTGGTCAAAGTCACTAGGCTAGACCCAGCTAACGTGGTTACGCGAGAGTTAGCCCTAGTGAAAGTTAACGCCTTAAGCGCCAAGGAGCGGTCGGACATCATCAACTACGTGGACGTCTTCAGAGCCCGCATAGTGGACGTCGCCTCCGAATCTTTAATGGTGGAAATCACAGGAACATCAGACAAGATAGATGCTTTCATAGGTTTAATGAAGCCTTTCGGCACGAAAGAGATCGCGAGAACAGGCATAACCGCCCTTTCAAGAGGCGCAAAATCAGTTAAAATAGAGGAATAAAAAATGGCGAAAGTATACTATGACTCGGATGCGAGTTTAGATTCCGTGAAGAAAAAAACAATCGCTGTTATCGGCTACGGAAGCCAAGGAAACGCCCAAGCCAAAAACATGAAGGACTCCGGCTTAAACGTCATCCTCGGCTTGAGACCCGGAGGCAACTCATGGAAACAAGCCAAAGCCGACGGCTTCAACGTTTACCCGATTTCTGAAGCAGCGGAAAAAGGCGACGTAATCCACATGTTAATTCCCGATTTAGCGCAATCAGCAGTCTACCGAGAACAAATAGCGCGGCACATGGCGAAAGGAAAAACCTTAGGCTTCTCACACGGCTTCAACATCCACTTCAAGCAGATAGTTCCACCGCCCAACGTGGATGTCATCATGGTCGCCCCGAAGAGCCCCGGGTTCAAGGTTAGAGAAAACTATCTCGACGGCTTCGGAGTGCCCGCCCTCATAGCGGTTTACCAGAATCCTTCAGGTCAAGCAAAGGAGACCGCGTTAGCTATGGCTAAGAGCCTCGGCTGCACTAAGGCGGGGGTTCTGGAGACAACGTTCAAGGGAGAGACTGAAAGCGACCTCATCGGCGAGCAGACGGTTCTCGTGGGCGGCTTAATTGAACTCATCAAAAACGGTTTCGAGGTTCTCGTCGAAGCGGGCTACCAGCCGGAACTCGCCTACTTCGAGGCTTGCAACGAGGCGAAACTGATCATGGACCTGATCTACCAAAGAGGGTTCGTGGGGATGTTGAAGGCTGTTTCCGACACCGCCAAATACGGAGGCTTAACCGTCGGACCGAAAATCATAGACAAACACGTCAAAGAGAACATGAAAAAAGCCGTTAAAGACGTGCAAAGCGGCAAATTCGCCGAAGAATGGGTCAAAAAAAGCGCCAAAGCCAAGGAAATTTTGGATGAATTAATGAAGGAAATCGAAGAGCATCAAATCGAAAAAGTAGGCAAATTCATCAGAAAAACCGCTGGAATCGAAAAATAACGCGCAAAGGTTGCAGAACGTCGTGAACATCACCGAGAAAATATTGGCTAGAGCCTCAGGGAAAGCTGAGGTTGAACCAGGCGAGATAGTGGAAGCCAGCGTTGACGTAGCCATGGTCCACGACCTAACTGGACCGTTAACCGTCAAGGAATTCCGAAAAATAGGCACTGGAAAGGTCTGGGACAACCAGCGGATAGTCATCATATTCGACCACTTGGTTCCAGCCAACTCCGTCAGATCAGCCGAACTGCACAAGTTCATGAGGGAATTCGCAAAAGAACAACGCATAAAAAACTTTTACGACATCGGCAGAGGCGGCATATGCCACCAAGCGTTGCCTGAAAAAGGACACGTGAGACCCGGAGAACTAGTCGTCGGCACCGACTCTCACACGTGCACCCACGGAGCGTTCGGAGCCTTCGCCACAGGCATAGGCGCAACCGACATGGCCGCCGTCTTCGCCACCGGCAGGCTCTGGTTCAAGGTGCCATCCACCATTAAGGTAAACATAACCGGCACGTTTCAGAGTTCTGTTACGCCAAAAGACCTTATCCTAAGCATCATCGGCAAGATCGGAGCCGACGGAGCCACATACAAAGCAGTGGAGTTCTCGGGTCCCACAGTGCACAGCATAAGCGTCGACGGAAGAATGACCATGTGCAACATGGCTGTGGAGATGGGCGCCAAAAACGGCATAATAGAGCCCGACGAAGCTACGCTGAAGTTCGTTAAGAGCAGAACCAAAGTTCCGTTCAAGCCGGTTAAAAGCGACTCTGATGCTGCCTACGAGAAGACCATAAACGTAGACGTCACAAACATGGAGCCCCAAGTTGCCTGTCCCTCATCAGTTGACAACGTTAAGCCCATATCCGAAATCGGAGAGATAGAGGTAAACCAAGCGTTTCTAGGCTCATGCACTAACGGGCGCCTAGAGGACCTGCGGTTAGCCGCCAAGATTCTGGACGAAAAAAAGGTCAAAGACGGCGTGCGGATGGTGGTTATTCCCGCCTCTCAGGAGATTTACATGCAAGCGTTGAAGGAGGGACTGTTCGTGACATTTCTGAAGGCAGGCGCGTTCGTTTGCAACCCAACCTGCGGACCATGCCTAGGCATACACTTAGGCATCCTAGCGCCTGAAGAGGTCTGCATAAGCTCCTCGAACAGAAACTTCATTGGGCGAATGGGAAGCACGAAAGCCAGCGTGTACTTAGGCTCGCCGGCAACAGTTGCCGCTTCAGCCATAACAGGAAAAATCACGGATCCGAGATCATTGGAGGCTAACAGGTCATGATCTCAGGAAAGGCATTAAAGTTCGGCGACAACGTTAACACCGACGTCATTATACCGGGAAAATACTTGGTCTTAACGCTGAATCCAGATGAGCTTGCGAAACATGCCATGGAGGGGCTGGATCCAGACTTCTACAAGAAAGCCAAAGGTGGAGTGGTGCTCGTCGCAAGAAGAAACTTTGGTTGTGGTTCAAGCAGGGAGGAGGCGCCTTGGGCGTTGAAGCACGCCGGCGTGAAGTGTGTGCTCGCTGAGTCCTTCGCCCGCATTTTCTACCGGAATGCCACGAATATTGGTTTGCCTGTTCTCGAATGCCGCGGAGTTTCAGAGAAGGTTGAGGAAGGCGACGAGTTGGCAGTGGACTTGAAGGCGGGTAGAGTAGAAAACAGGTCGAAGAACACGGTTCTGCAGGCTACGAAGCTGCCCGACTTCATTTTGACGATATTGGATGACGGCGGGCTCATAGAACACTTGAAGAGGAAGGCGAAGTCGAAATGACCGGTTACCGAATAGCCCTGATTCCAGGCGACGGCATCGGACCTGAACTGACAGAAACCACCCTGAAAGTTCTGGGCGCCGTTCAAAAAAGGTTCAAACTGGGCTTAAAAATCATCGAAGTTGAAGCTGGAGACGCGTGCAAAGAAAAGCGGGGCGTAGCCCTACCAGACGAAACAGTAAAGACTATAAAAAGTTCCCATGTATGTTTGAAGGGACCTGTAGGTAAAACAGCGGCAGATGTCATAATAAAACTGCGAATCATGTTTGATCTTTACGCTAACATCCGACCTGTAAAGGCTTATCCCTCGGTTCCATGTGCTAGACCTGACATAGACTTCTTGTTCGTAAGGGAAAACACTGAAGATGTTTACAGAGGCTTAGAGTTCGCTTTAAATGATACAGCCATCTGCCTAAGAGTCATAACAAGAAAGGGCAGCGAGAGAATAGCCAAAAAAGCCTTCGAGTCGGCCAGGAAAAGAAACAAGGATAAACATGTCACAGTTGTCCATAAGGCAAACGTTATGAAAGTAACTGACGGGTTGTTCGTAGGAGTCTGCAGAGAAGTTGCCAAGCTATACCCGGACATAACCTTTGACGAGCTTATTGTGGACACCGCCGCCATGCGCATTATTAGAGAGCCCCAGAAATTTGACGTAATAGTGATTACAAACATGTTTGGGGACATACTGTCCGACGAAGCCGCCCAACTCGTTGGAGGCCTAGGCATGGCTCCGGGAGCAAACATTGGGAAGGATTTTGCTATATTTGAGCCTGTTCACGGCTCAGCGCCGACCCGGGTTGGAAAGCACACAGCTAACCCTTGCTCCATGATTCTCGCGTCGAAGATGATGCTGGATTGGCTAGGTGAACAGTTCAATGACGCTAAATGTGCGGCTGCGGCTGAAGCTGTGGAGAAAGCCGTGGTTGAAACCTTACGCAAAGGCATAGTCATTCCAGATTTCGGTGGAAAAGCGAAAACCGTGGAGATGGGGGAAGCCATCGCAGAGGAAATAATGAAAGGTTAACTGTTCACGGTTAAAATCTGGAGGAGGATTTGAAAATATTGAAGCCTAGCTATGTTCGAATCTTTGACACAACGCTCAGGGACGGAGAGCAAACGCCAAGCGTGTCTCTAACTCCTGAGGAAAAAAGGGAGATTGCTTCTCAACTCGACAGGTTAGGCGTAGACGTCATCGAGGCGGGCACTCCGATAAGTTCGGAGGGTGAAAGAAAAGCAGTTAAGGAGATAGCCAAAGCTGGGTTGAAGGCTGAAGTGTGCGCTTTGGCTCGCGCCTTAAGGAAGGACATTGATGCCGCTATTGACTGCGACGTCGGTTCGGTTCACACCTTCATCTCCACTTCGGATGTGCAGATGAAGTACGCCTTGAATATGACGCGTGAAGAAGTCTTGTCTGCAACCGTCGACGCAGTGAAGCACATTAAAGACCACGGGTTGATCTGCGAGTTTTCCCCTATGGACGCTTCCAGAACCGAATTAGAGTTCCTGACAAAAGTTTGCATGGCGGCTGAAGAGGCTGGAACGGACAGAATCAACATTCCTGACACGGTTGGAATAATGACTCCTTTAACCATGCGAAAGCTCATAGAAGACGTCAGAAAAGTGGTTAAAGTGCCCATCAGTGTGCATTGTCACAACGACTTCGGCATGGCGGTGGCGAACTCGTTGGCTGCGGTGGAGGGTGGAGCCTCGCAGGTTCATGTGGCTGTAAACGGGTTGGGGGAGAGGGCTGGTAACGCAGCGTTGGAGGAGGTCGTTATGGGGCTTCAGTTGTTGTATGGGCTGAAGACTGGCGTAAAAACTGAACAGCTTTATCTGACTTCACGGCTGGTTTCCCGATTAACCGGCATCATAATGCAGCCGAACAAAGCGATTGTAGGCGAAAACGCCTTCGCCCACGAATCTGGCATTCACACCCGCGGGGTTACCGTAGTGCCCATGACGTTTGAACCGTTTAAGCCTGAGCTTGTGGGAAGAAAAAGGCGGCTGGTAGCTGGTAAGCTCGCTGGAACCCGCGGCATCAAAGCAGAGTTGGGGGAGGTGGGGATACACCCCCGCGAGGAGCAGTTGAAGGAGATAGTTGGGCGCGTCAAGGAGCTAGGAGATAAGGGTAAACTCGTAACCGACGCCGACTTGCTGGCTATAACCCGATCGGTCATGGGCGGAGTGATCGAAGAGGAAAAAATGGTAGACCTAACTGACTTGGCGGTAATAACCGGCATCAAAGTCATCCCCACAGCCTCGGTGAAAATAGCTTTGGACGGGAAGGAGTACGTAGCCGCTGAAACCGGCGTAGGTCCCGTGGATGCTGCCATCAAGGCAATACAGAAGCTGACAGCCAACCTAGTTAACGTTACGTTGAAGGAATATCGGCTGGAGGCTCTAACCGGAGGCTCCAACGCCGTGGCTGAGGTGGTTATAAAGGTTGAGGACAAAGATGGGAACATTGTCTCCGCTAGGTCAGCGCGAGAAGACATCGTTATGGCGAGCGTTGAAGCGATGATAAACGGCATTAACAAATGTTTATTGAAGGGGCGAATAGCGAAAAAATAAACTCGGAAAGGTGCTAAACTCCAGAAATGGTGGTAAAGTTGAAAGTTGCTTTTCAGGGTGAAAGGGGCGCCTACAGCGAAAGCGCCGTTTATTCCTTTTTCGGTTCTTCAGCTGAAGCGCAGCCCTGCAGGACGCTTTCCGATGTTTTCGAGACCGTCGAAAAGGGAGAGGCGGACTACGGTTTGGTTCCCATAGAGAACTCGATAGAGGGAAGCGTAAACCAGACTTACGACCTTTTTTTGGAGCACAACCTTAAAGTTTGCGGTGAAACTGTTCTCAAAATTGTTCACTGTCTCATAACTGACCCGAAAACAAAGAATTTAGACGCCGTTAAAGTTGTCTATTCGCACCCGCAAGCCTTAGCTCAATGCAGAAACTTCATAGAACGCCTAGGATGCAACATGATTCCAACTTACGACACGGCGGGAAGCGTGAAAATGATCAAAGAGAAGGGGCTGATAAACGCAGGCGCAATAGCGAGTGAGCTAGCCGCGGAGATATATGGTATGAAGGCTCTAGTGAAGGGAATAGCGGATAATCCCAACAATTACACTCGGTTTTTCGCTCTGGCAAAGACCGATTCGCCTCCCACTGGCAGCGACAAGACCTCTATAATCTTTTCTGTTAAGCACGTTCCAGGGGCTTTGTATCATGCTCTCGGAGACTTTGCGGTGAGAAACATAAATCTGACAAAGATCGAGTCGAGGCCAACTAAGGAGAAACCTTGGGAATACAACTTTTACTTAGATTTTGAAGGCCACAGAAGTGAGGAAAAATGTCGAGAGGCGTTGGAGGACCTTGAAGATAGATCTTTTTTTGTGAAGGTTCTCGGTTCATATCCGAAGGCTTCTGAGGCTTTCTAAAGGGCGAAAGCTTGAATAAATCTAAAGTATACAGCTCAGATGAAAGAATGTTAAGCGGTGAGCATGTGTGGTGTTTGGTTTGGCGTCCGATTTTGCTTTGATCACGGCGACGGGAAGAGATAAGCCCGGTTTAATCGCGGAAATAACTGGGGTTGTAGCCCGCGCGAATGTGAACATCGTCGACATCGAAGCCTTCAGCATGAGGGGACTCTTCGCCATCTTCATGATAGTTGACTGTCGCGCGGCTGCTGCACCTGTTGAAAGTCTCCGAGCTCAGCTGTTGGACATCGGAAAGAGGATAGGCTTAGACATCGCCGTGGAGCCGTATGTTGCGGGGCGACGTAGGACTGACAAAAAGCTTGTTTTGTTGACTACCCTTGGGAAGGACAGGCCGGGCATCGTCGCAAAAGTTTCGAAGTTTCTGTCTGAGAAAAAAGCGAACATAGAGCGGATAAGGATGAACGCCTACGGCGACTTGAACGCCATGGAGATAACGGCTGATGTCCGCGACATTTCTTCCGGTTTCGAGGATTTCCGAGTGGGTCTTGAGGATGTCTGCCGAGAGGTTGGGCAGGGTGTTGTGGCTCAAACGGAGGATGTTTTCCGCCGACCTAAGAGGCTCATAGTTTTTGACGTGGACAGCACGTTGATCGACGTTGAGGTGATTGATAAGCTCGCGGAGGCTGCTGGAGTAGGCGACAAGGTGAGGGAGATCACGGAGAAAGCCATGAACGGGAAGATCGCGTTTAAGGAGGCTCTGAGGGAACGGGCGAAGTTGTTGAAGGGCTTAAGGGTGGAAACGCTTGACGCTATAGCTGACAGCATAGAGATTAAGCCCGGTGCGGAGGAGCTGGTGAGCACGCTGAAGGCTCTAGGCTTCAAAACTGCTTTGATCTCGGGCGGCTTCTCGTATTTCGTTGACAGAATCAAAGAACAGCTTGGAATCGACTACGCGTATTCAAATAAGCTTGTGATTAAGGACGGCAGGTTGACGGGTGAAGTGGAGGAGCCTGTGATTGATGAGAAGCGTAAGGGCGAGTTGATCGGCGAGTTAGCTAAAAAGGAGAACTTGTTGAGGGAGGAGATTGTGGCGGTTGGAGACGGCGCTAACGACCGTTTCATGCTCAGCAACTCGGGATTGGGAATAGCCATTAACCCCAAGGATGTTTTGAAGAAGGTGGCTGACGGCGTCTTAACCAGAGAAAACCTGAGAGGCATGCTCTACTGCCTAGGAGCACCCGAAAAGAAGCTCAGGGAACTGTTTCCTGAAAAACAGGAAAAATAAGATAATGCACGCAAAAGCTAACAACAACTGCTTTAGAAAGGGATAGAAAAATACTTGAAGCAGCAGGTTTAACTTGGGTTAAGAAACATGATCCGCCTCTATTCAAGGAAGTAAACTGACATGAAAACGGGGAAGATCGTACGTCGTTTTACAGCTAAGAATGGGAGAAAGGTCATTCTTAGAACCCCTAGGTGGGAAGATTTGGATGGTCTACTGGGATTCATAAACTCTTTGTCGGAAGAGGATTTGGATGTTCTTCCTGAAAGAAGAAAGATTACGAGGGATGAAGAAGCTGGGTGGCTGGGAAACTACCTTGCAGAAATCGAGAGGAAAAAAGCTCTCATGGTCATTGCTGAAATAAACGGGAAAGTGATTGCAAATTCAGAGGTGACTTCGAAGAGGGGAGCCAACAGTCATGTTGGTGAACTAGGAATAAGTATTCTTTCGGGATACAGGGATTTAGGAATCGGAACGGAGATGCTGAAGACTCTTATTCAAGAATCCAAAAAGATCGGGTTGAAGGTCCTAGTTCTACATGTTTTTGCGAACAACGATAGAGCAAGGCGTGTCTACGAAAAAGTTGGCTTCAAAGAAACAGGCAGAATCCCAAAGGGCATCTACCGCAAAAACAAATACATTGACCGTGTCATAATGACCCTTGCTCTGTAGATCATGCGCGCGCAGTTTCTAACTGTGTTTCTTGGAGTATTCTATGGCTTCTTTTACGTTTTGGAATCCGTATTCGATTCTTTTGAATTCTTGTCTCAGTGCCAAGGTGTCCTTTTTCACTTGAGCAGGCGATCTCTTTCCTTTTATTATGTCGAGCATTAGGTCGCATAGGTGTTTGATGTCGCTTTCTTTGAGTCCTCTTCTGGTTACGTCTTGGAAGCCGATTCTGAGCCCTGAAGGGTTCCCCTTGTCGTCTTGGTTGTCGTAAGGCAGCAGATTCTTGTTAACTATTATGTTAGCTTCTTCAAGTTTTTCGGCGATCAGTTTTCCGCCGCCGTTTTCCCTAACGTCCACGGCGATTTGATGCGACCTCGTGAAACCCTTGCTTTCGCCCAAGACTTTTACGCCGTTTTCGTAGAGGTATTCGCCTGCGGTTTGGGCGTTCTTCACCGTCTGCTTTGCGAGTTGTACACCGAAAGCCTTCATTTCCAGCGCGGCTATAGCCGTAGCGGGCAGTCGTCCAAGGTGGGTGTTTGACGCTGTGAGGGGGAAAACTGCTTGTTGAATCTTTTTGATCGCCTTCTCTGTTCTTTCGCCCGTTAGGTTGCCGAGGATTAGGCCGCCTTGGGGTCCTGGGAAAGTTTTGTGGGTGGATGCGCTTATGAAGTCTGCGCCTTCTCTGAGGGGGTCTTGGAATTGTCCGCCGGATATTAATCCTAAAACGTGGGCGCCGTCGTAGGCGACGTAGGCTCCGACTTCTTTTGCGACTTCGCTCAGCTCCTTAACTGGGTGGGGAAACAGGAACAGGCTTCCGCCGAAGGTTACGATGCCGGGTTTCGCCCACCTGATGACCGCCGCTGACTTGTCTGGGTTGATGTTCATTTCGTTTACGTCGTAAACGTGGTCGATGGTTTCTAAGCCTAGGACTTTTCCTGCGAGGCCTGCGTAGTCGTGGGAGATGTGGGCTCCGCTGCTGAGGGGCGTCACCACCATCCGATGGTTCTTCGTTGCCATGGACAGGCCTTTGAACGTGGCTAAGTTAGCGTGGGTGCCGGACACCAGCCTCAAGTCCGCCCAGCTGCATCCGAAGAGGCTCTTAATTACGTCGGTTGCGCGGTCCTCGATCTTCGACATGTACTTCTGTCCCTGATAGTGTCGGCGCTTCACGTGTCCTTCTAAGTCGTTTTCGCCTTCCGCGTACCTGCACTCCAAATCGCTGGATAAGCTCATCATTTCCTTAACGGCGGGAGACTTCAACCCCTCGCTGGCAATCAAATTAATGCACTCCACGTCCCGATACCTTTCATGGGCGCTGCTCGCCTCAAACAGCTCCAAAGCCAACTCAAAGAAACCCTTCTTCATCTGCTCACTTCCCTCGCTAAACCCGTAACAATTCGCCCAGCCTAGCTAAAAACGTTTATCTTCCCAAAAACATGCGGGGCTTTTGTTAATTACTGAGAAAGCCATGCTTCTGCAGTAATTTGCCTGCCAAAAATCTCAGCTTTGAAAAAATTTATCTATCACGGCATCAAGAGCTTCGACCGTGAACTCTATGCCAAATTCACCTGAGAAGAGGAGATGGTTGAACTTAGAGAATGATAAATTGCTGAAAATTAGAGAGCAACTCGAATCAACGAGAAAGGATTACAATGATCGTATATGGGAGACCATAAAGTTTTTTACAACAATGTTTTCTGGGCTCACAGCGATTTTCGTACTTTTGGAATATATCCCAGACATTACAAAAAGCAACCTGCTGGTTAAATTGGGATGGTTATCTGTGCCTATGGCCGCTCTCTCCATCAGTGTTATAGGGTTCGCCAATTTGCGTCGAGAATATTTTCGTTCGATGGAAACAATCTCTATGATAATGAAAGTAGACACACAGTTGAAATTCTATGATAAAGGATTTATCCCTCAGTCTGAGATAGATCGCGGTCAATATGACATATGGAAAGAATCAGAAGAGAAATGGTTGCAAGACAGGATGCAAATAAAATGGAGGGACTTCATGAAATCTAAGGCAAGTGCTTATACTGTATTCTCCATCTTATACATTGTATACATAGCAATATCAGTGTTCTTGCTGTTGGTTGGAATTTATTTTGGTTTATCCTAATATGTAAAAGAAAAATGTGGGCTTGACGGCTAACCCGCCTGAAAAAGCGGCGAAGCCCCCAAGAAAGATTATAGGAGCCAGCACCGTTCAATCGAACCACCGCTTAACCTTGGCTAAGACCGTCCGAGAAAAACTAAACGCAGAAATCGGCGACGTAGTGGTCTTCGCTGAAGACGAAGAAGGAAACCTCTTCCTCAAAATCATCAAAAAGTAAGAAGCGAGCCTATTTGATCACAAATAAAACTAAGGGGGTCTAACCGCTAACAGAGGAGACTATTTGGTTCTTACGAGCAGTGGCATGAGTTGTTCTCCTTTTAGGAAGCCGAAGCCGCCCTTTTTCGCTGAAGCCTCGTCAAAATGCTTTATGCCGTCAGGCTTTATTCTTGGAGAGCACATTGCGAAAGGAATGGGGTCCTTCGTGTGGGTTCTGACGCTTACGGGCGTGGCGTGATCAGGCAGAACCGCAAGCGCGTACTCCTGTCCCTTCAAACCATCCAAAAGCTTCCCAATCAACCGCTTATCCAAGTCCTCTATAGACTTAATCTTCTGCTCGTAATCCCCGCTGTGACCCGCCTCATCAGTAGCCTCAACATGAATAAAAACCAAGTCACGCGTCTCCAACGCCTTAAGCGCATAGTAGGCTTTACCCTCGTAATTCGTGTCGTAGTATCCCGTGACGCCGGGAACCTTGATTACATCCATTCCCGCGCAGACGCCTAAGCCGTTGACCAAGTCCACAGCGGAAATAACCGCGCCCCTTACGCCATAAAGCTCCTGCAGCGTCGGCATATTCGGCTTCCTACCCTGCCCCCAAGGCCAAATCATATTCCCAAGCCTCTCCCCCAAGGCTTTCCTCCTAGCGTTAACCGGATGCCCCTCCAAAATCCCCTTAGAACCCAAAATCATCCTACGCAAAAGAGCCGCCGTGGGCTCAGCCTCCGGGTTTCCAGCCTTAGGCAAAACCTCGGATATTTCAGACCCAACCACATCATGGGGTGGCGTACACAAAACATCATCAGAAAATCCGCTGCTCCTCAAAATCAGCAAATGCCTATAGCTGACTCCCGCGTAAAAATCGATTTCCCCGGGCTTCCCAAACTCGTCGTTAACGGCCTTCATAAGCTCGGCGGCTTCACTGTTGGTTATGTGCCCCGCGGAGTAATCAACCAAAACGCCGTCTTCCTCCGTGATCAAATTACACCTGAACGCTATGTCACCTTCGCCCAGACTAACTCCCCTGTTCGCCGCTTCAAAGGGTCCTCTCCCCGTGTAAAACTTCTTTGGGGCATAGCCCAAAATTGAAAGGTTCGCGATGCCGGAGCCGGGTTCCATATCCTCCGGAATTGTTCGCAAGGTGCCGCTTCGTCCCCTAGCCGCAATCCCGTCCATGTTCGGCTTGTCTGCAGCTTGGAGAGGAGTTCTTCCGCCTAAAGCCTCCACTGGATAATCGGACATTCCGTCGCCGACAACAATCACGTATTTCATCTGAACCACCGAAGCTTACGAAGGTCGCTCTTAAAAAATTGGAGGCTCTATATATTTAGGTCTCACTGAAAACCTTCTTTATGTCAGGATGCAGCTTACTGCCAATTTTTCTGATGGCCTTTTGCCTGATCTTGTTAAGTTCCTTTTGTTTGCTCTCGAATTCTTCCTTCAAGTAAAGCCTCTCAGGATGCAGGTAAATGTCATCAACCGTCCTTATCGCCTTCGGCACCTTAAAACCTGTAGGCGAATCCACCCAGTCTTCGAGCCCGCCCCTTAACAGAGAATCCAATATGCCCATCGTGTGCTCCAGTTTTATTTCCCTGTACCGCTCTCCCTCGCCTATTCCCCCCGTATTCAACAGGAAGTAACTCATGTGAGGAAGCCCCCGCAATATTTCATAGAATCTGTTGGCGTGCTCTGCTTTGTCACCGGCCATGAAGGGGTCATAGAAAAACTCGCTTCTAATCTGCCCTGCCTTGGTTGGGTCACCCGCCGATGACTCCATCGCTTGCCCCAAAATCATCAAAGCTACTGCTTGTTCTAGGGTCAATTTTGATACTGCAGGAATCAACGGTCCTCTAGTGATGAGAACCAAGTTGTCGATTTTATTCACATCGATGTAGGGGCTGGCGTGCATAAAATCTCTTCTAAGAACAACTGCTCTACCGTTTGACGTTTTTTCAAAGTTGTAAAAGTCAAATTCTCCGTCTCCGTTCACATAGACATTCTCACACAGCGTGTCCGGTTTCAATAAGCCGTAGAATATTTCGATTTGTTCCCCAGGATTTACGCCCTCTGTTTTTACGAATACCCCCCCAGCTTCGAAGCCGCGAAAAGAACCGTCTGGCATGAGGGTTCCACCGTCGTCTTGTATCAACCAAGATTTTTCCTTTCCTTTTTTTGCCAAAATTCTGCAGGTCGTTGTTGTTTTCCCGTTTGCGCTTAAAGCGAGAAGCAATGTTCGAACAGTTCGGTAATCTCCGCGTGTTGACTGAAGATAATCCTCTCTGCAACCTGCATGCAAGAAGATTCCGCCCCTTCTAGTCTTAGCAGTCCAGTCCTCTGCAGCAAAAACGCCCTTCTTATATTCTCCTATGTAGTTGCCGTTCCTAACTATTTTAATGACCCTTCCATCGTCCAGCATAGCCAATCTTATGGTGATGTCTTTTTCGGGAAGCATCTTTGATTTATTAGATTCGAAAGCTTTGTCAGCGAAAAACACGATCTGATACGTTGGCGCCTTAACCTCTCCCTTTACGGGTAAAAACAGATGCCCTCCACCATAGGCAACATGAGCAAAGTATTCAGGGACGATTAACCTGACTACCGTTTCACTTTTTTTGTTGCCCACGATTCTATCAACGGAAATCAGTTTTTCTTTCGCCAAAGCCTTCTCGCATTGAGCTAGAAGCTTCCGTTCTTCTTCGCCGAAAGGTTCGTCAACACTGTTCTTGGTGAACATAGCCGATCTGGAAGTGGGCTCACTCTCAGCAACGTAGTTCCCATATACGGTTTTCCTGACACCGGGCTCCTTTTCCACAATCCGCCTAAGCTCTGCATCAGAGGGATTATCCAGCAGCCTTTTTTCCGCTATAGCCTTTCTCCTGATCCGGTCAACAGTTTCAGCAAACTCTTCCAGGTTAAATTTCGACATCATCTCGCCGCCCCAAATCCCCTTTCTGCATCATCAAACTAGTTTTTAAATCTACTGTTCTCCCACTTTCCGCATGATTTTCAAACTTACTTCAATTTTTGAGGTATAACGCCCATCCTGATCGAATGATCAACCAGAACCGTAGCAACGCACGATTCAACCACAGGAACCGCCCGAGGAACAATACACGGATCATGCCGACCAGCCAACTTCAAGTCCACTTCCCTTTTCTCGGTCAAGTCAACGGTCCTCTGTTCTTTAGCTATCGACGCCGTGGGCTTGAAAGCCGCCCTAACCACGATAGGCATGCCCGTGGAAAGCCCGCCTAGGACGCCCCCCGCATTATTCGTCAAAGTGACGATTCGATTTCCCTTCACAGCATATTGATCGTTATTCTGAGAGCCCCTAAGGGCGGCTGCACCGAATCCCGCTCCGAACTCAACCCCCTTAACGGCGGGAACGTCAAACAGCATCTTCGCCAAATCAGCATCCAAAGAACCAAATATCGGATCGCCTAAACCAACAGGAACCCCTAAGGCTAAACACTCCACTATCCCGCCGACGCTGTCCCCTTCTTTTGCGGCTCTTAGGATTTCGTTTTCCATAGCCTCAGCGGTTTCAGGGTCAGCGCAACGAACAGCGTTACGGTAAACATTCCGTCGAACATCCTCATAACCCGCCTTTTTCGAAAGTTTTACCGAACCGATCTGAACTGTGTGGGCTAAGACCTCCACCTTTATCGTGTTCAGAAGCTTCTTGGCGATGGCACCAGCCGCCGTGTACGCCACGGTTACTCGCCCTGAAAACCGTCCTCCACCGCGGTAATCGTTGAACCCTCCATATCTTAGGCGGGCTGGATAGTCCGCGTGTCCCGGGCGGGGCTTGTCCTTAATCAGCTCGTACGGTTTTGAGTCAACATCGCGGTTCCAGACTAAGACACATATTGGCGCGCCAGTTGTGAAACCCTTGTAAACCCCAGATAAAAGGTTGGCGACGTCCTCCTCCTGTCTCTGAGAGCTTATTTTGCTGACGCCGGGTCTCCTTTTGTCCAATTCGGTTTGGATGTCTTTCTCAGATAGGGGTAAACCAGCTGGGCACCCGTCGATAACGGCTCCGACGCATTTCCCGTGGCTTTCGCCGAAACAGGTTAAAACAAAGCTCTTCCCGATGGAGTTACCTGACATGCGCGTCACCTCCCAAGGAACGTAAATTCTCAACGAAGTTTGGATACGACTTTTTCACGCATTCTATTCCGTGAATAAGGGTGGTTCCTTCGGCTCTCAAAGCGGCAACAGCACAAGCCATGGCGATCCGATGGTCATTATGGGAATCTAACTCAGCGCCCTGAAGTTCACCGGCTCCTTCGATCACGAGCTTATCTTCAGCCTCCTTGACTTTGCCTCCCATCTTTTTCAACTCCTCAGAAATTGAAACAATCCGGTCTGACTCTTTAAATCGTAATCTTCTCGCCCCGTTGATGATGCTTGTACCGTGCGATAAACAGGCTAGAACCGCGCAAACAGGAGCTAAATCAGGCGTGTCCCGCACATCAACTTCTCTTCCCTTCATTTTCTGCCTGACCCCTTTAACTTCCACATAATCTTCACCTACGTCTAACTGAACACCCATCTCATCTAAGATTTTAACAATCACCCGGTCGCCCTGAAGCGTCTCCCTCTGAAGATTAGTCACTTTGACGCGCGAATCCGTGACAGCAGCTGCCGCTAACAGAAACGCCGCTGAAGAATAATCGCCCGGAACAACGTGATTGAAAGGCTTATACGCTTGCTTAGCTGGAACTGAAAACCGCCTGAAACCTCCAGAAGCCTCAACTTTAACGCCGTGATCTCCAAGAACGTCCAATGTCATTTCAACATAAGGTTTCGATTCGAGTTCGGTGGTAACCATAATTTCTGTATCGGCAAAGGCCTTAGGAGAGGCAAACAACAAGCCTGAAACAAACTGGGAGCTTACATCTCCCCTAATGGAAGCCTTGCCACCCTTGATTCCTCCTCCAAACACAACGATGGGAGCGCAACCGTCTGCCCGAGTAGAATGGCAGTGAACATTGAGCTGCCTTAAAGCTGATAATAAGGGCTTCATAGGTCGTCTTCGAAGGCCTTCGTTTCCCGTCAAAACCGATATGCCGTCAGCCAATGCGCACAGGGGCGTTATAAATCGAAGGGTGGAACCAGAGTCTCCGCAGTGAATAACATCGCTAGGTGTAACGGGCTTTGATGCTCCATCAACCACGAAACCTTCCTTAACTTTTTTGATTTTTGCGCCCAACATGGAACAGGCTTTAGCAGTGGCTAACGTATCTTCGCAGACGAGGGCCTTTTTTATGGAAGACCGACCTTCAGAAAGAGAGGCGGCTACTAATGCCCTATGCGTGTACGCCTTAGAGAGCGGGGCTTCAACTGTCCCACTTAACTTCTCGGTTTTCTTTATTAGGAGGTCGGTCATGGTCTCACACTCGTGACAGCGAGGATTCTAGTTCGAGAACCCCCTCTGCTTTAAGTAGTTGATTATTCTATCCGCGACTTCGTTTACGGTTAAACTTGATGTGTCTATTACGTGGTCTGCGGCTTCTTCGTATTTTTTGCTTCTATCTTTTAAAACCTCTTCCACTTCTTCTGTGAAGGATTTGTTGCCGGTGAGCGAGGGCCTTTCTTTGTCATCTTTAATCCTATTGATTATGGTTTTAACGTCGGCTTTAAGCAGGATCATCGTTCCCTTCCTTTTCAGGTTTTTCACATTATTTTTCCTTAAGACTATTCCTCCACCGGTATCGATAATGCAGTTGTCCATTTTTCCGACTTCTTCCGCAACTTCGCTTTCCATATCCCTAAACGCGTTCCAGCCCTGGTTCTCAACTATTTCTGGTATCGACGTTCCAGCTTTCTCTATAATCAACTCATCTGTTCTAACCAATCTTCTATTGAGTTTTTCAGCCAGTTTTTCTCCGACAGCTGTTTTTCCAGTTCCCCTATAGCCTATCAGCACTATGTTCATGCAATACCCCCTAATTTGCTCCTCAGTTTCCCCTGAGCGGCCCTCATCATGACATCGACCGGCGCCTTTTTCCCAGTCCATATTTCAAAGGAAGCTGCTCCTTGGCGGACAAGCATACTGAGCCCTTCGATGGTTGGCGCTCCAACCGCCTTCGCCTCCTTCAGCAACCGTGTCTCAGTTGGATGATAAACTAGATCGAAAATTGCTAAGTCTCGACGCAGCAAGCCGCGGTTTACTGGGGTTTCATTTTCGTTGGGGTGCATCCCCACAGGAGTTGCGTTAACAAACAAGTCTGCGTTCTTTAACTCCCGTTTTAGGTTGTCCTCGCTGAGCTTGCCGTACCTTATCTTGCTCCCAAATCTTGTTGTCAATTCCTTTGCAAGTTCTTCCGCTTTCTCAAAATCAACCACTTGGTTCAAAATCACCAGTTCACGAACCAGCGGGGCTAGGCTGTGCGAAACCGATCTGGAGGCTCCCCCAGCGCCGAGGATAACGACTTTCTTACCCTTCGGATTCTGATTTTCTGCTTCTAGTGCCCTCAGGGCGCCTTCTCCGTCAGTGTTGTAGCCGATCAGCTTTCCTGCTTTGTTTAGGACGGTGTTGACTGCGCCGACTGTCTTTGCGGTTTCGTCAAGTTCATTAAGATGCTTAATTACGGCGATTTTGTGGGGCATAGTCACGTTTACCCCGTAGATTCCCAAGCTTCTTACGCCTTGAACCGCCTTTTCTAGGTCCTCGCGCGCCACCTCGAAGGCTACGTAAACGTAATCCAGCTTGAGGTGCTGAAACGCGGCGTTGTGAATACACGGGCTTAACGAATGCTTAACGGGGTCGCCTATCACGGCGCAGACCCTAGTTTTTCCGCTGACAGTCAATCTTCAACACCTAGGCTCTGGTAGATTCTCTTCAACTCAGTTATGGATGGCTGCCCAGAGGCTGTTTCCCTTCCCCCCTCAACCGAGGCGTAGGTGAACTCGGCGCCGAAAAGTGGTGAAAGAACCCTTGAGATGAGCCCGTTTTTGCCCATGGCGAAGCAGACCAGCTTGATGGTTTTCCTCATCTTCGACGTGAGAAGCAGGCATGAGAGGTTGTCATCTATTCTGTTGGCGGTTGTCACCAGTTTACATATGTTTGCGCCTGTTCGAACTTGGGAATCTAGTATGGTTTCTAGCTCGGCGATGTCGGGCGTCCGCTTAAAGTCATGATGCGAAACAATCATTTTTGCGCCTTTCGCCTTCAGTTCACGCATTACGCTCTGCAGGTAGGCTGTTGTCAACTCCAAATCCACGTACTGAAAACCAGCATCGACTGCATCAAGCAGAACCTGCACCCGCTCATCCTCGTTCTGGGGGCGCTGTCCCCCTTGACCGTACTGCCTGTTAGTAGCGATAAGCGGAACCGAAGCTGACCCAGCTATCTTCCTAACTGTCTTAGGACTCTTTAGATAATCCAGCCTAACCTCTATCAAATCGGCGCCTTTCGCCTCAGCCTTTTCGATTAAGCTGATGACCCCCGATGCTCCTTCCGCCGCGACCGAAGTGCAGATTTGAATTTTCATCGTTCGACCACCGTTTCCTCTTTGACCAGCGTTCCGAAGTGTCTGCCTCCCTCTTCCATGTGCACGAGAACTTCGTCTCCGGGTTTAAGGTCTGCAATTGACTTGTGTCCTTCTTTGGTCACAACCCTTATGGTCTCGGCGTTCTGAACGATGGTCTTAATTCGTTTTCCTCCGTGTTCCGCTTCGATGAGCATTAGCGGTCTCTGCTCGATTTTAACTCGGCAAACATTGGTGGTTCTGCTTCTGCCTTGGCGGTCCACGATTAGGACTTCGTCTCCAGCCTTGGCTTCCGAGAGGTACGCTGTTTTGCCTCCGGGAGCAAGAACGTAAAGCGCTATTGACCCCGCGTTAACCCTGAAGGGACGAGGATTCACATACGGACTCTCATAAACTTCAGCTTGAACGAGAAACAGACCTGAAGATTGGCATCCGACCAGCATGCCTTCCCCGATTTTCATTAAGTCGCAGGTGTCCACGCAGGCTCTGGCGCCGGTGCCTAGCGGCTTCAGTTCAACAACCTTCGCTGGAACAAGCGCTATTCTTTCGCTGGCTTCCTTCTCCTCCACCCGCGTCTTAACCTTCCGCATCTCCTCGTGGATTCGCTTAATCTCCTTGACATCTGAAAGTTCCGCCACGACGCCGTCGACGCCTATTTCCAAGGTTTCCAGCACTAACTTCGCTTCTTGCGCGTTAGATATCCACGCGAGCAGCTTGCTCTTCCCGTGAACCTTAGCGATCAGATTTTCTAGCGGAATGATCTTCCAGTTTAAGCATTTTATTGCAATATAATCGATGGCGGCGTCAGCTGCTTTAATAATTTTATTCTCATCTTCTTTGGAGCTGACCGTAGCGATGACGCATGCGGGCTTTTTGCCTCCTTTAGCTGGCGAGATTTTTTCTGCTGTTCCTATGAGTAGAATGTCGCCGTTTTCTGGGGAGACCACCTTTTTGGCTCCTGTTTGCCTTGCCAGTTCTTCATCGCTTGGTTCTACGATGTAGGCGGCGCAGAGGTCGGCAGTTGCTTTGATCAGCGCTTTCTTTTTGTCTTTTGGTAGTTGCGGGTTGATTCTGATCCAGAGTTCACGCATCACAGTTCCTCCTGCTGTTTAATTCTCATTGTTGCTGTTTGCTTTTATCGATTTTCGTATCAACTCGACGGCTCTCTTCATGTCCTCTGCGTCAACGAAGAGTAGAACACTGGATGTGATGGTGAAAATGCCGAAAATGTTGATGTGCCCCGAATAGAGACACTCAGCTATTCTGCTGACTATCCCCGGTGTTTCCTCTAATCCAACTCCCTTAACTTGGATGAAAGCCAGTTTCTTCCTCACAGCCATAGCCAACGTCTGCTTGTGGCTGAGCACTATCGCGTGCATAGCCTCCAGTAGCTCGTCTGTGCCGTTTTGCGGCAAATAGAGGATAAGAGAGTTGCGGTCTATGGAAACTCCGTGGATTGGAACCTCGCTGTCTTTAATCTGCTGAAGTATTTTTTGCAGTATCTCCGGCGCTTCGGAAATTCCCTTGCCCACTATGGTGATGGACATTATCGGCGGCGGATAAACTGTTTCAACCGCTATGTTGTTCGAGAGCCTTCCGCGAATGACTGTTCCTTCAGAATTCAGGTCACCCCAAGCGTGACTGATGACCTTGACGTCTATATCGGGGTCCTTGTATCTAAGCGCCTTTTTATGAATGAACTTAGTTCCCGAATCAGCTAGACCCACCAGCGTGTCAGCATGTATCTCCTTCAGCCTTTGAGGAGCTTTTATGACCTTCGGGTCAGCCGTCATTATTCCATCCACATTGGTTACGAGGATAACTTGGTCAACGCGTAAGGCTTGAGCTAGGATGAAGGCAGTGGTGTCGCTGCCGCCTCTGCCAAGCGTCGTTATCTTTCCATCCTCGGTTTTGCCGATGAACCCCGGGACAACCACGACGGTTCCCTGTTCAAGCAGAGGCGAAACATGTTCCTTAACGAGTTTTTCACAGGCGGACAAAATCGGTTTGGCGTTGTTAAAGCACCCATCGGTTATTATGGGCCAATCTGGTTCAGCCGGGTCGAGGTAACGGCATTGCACGTTGTGGGCTTTCAGGGCGGTTGTGAACATTCTCGCGCTTGTTCTTTCCCCCATGGACAGCAAGTCATCTAGTGCGTCGTAGGATATTCTGCCTTCGCAGGCTTGTTTGGCGGTTTCGACCAGAAAATCGGTTGTCTTGCCCATGGCGGAAACCACCACCACTATCCGCGTGTGCTTCGCTGCTTCTTTAGCCACAGCCCTAGCTGCCTTACCTAGTTTAGACTCGTCTGCTAAGCTGCTGCCACCAAACTTCACGACAAGGCAACGACCAAAACATTTTCTCTCGTCTTTCATTCAAACACCCCGAGGAGAAGACAAACAGAAGGTTCAAAAGATTTCTGCGCGGCCTCTCCATCAGGCGCCAAAATAGCGATAGCTAAAGAACCACGTTGTGAAGCTACCGCAGGTCATTGTTTTTTGGCTCATGGAGAGTCCCCTTAGTGCCTTATTTAAAAAGACTTGACGCTATAAAAACATTTTGTCTAAACGATAATGTAAACTTATTCGGGATAGTTCATAATTGTAGTGCTAAGAGAAAGAACATCCATACAAGGAATAGAAACCCGTAAGTCCAATACCAAAATGTATGGCGCAACTTGAACCAACAATCGCACTTTATTTCATTGTGAATCTGTTGGCGAAGTTTAAAGCATAACTTCGGCTCTAAACATTTTTTCATCTTCTCAAGGTATAGGTCATCGAGCCTTTGTGAGGTGTAATAGAAAACTATCCAAATAAAGTATAGTCCCAATGATGCAAACATTAGAACACAGATTACATAGATACTTTTCGGGGGATTTATTGCAGTATTTGAAAAGATGATAAATGATATGAAGGCGAGGATTGAACCTACAAGCATCGTTGACGATTCTCTCGACCTAACATCTTCTCTTAATGTCTTATACTCTTTGAAAGCCCGATTCCACTTTTCCTCATCTTCTATTTCAGCACACTGTTTCTTTTCATCTTCAGGCGACATGCCAACTCAATACTCCGTTTGACAATGACTAGAGATAGTTAACCAGAAGATTTTAAGAACTTATCTTTTCGGGGTTCTGGTAATTAATTGTGGCATTGCTTATTAATATAGTGGGTGTTAAGTTATTCTGGCATGCGGTAGTTTTTTATATGCATTTGCTTCAACCAAATTAGGGAGAATTATTTGAGTGATACAATCACTCTGAAAGTGAGCAAAAGAAAAATCTACCTTGCCATTAGTCTAATCGTAATACTTGCAGTTTGCGGAGTTGGTACTTTTCTTGTTTTCCGTTATTTTACGAGTCCGAAACTCCACATAGACTCTTTTTCTGTGGAAAGTGATCCGCTAGTGCATTGGTATGATAATGAGTCATCTTGGGGAACAAATTATATCCTCAAATACAAGTTCAGCAATCAAGGTGGAGGAGCGGCGGATTCTGTTAAAGTTGTCGCTGCTTTCTATGATTCAAGAGGATTAGTGGTTAACTACACAAAAGAGTATGGAAAAGTCGCTTCAAATATGGAAATAACGGATTCAAATCAAATTCTTGTTAATTCGTATATGCACTTCACATTACCTGCTACATTCAAGATTTTTCTATATGATGGCAACAGTATTGTGGACGAAGCAACACTACCCTATGGATAGTAGCAATAGTTAACGCTCGCTATTTTTGGACTAGATTAAATGGGAAAACGGAAACAGACAGATTTCTATGCTTTTAAAAAACAAATCTTAACCTAGTTCATCCCGAATAAGTTTACAGTGTCTGTCTGAACAGACATCAAATGCGCACGTAAAAAGTTATAATCTGCACATGTACAAATTACGAAGACTAAAAGCAAGATGACAAATTATCATAAGAAAAGTGAGAATGCGCGCAGTGAGGGAGAACGTTCGAAGCGGTCAAAGTTAGTTTCGGCTGTGTTGGTTGCTGGCTTCGTTATCGTTATTGCCGTAGAATTAGTTAGTGACTGTTTGGGCTACGGTTTAGGGCATAATTCAGCAATTCCTGTCTGCACAGAGCAGCTTGTGTGGTCAGACGAATTCAACGGCTCAACCATAGGGCCGGATTGGGAATACATGATTGGTGATGGTACTTCTTACGGTCTTCCTGCTGGTTGGGGAAACAACGAGTTGCAATACTATACGGACAGACTGAACAACTCTTACGTTGCAGACGGGTGTTTGCACATCGTGGCTCTCAAAGAAGAATATGGGGGCTATAATTACACTTCAGCACGGCTTCGCACCAAAAACAAAGCGGATTTCTTGTACGGAAGGATAGAAAGCAGAATGAAGCTGCCGACGACTAAGGGCATGTGGCCAGCCTTCTGGATGATGCCTACTAATGATACTTACGGCGGCTGGGCGGCAAGCGGTGAAATAGACATCATGGAAGCTTTCGTAACAGATTTCCCGAAGCAAATTGTAGGAAGCATCCACTACGGTGGTGAATGGCCGAACAACATGCATCAAAGCTATTATTATTCAGAGGATCAAACGGATTTCTCGAAGGACTTCCATGTTTATGCGGTTGAGTGGGAGCCTAATGAAATCCGTTGGTACGTTGACGGTAACCTCTACGGAACAACAACAGTTTGGTGGAGCGCGGGCGGCGACTACCCAGCGCCCTTTGATCAGTACTTCCACATTCTCGTGAACCTTGCTGTCGGCGGTAACCCTGTTCCTACCCCAGATGAGAGTACCGTCTTCCCGCAGGAACTAGTGATAGACTACATCAGAGTGTATCAAATTCGGGAACCTCACGATGTGGCTGTTATCGGCGTAACCCCCTCTGCGACCAGAGTGACCCCTGGTGAATCCGTGGACATCACCGTGGTCGTTATGAACAACGGCACCGAAACGGAAACCTTCAATGTCACGGTCTACTACAACACAACCGAGATGGGTACTCAACCAGTCACAAACTTGGTTGCTGGAGCCACGGAAACCTTAACCTTCTCATGGGATACGACCAGCGTAGCCGTGGGCAACTATACCATAGAGGCTGTGGCGAAAAACGTGACCGGTGAAACCAACACCGCAAACAACGCCAAGATAACCGTCACAAACATTCAAGTAATTCCAGAGTTTCCCGCATGGACAACAATGCTACTTACACTTATCGTGCTTACGTTTGCCATAGCCGTCTACAAACGGAGACTGCCCAAAACACTAATTCACTAAACAGGTAACCACCGCCCCAAATTCATCCCTCTTCTAAATCATATTTGTAACCTATTTAACCGCAAATAAAATTATAAGATCTAGTTTCGCCATCAGTCTGGATCATTTCTAAATCCGTATTTTAGGTTCATAAAATTGATGTAGTCTCACACGCAAGAAATAACCCAAGTGGCGGGCATCCTGAAGTCTAAGGTACAAACCTTTATGGTACGAACCTTGCATGCATCGGACGGACCCGCCACTCCTGCGATCTTCCAGTAGTGCGAAATGTTTATATAAGGATGCATATCTTTTCCCTGAAGCGAGGGTTTAAAGTGAGGGATAGTGTTCACAGAAGGCGGCTGTGTTCATTAGCTGCGTCTTCAGCCCTAGTCTACGCGTAAAAACCCAATTTTCCTATCCCATTTTATCGTCCTTGTTCTGTCAAAACCTTCGGTTTATTATGCAAAAGCTTAAGGATATTATACCATTCTTCATAGTAAAGGCTCTTTTAAGAACCTCAGAGGTGTTAAACATTGGATAAAATACGGTTCGCCATACCGAAAGGCTCCCTAGCGAAGGGAACGCAGGAAATCATAGAGAACGCAGGATACAAAATCGCGGGGCAAGAACGCACCTACAGGCCAACAATAAACGACCCTGAAATAGAACTAAAAATCCTCAGACCGCAGGAAATCCCGTACTTCGTCAGCGAAGGACTGCAGGATGTCGGCATCACAGGCATGGACTGGATCCGCGAAACCCGCGCTGACGTAGAAGTTCTCATCAACCTAGAATATGGAAGAGGGAGACTCGTCATTGCTGTGCCTACGCCGTGGACCACAATAAACTCGCTGTCAGACCTGCTAGAAAAGTTCCTAGGCGAAGGGAAACCCGTCAGAATATCCACTGAGTACTTGAACGCCGTCGCGGAGTACGCGAAAGCCAACCCGGTTTACCAAAAGTACTTCAAGACATCGGATCCCGTAGTCATAACTCCTTGGTGGAGAAGAGGCGCAAACCCGAAGGTCAGCATCCTACTCTCCTTCGGGGCTACGGAGGCTAAGCCGCCTGAGGACGCGGACGCGATCGTTGACTTCACCGAAACCGGCACAACCCTTGAACAAAACAACCTGAAAATAATCGAAACGATCATGCAGACCAGCGCCGTTTTCATAGCCAACAAAAAAGCATTGAAGGACCGCCAGAAAAAAGAGAAAATCTACGATATCGTGACGCTTCTGAAGGGCGTAGTGGACGGCAGAAAGAAGCTTCACATCTTCGTAAACGTGAGGAAAGAAAACCTAGAGAAGCTTCTCAGCAAGCTGCCTGCCTTAAAGAACCCCACCATCTCGCCTCTTTCAAAAGAAGGATGGTACTCCGTGAACACCGTCATCGAAAAACAGTACTTCCTGAAGCTGCTACCCGACCTCCGCAAACTCGCCCAAGGACTAGTCGTACACGAACCAAGACAAATCCTCCCACTAGAGGAAATCGCAGGAGAAGAAGGAAAGTGAGCGAAAGCCAGCTAGTCAAAGTCCAGAAAGCTTCAGAAGTACTTAAGAAACGCTTAGCAACCGCTGGAACATCGAACGCCGAGCTGGAAGCATACGTCAGATCGATCATTGATGAAGTTAGAAAGCGAGGCGACGCCGCCCTAGTGGAATACACAAAAAAGTTCGATGGGGTTGACGTGGCTCCAGAAGACCTCCGCGTGACCAAACGAGAAATCAAGGAAGCCTACGATTCAGTCAGCGACAAGCAGATTTCGGCACTAAAGCTGATGAAAAAGAAAGTTGAGGCCCTCGAAAGCCGCCTTCTAAAACAGGTAAACTTCGCGGTTGAAGCTGGCGGCGTGAAAGTGCTCAGTTCCACGCGTCCCCTCGAAAGCGTGGGCTGTTATGTGCCCGGCGGCGAGGCGGCGTACCCAAGCACGCTGATTATGACGGCGGTTCCCGCTAAGGTTGCCGGCGTACCCAGAATCGTGGTCTGTTCGCCTCCGACTGCTGACGGAAAGGTTAATCCCTTGACTCTTGTAGCCGCCGACCTCTGCAAAGTCGACGTGGTGTACAGGGTTGGGGGAGCTCAAGCGGTTGCTGCTTTGGCTTACGGAACTGAAACCATAAAGCCCGTGAGGAAGATCGTTGGTCCCGGAAACAGATATGTGACTATGGTGAAGCTTCTTGTCTCCCGCGAAGTGGCTGTTGACATGCCTGCTGGTCCAAGCGAAGTGCTCATTTTAGCTGACGAAACCGCGGACCCCCGAACGGTTGCCCTTGACATGATATCTCAAGCAGAGCACGGCGCAGACAGCGTCGCAGGACTGGTTACCACATCAGAAGAACTCGCCGAAAACGTCATCACAGAAGTTGAGAAGAGGGCACCAACAATTAGTAGAAGCAAGACGGTCACAGAAGCTTTGAGGAAAAACGGGTTTATAGTCATCTGTAAAAGCGTGGATGAGGCTGTTGAATTTGCGAATGGTTTTGCGCCTGAGCACCTTGAAGTTCTCGCGAAGAAACAGATTGAGGTTGCCGAGAAGGTTACGTCCGCTGGATTAGTCCTGTTGGGGCGGTATTCTCCTGTTGCTGCGAGCGACTACTGTGTTGGAACGAACCACGTTCTCCCTACCGGAGGGTTCAGCCGCGTGTTCTCCGGTCTGTCGGTCTTGGACTTTGTTAGGCGCGTTAACTTCGTTGAGTGCTCCAGAGAGGGCTTGCTGAAGATTAAGGACAGCATAGAGGTTTTGGCGGAAGCCGAGGGCCTGTCGAATCACTTTAGGGCTGTTGAAGGAAGGTTCGAACCTTGACTGGTCAAAGCAGGAAGTGGCTTAGGGAAAGGTTAGATGAGCTTCGATCGCTTGCTGGTTACACTAGCGGAGAGACTGTTAGGCGCTCAGCCCGCAGGCCGGGAATTGAAGCCTCTGAAATTGTGAAGCTCAACTCCAACGAGAACTTTTTCCTGCCTAAAGAAAAACTAACCGAGCTTCTCATGGAGGTCGCTGAAGAAACCGATCTGAGGAGATATCCGCAAGAGGAGGAGCTTCTGGTCAAGAGGGCTCTAGGCAAATATCTGAGCATGAAACCAGAATGCGTCACGGTTGGGAACGGAAGTGACCAGCTGATAGAACTGTTGGCGAGCCTTTTCCTAGACCGCGGCGACGAAGCCTTCTCGGTTACGCCCACCTTCTCCATGTATCAGCACGTCGTAAGCTCTCTGGGAGCGAAATACAGTGAAGTTCCGCTCAAAGAAGACTTTTCCCTGAACATCAAGGGAATTCTGGCGACGGTTACATCAAAGACGCGACTGCTCTTTCTCTGTTCGCCTAACAATCCAACCGCGAACCAGTTCAGAGAGGACGACGTTCGGGCTGTTGTTGAGGGTTTTCCGGGGCTCGTGGTTTTGGACGAAGCTTACGCGGAGTTCGCTGAGTTTTCTGTTGTTCCGTTGGTTGACGAGTTCGAGAACTTGGTTGTTCTGCGGACGTTCTCTAAGGCTTTCGGTCTGGCGGGACTAAGGCTCGGCTACGCGGTTTCAAACCGGAACCTCGCGGAAACGCTTTCCAGCAAGGTGCAGTTGCCCTATCCTGTGAACTCCATCGCGTTGAAAATGGGGCTGAAGCTCTTAGACAATGTAGAGATCATGAGGGCTACTGCTAAGAGAATGAAGAAGGAGAGGGAGAGGCTAACGAAGAGACTTAATGAAATTAGCGGGGTTACCGCCTTCGATTCGCGGGCAAACTTTGTTCTGGTTCAGACGGACCTCGGCTCGGATGAGGTTTTTCAAGCGCTCTTAAACCGAGGGATCATCGTCAGAAATGTGGGTAAAGTTCTTGATCTCGGTGGCTGTCTCAGAGTGACTGTTGGGCTTCCGCAGATGAATGATAAGCTGCTTGCCGCATTAGAGCAGATTTGTGGTGGAGAAAAATGAGCAGGGAGTACGTGGAGATGGAGGTTAACGGCGAGAAAGCCTACGTGCGGAAGGATGTTTTAGGCAGGTTAAAGCAGGTTAACGCTGTTGTGTTTGACTGCGACGGCGTCCTCATCGACATCAGAGGCTCCTACAACCAAGCGATCTACGAAACCGTGGCTTACTTCCTAGAACAGTTAACGGGATTCACGCCTTCCGAAAACGCGGTTTCAAAGGAGCTTATCTATCTTTTCAGGAAGACCGGCGGCTTCAACAACGACTGGGACACAACCTACGCAATTCTGCTATTCATCCTTTCCCGAATGCCAAAACAGTTCCAAGGGGTCTTCGAGAAACACGCCAGTCTGAGTCTGGGTGAAGCCGACGTAACCAGACGGTTCCTCTCCGTCAGAGACGGCGTCAGAAAAGAATGCAACCTTGAAGGGCTAGACCGCCAAATGGCTGAACTGGAGGACGCGTTGAAACAGTTCGCCTTAACCTTCGATTCTTTCGGTATAGCCTCCCTAGAAGACAAACTGAAGAGTGCTCCAGAGTTTTACGTTGCTGCGAAAAGCTGGTTGGCTTATCCCGGCGGAGTAGGTGAAGGTATCCTCACAACCGTCTTTGAAGAGATTTTCTGTGGCTCCCAACTGTTCAGGGTGTTATATGGGAAGGACCCCCAATTTTACGATGGGCAAGGCTTAATTGAAAACGAGCGGGTGATTATCCAACCTGAAACCCTTGACCAGCTGACCAGTCTATTCGGCGAAGCAAACTTCGGCATCGCGTCTGGGAGACCCGCTAGACTTGCTGAGCTCACTTTGAAGGAGTTCTTGAAGAGATTCGATTCGAGAGCGACGGTTTTCTTGGAGGATGTTGTAGAGGCTGAGCGGTTTGCTTTCGAGGATCAAGGGGTAGAGGTTAACTTGAAGAAGCCTAATCCGTTTCCGCTTTTTCATTCCCTCAGAGCACTGAAGCACGTTGTTTCTGCGTTGTACGTTGGAGATTCGATGGAGGACTTGATCATGGTGAAAACGGCGGGAACTGTGGATTCCCGCTTTATGTTCGCAGGGATATATCGTCACTCAGACCTCAAAGCGGATGTTGTAAGCAGTTTCCTTGAAGGCGGAGCTGAGTTAGTTCTGCCTTCGGTTAACGAGCTGCCAGTTGTTCTGAAGGCTGTTAAGGGAGGTGAAACGCCGTGAGGACCGCCGAAGTTTACAGGAAGACCCGGGAGACCGAAATTTCCATAAAAACTAATCTAGACGGAACAGGCAGAGCAGAAATCAGCTCAGGAACAGCCTTCTTCGATCATTTAATCACTTCGCTGGCAACCCACAGCCTAATCGACGTAACCGCCAAAGTGCGAGGCGACCTTAAACACCACGTAATTGAGGATGTCGCCATCTGCTTGGGACAAGCGTTGAGAAAGGCTCTAGACGACGAAAAGGGCATAACCCGCTTCGGATACGCCGTTGTTCCCATGGACTGCAGTCTAGCAGTTTCAGCCGTGGACCTCGCTAAACGTCCCTACGCAAAGATCGACCTAAAGCTCAGGGGAAGAAAGATCGAAGACATGAAATGCGAGGACATATACCACTTCCTCGAGACGCTGGCGACTTCCCTGCAGGCGAACCTGCACATTTGCGTTCAGTACGGGTCAAACGACCACCACAAAACAGAAGCCGCCTTCAAGGCACTAGCCCTCTCGCTCAGACAAGCCGTAACCATCGACCCGCGCAGAAAAGGAATCCCCAGCTCGAAGGGAGTGATCTGAATCCCAAAAGTAGCTATAATCGACTGCGGCATCGGCAACCTCCTGAGCCTAGAATACGGACTGAAACGAGCAGGATTCAATCCAACCATCATCTCATCGCCCTCGAAACTGAAAACCGCAGACGCAATCGCCTTGCCAGGCGTAGGCAACTTTTCAGCAGCGTCAAAGAACCTTGAACCCTACGGATCGGAGATCATAAACCGCGTTGAACAGGGCGTGCCTCTGCTCGGAGTGTGCCTTGGCATGCAGCTGCTTTTCACTGAAAGCCTAGAAGGCGACGGAGCCGGCTTGAACCTCATGCGTGGAAAAGTCGTGAAGCTGCCTAGCTCGGTTAAGATTCCCCACATGGGATGGAACACGCTGCACATAACCAAACGAACCGATTTGCTTGAAGGCGTAAAGGAAGGGTCCTTCGTCTATTTTGTCCACTCCTACTATCCAAGTGATCTTGGCAGGGACATTGTTGTGGCTGAGACAACCTACGGAGTAACCTTCGCCTCCATTGTTGCTCGACGAAACGTTTACGGAACGCAGTTTCACCCCGAGAAGTCAGGCGAAACGGGACAAAAAATCCTAGAGAACTTCTTCAACATCGTTAAGAGGTGAACGCGGCATGGACGTAATCCCTGCTGTTGACCTCATGGACGGCAAAGTCGTCAGGCTTGTTCGCGGAGACCCGAGGACTATGAAGTCCTATGAGCAGTTCGGCGACCCCGTGACGGTTGCGAAAAAGTGGGAGCGCGAAGGAGCAGATGCCATTCACGTAGTTGATTTGGACGCCGCGTTAGGGATGGGCAGCAACCTAGACGTAATTGAAAGGATTGTTGGGGCGGTGGGTAAGCCTGTTCAGGTCGGTGGGGGAATAAGAAGCTTTGAAACTGCGCAGAAGCTGCTGCAGACCGGAGTGAGACGTGTTATTCTCGGTTCGTTGGCGTTCAAGGAGCCTGAGGTAATTACGAGGCTTTTGAAGGTGTTTGGCAGCGACCGGGTGGTTGTCGCCTTAGATTATCGCGGGGACGAGGTTATGGTTCGCGGCTGGAAAGCAGCAACAAAACTTAGCTTGGACGCGGCTGTGGAAAAGTTTCTGCGCCTTCAAGTCAGAGTTTTCTTGGTGACTTCAATAGCGAGGGACGGCACATTGGCGGGCCCAGACTATGACACGCTGGTGAGGATTAGCAGCACTCCTAAGATTAACGTGATTGCGGCAGGAGGCATAGGTCGTTTAGGGGACTTGAGGCTTCTTAAGAGGAGCGGAGTTACGGGAGTTATCATTGGAAAAGCCCTTTATGAAGGCGCGTTTACATTAAAGGATGCTTTAGAAGCCGCGAAATAGAGGTGAACGTTGTTGGCTTTATCTAAAAGGATTATTCCGTGCTTGGATGTGGATCACGGGAAAGTTGTGAAGGGCGTCAATTTCGTAAACCTCAGGGACGCGGGGAACCCGGTTGAGTTGGCTGAGAGGTACTGCGACGACGGCGCGGATGAGCTTGTTTTCCTCGACATAACGGCTTCCCACGAAAAACGGGACACGCTAAGAGATGTTGTTAAGTCCGTGGCGGAAGCAACAAGCATTCCCTTCACTGTGGGCGGGGGAATCCGCACGGTTTCAGACGCGAGGCTTGTTCTGAGCAACGGGGCGGACAAGGTTTCCGTCAACACATCAGCGGTAGAAAACCCGAAGCTAATAACGAGCCTCGCCGAGACCTTCGGGAAACAATGCGTCGTGATCGCTGTGGATGCCAAAAGGAGGTATGAACGCAGAACGGACAAGGTCATGGTTGAAACCGCTGAAGGCCCCTGCTGGTTCGAAGCCTTCACGTACGGCGGAAGAAAGCCTACGGGGCTTGACGCCATTGAATGGTCAATCCGCGCTACCGACCTCGGCGCAGGCGAAATCCTCGTAACTTCCATGGACCGCGACGGCACCAAAGACGGATACGACTTAGAGTTAACCCGCACAATCTCCGAACGCACAACCGTGCCTGTTATCGCCAGCGGCGGAGCGGGAAAACCTGAACACTTCCTAGAAGCCTTTGCAGAGGGAAAGGCTGACGCGGCTTTGGCTGCTTCGGTTTTTCACTATGAGCAGTATCCTGTGCCCGTTGTGAAGCGGTTCCTGAAGGAAAAGGGGGTGCCTGTTAGACTTTGAAAACCCTCGACCTCGACAGCCTCGATTTCGCCAAGGGAAACGGGTTAATCGCCGTTGTTACTCAAGACGCCAAATCAAAGAAGGTGCTCATGATGGCTTACGCCAACAGGGAGGCAGTTGAAAAAACCGTTGAAACCGGTTACGCGCACTATTGGAGCCGATCGAGGAAGAAGCTTTGGATGAAAGGCGAAACGTCGGGGCACACCCAGAAAGTTAAGGACATTCTAGTGGACTGCGACCGCGATTCGCTGATCTACATCGTTGAACAGAAAGGACCTGCATGTCACACAGGAAACGAGACCTGCTTTTACACGAGGCTAGCAGAAACCGAACGCCTAAAATAAACAGCCTACGTGGCTGTGCTAACTAAAAAATATGTTAGATAGCAGTCCCTTCTGAATTATTCTTTAAGAGTGTGTCTTAAATTCATTTAATTATAAAAATGATATAAGAGCAGATTGTTAACATCGTTTAAAGATTCAGGCGGTGAAGGCAGAGGGGCGATTTTGATGAAAGACGGCTCAAACCTAGGCAAGCTGCGGAATGAAATTAGGGATGTTACGGTTGAGATTATGCGGTTGGCTGGAAAGCGTTTGCTTTTGGCTAGAAAACTGGGGGAGGAAAAGCGCCGACGAGGGCTACCGGTGGAAGATTTAGAGGTTGAAAGAGAACTGAAACAGGCGGTTCTTGAAAAGTGCCAAGAGTACGGCGTTGAAAGACGCTTCAGCATTAAACTTCTAAACCTGTTAATTGATCAAGCAAAGCAGGTCCAGAAGGAGTTGGAGGGCTGACAAGTGAAAGTGTCTATTATTGGTGGATATGGACGGATGGGGCGGTGGTTCACCCGTTATTTTACCGCTCACGGGCACAAGGTGGTCATTTCAGGCACCAAACGTCATAAGGCGAAGAATTTCGCTGAGGCTGCGGACGTTGATTTTGCGGAAAACAACGTTGAAGCCGTGAAAGACGCTGAGTTAACCATAGTTTCCGTTCCAATATCGGTCACCGCCAACGTGATCTGCGAAGTCGCTCCGCATATGAAGAAAGGCGCTGTTATCGCAGAGATCTCCTCTCTGAAGACGGGCATATTAGATGCTCTGGTTGAAGCGGCAAAATCTGGCATTAAGCCATTGTCTCTTCATCCTCTTTTCGGTCCTGGCGCCAAGAAAATGAGGGGGCAACGAATAGCGGTTGTTCCTGTGGTTGACCGCGACGCTGAGGTGAAACTGGCGGAGAACCTGTTCCCTGAAGCTGAACTGGTTGTCATGGACGCTGAGGAGCATGACCGCGCCATGGCTTTGATCCTGTCTTTGCCTTATTTCGTGAACATAACTTTCGCCTCTGTTGTGGGTGAGGAGGACCTCGAGGCGCTGAAGAAACTCGCAGGCACAACCTTCCCGCTGCAGTTGACCTTGGCTGAAAGCGTCATGACTGAAGATTCAGCCCTGCACGCCTCGATTCAGATGGACAATAAGTATGCGCTTCAGTGCCTAGAAAAGTTTCTCTCAAGAGCAAAAACAATCGAGAAACTGATCGCTGAAAAAGACGAGGCGAAGTTTACTGCTCTCTGCAACAACATACGGGATTTGTTATCTAAAGACCCAGACTTCCTAAAGGCTTATGAGAGTATATACCGATTTTTGGAAACGTCTCAATGATTTTTCTGGCGTACTGATGGAGAGGCTAGACCCTCTAGTTTCATTTGGCTCCAATTAAGCTTCAAATATGATGGTTGTTAGCCTAGGTTCCCGTTGGAACCAGTTTTGTGCCAAGGTGACTAAGTCAAACGGGTCCACCATGTACCAGATGCCTGAAAACGAGTGAGGGAAAACTAGGAAACAGATAAATGGTTCTCTGTATATTAGTGCGCGCACAACTTTGAAGCAGTTTGGTAGGTGAGAACATGCAGGCAGAATCTCTTCCTGTAGAACTGAAATATTGGCCGATAAAAAGGTACATGGACATATATAAGAAGTCAATAGACGACATAGAAGAGTTTTGGGAGCAAGAAGCGAGAAAATTTGAGTGGTTCAGAACGTGGGATAGAGTACTCGAGTGGGATCTACCGTTTGCAAAATGGTTCCCTGGTGGAATGTTAAATGCTTCCTACCTCTGTGTTGACAGACACTTGAAAACTTGGAGAAGAAATAAAGTAGCCATTTACTGGGAAGGGGAAAATGGCGAAGAGAGAACCCTGAGTTACTCGCAACTTTACAGGGAAGTGAACCGTCTAGCGGCTGCCCTTCAGAAACTAGGCGTTAAGGACGGAGACCGCGTGGCCATTTATCTGCCCATGATACCTGAACTGCCCATTGCCATGTTGGCAACGGCGAGGATAGGCGCAATACACACTGTGGTATTCTCGGGATTCAGCTCAATGGCTCTGGCAGACCGCATAAATGACACGGAATCAAAAGTGGTCATAACATCAGACGGTGGTTTCAGAAGAGGAAAGATCATACCGCTGAAAAAAATAGTTGATGAAGCCGTGGAAAACACTCCATCAGTAGAGACGGTGATAGTTGTAAAGAGAACAGGCCAAGAGGTTAAAATGAAGGAAGGAAGGGACTTATGGTACCACAAAGTCGCAAAGCAAACAGAAAAAACGGTTCCTCCGCTACCAATCGAAAGCACTCACCCACTCTACATTCTCTATACATCAGGCACCACGGGCAAACCAAAAGGCATAGTCCACAGCACAGGAGGCTACCTAGTGTACATAAACTCTATCTACGAATGGGTTTTTGACATACAAGAAGAAAGCGTGTACTGGTGCACCGCCGACGTAGGATGGGTAACAGGACACAGTTCCATTGTTTATGCACCGTTAATACACGGAGCGTCCATAGTCGTATATGAAGGCGCCCCCGATTATCCAACGCCCGACAGATGGTGGAAGATAATCCAGGACTATAAGGTAACGATCTTTTACACATCGCCAACAGCCATACGAATGTTCATGCGACTCGGCGAGAAATGGATCAAAAAATACGACTTAAGCAGCCTAACAATTCTAGGGAGCGTAGGAGAACCAATAAATCCAGAAGCGTGGATGTGGTATTTCAAAAACATAGGCGGAGAACGTTGCCCCCTCGTAGACACTTGGTGGCAAACAGAAACCGGTGGCGTAATGATCTCACCGGCGCCTGGCATAGGGCTAGTCCCATTAAAACCAGGGTCAGCAACATTCCCATTACCAGGAATAGATGCCGACGTGGTGAATGACAAGGGTGAAGCCGTACCTCCAAGCGTAAGAGGCTACATAATCATAAGGAAGCCTTGGCCTGGCATGCTCATGACGTTGTACAAGGACCCTGAGCGTTATAAGCAAACCTATTGGTCTAAAATCCCAAATGTTTACTATGCTGGAGACTATTGCATGAAAGATAAGGAAGGATACTTCTGGCTCTTAGGCAGAGCAGACGAAGTTCTAAAGATTGCAGGCCATAGATTAGGGACAACGGAACTGGAAAGCGCAATTGTTTCACATCCAGCAGTAGCAGAGGCGGCGGTAATCAGCAAGCCTCATGAAATTAAGGGAGAGACAATCGTGGTTTTCGCCATCTTGAGACAAGGCTATAATCCAAGCGAGGAACTTGAAGAAGAATTAAAAGATCACCTAAGAAAAACCGTCGGCCCAATTGCAACACCTGAGCGAATATATTTCGTTTCAAAACTCCCTAAGACAAGAAGCGGCAAAATCATGAGAAGAGTCTTAAAGGCGCTAGTTTCGGACATGCCAATAGGCGACGTTACAACATTAGAAGACGAGGCCTCTATAGAAGAAGCAAAACAAGCCTACGAAGAATTCAAGAAAATGACGAAGTGAACTTTCAACGGAATATACGTTGATCAGTCTGACACGAATAGAACTGGGCAAAACCTGCACGGTTTAACCCCAGCATTTTTATTTGCATCTTAAACAACTCAATAGTTAAGCGAGTCGAGGCACTGTCCATGCGGGTTCTATTTGTGGAGCCGCCTAAAGAGTTCTGGTTTGTCATGGGCGAGTATCTTCCTCCTCCACTGGGAATACTTCAACTCGCGGCTTACCTCGAAGACAAAGTTGAAGACGCAGAAATAGAGGTAGTGGACTGCCAAGCAGAAAATCTAGATTGGAAAGGACTGGAAAAACGCATCGAATCCTTTGACCCCGACGTTGTAGCCTCCAGCGGACTCGCCACATGCAACACTTACACTGCGGTTCAAACTTTGACAACAGCGAAAAAAGTGAAACCTGACGTTTTAACAGTCACCGGGGGTCAACACTTCACGGCGCTGGCTCAAGAAAGCTTGGAAGAGTACCCTGACATTGACGTGATTGTCCGAGAGGAAGGCGAACAAACCCTTGTGGAACTAGTTAAAGCGTTCAGAGATAAGAAGCCTCTTTCAAGGATAAAAGGGATCTCCTTCAGGCACAACGGCGAAATTCGCCACAACCGTTCACGACCCTTGATTGGGAATCTGGATGACCTGCCTTTTCCAGGATACCGCTTCGTTGAGAAGAACATGGCTAAATACCATTTTACTATGATGGCTGGCCGCGAAACAGGATACGCTATAATTGAAGGCTCTAGGGGATGTCCGCACCGCTGTAAATTCTGCACGCAGTGGAGACACTGGCTTGGAAAATGGAGAATCAAATCCGCGAAAAGAATCGTGGATGAAATGCAGTTTTGTTACGAAAATTATGGAAGTAGGTTTCTCTGGTTGACGGACGACAACTTCGGCTTAGGCCAACGCGCAGAAGAAATATCCGACGAAATCATTCGGCGGGGGCTTTCAGATGAAATCATGTGGTTTGTTCAGGCTAGGTGCGATGACATCGTGAAACATAAGCGTGTTCTGCCTAAACTGCGAAAATCAGGGGACTATTGGATGCTCATCGGCGTGGAAAGCCACAGCGAAGCAACCCTCAAGGCATTCAATAAAGAATATAACCCTGAAGACGCTGACGAAGCCGTGAAACTGTTGAAAGAAAACGACATCTTCGTCCAAGCCATGTTCATTATCGGAGAACGCAAGGATTCAGCTGAGTCCATAGCGAACCTAAGGGAATACGTGAACAGTTTGGACCCTGACCTAGCGATCTTCATGATCCTCACGCCGTTTCCAGGCACCGAAACCTTTGAGACTGCCAAATGGAGCGGATGGATCGAAGACTTCAACTGGGCGAACTACGACATGGTTCACGCCGTCATGCCTACTGAGACTCTATCTAGGGCGGAGGTGCAGGAGGAGCTTTACCAGTGTTACCGCGGGTTCTACGGCTCTTGGAGCAGGCGGTTGAAGGGACTCTTTGCTGCGAACAAACTGAAAAGAAGAACCTACAGGTATCTAGCAGGGCAAAACCTCCTGAGACAATTGAGGGCCTTCACTTAAATCGAGGTGTTCACGTTTAAAAAATCCCGTTTGACAACTGGTTTACTTGTTATGACGGGTATATCCCTTTTCGGACTGTTCTTCGCCGCTGTTCTGGCCTTTCATCCGCCTCTATTTCAAGAGAACCTGCCTTGGCGAAAACCCCTCGTAGGCTCCGTTTTTACATTAATCTGTATCTTAGGAATCCTAGCGGTCTTCTTCCCTAGAAAGTGCTCACAAACATTTTTTGGCAAAAGAGAAACCCACGCGATGGAACCTAACGATCCTAAAGGTTTCTCCCTCCTTTTTGGACTGAAAATTGTGCATGGGCATCACCCAGCGTGTGAGGGACTCGCTGGCCACGAGTTTCAAATGGGCAACAAAACGTTCTGCGCCGCGTGCACGGGTCTGCTCTTAGGAGCGCTGATCACCCTCGTTGGAACTGCCATGTATTTCTTCGCCGATTTGCAAATTAAACAGGGAGGTCTCCTAGTCGCCGTTGGAGTGCTTAGCGTCGCTCTTGGCTTGTTGCAGTTTCCGCTATTTGGAGCCCGAGGTTTTCTACGCCTTCTTCTAAACACCTTTTTTGTTTTGGGAAGCTTTTTCATTTTAATAGGAGTTGACGGCCTTGTTCACAGTCTTTTCGCGGATTTGTTCATTGTCTCAATGATAGTTTTCTGGCTTTACACACGAATACTACTTTCTCAGTGGAATCACGCGAGAATCTGCCTGACCTGCAGAACACCATGTGACTTTCGCGAATTAGAAAAATAGGGGGTATTGGCGTCAGCGTCTAGACTGCCGAGACAAGATGCTGATTAGAAGCATTACTCCAAAAGCAATTACTATGAATGGCCACACGCTCAAACCTTGTGGGATGTAGTCCATTTCTTGCAGGAACCAGAAGCCTCCCCAGACAATAATTATCAGGCCGATAAATATGCCCCAGTAGTAGCCGCTTCGAGACGGCCCGAAACACATGTCCCTTTCTTCCCAGCGTCTTTCTGCTCTCCGAGCGTATCGCGTAGGTCGCAGAGGCTGTCCACATTTAACGCAGACTTCAGCGTCTTCATCGTTCTTGGCGCCACATTTTGTACAGTAAACCAAATTACATTCTCCCCTACTGGGTATTTGTCTCTAAAGTTTTTTTAAGGTTTTGGGCTGAAAACAGCCGAAAATTCAGGGACTACTTGTACACGTATGTGAGCCAATGTTTATAGCGTTGATTTTTGCCCTTTATGACCGCTGAGTACGCGCCTTGAATCTTCTTAGTAATCGGACCTGTTTTTCCGTTTCCTATTCTTCTGTCGTCCACCTCGTAAATCGGCGTAACCTCAGCCGCAGTGCCCGTGAAGAAAGCCTCATCAGCGTTATACAACGTATTCCTCGTAATGTCAGCCTCTTTTGCTTCAAACCCTAAATCGTGTGCAAGGTCCATTACGGTGGCTCTGGTTATGCCCTGCAAAACTGAAGCGTGCAGAGGCGGAGTCAGTAACTTCTCATCCTTCACGATGAACAGGTTTTCCCCTGGACCTTCTGCGACGAATCCCCTGCAGTCAAGCAATACGGCTTCGTCGTATCCTGCCGCTCGAGCCTCTTCCGCGGCTAAAACCGAGTTAACGTAGCCTCCGACGATTTTGGCTCCGTTCGGGAACGAGTTGGGGCTGTTCCTTATCCACGTGCTGATTTTGGTTTTGACACTGCTTCCGAGGTATTTCCCCCATATCCAAACGGCGACCATGAGGTTGACAGGCAAATCCTGCGCATGCAACCCTAACTCTTTGTAGCCGTACCACGCTAGGGGGCGTATGTAGCATTCCTTTAACTTGTTTTTCCTAACTGTTTCAACAATGATTTCCTCGATTTGCTTTTGGCTGTAGGGAATCTTCATCCGCAGTGCCCCAGCTGACCTGAACAGTCTCTCCACGTGGGCAGTCAACCGGAAAACAGCGGAGTTGCCGTCTTCTGTTTCATACGCCCTAATTCCTTCGAAAATTCCTGTTCCATAATGCAATGCATGGTCCAAAACGTGGGTTTTAGCCTCGTCCCAAGGGACAAACTTTCCGTTCAACCAGATATACTCACTTTTTTCCATGAACTAACCACCGGCTGATTCTTAATGTGTCGCATATGTTTGTTGAAATGGCACTTTTAAACCTTTTAGGTTTGTATGCGCAATATGTTCTGTACATTTTTGTACGCATAAGGTTTAAATATCGCTTAAACCCTCAATAAGGGACACAAATTAAATAGTAAAACTGGAAAGTGAAACAATATGCCGTCGGAAAGAATAATGTTAGACGAAGAAGGAATACCCAAACAATGGTACTGCATATTAGGCGACCTGCCTAAACCACTAGCACCAATAATAGACCCTAAGACAAGAGAGCCTGGCCCGGGAATTGTCCCCCGTTTGTTCCCCAAGGAGATCCTCGGCCAAGAGTTCAGCAAGGACAGATGGATAGACATCCCTGAAGAGGTGAGGGAAGTCTACCGGCTTTGGAGACCCACCCCTATGTTCAGGGCTGTTAGACTGGAAAAGGCCTTGAAGACACCCGCCAAGATCTATTACAAGTACGAGGGCGTCAGCCCGTCAGGAAGCCATAAGCCTAACACCGCCGTTGCACAGGCCTACTACAACATGAAGGAAGGCAAAGAACGTGTGGCTACGGAAACAGGGGCTGGTCAGTGGGGTTCTGCTCTGGCCTTCGGCTGCCAGAGTTTCGGGCTTAAATGCACTGTTTACATGGTGAGGATAAGCTACGACCAGAAGCCTTACAGGAGGGTTATGATGGAGCTCTGGGGCGCTAAAGTACATCCCAGTCCAAGCAAAGAAACAGAGGCTGGCAGAAAGATTCTGAAAGAGAATCCTAAAAGCACTGGAAGCCTAGGAGTCGCCATTAGCGAGGCTGTTGAGGACGCCCTTAACCATGACGAAGCCAACTACGGCATAGGCAGCGTTTTTAACCATGTCCTCCTGCATCAAACCGTGTCAGGACAGGAAGCGAAGAAGCAGATGGACCTGGTGGATGACTACCCGGACGTGATAGTTGGTTGCATAGGCGGAGGCAGCAGTTTCTCAGGTCTCTTCTGGCCCTTTTACTATGACAAAGTTTCAGGAAAAGCCCCTAAGAACACCAGATTCTTAGCCACTGAAGCCACAGCTTGTCCTTCTATAACTAAGGGAGCGTACATGTACGACCACGGCGACACGGCGAGACTGACACCCTTGGTCAAGATGCATACGTTGGGCCACGATTTCATCCCGCCGCCGATCCACGCTGGAGGTCTCCGCTACCACGGTATAGCCCCAACCCTAAGCATCTTGAATGAGGCGAAGAAAGTGGAAACACGAGCCTACGACCAAGTGGAAGTCTTCGAAGCCGCTAGGCTCTTCGCCAAAACTGAAGGCATAGTACCAGCGCCAGAACCAGCCCACGCGATTAAGGGAGCCATCGACGAAGCGTTACAATGCAAGAAGACAGGAGAGAAAAAGACCATACTCTTCCTGCTGTGCGGCCACGGCCATTTCGACATGCAAGCCTACGACGACTACCTTCAAGGCAAACTTCTGCCCTACGAGTATCCAGAGAAAGAAGTGCAGAAGGCTATGGACAGGCTGAAAAAACTGTATCCATGGCTTGAAAAACTGCCTTACTAACCACTACCCTTCCCTTCTTTCTCATCGCTAGGACAATCCTTCTGCTTCCAAGCAGAGGTACTGAACACCGCAAGGTTTCATTAATCTTCCAACTGCGGCTCTTCCAATCACATATTTACGTGTACATATTAGTGCATGAGCGTGATGTTATGTGGAAAAAGGTAGAGGAGTGTTTGAAGGGGTATCCTGAGCGTTTGAGGGTTGCTCGCGTCCTTGTAGAGAACGGTCTAAGGGTTGACGCCGGAAAAATATACTGCAACGAAATAGAGATTCCTCCAATTCGAATAAGCCGCGTTGCAAAGGTTGACCGAAGGACAGTAAACGAAACCATGAAAGCTATTGAAGGCGACCCAGAACTGCGAATCATATTTGAAAACTTAAGGTCAGCAGGGCACTCCCTGAAGGAAGTTGCAAGGTTCTTAAATTTCGGTGTAGTGGAGGTCACCCCAGTTAACGCAAAAACTCCTGGAATCTTAGCGAAATCGGCTACGCTGCTCGCCGAGAAAAACATAAGTATCCGCCAAGCCATCGTGGATGATCCTCAACTTTCGCCGGAACCGAAGCTTACGCTGATAGCTGAGACGAAAATCCCGGGAGAACTTGTTCCAGAATTCCTGAAAATAAAGGGCATAGCCAAAGTTTCAGTTTACTAACGGCCCACAAGCTTAACCAAGGTCTTTGTGTCTAAGACGCCGGGGAACCCGCGGATGCTGTCAACCTTCCTGTTTAACTCCTCTATCGTGTAAGACTGGATCAGCGCGGCAACATCGTAATCGCCTGAAAGCTCGAATACTCTTTCTGAAACCTCCTTGATTCTCCGAACTGCCTCCCAGGTTTCAGCGGGATCAGTTTTCACGAGGACTATACCCTCCACTTCCGCGCTGGTTTCAACGGTGAAACGCGTGATTACGCCCTCCTTCAGCATCTTCTTCACCCTTATCCTAACCGCGCCCTCTGTTAAGCCCACAATTTCCCCGACTCGTACGTATTTTGTTCGAGAGTTTTTCTTCAGAATTTCGAGAATTTTAATATCTGTTTCATCCATGATTAGCTGTTTTGGATTTCGAAAATAAAAGTTTTGCTACGGTTTTCGTAAAGGAGTTATTACGAATTTCGTAAGAAAAATTCGAAAACCTTAAATAGAATAACTACACTTCTGCTCCATACCATGGGTGACTGAAAAATGCACACGTTCAGCGGCGGTTACACCGCCCTCATAACTCCGATGAAAAGAAACGGCGAAATCGATTACGAAGGCTTACAAAGCTTAGTTGAGTTTCAAGCGGAAAACGGCATCAGCGGAATCCTCGCTGTGGGAACAACCGGGGAAAGCCCCACGCTGACCTGGGATGAACATAACCGCGTCATCGAAAAAGTCCATGAGCACTTGGGCGGAAGAGGCACAACAATTGGGGGAACAGGCAGCAACTGCACAAGAGAAACCGTGAAAGCCACGAGACACGTCTATGAAGTCGGCGTAAAGGCTGTTCTGCTTGTGGACCCCTACTATAATGGGCCAAGTTCCCTCGAGATAAGTAGAGAGTATATTTCACCTGTTGCCGAAGCCTTTCCTGAGGTTCAGGTTATCCCGTATGTGATTCCGGGCAGAAGTGGAACGCAGCTTTTGCCTCCTGACCTCGCGGTTCTTCATTCGCAGTTCGCCAACGTGAGGACGGTTAAGGAGGCAACTGGCAACTTAGACAATATGAAGCTGACGAGGAAACTGTGCGGCGAAGACTTTGACATCCTCTCCGGCGACGACGGAAAAACCTACGAGATGATGAGTTCACCAGAGATTAAAGCCAGCGGCGTGGTCTCCGTAGCGTCAAACATCGCGCCTAAAGCAGTTCAAGACTTCGTTCAACACCTCCTCAAGGAAGACACAAAGAGCGCCAGCACGCTCTCCGAGGCGCTGAATCCCCTGTTCGACATGGTTACGGTTAAGACAGAGGAGCAGACGCCCTTCGGTTCGGTGGTCTGCAAAGCCCGAAACCCCTTAGCGTACAAGACACTCATGAACGTTTTAGGCATGCCTTCAGGTCCATGCAGGCAGCCTTTAGGTAAAATGACGAGGAAAGGACTAGAAACCGTTCTGAACGTGGCGAGAAAAGTTTACGCGAGTAACCCTGAGGTTCTTGAACCCGTCGAGGAGTTCTTTGATGTCGATCTGAGCAAGCGGCTCTATGAGGAGCGGTTCTGGAATGGGCTCTACTATGCTTAGGCTTTGCGTAGCTGGCGCCTCCGGCAGAATGGGAGGCACCCTCCTCAGGGAAGCAGTCAACCGAGGCTACCGAATTGTTGGGGCGGTGGCAGCGTCCGACGATGCGGCTGTTGGAAAGAGTTTAACTGAAGCGGGCGTATGCAGTTCCGACATCAAAATTGTAGGTCCAAGTAACATGCGGGAAGCCGCGGAACCGGCGGACGTTTACGTAAGCTTCACGTCGCCTGCTGCTGAGGTTTCTAATCTTCCTGTTGTTGCCGATTTGGGAAAACGAATTGTTATGGGAACCACCAGTTTCACGGATGAGCAGATGAGGAAGGTTAGGAACGCGGTTTCAGGTAAGGTTCCAGCCGTTTTCGCCCCCAACTTCGCCCTAGGCGTAAACGTCCTCTTCAAGTTGGCGCAACTGTGCAAGGCTTTCCCGCCTGACTACGACTTCAGCATAACGGAGATTCACCACACTGGAAAAAAGGATGCGCCAAGCGGAACCGCCAAAAAACTAGGCGAAATCGTTTCAGAGGTCAGAGGCTACTCCAAGGTTGTACATGGCAGAGAAGGCTTAAGCCCCCGAGCTCCAAAAGAGCTTGAAGTTCTCTCGTTGAGGATAGGCGGCGTCCCAGGCGTCCACGACTTAGTCATAGCGGGTCCCCACGAGATGCTCCGAATCGAGCACACTGCTTTCTCAAGGAACGTGTTCGCGCAGGGTGCGCTTTACGCCGCGGAATGGGTTCACAAGCAAACTAAGCCCGGAATCTACAGCATGACGGATGTCCTTCGTTGAATCTAGAGGAGCAGTGAGCATGCTTTGAGTGGCAGAGCGGTCATCAAGTTCGGCGGTGCAGACCTTTCATCTGGCGAGAGAATTAGAGAAGCGGCTAGAATGGTTGTTGAATCAGGACACAAAGAAACAGTTGTAGTGGTTTCTGCCATGGGCAAGACAACCGACAGCCTAGTTGAAGCCGTGGCGCACATGAACGTAAGCGCTCGGGACTACGCGGAAATCCTCTCCATGGGCGAAAGAACCAGCGCTCGGGTTTTCTGTTCGGCTTTAAAGACGCTAGGCGCTAACGCTGTTTATTTCGATCCCAGCCGAGAAAACTGGCCGATAATTACAGATTCAAACTTCGCTGATGCTAAGCCAGATGTTGAGAAGACGAAAACGTGTGTCCAAAAGTTTTTAGAGCCCCTTTTAGGCGAGGCTATTCCGGTTGTCTGCGGTTTTCTGGGGCGTGATGAGCAGGGAAACGTAACGACGCTTGGCAGAGGAGGCAGCGACACAACTGCGCTGTTGTTGGCAAACTGTCTGGAAGCCGACGAGGTGATCCTCGTGAAAGACACTGTGGGCGTTCTTTCAGCGGATCCCGCAACTGTACCTGATGCTGAGGCGTTCGATAAGCTTGACATTCACGAGATGTTCGCCCTTGCTCACGGCGGAGCAAAAATCGTTAGGCCTGAGGCTTTAAAATACAAGCTTCCAGACCAGAAGCTGAGAATAGCCAATTTCTCCTCGATGAACCTCGCTGAGGGAGGAACTGAGATTACCGGAGTTTTCAGCCCAAACTCAGCGGAAACAGGCTGGTACGAAGGCTTGACGGCGGTAACCGCGGTTGGTATGATTGACTCTGAGAACTTAAGCGAGCTTTTCTCAACGCTTCGCGGAGAAGCGATTCGTGGGGTGAGCACGGGAAAAAGGTCTGTAACAATTTTCGCGAAGCTCAGAGACGCAAAGGAAACCGTGAATAAACTGCATAGCCTCGGTTGTTTTAAGGCGGTCAGCTTCAGAGATAAAGTTGGCATGATCGAGGTTACTCATCCTGTTTTCATTGATTCCCCAGGCTGGGTTGCCAAAGTCACTAACATGCTAGCCTCAAAGGGCATCAACATAATCGAAGTCACAACCGGCAAAGCGACAATTAACCTTTTTATTGACGAGAAAAATCTTAAGGATGCGATTAAAGCGGTAGGTGAAGTGCTTGAGACGTAAAGTAGCCATCTTAGGCGCGACAGGAACAGTGGGACAAAGGTTCGTTGAAGGCCTTCAGCGGCACCCATGGTTCGAAATAGCTGTGCTCGCAGCCTCCGAACGATCAGCTGGCAAAAAATACAGCGAAGCCTGCGACTGGAAGCTGGATTCCGTGATGCCCCCAGAAATTGGAGAAATGACCGTTGCGTTAAGCAACGTAAAGTCGGTGGAAAAAGCAGGCAACGTAGACTTCGTCTTCTCAGCCCTACCCGGAGACATAGCTGGACCCACTGAAGAACAGTTTGCGGTGAAATATCCAGTTGTCAGCAAGGCTAGAGCCCACAGAATGGACAGCGACGTTCCGCTCATAATCCCTGAAGTGAATCCGGAGCATTTAGCGCTCATCCCGATTCAAAAGAAAAACAGAGGATGGAACGGCTTCATCTACACGGACCCAAACTGCTCAACCATACAATTGGTGATAAGCCTAAAGCCCCTCATGAAGTTCGGACTGAAAAAAATCGTTGTTTCAACGATGCAGGCGCTAAGCGGCGCGGGCTACCCCGGAGTGGCGTCTCTAGACATCATCGACAACGTTGTTCCCTTCATCAGAAACGAAGAGGAGAAACTCGAATCTGAAACCATGAAGCTTCTAGGAACCCTGAAAGGCAACAAGGTTCAAGACGCGAATATAACGCTCAGCGCAAGCTGCAACCGCGTGAACGTCAAAGACGGCCACCTAGAAGCAGTTTTCGTGGAATTGGAAAGTAAACCAAGCGTAGAGGAGGTTGTGAAAGCCTTCGAAAACTTCAGAGGTGAACCGCAGAAGCTGAAGTTGCCTACGGCGCCGGAAAAACCCGTAATTGTAAGGAAAGAACTGGATCGTCCCCAACCTAGATACGACAGGAACGCGGGAAACGGAATGAGCGTCGTGGTCGGCAGAGTCAGAAGCGACCCGATATTAACCGTGAAGTACCTGTGCTTGGGACACAACACCATCAGAGGAGCGGCAGGCGCGGGCATCTTAAGCGCAGAACTTTTAGCGAAAAAGGAATATCTCTAGCCATCTAGAAAACGGCTGGTCAGAGGCATAGAAGGAAAAGAGTGAAATGAGATTACCTGCGACGCTGGAAAACAGGAAGGGTGAACTGTTCATCGACGGAGTTTCAGCCCTTGAGCTAGCGGAGCGGTTCGGCACACCGCTGTATGTGACAAGCGAAACGAGAGTGCGAGAGAACTACCGAAGAATATGCAGTGCCTTAAAGCGCAACTACGAAAAAATTAGAGTTCACTACTCAGCTAAAGCGAACACCAGCCTGTCGGTGCTGAAAATCTTGGAAACCGAGGGCGCATACTTGGACGCTGTCAGCGTAGGCGAGGTTTTCTTAGCGTTAAAGGCAGGTTTTCCTCCAGAACGGATTCTGTTCACGGGAACCAACGTTAGAAACGACGAGTTAAAGTTTCTACTTGACTCAAACGTGATGATGAACGTGGATTCCCTGTCGGAGCTGAACAAACTGCTGAAGATGGCTACGCCTGAACTGCTGTCGGTTCGGCTGAACCCCGAGGTTGGCGCGGGCCACCACGAGCACTGCATAACCGCTGGTAAGCACTCAAAGTTTGGACTGTGGGAAAGCAACCTGTTAGAGGCGTATGAAACCGCCGTAGAAGCTGGCGTGGAAAGGTTCGGCATCCACATGCACATAGGCTCAGGCATCCTAACCGTGGAACCTTTCGTCTTAGCCGCTGAAAAGCTTCTAGGCATAGCCGACAAGGTTCACCGTCGAACAGGCATAGACTTCGGGTTCATCGACATAGGAGGCGGCATGGGCGTTCCATATCGACCTGAGGAAAAGGAACTGGACTTGAACGTCTTCTCCGACGGGGTTCTCGGTCTCTTCCGCCGAAAGATTGAAGAGTACGGTTTAGGTGAGCCCGTCTTTTGCGTTGAGCCGGGTCGCTACATCGTCTGCGACGCAGGAGTTCTGTTGACCGCCGTAAACACCGTGAAGGCTACGCCCTTTAAGAAATTCGTTGGTGTTGACGCGGGCTTCAACACGCTGCTGAGACCGGCCATGTACGGCTCTTATCATCCCATAATTGTGGCGAACAAGCTGGAGGTTCCAAGCGAGGAAACCTATGACGTAGCGGGTCCTCTCTGCGAATCCGGTGACATTTTAGCCAAGGATAGGAGACTGCCGAAAATCGACGAAGGAGACCTGCTTGCGATATTGAACGCTGGGGCGTACGGGTTCTCTATGAGTTCGCGGTATAATTCGATGCCGCGGGCTGCTGAGGTTCTAGTTAAGGGTGGAAAGTATGCGTTGATTCGGGAAAGAGAATCTTTAGAGGATTTGGCGGTTGGACAAGACGTCGCGGGGTGGCTTGAATGAAGTTTTGGAAGATGCATGGTTTGGGAAATGATTACATAGTCATCGACAACCGAGACAGAAAAATGGATGAAGCTGAACTAGGCGGGTTAGCGCGAAAACTTTGCGCACGAAGGTTTTCAGTTGGCGCAGACGGCCTACTCGTTGTGTGTGACTCGGTCATAGCGGATGTTAAGATGAGAGTTTTCAACGCTGACGGCGGAGAGGCGGAGATGTGCGGCAACGGCATCCGCTGTTTCGCAAAATACTGCTACGAAAACAAGATCGTGGAGAAGGCGGAGATGAAAATAGAGACTTTGGCTGGAATAAAGCAAACTTGGCTGACCGTAAGCGCTGGAGAGGTAACCGCTGTGAAAGTAGACATGGGCTCACCAGCCCTAGCGAGAAGCAGCGTCCCCATGTTGGGGCAAGGAAACTTCGTGGATGAGGAGTTGGAGGTTGATGGACAAAAGTTTAAGGCAACCTGCCTCTCAGTTGGAAACCCGCACTGCGTCATCTTTGTCGAAGACGTGAAAAGCTTTCCTGTGCAGAAGATTGGACCGAGAATGGAGAATCATGAGCTTTTCCCTAACCGCGTTAACGTGGAGTTCGTGCAGGTGTTGAATAAAGCCGAGTTAAACGTGCGCGTTTGGGAGAGGGGCGTCGGCGAAACCCTTGCTTGCGGAACAGGAGCCTGCGCCAGCGTCGTAGCGGCGAACCTACACAAAAAGATAGACGACAAAGCGGCAGTTCACCTTTTAGGCGGAACCCTAGAAATCGAATACGCGGGAAACTTGCTGATGAGCGGACCGGCTGAAAAGGTCTTTGAAGGCGAACTGTTCAAGGTGAACTAGGCATGGAGTTCGCTGACCGGGTTAAGAGACTTCCGCCCTACATATTCGCCGAAATGGAAAAACTAATTCTCGAAAAGAAAAAGCAGGGCGTAGACCTCATTTCGCTGAGCATAGGCGATCCTGATCTGCCCCCGCCACAGTTCGTTGTCGATGCTTTGCTTAAGGAGGCAGCGGACCCGAAGAACCATAAGTATTCCTTTAGCCAAGGTGAAGCGGACTTCAGACAGGCTGTTGCAGACTGGTACAAAAGGCGGTTTGATGTTGACGTGAACCCTGAAACTGAAGTTGTAGCCCTAATTGGAACAAAGGAGGGTTTAGCCAACATTGCGAGAGCGTTCATCAACCCAGGCGATAGAGTTTTAGCTCCCGACCCTGCGTACCCGGTTTACGCAAACGGCGCCACACTGTTAAGCGAAGGGGTTCCAGTCCCTATGCCGCTTCTGGCTAAGAACGGCTTTAGACCAGACCTAGACGCACTCACTGGGAGAGGAGCCAAAATGATGTTTCTGAATTATCCTAACAACCCAACCGGGGCAGTTGTGGACAAAGCCTTCCTTAAACGTGTAGTTGAGTTCGCCCAAGAAAACAACCTGATTGCCTGCTATGATAACGCTTACTCTGAAATAACTTTTGACGGCTACCGAGCGCCCAGCATACTTGAGATAGAGGGAGCCAAAGAGGTTGCGATTGAATTTCATTCTTGCTCAAAGACTTTCAACATGACCGGAGACCGCATCGGCTTCGCGGTTGGAAACCCGCAGCTAGTGAAAGGGCTGACCGAAGTCAAATCGCAGGTCGATTCGGGACCGCCGGTTTACATTCAAAAAGCGGCGATAAAGGCGCTCGGAAGCTATACGGGCAGTAAGCCGCTTGAACACTTAGAGAAGATGAATCGCATCTACACGGAGAGGCGGAACGTGCTGGTTGAAGGCTTAAATTCGTTAGGTTTACAATGCGATAAGCCGAAGGCGACCTTTTACGTTTGGTTGAACTGCGGGTGCGATTCCATGGAGTTCGCAGCGAAACTGCTTGAAACCGGCGTAATAGTGACGCCCGGCGTAGGCTTCGGAAAACAGGGAAAAACCTACGTGCGGTTCTCGTTCACTCGACCGAAACAAGAAATAGAAGAAGCATGCAAAAGAATGGGTAAAGCGCTTTGAGGCAGGGCGAGAAAATGAAGACATCTGAAAGAATGCGGTTAATTCCTCCTTCGGGAACCATAGGGATGCTGGAAAAAGCGAATGCGCTGGCTAAGGAAGGAAGACGGGTTCTTCACTTGGAGACTGGGGAACCGGATTTTGACACGCCAGCCCACATTAAGCAAGCTGCTTGTCAAGCTATCAGAGACGGGTTCACTCACTATACCAGCAGCAGAGGCATCCCCGAGCTCAGGGAAGCCATCCCTGGAGACCTGCTGAAAAGAGGCATAGAGGCGGACCCCAACAGCGAAATCCTTGTGACGCCTGGAGCTAAACACGCCATTTACTGCGCTTGCCTTGCGACCTTGAATGCGGGTGATGAAGTCCTAGTTCTTTCTCCTGCTTGGCCGACCTTTTTCGTCTGTGTTCAAGCGGCTGAGGCGAAGCCTGTTGAGGTTCCCACAGGTGAAAGCTACCGACTAAGCGAGGAGGAGTTGAAGGAGCGGATAACAAACCGCACAAAAATGATTCTAGTCAACTCGCCCAACAACCCGACTGGAGGAGCCCTAGATAAACGAGACATCGCGACCATAGCTGAACTTGCCGTAGACCATGATCTGCTGGTCCTCTCAGACGAAATCTACGACCGAATCGTCTACGACGGATTCAAACCAGTCAGCGCAGCCTCCCTAGAAGGAATGAAAGACCGCACCATATTCATCAACGGCTTCAGCAAAACCTACGCTATGACCGGATGGAGACTAGGCTACGTGGTAGCCAACAAGGAAATCGTCGGCGCCATGCAGCGAATCCAACAGGCAACTACCACCTGTCCAGCGAGCTTCGTTCAACAAGCCGGAGTAGCCGCGTTAAAGGGACCTCAAGACTGTGTGGAGCAGATGGTCAAAGAATACGACGCACGGAGAAAAATCATCGTGAAAAAACTCAACGAAATTCCCGGGGTCAAATGCGCATTGCCCAAGGGTGCGTTCTATGCTTTTCCACGCTTCCGCGGCTTCAAAAAATCGTCTAAAGAAATCGTTGAGGACCTGCTCATTAAAGAAGGCGTTTGCGCCACGGCTGGGAGTGATTTCGGTGCCTTCGGTGAAGGGCACATCCGGTTTTCCTACGCTGCAAGCCGAGATGTAGTCTCAGAGGCTATGGACAAACTAAAGAACCACGTGAAAAAATTAACGTGAAAGAAGCCTTTCTACAGTTTTCTGATAGACTTGGACGGCGGACAGGAATTCACTGAGTTCTACGTATTCGTCTAACGTGTGGCTTAACCGAGAGTTGCCGGGTCCATACGTAACCGCTGGAACCTTCAACTCGTTTGCGTAAACGTTCATGTCGCCTGTGCCTGTTTTCTTCAGCAGCCTAACCGGACCTCCAACCGTATCCTCAATCGCAGCTGATAGCGCCTTAACTAACATGGAATCCTTCTGGGCTATGAAAGGCTCAACACTATCCACAAGCCGCATCTCAAGCTCCACCTCGGGGTTTTCCTGCCTGTAACGCCATATAACCGCCTTAAGTTCCCTAACCGCCTTCTCGCACCTGTGACTAGGCGGAAGTCTCACGTCAACCGTTAAAGCGCACCAGCTTGGAACCACGTTGGAAGCTTCGCCGCCGAGTATACCTGTCAAACAGGCGGTTGTCGAATAAAATGGACTGCGGGGTGGTCTCTTCGACGACCAGACCTTAACTCGACTCCACACCTCGAAGGCTTTTTCTATAGCATTGTTGAACCCGCTTGGAGTAGCCGCGTGAACCGGTTTGGTTTCGCAGATGATGTTTACTTCGAGTCTTCCTTTGTAGCCTATGGTGATGTTGCCGGCGCCGCTGGGTTCACCGAAAACTGCGTAGTCAACTTTCATTTTGTCCTTGACGATGCGACGTATGCCCTTGCCTCTTCCCTCCTCGTCAACAACGCCTGCGACTATAAGCTTGCCCTTGAGTTTCTTACCTATTAGCTTTGAAGCGGCGCTGATCATGGCTGCGAGGGAGGACTTGGCGTCAACTGCGCCTCTGCCGTAAATCTTGCCGTCCTCTGTTTTTACGGGTAACCGTCCGGGAACAGTGTCCATGTGACCGCACAGCAACACCGTGGGAGAACCGCTTCCAACCTCGCCGAAAATGTTGCCCGCCTCGTCTAGCCTAACGTTCTTGAAGCCCAACTCAGCCAGCTGATTCTTTAAGAAAACGGCTATTTTCTTTTCATGCCCGCTGGGGCTGTAGATTTCCAGCATTTGCTTCAGCAGTTCAGTCGCTTCGCTCATTCTTTTTCGCCCTCTAGCTGCGAAGTCTCTCTCTTTCCTCTTCGCTTAGCAACCCCTCTAGGATGGCGGCAGCATTTTCAAGCTGAGGTTTTTGGATGACTAACGGCGGAAGGAAACGCAGAATGTTCTTTTTGGAATACAACATTATGAGACCGCGGTCTAGTCCCTTCATAAGCAGGTTGTAAACGTCGAAGCGAGATTCAAGTCCAAGCATTAGCCCGAGGCCGCGAACCTCCCGAACGATCTGCAACTTCTCCTGAATCTCCAATAATCTACCCTTAAAATACTCACCTAGAACCCTAGCGCGCTCAGGCAGTTTCTCCTCAATAACCGCATCTATGGTTGCGCAAGCCGCAGCACAAACAAGCGGATTACCCCCAAACGTGCTCGAATGCTCACCAGTCTTAAAAGCATCCATAACTTCGCCTCTCGCAACCGTAGCGCCCATGGGAGCCCCTCCAGCCATGCTCTTAGCGACGCACATTATGTCCGGCGTGACCCGCCAATGCTGGGAAGCCCACATTTTTCCAGTCCGCCCGAAACCCGTTTGAACTTCATCAAAAATCAGCAACGCGTCGTGTTCGTCGCAGACCTCTCTTAAACCTTGAAGGAAGCCATCTGGCGCTACGTATATGCCGTTTTCACCTTGGACAGGTTCAGCTATGACCGCCGCCGTCTCCTCAGTTACGGCTTCCTCAACTTTGTCTAGGTTGCCAAAAGGAACGAACTTGATGCTCGGAACCAGAAGGGACTGAAACGGGTTTCTGTATTGCGGACCCCAAGTCGCCGAAAGCGCCCCTAGAGTCTTCCCGTGATAGCCTCCAACCATCGCAACGAACTCTTTTCTTCCCGTGTGTTTCACTGCGAGTTTTAGGGCGCACTCCACGGCTTCAGCTCCGCTGTTGCATAAGAAAGCCTTATTCAGCCCCGCTGGGGAGATTTTAATTAGTTTTTTCAGCAGTTCAGCTCGTTTGTCGTTGTACAGCGACCCGTGACATGTGATCAGCTTTTCACACTGGTTCTTAACCGCCTCCACGACCTTCGGGTGGCAGTGCCCAACGAGGCTTACGCCGTATCCGCCCATGAGGTCGATGAACTCGCGGCCGTTAATGTCCCAGACACGGGCGCCTTTGCCCTTGACAACGGTTACTGGGAACTTCTGGTAAACGCCTGCGAGAAGACTATCCTCAAGCTTCATCGCTTCCTCTTCTTTCACTGGGTGATCACCGTGCCTGTGCCGTGGTTTACAGCCTCGCTTACCGGGTTTTCCACTGATCCGGGAGCGATAATTGCCTCTTTTACGCCCATCTTAACCGCCTCCGTGGAAGCTAGGACCTTTTTGTCCATGCCGCCTCCCAGTTCAGGAAGCAGTTCCTCAGCGTCCGCAACCGACAGTTCCTTAACCAGCCTTCCTTTTAGGAGCACTCCTTCAACATCCGTGAGAAAAACAATTTTGTCCGCGTTCAGTGCGCCTGCTATATGTGCCGCGGCGCGGTCGCTGTCAACATTTAAAATTTCATATTCTTCGCCTACAGCCACAGGGGACACCACTGGGACGTACCCGTTTTCCGTCAGGAGTTTAATCACGTCAGTTTTTACTTGGCTGATTTTGCCGGTGAATCCTCCGGGGATTATTCGTTTTCTTCCCCGCTCGTCAACAATAACTAACCGTTTCTTCCTTTCCGCCTTCAACAACGCCGCGTCGATCCCCGACAAGCCGACAGCGGGTATGCCCTTGCTTAGGAGGAAAGCCACGGTTTCTTTGTTCATTTTTCCAGCCATGACCATGGTGTAGATTTTAACGGTTTCCTCATCAGTATAACGGCTTCTAATTCCGCCCGGCGAGAAAATGAATTTCTGCGGTTTCCCAAGCTGCTCAGCCACCTTAGTTACTTCTTTGCCTCCACCATGCACCATGACAAGCCGCTCAGTCTCCAAGATCTTCTTAATGTCCCCTATCAGCGTCGGGTTTAAGCCCTCTTGGAGCAAGCTGCCGCCGATCTTCAGCACAATCATGGCTTACACCGGATGAAGCCCAGGCTGCTCTAAACCCGTTTTCTCGTCGAAGCCGAGCATAATGTTCATGCATTGAACCGCTGTTCCTGCCGCGCCTTTAATGAGGTTGTCAATGGCAGACATGACCACGAGCCTACCGGCGCGCTCGTCAACTTCGAAGCCTATGTCGCAGTAGTTTGATCCAGCCACGATTTTAGGGTCAGGGAACCTGAAAACCCCCTTCCTGTCCCGAACGAATCTTACGAACGGCTCGTCCTGATAGAAGCCCCGGTAGCAACGCCACACCTCCGCAGTTTTCAAGGGTGAAACCATGAAGGTGTGACAGGTCGACAGGATTCCGCGAACCATGTCAACCGCATGAGTAGACATGGAGACCACAATCTTTTCGCCAGCCAAACCGCTGAGCTCCTGCTCTATTTCTGCAGTGTGGCGGTGCCCCACGGGCTTGTATGGTCTAACCACGTTTGCGCGTTCAGGGTGATGCGTCGACAAAGAAGGACTTACTCCAGCACCTGAGGAGCCTATTTTCGCGTCAACAACAATGCGGTTTTTTTCAACTTTGCCCTCTTTAACGATTGGCGCCAATGCCAGTGTAGCGCTTAGGGCCATGCAGCCGGGGCACGCGACCAAATCTGCTTTCTTAATCGCCTCTCGGTGGAGCTCTGGAAGTCCGTAAACTGCCTTTTCCAACAATTCAGGATGCGGATGCTCCCAATTATACCATTTCGGGTAATCCTGCGGGTTGTGAAGTCTGAAATCAGCGCTCGCGTCAACTATCTTTAAGCCCGTTTCGAGGAACTTCGGAAGGACTTTTGATGATGTACCGTGGGGCAACGCCATGAAAAGAAAGTCGCATGATTCAGTGATCTTAGAGGCGTCAGGGCTAATGAACTGCAGGTCCGTTGTTCCCCGCAGGTTTGGATGTACCCGGTGAACGTACTCGCCCATATACTTGCGGGATGTGATCGCCGTAACCTCAACTTTTGGATGCAACAGCAACAGGCGTAGAAGCTCCCCCCCAACGTAGCCCGAGGCGCCGACTATTCCAACCCTCATTTCTTCGCCACTCCAACTACGTAGTCTATGATCTCTTTAGCTATGTCAACGTCGGTGGTGGATGAAAGCCCCCGAAACTCAATTGTGCTGTTTACTTCATGCACCAGAAGTCCCTCTGGGCCTTCCATGCAGTCTACGGCTAGAACACCGCCGCCCACAGCCTCAGCCGCCTTAAGGGCGATTTGCTTGAGCTCAGGCGTCAAAGGACAGGGTTTGCTTGCGCCTCCCCTAGCGACGTTGGTTCTCCAGTCGTCAGGAGGCGGGTAACGATAGGACGCTGCGAGGACTTGGTCTCCGACGACGATTACTCGGATGTCTCGGGGCGGTCTCTTGACGAACTCCTGGATGTAATACAGATGGAGCAGTGCGTTCCTGATCTCTTCTCTGGTTTCGATTAGTGCCTGCGCTGATTGCCGGTCCTTAGCTATGGCCACCATCCTTCCCCAACTGCCCACGACAGGCTTTAAAACCGCAGGATAGCCTAAGGAGTCTAGAGCCTTCAGCGCCGTTTCAGGGGTGAACGCCATGAGGGTTTTGGGGCTCGGAAGCCCTGCTTTTATTAGTTCCAGCGTGGTTAGCAGTTTGTTTCCGCAGGTCAGAGAGGCTTGAAACGAGTCGACGACGGGTAACCCCTTCTTTTCCAGTATGGCGGTTATATGCAGTCCCCGGAAATAGCCTACGCACCGCTGTATCGCTACGTCTCCGAATTTCTCCGCTAGCGCAACAGCATCATCAGTCGCTTCAATGTAGACTTTTTTTGCGTCAACAGTCTTCAGTTCCACTCCTGCTTTCTTCGAGGCGTTAATCAGCGCCTTTTCTTCCCAGCGGATTCTGTCGTAGATCAACCCTATGAAGGTCACGGGTTATTCGCCCCAGTCTTCTCCTTCAATTTCAGCTGGCTTTAGTTCCACTTTCCCGTTTTCCTTCACGCTTACTTCAAAATCCATTCCGCAGTCGGGGCAACTCACGATTTCGCCGTCAAGCACATCACCAGGAATGTCCAAGTCCGCGTCACATTCGGGACATTTGGCCTTCAATCTTTTTCACCTTTCTTCGTCTTCAGGGATCCAGCTACTACGGTTGGTAATCCCCATAGGTCTATAAATCCTTTTGAAGCTCTCTGGTCGAAGGTTGACTTTGCGTCGTATCTTGCGAGGCTTAAATTGTACATGGAGAACGGTGATGAACGCCCAACAACCCGCATTGCGCCTTTGTGCAGCTTCAACTTGACCTCTCCGTAGACACGTTCCTGCGTTTTGTTTATGAAGGCGTCGAGGTCTTCCCGCAGTGGGTCCATCCATAAGCCTGAATAGACGAGGAGAGTCCACTGGGCGTCGATTTGCTGTTTAAACAGGTTTTCGTGCCTCGTCAGAACGGTTTTCTCCAGATCCTTGTGGGCTTCCAGTATGACGGCGGCTGCTGGCACCTCGTAGATTTCCCTAGTTTTGATCCCTGTCACGCGGTCTTCCATGTGGTCTATGCGTCCGATGCCGTGTCTTCCAGCGATTTCATTCAACCCCACTATGAGACTAACTGGGTCTAGCGGTTCGCCGTTCAACTTCACGGGGACGCCTTCGGCAAACTCAAGCGTCACATACTCCGGCTTATCAGGAGCCTTTTCGATGGGGCTTGTCCACTCAAATATGTCCTCTGGCGGTTCTTGATCAGGCTGATCTAGGACCCCACACTCAATTGACCTTCCCCAAAGGTTTTGGTCGATACTGTATGATAAACTCGCCGTGGATGAAACTTTTAAGCCCCACTCCTCTGCCCACTTGATTTCCTTGTCCCTAGTTAAGTTAAACTCGCGCACGGGCGCTATTATTTCGAGGTGTGGCGCCAGCGCTTTAATCGAAATGTCGAATCGAACTTGGTCGTTTCCTTTGCCTGTGCAACCGTGAGCTACGGCTGTCGCCTTTTCTTTTTTGGCGATTTCAACCATTTTCGACGCGATTAGGGGCCTAGAAAGGGCGGTGCTCAGCGGGTATTTTCCTTCGTAAAGTGCGTTTGCTTTGATGGCGGGAAATACGTAGTTCTTCGCGAATTCTTCTTTTGCGTCTATTGAATAGTGCTTTAATACGCCTAGTTTCTTCGCCTTCTCTGATATTTCCGTTAGATCCCTGTTTTGTCCAACATCCAGCGTGACAGTTATGACCTCGGTTTTGTATTCCTTCTGAAGCCACCTTAGGCATATTGAAGTGTCTAAACCTCCAGAATATGCAAGTACCGTTCTCTTCAATTGTGCCACTTCCTCTTTTCTGAATTAGAGCATTATGGAATTAAGGTTTCCTTATAAACTTTGCTATTTCATTGAGCTTTCTTTAATAAAAAGACGTAATCTTTAAATCTTCCTTTTCCAAACATCTTTTTTAAATACGATTCATCTTTGAAGTGGTCTTAATGCCGGTCGAAATCGATGAAGTAGACGGGCAGATTCTGGAGCGGTTGCAAGCCAACGCGCGGACACCATTCAAAAAAATCGCTGAAGAGCTTGGAGTGAGCGAGTCAACCGTCTTTGTGCGCGTTAAGAAACTTCGGAAACAGGGCGTCATAAAAGGTTTCACCGCGAAAGTTGCGCCTGAAGCTGTAGGAAAGGGATTAACCGCGTTCGTCCTCATTAAAGCAGACCCGCAGAGGTATCCTAACACTTTGGAAAACCTGAAAAACATCGATGACGTTTACGAAGTCTACGACGTTACCGGAAACTATTATGCCATCGCGAAGATACGCACGGGAAGCCGCGAACAACTTGCAAAAATCATTGACTCCATGGGGCTAATCGAAGGCATTGCAAGCACAGAAACCGCGGTGGTTTTAAGAAGCATAAAAGAAGAAACGCGGATTAGAATCTAGTTTATAAAATGTTGAAAGCTATAAAGAGCGGTAGAAAAGTCAATGCGACAATGTTTATCATCTTTACTAGTATATGTAGCGACGGTCCAGCGGTGTCTTTCAGCGGATCTCCCACAGTGTCTCCAACAACAGCGGCAGCATGAGTAGGGGTTCCTTTTCCACCTAAGTGACCAGACTCTATATACTTTTTAGCGTTATCCCACTGCCCTCCGGCATTGAACATAAAAACTGCGAGAAGAACGCCTGAAACTGTTGCTGAGAGCAGGAAAGCTCCTAGAGCGTCTGGACCAAGCACAAATCCCGTTAGTATTGGGCTGATCAGAGCTAGCAGTGTTGGCAATATCATCTTTTTAATCGCCGTTTTTGTGCTAATATCAACGCAAGTCGTATAGTCTGGATTGGCCTTTCCTTCTCTGAGTCCAGGAATCGCCTTGAATTGTCTCCTCACTTCTTCAACCATCTTGAAAGCCCCGCTAGCCACAGCCCTAATAGTTAGCGCGGAGAAAGCAAAGGCTATCATGCCTCCAACGAAGAGACCAATTATAACGTCTGGGCGCGTCAAATTCATGAACATGTGCCAGTCGAATTGGCTGGATAGAGACTTAACGAAATGAAGGTACGCCGAGAAAAGTATGAATGCCGATAATGAGGCGCATCCCATTGCGAAGCCTTTTGTTACTGCTTTTGTGGTGTTTCCAATCGAATCTAAAGAATCCAGCACGTCTCGAACCTCGTGTTTTACGCCTGACATTTCCGCTATTCCTGCCGCGTTGTCTGTTATCGGTCCGTACGTGTCGGAGGCCATCACTATCGCGGTCATTGAGAGCATGCCGAGGGCCGTGGATGCTATGCCGTAGAAACCGTATATTAGATCATTCCAGTCCTTTATTTGACCTCTAACCGAAACGTGTTGCCCAAAGTTAACTGTTACTAAGAAGGACACCAAAATGGCAGCTATTATTACCATAACTGGCAGAACTGTACTCTCCAGTCCACGAGAAAGCCCTGTGATTATAGTTAATGCCGGTCCTCCTTTTGAAGATTCAGCGATGTCTCTAACAGGCTTATGGTTTTCAGACGTGTAATATTGAATGAAGAAACTGATTAAAACAGTTGCAACGAGCCCTATGAGGATGTTAACGTAAATTACAAGGTCCTTAAGCAGATAGACTACCACAATGCCAGAGAAAACAGCCACGATAACACCTGTAACTAGCAATCCAACATTTATAGCCTTCATTGGATCTATGCTCTTTCGAACTCTAACCGTCATCACTCCGACGATTGTCGCGATTAATCCAATCGCTCCTATTATCAGAGGAAATAGAACGTAAGCTGGTTTAGAGGCTCCGGCGAACGCCTCAGCCAACCCCGCACCTAAAATCATCATTCCGATGTTATTGTCCGCGTAGGACTCAAACAGGTCGGCTCCCCTACCAGCGCAGTCTCCTACGTTATCTCCAACCTGATCTGCAATTACCGCTGGATTTCTAGGATCATCTTCAGGTATTCCCTCCTCGATTTTCCCAGCCAAGTCCGCGCCCACATCCGCAGACTTCGTGTAAATACCCCCACCGACTTGGGCAAACAACGCCATCAAACTTGCACCAAAACCAAAGCCTATGAGGAGGTCAGGATTTTGACCATATATGTAGTAGATCGCGGTTATGCCCAGAATACTGAGACTCGTGATAGAAAGCCCAGTTACGGCTCCTCCTCTAAAAGCAATCTTTAAAGCATCCTTTAAACCCGTGCTTTTTGCTGCCGCTGTTGTCCGTACGTTTGCCAGAGTAGAGGTGCGCATCCCCACATAGCCGGCTAACATTGAACATAATGTGCCTGAGATGTAAGAAGCAGCAGTGTAGGGGATGCCTCGATGCGCAGTCCAATCAATGGTTCCATAGAGCAGTGCGGCGATTACTACCGCCACAATAAAAGCTGTTAGGTTTTGACGTCTAAGGTAAGCCTTAGCTCCTTCCCTTATTACCTTGGCTATTTCCCTCATTCTCGGGGTTCCCGGATCTTTTCGCCCTGTAAATCGTATTAGGTAAAGTACGAAAATTAATGAGATCACGGATACAATTATAGGAATCAACCCGAGGTCTATTTGCACAGCCTATTCCCCCAAACTCGATCTGTTGTCATCCTGATTTTATAGTCAGTCTTTTATGTCTTTCTAAGCGCACGTGCAGGTTATCAGAAAATTTTTTTTCCTATCAACTAATGATTAGAGTTTTAAGCTTATTCCACAAATAAGTATGGGGATTATGGGTTATGAGGATCGGTTTCTTTGTTTGGGAGTATCCTCCTAAGCTTGTGGGAGGCTTGGGCACCTACGCTGAGTACATTACCCGGGAGTTCATTGAGCTTGGACACGATGTTGCGGTTTTCACGCTTAACCCCGGAGACCTGAAAACAAGGGAAATCATCAGGGGAGTGGAGGTCCACCGTCCCTTAATAGCTGATGCGAGCAACGTTTTCCCCATGTTTGTAATCGACGACCTCAGAAGATGGGGAACAAACATTCGTTTCTTTAATGACACCTTCATCTATAACGTTCTCAGCGCAACGAAGTTCATCAACGGCCTAATGGGAAAGGAAGGCTACAAATTCGATGTGGTTTGCGTCCACGACTGGTTAAGCTGCATCGCCGGAATCATAGTTAAAAACGAAACGAAACTGCCTGTGGTCTTCCACGTTCACAGCACCGAATTCGGCAGAAGCGGCGGAAAAGGATCAGAAGTGGTGTCTCACCTAGAATCAGCAACCGCCCAAACCGCAGATCGCATAATCACCGTCAGCCACGCGATGAGAGAAGACCTCATTCGGCACGGGTGGCCTGAATCAAAAATCAGTGTGGTCTGGAACGGCGTAGACCCAGAAAAGTATGATCCTGAGAAGTATGAGGCGAAAGATGTGAAGAAAATCCGAGACAGATATGGCATCAAAAGCGACGAAACCATGCTTTTCTTTCTAGGGCGGCTCACGTGGGTTAAAGGCATAAGAAACTTGATTCAGGCCATGCCCCTGATTTTGGAGGAGTATCCCAAGACGAAGCTTGTGATTTTAGGCAAAGGTGAACAGCAGACGGACGTAACTGAGACGGCGAACAGACTTGGAATAGAAGATAAGGTTCTATGCCGGTTCGAGTTTATACCTGAGGAGGAGAGGATTCTGCATTATGCTGCATCTGATGTCTGCGTCTTTCCCTCGGTTTACGAACCTTTCGGCATCGTCAGCCTAGAAGCCATGTCCATGGCGAAACCGGTTGTCGTTGGCGCCCAAGGCGTAGTGGGCTTTCGTGAGCAAATCATTCCGTCCGGTTCAGAGCAGAACGGTATTCACGTCAACGGTGCGGAGCCTGCAGATATAGCTTGGGGCGTTAAAGAGGCGCTGAAGGATCCTGAGAGGGCTAAAAAGTGGGGCGAAAACGGGCGGAAGAGGGTTCTTCAATATTTCACTTGGGAGAAAGCAGCGAAGCAAACCGCCAAAATCTACGAAAGCCTGCTGCATAGTTAAAATGAAGCTTTTCAACTTTATACTTTTTTAAGAGGATTTATGACCACTTCTACCCACTTCTTAAAAGACTCGCATTTCCAAGCTTCTGCACATTTCAAGTGGACACATGTTTCAGGTAAAAGGGTTGTCTGCGTTATCGGACAACAGACCCTTTCTCTTCTTTTCTTCATTCTTTGTCCACATTTGAAATTTAAAGCTCAAGGCTTTTCTTGCGCGCGGTGGGCTTTTCCTTTGTACTCCCGGGCTATGATCATTGTAGATGTTAAGAATACGCCTTGCACGCTTCTCATCTTCTCTGAGAGAAACTCTTCCAGCGCCTGCAGGTCCGGCACAGAGACCTTTGCAATTAGGTCGTATTCACCGTAGATTATGCCTACCAATAAAACCTCGTCGAAGTCGGTGATTTTCTTACAAACCTCCCTCTCGGCACCTGAGTTGACCTTGAAAAGAACGTAAGCGAGAACAGTCATTTAATGCACCTCAACAAATATGTTTATTCTCTAAGCTTAATTACTTTTTCATTGCGCGCGCACTTGTCTATTCAATCGTATTCTCTAAAGCAGTTTTAAAGAATGATGGCTTCTCTATGAAAAAATCAGTCCAATATTTCTTCGTCAACATCACCCAATCAACTGTATATAATTCACTTAATCATTTTCATGATGTAACTTGGTGGGTAGTTACCTCCTTGTTCTTCAAATTTTTTGTAGATCCTAGGAATCAGATCTAGGAACGCTTTACGTGTCTGTTCATCCTCTATCTTATTCACTAATGGAGGCATAACTTCCCTCCATTCTTCCATAACGACCTTGCTTAATGGTCCGCCTTCAAATCTTCTCCATTCAATGTCTCTGAAACCTATCAATTTAGCAGCGAATTTTAATTCTTCGAGATAAATCTCCATCCAAGGGCCTTCACCTATTAGCTGGGAAACAGACTTGTACATCTGCCAACGCATAACTTGCACTTTTTCTTCAGGTTTGGTAGCTTTGGGCAAAGGATACTCCTCTGAAATGACTAGCCTGCCACCTTTCTTCAATACTCGATGAAACTCCTTCAAACCTTTCAATGCTTTAAGCGGTCTATCATTTAGAGCACACATCGTTGCAGTGCAAACAACGAGGTCGAACGACTCGCTTTCCATTTTAGGCATATCAGTCAAGTCAGCTTTAACAAATTCAACAAATCTTGCCAAATCGCCTAGTTTCTTCTTCACTTCTGGGAAAGTCGCAGGATCAATGTCTACACTTACAATTTTCCCTTTTCCATCAACTTCAACCATTTTCTTAGCAAGCTTCAGCGTAGTGTTCCCCGCCCCTGTACCAGCATCCAATATAGCAATATTAGAAAAGTCAATTCCCTCAAGCAGATAGTCTACCATCTTGTTTCCCTATTACTTGACTTTTGTACGAAAACAGAAAATAAGAATATTGTTTTATGCGCGCGCAATCTTTATTGGGGCTGTAGGAAATCTGAGATTTTCCTTGTTTCTGGTCTGCCTAAAATTTCCGTGCATTTTTTGGGGTCTAAAGGCTTGAAGTCAAGCTTAAGGGTCGCCAAGAGTTTTTGAACTCCTTTGGCTATGCGGGGTGCTGCGAGGATACCTCTAACGTCGCGGTTGACCTTGCCTTTTATAGATTCCACATATTTCGCCAGTTGGAAGGCGGCTTTGCGTCCAGCAGTTTTACGCTTGATCTCGACGACTACGAAGTTGCCGTTTTTGTCGGTTCCGTAAACGTCAACGAATCCCGGTTCAACTTTCTTCTCGTAGCTTATCGGTTTGAATCCTGCCTCTATGATCTCCGGTTTAAGAAGAACTGCCCTCTGCATGTCTTCCTCGCTGGCGTAAAGCGAAAACTCTCCTCGGTCGACAAGGCTTAAAACAGAAAGCAGATAGATTCGGTTGAAAAAAATTCCAACAGACTCACGAGGTTTCTGACGGACAGCTCTTATCCGCAGCACGTCTCCAACGGCTTTAGTCTGAAAGAAGCAGCCCGGAGGCTGCCAGTTGACTGGCTCATAACCCGAAGGGCGGTGAATCAAAACTGAACCATCCTCCTTAATTATGACCAACCGCTCGCCTGGATCAAGCTTGGAGCTAGCCCGCCCCTGATAGTCAACCCAGCAGTTTCCGACTAGAATCAAGGCTTTCCGCGATGAAAGAGCGGTTTTAGCTACTTCCGCTGCCTTCTCAACGCTTGGGTTTTCAATGGCGACCATGGACTTTCTGCTTGCCATCTTGTCTTACCTTGCCAACAATTTTAGAAGCAGAACAGCCTAAATAACTTCCTGAAGGATCATGGTGGATTGGAAAAAAAAGCGCGAAGTTATTCGTAGCTACAATAGTTCAGCCGCTGTTTACGACTCGCAATACGCTGAAGAGCAAAATGCAAAGATAAAGGCTGCTCTAAGACATGTGCCCCTCAAAAAGACAGACGTAGTTTTAGACTTAGGCTGCGGAACCGGAATCCTGTTTGAACACATCGGCAGATCAGTTAAACTCCTAGTTGGTCTGGACTCTTCGTCTAAGGTGCTCTGGGAAGCAAAAAAACACATAAAACAATTTCCTAAGACAGTCCTTATCCGCGCTGACGCTGACCATACACCCTTCAGAAACTGCGTTTTTGACCGCACCTTCGCCATAACCTTGCTGCAGAACATGCCGAATCCTCTCCGAACCCTCAATGAAATGAAAAGAATAAGCAAACCGCCTGCGTTAATCGCGGTCACAGGGCTAAAGAAAAAGTTTTCTCAAAAAGCCTTTGTTAGACTGCTCGTGGAGGCGAAATTAAATCCGCTTGTTGTATTGAACGGTGAACTGAAAGGGTACGTCGCCGTGTGCAAACGATAAAGCACAGGTTACCTTTTAACGATGCACGCGAAGAAGTAATTTTTGTTTAGCCGTTTTTAGCCCTAAAAAAGGTTAGTTTTTCCGTACTACTTTTACTTTGTAGGTTTTTTCAATCCAGTTGAAGCAGTCTTCTAAGGTTGCGCCGAAGAATTCCAGTTTTCCCTGAGTTTCTCTGAAGCCCCTTCCATAGTCCTTTGTTCTGTTGACATCCACATAGTATTGTGCCATTACATAGTGATGATAGATTTCAAAGACGACTTCAGATTCGCCGACTTTCAAAGTTTCACTTACATAACGCGGATGTTCAGCTAATTTCGAAGCCCTATTCTCGACAACCAATTTGCCATGCGCGTCAGTTTTTTCTGTTTCTGTCAACGGTGAACGATCGCGTTCTTGCACTTCCCTTAATTCTTCTTCCTCTATCATTTCATTTCCTCTGCTGAGGTGATGCGTATACAGATAGGTAACAATAACGCTACTTAGTAGCAATTAAAGGAAGTTTCTCCATTTCCTCCAACGGAGAAGCATAAAGTTTTCTCACGTTAGATTCAATCTTCACTTTCCTTCGAGTTTCATCTAAGTGGATGAAACCGAAACGGGCAAAAAACTTGGCGATTTCCATGACCTCGTCCTTCCTCAGTTGGAGATATGCAGTCACTTCGTTGAGACTGTGCCACTCGCCGTCCTCGGCGATATACTCTAGGAATTTATCAACTGCTAGAGACAACTCTACACCTTCTTCATTACTTAGCGTTTTTTCTGGAATATGCGGTTTACATAAAATAACCTTTGTTAACATCATAAAATATCCTAGAATATTAACAGAAATCTTTTTTCGATAAAATTTTGATTGACCTTTGAAGCATATGTGTTTTAAAGTGTAAAGCCAAAAATCTAAGTGATTAATTTCATGTCAATAACAGGATTAAGGTATGAAACCCTCCAGATCAAGATGAGCTCTTTTTCTCAGAAATATGGTTGGAATCTGCTCCATCCTCAGTCTTTTCCTAAGCTCCGCGTCATTCGTGGCGACGGGGCACTTCCAGTCTTTAGCCACTCGCACAATCACATCGTCAGTTTGTTCTTCTGGGTTCTGTTCAACGTTGACTAAGCGACATTTTTCAGCTAACTTGAGCGCTAAGGATGCTTGTCGACGGGTTTTAGGCGGTCCCCGCTCAGCGATTCTCAGGAGCTCTTCATACGTTGGAGACAGGATAATTGGGTCAACCCTTTGATTCAAAAGTGCCATCAACTCTTCAAATATGTCTATGTGGAATTGGGACGAAAGGAAAAAGAAATTCGCATCCAGAATTACCTTCAATTGCATTTTCCCCTATCCAACCAAGTAATCGTAACTGTGCGTTAATATTTATGTTACGAATTGGCGGAATTCTGTTTAATGCTTCTCTGTTAATTTGATTGCCGTTAATACAGAAAGCGTATGTTTGAGATGCTTTTGGTTCAAAAAGTTAAAGAACGTTAGGTTCAGAATTAACTGCTCATTAATGGGTTTGCAGCTGGATCTGAACATGGAAGAGGATATTGATTATCTGCTTGTAGTGGGTTTGGTTGAACCTGAGATATTAAAGAAACAGGAATTAATCAGTAAACTCACAGGCAAAACTTTCGGGTTCGTAATGCTGAAACGGGTGAAAGATAAATACGTCGTGATCTGCAATTCTAAAAATGGGGAAAAATCTCGACATGTTTTCACAAATTTGGCGGCAGCAAAGAACAAATTCAACGAATATTCAGATTTTCTAGAGGAGCAACTGAGCCGCTTCGAAGCGGAACAAGAAACCGCATAAATGAGCGATGAAAGCTATTTCATCTTCTCCAATTCTTCTATGATGAGCGAATAATTTTTTATTGTCTGGCTGTACAGTTTTTTACCGTGCGCCGTTAGACTGTAAACCTTTTTCTTTCTAAGGTCCTTCTTCCATTCTGCTTCAATTACGCTGTCCCTTTCCAGTCTGCGAAGTTTAGGATAAAGAACCCCTGGATAAAGCCTGATTCCGAACTTTTCCAGCGCAATTTGCCTTATTCTATATGCGTGAGTTGGTTGCGTATTTAGGATCCCTAAAATAACTAGATCGGTTAAAGCTTTTATACGGTTAACTGGCTTTTCCAAGTTAGACATGCGTCTCATCTCCACGTACTCATATGGTCATTGGAAATATATATTTATAATTTCAGATATGCCCAAAATTTGACTTATGTTTCGTTCAAAATAACGATGAGTCTTCAGTAATAAAGCAAAGCAAAGTTAACGCCGCGATAAAACTATGCATGGATGGTTATTTTATGATGCCGTAGCCGATTAGGCGCCATCTGCCTGTTATCCTTCTGCTCAGAGCTGATCGGGCGCCTGTCTCCGCGCATATAGGGCGCCCTAACTTAAATGTGGCGGTGTCCTTTCCAACCGAGATTACGTTTCCCACGGTTATGGTTGTTCCAACATCTAGAAGAATGCGCTCACCAACGTGAACCTGTTCGATTTCCTTCATCTCTTTAGTTCCTACAGCGCGCTTGAAAAGATGAATTTCCAATGTTAACTCGGTTCGCGATTGGGGAAGCGTTCCAGGTTTCCCAACCAAATTTCCAATGAGACCGTCAGCCTTAGTTAATGATGGATCTAAAAGGGTTCCGATTCCAACTAAACCTCCGCATTGAGCTTCTTCAACGTTTTTTCCGCCTGCATGTAGGCTAGTGATCTCACTGAATATGGGAGCATAGACCGTTGTATGCTGCTTTTCAATGCGGATTCCCGGTTGAAGCTCTATTTCATCCCCTCTCTTGAATGTTCCTTGCATAAGCGTGCCTCCGATCACTCCTCCTTCAAGTTTTTCCGCTGGGGTTCCCGGTTTGTTTGTGTCGAAGGAGCGGACGATATACATCCTCGGAGGTTTCGTTGGATCCCGTTTCGGCGTTGGAATATGTTCTTCCATCGTCTGAAGCAGTAAATCTATGTTTACGGAGTGTTGAGCGGAAACAGGGATTATCGGTGCACCCTCAGCAATTGTTCCCTTCACGAACTTGACTATCTCTTCGTGGCTTTCAAGCGCCCGTTTTTCATCAACCAGATCGATTTTGTTTTGGACAATCACGATGTTTTTTATTCCAACAATCTCAAGAGCCGCCAAATGCTCCCGCGTCTGCGGCTGCGGACAAGTCTCGTCAGCGGAGATTACTAGTATAGCTCCGTCCATAACTGCAGCTCCTGAGAGGGCTGTTGCCATGAGGGCTTCGTGTCCCGGAGCGTCTACAAAGCTGACCGCTCGGATGAATTCGCCTGGAGAACCGCAGTTTGGGCATTTTTCGTCTGTGGAGTAGTTTTTCGGCGGTTCACATTTTGGGCACTTGTAAATTGTGGCATCTGCGTAACCAAGCTTTATGGTTATGCCCCTCTTTAGCTCTTCGCTGTGTCTAGCCGCCCAGACGCCAGTTAGGGCTTCAACCAACGTGGTCTTCCCGTGATCCACGTGACCAATCGTTCCTATGTTCACTTCGGGTTGACGAGGCAAAGTCGCAGCTTTTTTCACCATTCTAACTCTTCCACACAGTTCTCAGGCAGACATACTAGAATAATTGTTGTTTATTAAAACTTCCATCTGAAAGAGGGCTCCTTTAGATATACGCCTATACTTCATAAAGGACAAAAGCTGATTGTTAACTGAAGCTTCACTGAGTTGGTGGTGCGATGCCGATCCGGAGGTGCAGGCCAGAGGACGAGGATAGAATGCTCTACATTATAAATCAGGCAGCTAAGGCTTACCGCGGTGTGATACCTGAAGATAGGTATAAAGAGCCCTACATGTCCCGAGAAGAACTGCATAGGGAAATTGAAAATGTGGCTTTCTTCGGGTATGAACAGGACGGAGAGTTGGTGGGAATCATGGGTTTTCAGCCGATGGACAAAGAGACAATCCTCATTCGGCATGCTTACGTCCTTCTGGGCTATCAACGAAAAGGAATCGGGAGAAGGCTACTGAACTACCTAAAAGGGTTGAGCTCCGCCAAGCGATTACTTGTAGGAACTTGGAAAGACGCTTGGTGGGCGATCCGCTTCTATCAGGAAAACGGTTTTCAGATCTTTCCTAACAGCGAGAAATGGCTCAGAAGATACTGGGACATACCTGAAAGGCAGGTGCAGACTTCCGTGGTACTAGGTATAAGAAGGGATTCTTAGCGCGCTTGTTGTATCGCAGTTACAAAAATTGTGGTTATCATTTAGAGGCTTTTTTGGAAGCTTTTTTAGCTGGTTTGCTTTTCGGTTTCTCTTTTTCCTTAACTTCTTCTTTCGCTTTCTTCGGTTCTTCTTCGGGTTTTTTCTCAGCTACTTTTTCCTCAGCCTTAGGCTCTACGGGCTTCTCCTTCTTTTCTGGCTTTTTTGGTTTCTCAACAATTTTCATGTTGATTTGAACAATGGCATCGGTTACTACGTTTCCACGAAGGGTTTTTCTCTTTCTTTCGCCTTTGCTGGACGATTGGAACCCCACTCCTTCGCTTAGTATAACCTTGACTCGGACTCCTCCGTGAACATTAGGTCTCATGGGGAAGCCGTCTCTGTCGGATCCTCCGGTTATCTGAAGTTTGTGTCCGGGCATTCCGATCACGGATCCGTCGATTATCTCGCCTATTTTCCTCCCGATGAGAGGGACAGCGCGGTTTCCCTCTGTTTCAACTGACTGGGATTCACCCTTCTCAGGGTCAGAGACTATTACTTTGAATTTTGCCACGTGTTGTCCTCCGTGAATGTAAACGTATAGCGGTTAAAAGTCCTTATTAAATATTTTATGCAGTGCGATCTATTGTAAGAGAACGTTTCAAGGTTTTTAAGCTGCCCAGAATGGAGTTTTGCTCCTCATCATTTCGACAAATTCATTCAGCGCTGCGAGTTCTTCGGGGGTTAGGCGGTTTTGGAATTTTGCCAGTAGAATCTTCGCATGGTTTTCTGGTATTTTCACGTAGAGCACGTCGCCTTCGTTGATGTGTCTTCCCACTATTGGCTTGTCCATTGAAACTGCCACTTGCATGCCTGTTTTAGCTTCTGGTACGGCTTCCCCGCGGTCTTGAATCTGTTGGATTCCGCCGACTTCTGTTCCGTCTGGCTTAACCAGCGCGTACTTCGGCTTGATTTGGCCCGCTTGGACTTCGACACCTACGATGGCTGGTTTAGCCCTTCTGAACACGTAGCCGGGTAACAGCTTTATTTTGCCCGGTTTGACTAAGGTGTCAAATTCCTTTTGCAGCCGAGCTTCTTTTTTGTCCTTCATCCACTGCGTGTATTCGTCGATGAGATGGTAGATTATGTTGTGTTTGAAGATTGGTATGCCGCGGTTTTTTGCTTCTTCCTCGGCGTCTGGCAGGATTTTCACGTTGAAGGCGAGGATGACGCCGTAAAGCGGCTCGTTTTGTTTAACCACGCTGGCTTCTGTGACTTCGCGTTTAGATACGTCTCCTACGTCTGCCAACCTTATTGGGATATTGTCCGCTACGAGGCTTTCAGCGATAGCTTCAAGGGAACCCAACGCGTCGGTTTTCAGGATGACGCCGTCTACGTCGGTTTCTATTCTAAGCTTCTGGATTTCTTCTGAAACAGATTTTACGTACTGCTCAGCCGCTGCTTCGGATGAAACCGAGTATAAGGGGGCTCCAGCCAACGCGTCTTCTAGATTTGGCGCGGCGATTTTTACTCCTGCTGCAGCTGAAACCGTTTCAACCGAGGAGAACCGATCTCGGGGGTCTCTGATTTCGTCTAGGGGTTTAGGCAGCAGAACCGCTCGGATTCTGGTTAAAATGGGTTCTTCTTTGCCTCCGACGACTATGGTGTCGTCTTTTCTGAGGGTTCCGTCGTAGATTATGGCGTTTATGGTTGTTCCGAGCCCTGTTTCCTCTTTAACCTCTAAAACTGTGCCTTTTGCGGGTCCCTCGGTTGTTTGCAGGCGGTCTCGCATGTACTGCTGTGTTAATCCGATGAGGACGGCGAGAAGTTCAGGTACGCCTTCGCCTGTTTTTGCGCTCACCGGCACAATGGCTACGGTTCGGGTGAAGTCAGCGATTTTGTCGTAGCGGTCGGCTCTGAAACCGTTTCTAGAAAAGTCTCCCATGATCGTGTAGAGGCGGTTGTCTAAGTCTTCGCGGACGTAGGGGTCCTGCTCCTCGTAGGACGCTAAGAAAAGCTCGGTTGGTTTTGACTTCCAGCCGGGTATGCGGTCAATTTTGTTCGCCGCCACAAGAAAAGGAGTCTTACGCGCCTTCAGGATGTCTATGCACTCGTAGGTTTGGGCTTCGAAGCCTTTCAGGGCGTCGATGACGAGGATGGCGATGTCGGCCACTGCTCCGCCCCGCTTCCTAAGATTGGCAAAAGCCTCGTGCCCAGGCGTGTCGATGACCAGCAAACCTGGAATCTGGACCTTGACCTTCAAAAGGGGACCACAAATCTTGACTAGCGTCTCAGCTGGGAAGAAGCTGGCGCCTATGTGCTGGGTTATGCCGCCTGCCTCCCGCGCCTGAACGCTGCTTTTGCGAATTTGATCTAAAAGAAGGGTCTTACCAGTGTCGATGTGACCAAGAACGCAGACAATGGGCTGCCGAATAGGCACACAGACCCCTCCACACACACGCTTATTTCATGAGCCGAACCACATATTAAATAAACCGTTCCCAAACTACACGAACAGGTGCACTGGTACCGAAAAAATCCTAATAGGTTTATTTGGCTCTAATATAGGCTTCAAATATGCAGAAGGTTTATTCTTCTAATTTGAATGTTGTCAGCTTGAAGGGCGTTGTTTGTTTTCCGCCTATGGACTCGGCGATCTTCACTATACACTGATTAAATTCAGTAAACATACGTTTCAGCTTGAAATAAGTAAAATAAATTATAAACGGAAGAACAGGTAAGACAAATATCCCAAAAAGCATGATTCCGAGTGCCCATAAGCTCCACCCAGAAGCAACTAGGTTTGAAAGGAACGGCACCATAGAAAGCCCCAACGCAAGGCCGAGAATAGGGTAAGAAACGAATAATAAGATAGATTTTATTCCAGCGACTGATTTGGGTTCGATTTTTTTGAAGTATGAGTAGCCGAATCTGAGGTTGTTGTTGCGGGCTTCAGCTTTTAGCCCTATTATAGCTATGGCTCCCCTTTTATTTGACTTGAGGAGCACATCGTTTCCAACCATCTGGTAATACGCTACTTTATCGCGCCAGCTCCAGTCCCAAAACTTTACGGCATCCTTAGCGCCCAGAGAAAGCTTAAACGGTTCCACGGGAGGAATCCTTTTGAAGCCGTCCGCCTCAAAGGCGTGAATAACCCCATCCAATAATTCATCCTTCTTGGAACCCAAACCAGCAAAGGTACACGTACGGTAAATCTTCTGGGGCTTTTGTGGAATCCCGTAAACCGTTAAATCCTCTTCGCTCACCAGCAAACACCTATCGTTAAACTTTGCTTATCTCCCAAAAAATAATAATGTACTAACCTTAAATGTTCTGTTATCAGTTAGAGCCTCCACAGACCTATTTGACCCTTCTAAAGGCTTCAAATATGCTTATAGCCATGTGAAGTGTTTAGGGTTCAGCTTGTATGTTTTTCTTTAGTCTTATTTCGTCTCTTATGGGTATTCCTCCGATGCCGGGAAGAACAGTTCCATGTTTTTCAGCTATGACGTCGGGTTTTACTTCGAATATTTGGAAGCCCAGCGACTGATAGAATGCCAAAGCCATTAGATTATCGTTTGATGTGGAAACAAGGATTCTCTTCTTTGAGAGTGCCCATGCTTTGTCTTCAACCGCTAGTACTAAACCGCGTCCTACGCCCACTCCTTGATGTTTCGGCAGTATCCCCAAAGCCACAATAAGCATGTCAGTTCCTAACTCCACGTATGAAAGGAAGCCCGCAACATGTCCCGCTGACTTCAGTAAAGGCGGGCAAGTACTCAATTGCATATCTTCGTCCAAAGGTGAGTTGCTCGGGTTCACCCCACAAAGAATTAACCATCTGTCTTATCTCCTCCTTTTCTTCTTCCGTAGATTCTCCGATCGAATAGTCACAACGACTCTTCTTGATATGCGATACGCAGATCGGAGACATTCGAACATGCCTACCACAAACCACATTGCCGCACACGCTACAGCCATAAAGAGCGTTTCCATTACAGAAACTGCACTGCATAAACATCCGTCCCTACTTTTCCTCAATCTTTCTACAATTTTAGTTTTTGCAGTTTTTCGAGGATTTGGTCAACTACTGTTTCTGGCGGCGTTTCTATTTTGTCGTTTTCGGCGTTTACGAAGGGCACTTTGCCTTGGTAGTAGGCTATTAGCGGTTGCGTCTGCCTCTCGTAGATTTTTAGGCGTTCTTTTATGACCTCAGGCTTGTCGTCTTCCCGCTGGTAGAGGACGCCGCCGCACTTGTCGCACACGCCCGGTTTCTTAGGCTTCAGGTACTTCACGTTGTAAATAGCGCCGCATTTCTTGCATATTCTGCGGTTTGAGAGGCGTTCTATGATTATCCATTCGGGCACGATAAGGCGGATAACTGCGTCGATCTTGGCGATTTTTTCTAGGGCTTCTGCCTGCGCCACTGTCCGAGGGAAACCGTCGAGGATAAAGCCTTTTTCAGCGTCGGGTCTGCTTATTCGGTCTTTCAGAACTTCTATGACAACCTTGTCGGGAACAAGTTCGCCGCGGCTGAGGTAACCAGAAACCCGCTTGCCTAAATCCGTGTCTCGCTTAATTTCCTCTCGGAAGATGTCGCCGGTGGAAACGGGGGCTATGCGGAGTTTCGCTCCCAACCTCGTGGCGTAGGTGCCTTTACCTGCGCCTGGGGGACCGAAAATTACGAGTTTAACCTCTTCCCCGCTCCTCTTTGCCGTAGTAAACTGTCCACTTGAACTTGCGGGAGTCCCGCCCCATCTTCACCGAGCTTTTTCTGCACTTGTTCGAGCAGAACCAGAGGATGGAGCCGTCGTTTCTAACGTACATTACGCCGGTGCCCTGTGGAAAATCGTGACCACAGAAAGAACAACGTCTAGACTTCGGCACAAGCAAACACCCTCCGTGAGCGGTCACCTAAGCTTCTTAGCTTCCCTCTCGGTTTCCCTAAGCATCAAAATGTCACCTGCTCGAATAGGTCCCTTCACATTCCGAGTTATGATGCGCCCCTTATCCACGCCGTCAAGCACCCTAACCCTAACCTGCGAAATCTCCCCGGTCACGCCGGTTCTTCCAATGACCTGAATCACTTCAGCGGGCGTAAGCTCCCCAGCTGCCGCTGCTGCCTCTTCGCTCATTCGCCGCTGCCCTTCTGCTGCAGTTTCTTAATTCGAGTTTGGATTTCCTTAACCAGCGACGCTGCTTCACCCGTCTCAGTTATGCACGCTGCGGCGGCGTAAACGTCTATTCCCGCAGAATTCCCAAGCTTCTGCTTGCTGGGAACAAACACGTAGGTGATTTTGCGCTCATCACAGAGGAGAGGAAGATGGGCAACAACCTCCGGCGGGTCAACATCCTCCGCTATGACGACCAGCTTCGCTATGCCTCGCTCCACAGCCTTCGTGGCTTCGTTGGTTCCTTTACGAACTTGACCTGTTTCGTTAGCTATGTGCAGGGCTTCATAGGCCGCATCGACAACTTCCCGAGGAATCTCGAACTTCACGTAAAACGGCTTTGACATTAGCCTCACCCCTTTTTAGTGCTGTCTTTATTCGACAACACGCACTTATGAATGTTTCTAAAACCAACGACACAGAGTTTACCGATGGGCAAAATACGCAGTTAGCTTTTCGTCTAGGCTGTCGACGCGAACGAAACCGAACCGCTCAAACTGAACAACGTCGCCCACGCACAACTTCTTACATGCATCCTCAACAACGCCTCTAACAGAGGAGCCGTCGGGCATAACCACTTCACACGAAAAACCCGTGCCTGCGGGAAGCCAATGAATCAAACGAACCCCTAGACGCCGAGCCTCTTCATAAGACTCAGAGAGGAAAACCGCCTCAACTTTATTCGCTGTAACCTTCTCAACCTCCACGTTAAACAGCTCCATGAACCGCAGCTTCGCCCCCTCCACGATGATCTTCTTATCCTCTCCTGAAACCGAAAGAGACGCTTCACCAGCCTTCGGCTCCACTTCGAAAACACGAACCCTCCGCTCAGGATGATCAGGATGCAGAGGAATGCGCGACGTAAAGCTTCGCGGAACATTCTTCACGGTTAGCTCCCGCGGGTTCTCAACAAAAAAGTATCGATTCGCCACGGGATCAATGAGTTTTCGGTTGTGCGCGTAGAGGTTCTCCCAGCTCAGCGTCACATCGGCCGCCTTAGGACCAACATCAATGATCAGACGTCGAATCGCCTCGGGCTTTATTCCCCGCCGCCTCAAAGCAGCGAAGGTGGCAAGCCGAGGATCATCCCAACGCTTGTAAGTTCCTTCCCTGAAGCCCTCTAGAAGCTTAGACTTACTCAAGGAGGCTCCTGTTATCTTCAGTCTACCGTAATGAATCGTCTCGGGATAAGTCCACCCGAAGTGCCGATACAGGTACTCCTGCCTAGCCTGATTGGTCAAGTGCTCCTTCCCGCGGATGACGTGAGTTATCCCGAGCAGGTGGTCATCCACGCCGCAGGCAAAATTGTAGAGAGGCCAAACGCGGTATCGGCTGCCAACCCGCGGATGAGGATACCTTTCAGCGTCGATTATCCTGAAGGCGGGCCAGTCTCGAACAGCAGGATTCGGATGCTCCAAGTCGGTTTTAACCCTGACCACGGCCTCCTCTTCGCCGTAATCTCCATCCAACATCAGCTTCCAACGGACAACCTGCTCCTTCGGCGGCAAATCACGGCATGGACAAGCCTTCCGCTTATTTATCAGCTTCCGGAAAGCCTCACGTTTACAGGTGCAGACATAGGCGTGACCCGCCTTGAGAAGCTTTTCAGCGTGCTCGTAGTAGATCGGCAGCCGGTCGCTTTGAATGAACTCAGCGTCCCATTTGCAGTTCAGCCAAGCTAAATCCTCGCGGATCGATTCGTAAAACTGCAAAGCCGATTTCTTAAGCCTAGGATCAGTATCATCGAAACGAAGGTAAAAGCTTCCGTCGTACATTCTCGTGTACTCGTGGCTCAAAATGATGGCTCTGGCTGACCCCAAGTGCAGGACGCAGTCCGGGTTAGGTGAGAAACGAGTGATGATGCGCTTATATTTGTCGGCGTTTGGCAGTGGAGGTAGCCGCCTCTCTTCTTCAACCTGTTCTTTGAGCAGTGCCTCAGGCCACTTCTCCTTAACTATACGTCTCTGTTCATCTGGAGAAAGTCTGTTAACCTCCTGAATAATCTCGGCGACTAGAGGGGCAATTTCTTTTATCTTTTGTCTGAGGTGCGGTTTTTCCGCGAGCAACCTGCCGATAACAGGCTTTGCTTGAGCCTTTCCTCCATAGTTAACCGCGTTTATGAGCGCGATTTTCCGGATGGCTTCTTTGGTTTCCTTTGATGTCAAGGTTCGCCACTTTTCAGATTCTTCTCTCTATGAGGTATTCGGCGAAGGCTCTCAGTTTTTCCTTTGCCTCCGACGGCGGCAAGAGTCTGTTAATATCCGACCAAGTGTTGTCCACCATGTTTTTAGCGAACCGCTTAGCGTACTTTATCGCGCCGTATTTGCGGATTATGCCGATGGCTTCGTTTCTTAGTTTTTGGTCGTTTGTGTGCATGTTAAGAATTTCTATTAGTCTCTTCTTGTCCTCCAGTTTTGCCTTGCTCAGCGTGTAGATGACCATCAGCGTGCGTTTTCCCTCAGTTATGTCGCTTCCGAGACCGCCCTTCTTTTCCGCGAACTCTTCGCCAACTAGGTCTAGGATGTCGTCCTGAATCTGGAAGGCGACGCCGATTGACTCAGCGAATTTTCCCATTTTCTCAACCATGTCGTCGTCGGCGCCGGCTAAAACTGCCGCCATCTTCGCCGCCATTCGGGCTAAGGTGCCGGTCTTGTAGACGCACATTTGAAGATACTGTTTTTCTGTGATTTCGTCGGCTTTTATCCATCCTTTGTGCCATGCGATGTCTGTTGCTTGGCCGAAACTCAGGTTAGTCATTTCCAGCACGTAAATTTCGTAAATTTTGTTCATTTTCTCCGCGGGTATCTTGTCTTTGTTTTTGATTAGGGGTGTTAGTGGCAGATAGAACATGGCGCATCCGACGTTGACGGCGACGTCTAAGCCGTACAGGCGGTATGTGCAGGGTTTTCCTCTTCTGAGTTCAGAGCTGTCTTCGATGTCGTCGGTGACTAGGGTTCCGTTGTGAACCACTTCTGGGATTATGGCAAAATCTAAGAAGCGGTTGGGGTCTGCGCCGAGGGCTTCGCAAACCAGAAGGAAGAACGTGGGTCTCCATCTTTTGCCTCCTCGGTCTAGGAATTCCCATGTGGGCTCAATTATCGCCTTGTTCAGAGCTTGAAAACTGGGTTCGTACCTCGGTGGACTGAGCTTGAAAACAAGCGAGTTTTTGTCATATTTTCTCGGGATGTATTTTTCTATGGCTTCATTGATGATTCGAGCCTTTTCCTCGAGAAACTTTTCGATGTCCATTCTGTTCCCCTACACTTCTTCTCGCGTAAACTTCAGGTTGAAAGCCTCTTGCCTTCAGCCACTCGGCGGTTCTGCCAGTTACTACCACAGGGACCTCTTTGAGTCTCTGGATGTTTTCCGCGCCCACGAGGAACATGGTGTTTCTGAGTTCTTCAAGCATGAACTGCAGTGTCTTTTTAACTTCCTCTGCGCTTTTGGTTGCGGGTTGCAGGATCGGCATGGCGGTTCCAGCCAAGTCTGCGCCTAGCGCTAAGGCTTTCGCGATTTCCACTCCTGAGCGGATTCCTCCTGAGGCGATGAGGCTGGTTTTGACGGTTTGGGCTACTTCGACGATGTTTGCTGCTGTGGGTATGCCCCAGTCCCAGAAGGTTTCGCCTAGTCTTTGGCGGTGTTCGTCTCCTACGCTTTTGGCGCGGTGGTGTTCCACGGCTGCCCAGCTTGTTCCGCCTGCTCCTGCTACGTCGATTCCGGATACGCCTGCTGTCTTTAGTTCCTCTGCTTCTTCTGCGGCTATTCCTGCTCCTGTTTCTTTGGCTATGACTGGGACCTTGAGTGTCTTGGTTATGTTTTTTATTCCGTTGAGGACTCCGACGTAGTTTGTTTCGCCTTCGGGTTGAACTGCTTCCTGCAGCGGGTTCAGGTGTATCGCCAGCGCATCAGCGTTTATTATTTTCACGGCTTTTTCGGCGTCTTTGACGCCTTGTTTTTTTGTGATTTGGGGTGCGCCGATGTTGGCTATGAGGAAGGCGGTTGGCGCCTTTTCTCGGGTTACTGCGAAGGCTTTTTCTAGTCCTGGGTTTTCTACGGCTGCTCTTTGGCTTCCTACGCCCATGCCTAGTCCTAGTTCTTCGACGGCTTTTGCGATGTTGGTGTTGATTTTTTCTGATTTTGTGGTTCCGCCGGTCATGGCTTCTACGATTAGTGGAGCAGAGAATTTGTGGTTGAAGGCGGTGGTTGAAAGATTTATCTTGTCGCGGTCTATTTCGGGTAGGGCCCTGTGCACGAAGTGGATGTCTTCGAATCCTGTGGTTTTGCGTCGGGCTTGGACGTTTTGGTCTAGGCAGATTTGGATGTGGTCGGCTTTTCTTTTTTCTATTGGGCTGGACACGTTTTTCACCTCGCCTTGATTATGGTTCCCATTATTTTTTCGCCTTTTAGTGCCTTGTAAACGTTATTGGGTTTCAGGGCATTTACTATTATCGCCCCTACTCCCCGCTTAACTGCGGGTATTAATTCTAGGGTTTTTCCGAGCATTCCGCCAGTTACGTCAGTTGCTTTCGACCCGCCTATTCTGCTTTCGAGTTTTTCCAGTTCTTCGGGTGTTATGCTTTGGATTAGTCTTGCAGAAGGGTCTGCTTTCGGGTCTTTGGTGTAGAGTCCGTCTACGTCTGCTCCGATGATTATGCGTTTTGCTTCTAGTTGTGTGGCTGTTTTTGTTGTGAGTTGGTCTCCTGAGAGGATGGTGAAGCCTAGTGTCTGGTCTAATACTGCGTCGCCGTAGAGGACTGGTGTTACGCCCAGTTTCAGTAGTCCTTGGATGGCTTCGGTGTTCATGTTTTTCATTCTGCCTTTGTCTGTTGTTATGAACGCTGATGGTTGAAGCGTCACGGCTGGCACTCCCGCTTGGATTAGGGCGTCTAGAACTATCTTGTTGAGTTGGGTCATGGCTTGGCGGGTTTCTGAGAATCCAGCGATTTGTTGGGCGTCTTTGAAGCCTTCGTTTATTTTGTATTTTTTGGCGACTGGGTGTCCGAAAGAGCCGCCTCCGTGGATCAAAATTAGCTGTTTAGTCTCGGCTTGTTTGATTTCTTTTGCCAGCCGAGTAATAGCCTCGTTGTTCGGTGTGAAGGGCTTCTCCTTTACGGTGATGACTGAGCCGCCGAGCTTTAAAACGATCAGATCAGGTTTCAATTTTTACGCCTTCGTTGGTTTTTTGTGCGGTGAAGGCTTTTCCGCCTTGCCTTTCTATTGCTTCAGCTACCGTTTTTAGCTTGTCGGGTGTGCATAGGGCGATTAGACCCACGAGACCTTTACGAGAATATCTCTTTTTAGAGATATCATTGACAATTACTATCTCTGGAACACCAAAATCTAGTGAAGAAAATGACGATAAGAAATATTGTCCAGTGACAGACGGTTCCATTCTGGAAATCATCTCCGCAGAAACGCGATCTACACCTCCATGTATATGTTTCACGATACGGGTTAACACAGGCTAGCACCAGAGGAATAGTTCACTGAACCGTGTTTTGAATAAATGATTAGTCTGTTGTTTTTTGATAATTAAATGTTCTTTGAAACCAAATGCTCTAGCTAACCTAATCACCCTCTCATCCGATCGTTGTTCTCCAAGCACTATATCCTTTTTCTTCCATTACATTGACAATTTTTTCTTGTATGTCCTCATTTTCAGCTAAGCCTATTACCAAGCCACCTCGGCCAGTTCCTGTCAATTTGGCGCCAACCGCTCCATTTTCCAAAGCTATTTCTACTAATTCATCATTGATTTCTCCTGATACCGTAATCTGCTGTAACATTTTGTGATTTTGATTCATCAGATTACCTATAGTAGCAATATCTCCTTTAAGCAGAGCCTTCTTTGCTGCTTCTACCAATTTCTTATATTCACCAAAAATCTTTTCGATTTTTTCAGGATTTTCTTCTCTTAACCGCCGGACATCAGCGACTACTTCTGTTGTTGAGGCTGTTATTCCTGAATTTGCTATTACTATTAGCATCTTTCTTGGTGATTGCAGGAGATCAATTGTATTCTTTCCCCCACCCAAGTTTCTTACAAACCAAATCAAACCGCCATAAGTGGAGGCGGTATTATCTATGCCAGAAGGAGTTCCATGGTATGCTTTCTCTCCTTCATAGGCGGCCTCATTTATCTTTTCGTCATCCAAATTAAGATTAAAGGTCTCACTCAAAGCGCGAGCCAAAGAAGTGCATTGAGCAGCAGAAGCACCAACTCCGCTTGCAGCAATCAAATCACCAGCAAAAGATATTTCAATTCTTTGATTCTCAATATCCACTTTCAAATGATTGATTATGTTGGTAATTGACTGCATCGCCTCAATGTATTTCTGTTCTTTGTAACCGGGAGTGGCAGGTCTCTGATCGTTTACAGTCCATCCGTTTCCTTTGACCACCTTAACATCAGCGGTTGTATAGGCCCCTAACGCCGATACGATTGATGGCAGCCCATAGACCACAAAATGCTCTCCGAAAAGGATAGTCTTTCCATAGCCCTTCCCAGTACCCACCTATTTCACCTCAACAGTCCCTTCTGAACCATTCACAACCATTTTTTGTCCAGTCTTAATTTTATTAACATCAATCTTGTCCACGCATGGAATTTCGCTGATTATACAACCTACTGCTATGATTGTATCGATCTTCTCGTTTACTATTGCTGCTGGAGCCATGTTGTTTTTCTTCATCCTATACATTGTATAGGATCCAACTGTAGAACCTTTGCCCGTTGGAAATACCAAGATCTTTCCAGCTATTGATTGCCCTTCAAGTTCATGCCCAACCTCAACAACCTTGCCAGTATCGGGATCAACGCCCCCATAGAATGAAATTCCATCTTTGGTTACAATCGCTTCTCCTTCTGCAATGCCTTTGAAGATTTTTCGTCCTTTTAGTTTCATTTTGTCGCCTCCTCGACACATTCTTCGATTGTTCCAATTTTTACTTTGAACTTGTTCTTTGCACGGCCATAATAGCATGCTTTGGCAGAATCTACTATCATGCCCTTGAAGTGCCCTTTTATTGGAGCTACAACGCAGCATGTATCCGCTGCGAATTTTGCTCCAGCATCTTCGATTATTTTTGAATAACCTGCTTCATCGGCGATTCTCTTTATAGGTCGAGCGGTAGTAATCCAAAACTCTTTCTTAACTTTTTTTCCCTTCAATAAACTCGCGATTTTTTCTATTTCACTAATTGACGCGTGAGGACAACCAATGCTAACAAAATCTATTTCAAGATCGTCATCAACAAGTTCAAATCTGGCTTTTTCTAGGTCCTCTTGATTAATCTCAGAAACATTACCACCTGGTTTCGGATATCTATCAAACTCGGGAGTGATGCCTTCCATGTGGAATAATGCGGTTCCACCATAAGTAGCAATTGATGCACAAAACGACTTAAGCTCTTCAACGGTGGCAGAAGGGATTCCTGTAATAAATGGTGTGTTTTTTTGTAGTTTAATTAATTTGTCACCAATTGCTTTTCCTAACACGCCAAATCCGTTAGTACCTTTGACTTGAGCGTTCACCTTTATTGAAACTTGACCATGACGATTTTCGTCTAAATGATAACCGTATTTTGGTGTTTTTCCAGTTAAAGCTGAAGCCAATGCACTTGGTCCTCCCTCACGATTAGTTCGAGCACCAATAACGGAGTTTGCATAACACACAGCACTACTTTCGGCCCATGCGATATGTTGTCCAAAATGTGGAACATTCCCAATAAAATACGGTGTGCACGAACATGTAGTAATTATGCCCATTTTAGCAAAGGCGTCAATAACGCGAATCTGATTCATGGCAAATTCTTTATTTATTCCTAATGCTTGCCAGTTTTCTCGATCCATTCCTGCAGGATTTAAGGTTGTTAAAACTTTAACCTTTCCATCTTCTGCCATTTCGCTTAAGAATTCCAATCCTGCTTCGCCGAGGTTGGCGTAGGAAACCCCGGCTACCTGAACACTATAAACATCAACCATGCATTTGGCATCAAAAATTTCACCCAATGTGGTCAATATTTCCATTGATTTCTGGGCTGCTTTTCCATGCTTACCATCCAGCATGTCTTGCTCTTCGGGTGTTAATTTCATATTCATTCAATCCTTTTGATAAAGATATTTCTGGGAATCTACTTTTGGGAATTTTACGACATCAAAACTCTTTCCTTTGGCCACGAGTGGTTTGGTTAAGTCAAACCCAATTTTTGTAGTCATGTTTGTTTCAGGTTCAGCACTAGGATCTAGACTGCTTCCTCGTTCTTTGTCTTTAATAATCATTCGAACATCTCCTTGAAAGCGAGTTGCCATTGCCCATTCTACAGATAGAGGTTTGTAGATGTCGATATCTTTGTCTACCACAAAAACGTGTTTACAACTTCTATGTCCGGCGAAACCGCCTTCTATTGCCTTTTTGCCATCTTCTTCTGATTTTTTGTCAATTTGAATGATTGCATGTAACCAAGAACATCCACCAGGACTTAGGTTTACATCGAGGCACTTTACACCTCTTTCATTCACTTTATTGAAAATTGTGGGTTCCCGAGGCATTCCCATTAATATTTTGTGTTCAAGTGCGCTCGGCAACAAAGCTTGCCATATTGCATCCTTTCTATGAGTGATTTTTTTAACTTCAAAAACAGGTTCTTCTCGAATCACATCGTAGGTTTCCGTTAAATCGACAAAAGGTCCTTCAGCGTGTCTTTCCTTCAAATAGACACGTCCTTCCAAAACAAATTCTGCTTCAGCAGGAATAAAGAGATCATTTGAATACGCTTTAACAACTTTAAAGGGCTCTAATGCGTTTGCTATACACAACTCATCAATTCCAATATTTACGGAAGTTGCTCCAGCAATTAGAACGTTAGGCGTATTCCCTATGCAAAACGCTACATCTAATTCACCGTTTCTTTCCAAGAATTGGTGAAAATGACGACCTCTAACCACTCTTATCGCAAATTTATCTTTAGAAAACTGCATTGCACGGTGAAAATCCATGTTTTGACCGTAATCAGGATCTCTAGTAATGACAACAGCAGAGCTAATATAGTTTCCACCGTCTTTTTCGCAATGGAATAGAATTGGCAATTTGTCTAAATCTACACTTGATTCGATAACTTCTTGACAAGGAGCTTTAGTAACTTTCTCTGGTTCTGAGCGTTCAGAGATAGCCCTAGAAAGCGTTGGTATAAGATCTGCTGGGGTCACACCGAAATACTCAGCAATTACGTCTTTGGTACAGAACATATTGCCAACAACCCGAAATTCAGATTCCTTGATATCGTTGAATATTATTGGGGTTGGCTCAATATCCTTCAAGATTCCAGAGATCTCTAATTTCTTTGATACCTCGACATCTACTTTTTGAAGAGCCCCTTTCTTTTCAATCTTTTCCAAATAATCTCTGAACCCCATAGATTTTCATCCCCAGTATTCTCTTTAGCGTGCGCGCTTATAACCTCCGCTGTTGGAATCTGAACAAAAATAACCAAAAGCAGCGTTAGAAGAGTTCAAAAAACGAACACGTTGACCTGTCTTAGGCTGTTCGCGGCTAAGTTTGCACGCGCAGTTGTGGAACTATATGCGGTTGTCTTCGCGTTTTTGGGCGGTAGCTTGGGCGCGTTTGTTTATGGCGGTGGCTACTGCGGGTTCGCCGTAAACCACAAAGTGCTCTCCGAAAAGAATAATCTTAGCAGGCGCCGAAGCAACCACAAACACCATCTAATCTCCAACCTAAGCTTTGTATAACAAGCCTATTTTAAGGCTTAAGGTCACCGTTAAACCTCTCTAACAACTTGTCCATTCTATGAACATATTAAAGTTTTAGATGATCTTTTGAGACCACACTGCATACTTCCATGTTGGAAAGTATGTTGTCTCAACTTATCATTCTCTGTGTATTCTATGAACATTGTCTCTGATCCATTCTGAAATCTCTTTAACACCCATTGAGCAAATAGATATCTTTGATGACACTTGAACGGCTTCATCTTTGTCTACAATTAATTTGCGACCATTTAATCGTAGAAAAACATCCACAGCAGTGAACCCAGTTCTTTTGTTTCCACTGATAAATGGATGTAATTTGAGAATCTCATGAGCCAGAGAAGCTGCTTTTTCATTCAGGGTTTTGTACACTTCGGTTCCAAAAATGACTCGTTGCGGGGATTCTATACATAAATCTATGTTTCCGGGAAGCAAAACTCCAGGTTTTTCGCCAGTTTCTCTTACTACTTCATTGTGAATAATTAGCAGTTCATTTTTAGTTAAATAGCGATACTTCATGTCATTAGTATCTAGCGAGCTCTTCTAATATATCTATGTTCTTCTGTACTGACCTCGTTAGAGCTTTCTTAAAGTGATACTCTTTTGTATGGAAGATTTCAGTTTTCTCAATTTCAGTTTCCTCGACAGGAATAAGCATTACGCCCTCTGAAAAAGCAGAAGAACTGTTATTACTCTCAAAACTAATTGCGTCGGTTACATTAACGAGCTGAGAAGCTGAAGTTAAACCAGCAGTTCCTTTTTCGGGGCTTTCATTGACTTCTTTTTGGAAAAACATTTTTTCACACCTGACTTATTGGAACCGCCTTTTTTATAAATTATTATGTACACACTCTCATATATTGTTATCTTCCAACCACATTTCGCTTATTATCGTTTCTTGATAACCAACGGTGGGAGCAGGAACCTGGGGAGGCGTTACTTGAACTCTTCTAACCTCCTTCTCAGTACGAAAAACATAAGTTCGATTGTTGGCTTCGATGATTGCTCTGTTTAAAATACCCCTTCTCATTTCTACATCCGCAGCACCAAGAACTGTCTCAGGATGATAAGGAACACTTAAGTTTAATATTTTGTCGTATTCCCCATAGAGCTTTACAATATCTTCTTCGAGATCGCTAGGTATATCCATCACATTTAATCCAATTACTTCTTTTGCCTCTTTTCTTCCTATTAAGTAATCATGAGTAAATCGCCCTCTTATGACCGTCTCGACAATCTTTTCAATTTTCTCTTTATCTCTCTCATGATATGATAACAATGTTCTTGCTAAGAATCCTATTTGTTCTCTTATTCTGTTAATATGCCCTAAGGCAAGTGGATGGACATTTTGGGATAATAGTTCGAAAATCCTTACTAATGATTCCTCATCCTTAAGAGCTAACTGTTCCTTAGCAAAATTAATGTAATTAATTACATCTTCAACGTTCACAGGAATCGTTCTAAATACTCCGGGCTGCCCTGGCATGGGTACTCTTGGACCGAGTGGGGATTCCGCAGATGGATCTATGGGACTTAACTGACCCATTTTAGCCATAAGGATGTTGTCTGCTCCTAATGAAATTAAAGTAGCACAACTAAACGCCTTAAAGGGGATAATAACATTAAACGAATCACAGAATTCTCTTATGAGATTTACTAAACCGTATCCTGCCATAGTTATTCCTCCAGTACTGTAAAGATAGAGATCAATTCTTTCTTGATGACCCATTTGCATAAGATGATTCAAACAGAAAGGAAAGGCATCCATGGCAATTTTTGTTTCTAAACCCACCCTATCACCGGTTATATATACTAGCAGACGTGATTTTCTCTTACGTTCAATTTTTCGTATAAGTTTTGATCTCTCAGTTCTACTCATTTCTTTCCCCTTCAAACATAAGAAATGAACCCGTTTTTAAATGTTGCATGTTATTTTGTTAGTTTTGTTGTGGTGTAGCCTACTACGGCGGAGTAGTCGCCTGTTATGTCGCCGCTGGTCTTATAACACAAAACCTCAGCCTTCTCCGCCCCTAAAAGCTTCGCAGCGGTTATAGCAGCCACAACAGGACCGTAACCACACATAGAAACCCCATAACCCTCAACCGTAGAATACAGCCGCTCTTCGTCAAGCTTCAAAACAGCGTCAAGCACCATCCTGTCCTTGCGCTCAGCAGACTTCTGAGGCTCATAATGCGACAAATCCGTAGAAGCGATTACCACAGCGTTCTTACCCGCTAAGGCAGAGGCAACAGCCCGTCCAACCTCTCGTCCCGTTTCTAAATCCTGCATAAGAAACGCAATAGGCACCATCTTGAAGGCTGAGCCGTACAGGTACTGCAAAAAAGGAAGCTGAAGCTCAATAGAATGCTCGCGGGAATGAGCCCTGTCATCAACATCCACCACGCTGGATTCCCGCACAACAACATCAGCAACCCCCCCGTCTATGCCCACGTCACCTAAAGGAGTACGCCAAGCGCCTTCCGTCATAATGGAAACGCCGCTGCCAAAACCCGTGTGATTAGGACCCAAAAGCACGACCACGTCAGGTTTGCCGTCCGCAGCCAACGCAAAATACGCGTGAGCAGCCACGGGACCAGAATACATGTAGCCTGCGTGCGGACAAACCAAACCAACTATACGCCTAGGACCCTTCTCCGCAACCCTGGGTAAGCTGCCGGGACCAAACTTATGCTTAAAACACCACTCTAACTGCTCTCGCAACCCTCGAGAGGAACCCGGATACCACGACCCCGCAACAGCAGGATACCTGACCTTCAAATCGCCCCCCTCAGTATTCTTCTCTAGCCAACTTCACCTCAAAATCATCAATCGCAACAGGCAAGTCACCGTCAGGCGGAATCTCACCGCGCTCCCGCAAAACCTCCCGAGCGAGAAGCCAATAAACAACCGCCAAAGCCCGCCTACCCTTATTGTTCGTGGGAATAACAAAATCCACACTGCTAAACTCGTTGTCCGTACTGCAAAGCGCCACAACAGGAATCCCAATCTCAGCCGCTTCCTTTATCGCTTGCGTATCCGCCTGAGGATCAGAAGCCAACAAAACCTCGGGTTCAATGTGCCCAGGATAGAGCGTATTCGAAAAAAGCCCCGGAACAAAACGCCCCACAATAGGCTTTGCACCAGTCAACTCACAAAACTTGCTCACAGGAGTACGCCCATAAAGCCGTCCAGCTACCACCGCGATCTTCGAAGGCTCAAACCGAGCCAGAAACTTCGCAGCCACCCGAATACGATCATCAGTCTTCTTCACGTCTAAAACGAAAAGCCCATCAGGACGCACCCGGTAAATGAAAGGACTGATATCCTTCGTCTTCATCCTCGTGCCGATGTGAATCCCCGCGGAAAGCAAAGTATCTCGAGGCAGCAAAAGCCCCTCTTCACCCGCGAACTCCTCCTCTTCTTTCTTAACATCTTCCGACATGCCATTCAACTCTCCTACAACGAAAGCCCAGCCATCTCACCCCGAGCTTCAAGCAACTCCTCTATTCTGATAAGCTCATTAATCTTCGCTGTGCGCTCACCGCCAACCACACCCGTCTTAATAATTGGACAACGAAAGGCTACAGCTAGGTGCGCCAAATAGGGACTAGCGGTTTCCCCGGACCTGTGAGACATAACAGGCACATACTGAGCCGCCTTCGCCATCTCCGTCGTCCTCCAAGCGTCAGTCAACGTCCCAACCTGATTAATCTTAATAATAATCGCGTTCCCAGCGCCAACCTTAATGCCCTTACTCAACCGCTCCACGTTCGTGACAAACAAGTCATCACCGCAAATAAGGCAACCCTTCGCCTTCTTCGTAAGCTCCACGAACCCCTCGAAATCATCCTCATGAACAGCATCCTCCAAATAAACAAGCTTATAATCCCTAATCAACCGCAACACAAACTCAAGCTGCTCCCCAGCATCCCGCGAAACACCCTCATTAACATACACATAACACCCCTTCTTCCCATCCCACAAACTGGACGCAGCCACATCCAAACCAGCTCTGCATTTAACCCCCAGCTCCTGCGAAGTCTCTTCACATGCCTTCACCACGATCCCTAAAGCCTCCTCGTTTTTCATGTTCGGCGCCCACGCCCCCTCATCACTCTTCCCACCCGTGAAAGTCGCATCCACCTTCCTCAGCAAAGCACTAATCTTCTGATGAACCGTAACGTTGGCTTTCGCCGCCTCAAAAAACGTCTTTGCCTCAACCGGAAGCGCCAAGAACTCCTGAATGTCCGGAGACTTACCCTTCGCGTGTTTTCCTCCACCCAAAACGTTCCCAAGAGGATGCGGAAGCTTATAGGCAAGAACCCCAGCGAGGTGCTGAAACAAGGGTATGCCGATTGAGGACGCGGCTGCTTCTGCGGCGGCTATAGAAACTGCGCAGGCCGTGTTTCCTCCAATGTTCCTGAAGTCTTTCGTTCCATCGATTTCACGGAGAATACGATCAACTGTTTCCTGCTCCTCCGCGTCTAAGCCTATAAGCTCTGGAGCAATTTCATCCTCAACTTTCCTAACAGCCTGAGTCACGCCGCCTTCAGGATATGAAACCGCCTCAGCCCTCCCTGTGCTGGCTCCGGCTGGTGCAGCGGCTCTTCCGAATCCGGCGGTGGTCAGGATGTCAACTTCGATTGTCTCTTGCCCGCGGCTGTTGAATACCTTGCGGGCGGTCACGTCTTCTATTACGGTTGACATTCATTTTCTCTCTCCATTAAAAAGGTTCTTGCTCCTCTTCTTCTCTTACCGGTGGTTTCTCATAAAACTTGATAATTTCATCTATGACCTCAATGTGGGATAGAAGCATGCGGCGGCAGCAATACCGCGTCACGCCTAAACTGTCTAAAACCGCTCCAGCGTCCTCTCCAGCCTTAACTCTTCTCGCAAAGTCCTCCCACTTGTCACCAACAACCTTCCCGCAAGTGAAACACCTAACAGGTACGATCAACTTTTCATCCTTCTGTCTCCGCTACTCCACGGTTTCTAGCCTTTTGACACACATGCCCTAATTAAATTTTACCTTCTACCTTAAAAGCCCCTTTCCTAAAACACCGAATCGAATTGCTATCTGTACGATTTCTGTTCTCTCGTTCTCGCGCCTGGACCACCGAACTTCTTCGGCTCCTTCCGCCTAGGGTCGCCCGAAAGCAGAGTCCTATCATAAGCAGTAAGCAACGTTCGCAGGTGGACGCTTTTCGTCCATTTCAACAGCCCTCGGGCAACCGCCATTCTCGCAGCCTCAGCCTGCCCCATGAAGCCGCCTCCGGAAACTTTAACAGTGATGTCGATCTGTTTCCAAGCGTCCTCTGCATGCAGGAGAGGCTCCATAATTTTGTCTCGGGCGAGTTTAGGCTCTAGAATTTCAAGGGGAACGTTGTTTACGCGAACCCTCCCTTTTCCGGGTTTAACGGTCGCCCGGGCTACGGCGGTCTTCCTTTTCCCGCTGGTTAACAGAACCTTAGCTGGCATTCTCACTCACCTACCGGCGTCCACCCGAGTTCTTCGGCTAATTCTCCAAGAGTTACGTATGGACATTTAAGTTTCTCCGCTTTGGCGCTAATGATCGTCTGCGTTTCCTTGCCCTTAAGCTCTTCGGGAACACCGATGTAGACCCTCAGCCGCCTATAAGCCGCCTGCCCCTTCGGCTTTTTCCTCGGCAGCATACCTCGAACAGTTCGGCGGAGAACCCGGTCCGGTCTCCTCGGGTGATAGGGCCCTTTCCGCGGATGCCCAACCTCGAGGAAGACTTTAGCCTCCTCAACTACGCTGTGTCGCCTACCGGATATTACCGCCTTTTCCGCGTTCACGATAATTATGCTCTCCCCTCGGAGAAGGCGCTCAGCCACATCGCTGGCAATCCGCCCTAAAATAAGCCCAGACGCGTCAATTAAAGCCTCATGCTCAGAAACAGCCATAGCCCTTTTTCACCCGATAATTTTCACTCCGCTACCCTTAGGATTCTCCTCGACAAGCTTAGAGATGGAGAGACACTTGCCCTTAGCCTTCAGAACCTTTGACTGCGCCTGCTGGGAAAAGGAAAAAGCGGCAACATTAACAGCGTGATCAAGGTTTCCTGCGCCTAAAACTTTCCCCGGAACTACAACAGTGTCTCCAACCTTCGTGTAACGGTTCAACCGGCTTATGTTCACGGCTACCCGTCTGCTTCTAGAGCGCGAGAGGAAATCAGCTACGTCACGCCATATTTTCGCCTTATTTTTGTGCGCTTCTTTCTTCAAGTCCCGAACGGTTTTGATCAGTTCCGGGTTTGTTGCCTTCTGGATTATTAGCCCCTCCCTAGGTGTCTTCGCGCTGTTTGTTTTGCATACACAAACACCTCAGATGTTTATAAGCGTTAATCTTCAACATGCAAAAGATTTAGAAAGTTTGCAACAAAGAATATTCAGCGGGGCCATGTTTGCTGAAACTACACAGACACGTTGCGCTGGGCCTAAAAGGAGAAGATGACTAAGGCTTCTACTCAGCGCCTACTTTTTCAGTTCCTTTTGGAAGTCGTCAACTTTTTTGTCAAGAATATTGAGAGCTTCAAACACGATTTGCTCAACCGGAAGCGCCCCTGTGGACTCTATGCTGAAAATGAAGGCGCCCTCGTCCCAATTAACCTCGATGGCGGAGGGCTCTAAGGGGCAGACATCAACGCAGTCTTGGCAAAGATTACACTCGATCAAGTTCTGAATTTTCAATTTCTTTTTATCCTCGGCGGGAACAAGGACTTTTTTGGGGCATATTCTCACGCATTCACCGCATAGGTCACAACGGCTTTCGTCAATATTGATCCGCGGGAGATATCTGTAAATACACATGGAAACAGGCTGCCACTTCGCATGCGCCTTTCCCTTACCTAACCGAGCGTAAGCCTCCAATTGTATCTTCTGACCTGGAGCCAGCTTCACAAGGGGAATGCGGTCGCTAACAGGCGCAATGCCAGGGTTCTCAGGTTTCAGGTCTCCGGAGTAAACGGTTTTTATGCCGTCTGAGGCTTCAACCTCCATGGTTAAAGCCGCACGACAGAGGTTGCAACCCAACTCGCTTTTACAGGTGCATTCCTCAGGCAGATTGTAGGTATCCAAATCAGTTTTGATCGGGATCAGTCCCATTCTGTGGGCGAGAATCTCATCATGGAGCAAGGAGGAGTTCTCGATGATGACGATCTCGTCAATCGCCATGCACGGAACCTCAGCCAATATGATTCTGCGCAACGCGTTCATAAAGGGCACATCAACACCTTGAACAACAAACCGCATGAAAACATCAGTCTTGTCTACAAGCCGAATCTCCACCAACGAACCTCCTCAAAACTACGCCTAAACCCTCCGGCCTCTACGGCCTCCCTTCCTCCTCGTCCCATCGTGAGGAACCGGCGTCACCTCCTCGATGCGGCCGATTCGAAGCCCAGCCCGCGCCAAAGCGCGAATAGCTGCTTGCGCCCCGGGGCCAGGTGTCTTGGCTCCTGATCCTCCAGGGGCTCGAACCTTGATGTGGATGGCGGTTATCCCTTTGTCTTTAGCTACGGTGGCGGCGTGAGCTGCTGCTCGCATGGCGGCATACGGCGAAGACTGTAGGCGGTCTGCTTTGACGAACATGCCGCCTGTGGTTCTGGAGATCGTTTCGGCTCCTGACATATCTGTGATGTTTATGATGGTGTTGTTGTAGGAGCTGAAGATGTGAACGACCCCCCATTTTTCAGCTTTCTTACTCATGCACCAGCCTCCGCGGTCTCTTCCACGGGCTTCGCTGCTTTTTCAGATGGTAAATTAATGGATTTTTGGAAGGAGTGATCAGGATTTGAAATTGGGCTTGTAGGGGCATAGGCTATTTTTTCTTCCTCATCTTTTAAAACCAGATAACTCGGGGAGGCAACCTTCTTGCCTTTAATAGCAACATGTCCATGTACGACAAGCTGGCGGGCTTGATGAGGCGATTTTGCCAAGCCTTTTCGGAAAACTATCGTTTGGAGTCTGCGTTCAAGAATGTCCTCTACGTGCAGGTCTAAAACATCATCTAACCCAGCTGCTTCAGGCAGAATTCCGAGGCGGTGAAGTTTGCTGAGGAGCTGTTTTTCCAGTTTTTTCCGTTCTTCAGCGGACATGCCTAGGAGAGACCTAGCGATTCCACGAAAGTTCGAAAGCATGGTTTTGTGGCGCCAAAGTTCCCTCTTGTTTCGAAGCCCGTATTGACCAAGCAGCGTGAGTTCCCTCTGAAGCACGTCGGTTCTCCAAGGAAACCTCGGAGCTTCATATTTCTTCCGTTGTTTTCTCGGGTCGCCCATTTTAACGGGTCACTACCTCTTTTTTCTTAACGCCCAAAGCCTTTTTGGTTCTGCCAGTTGTTTTTGTCCGCTGTCCTCTGACCTTCAATCCGTATGAATGGCGAAAGCCCTTCCACGATCTAGTGCTTTTCATTTTTTCTATGTCGGCTTTTACTTGAAGTGTCAAGTCGGGGCCAATTAGATGCCGCTCCTTCCCGGTTTCTTCGTCGTTTGAGCGGTTGAGGAGCCAGCTGGGCACGTTGTATTTCACTGGATTCTTTATGATTTCTTCAATTTTCTCTAGTTTGGATTCAGGGACTAAGCCTAAGCGCGTGTTCGGATCTATGCCGGACTTCTCAACGATAACGTTTGCCATCCGGATTCCTATGCCTTTTATTTTGGTTAGTGCGTGGGCTACTTTTAGGGTGCCGTCTAAGTCCGTGTTGGCAATTCTGGTGATGTGACGAAATTCCTCGGGCATCCTGAACCGTCCGAACTTTTCTTGAGACTAACTACGGAAAGGTACACATAGTTTATTTAAACTTTCTTATTTTCATCGAAACTTTTCTATAGTGGCGATATTACTTGTGTCGTCTGTAGATTTTGACGCATTCGTCGCCGATGAAGTCAGCCCTCTTCGCCGACTTTCTGGGCCGCTTGGTGGATCATTTACACATACTGTGTTTCAGGTCTTCCTTTGGGTTTACCCATCAGCTTCTTTGGAATGTTAATTGCTCTAACAACGTTTGTGGAATTAACCATGTAAATTGGAGATCCGTCAGGAAGAAACTTCTTCAACCGTTTAACGCCTCTCAACACCAACTTAATCTTAAGCGTCGTGCCGTCACTGAGCTTGTACACATTCCAATACTCTTTTGTATCTTCAAAATCCAAGTCTTCAGCTTCAGCTAGGTCTTCTGGTTTCACGGCAGCTTCAGCCATTTCCCTTTCACCTACTTGACTATCAGACTTCGGTTGTTTTAAAGATTTACCTTTACACTTTCAGATGCGGCGATCCATATTTCAACAATTGTCATCGAATCGTCCTTGGATGGATGAGCGGAGACAGCAGCTGGAAGGTAGCCTATGCACGCAATTCTTTACGTTGCGTGCGCGAGCGCCCAATCTATTGTTCAGCCTGTTCTCTTGTTTGAGTTTGCCTGTATTTGGCTTGGGTTATTTTTGCAATGGCTACTGTGCCTGCTAGGATGCTGTTGTTTAGGAATGTCAGTTCTTTTCCAGAGTCCAGCAGAAGGGTGGTGTGAAGCGGAGTTAGTTCTCTAATGACGCCTTCTTCGTTCATGTATGTGGTGATCACTCTGTCTCCTACTGAGTATGGGAGTCTGCTCTGAGATTTTGCATCGTATTTGTGGACAGCAGTTATGATTACGGCGCCTGATGCTATTGCGCTGTTTGGAATTGACATTTGGCCTACGTCGGTTCTTATTCTTGTAACCAGTGCAGTTATGTCTGTGACTTTCCCCGGAATGTTGTTAACTATAACGTTGTCGCCTACTTTGAACTGGTGAATTGTGAAGACAAGTGCACCAGCTAAGATGCCGCCAACGAAAGTAGATATTATTAAGCCTATCGTGATTGAAGTGATACCCGCGCCCATTAGCAGTGTTTCTGGAGAAACACCAAGCGTATGCAGCACTCCGAAACTCATTACAAGGACGGCTATTGCACCAATTGAAAATTGTAGGACTGTAGCGGCTTGGGTTCCTATGCTCGCGGTCAGGAACGGCGTTGCGTGTCGTAGAAGTAGTATTATTGTCAACCAAAAACCGAGGATGAGTATAATTCTGAAGGCTTGTTTTAGAAAGATGGGCATGTTTATTGGGGCGGCTACAAACAGATCAAAAATATAGATAGTGCTTATGCCCAAGATCATCACAAATGTGAGAAGAATAAAGAATCTTTTGAACGAATCCACGAAGCCAACCATTCAGATCCTATCCTGAGGCAATAATTGACAGGCTCGCATCTATAGTTTTCTCTTCTTTTTTATGTGAGCGCAGTCGAGAATACTGGGTTCATGCTAGAGTGTGTTTTTCTCTATTTCTTCTTGCAGTTTTTTGTTTGTTTCTTCTGGGTGATGTCTACAAAAATATTCAATGTGGCTTGCAGACCTGTGCGCTTTGTGATATTCTAACCCTTCAGACATTAAATGGCGTTCGTGAAGTTCGTGGAGCAGAACAAAGTTTATTTCTTTCGAAGAAAGATCGTCGTCAAGCCATACTTCTCCTTCAGGGATAAAGTTGTAAACTTTATCGTGGCCTCCTTCAGTATAGTCTACGAAGAATAGGTCTCTAACGAGTTCGCCGTTTACTATCCATATTTTAAGGTATTTGCTGTAAGGTTTGAGAAGTCGTTTATGGATCATTTTAATGGATTCTTCTTTAGGAATGAATTTAATGCCTTTTTCGATAAAATCCACTTTTCGTCTTTCTTTCAGCTCAGCTAAATCCGCTTTCTCCAAAGCATCCACATAGCTTGAACCTTCAGCCATCAATCTGTTTTCGATCAGCATGTGATCAATGTAAAATTCTTCTTCGCCGGGAGTACGCTCGTGATCTATCCAGAATTCGTTTTCAGGAATAAATCTAAAACGGTAGTGCTGACCGAAATTAGTGAACTCCTCATCGATGTTGTCCCGTATGTATTCGCCGTCGACAATCCACACGCTGAACTTAGAGACATCAGCTGTTTTTTCGATGTAAGGCTTCTTCATAGTTCAGAAAGATTGATGTATCAACTAAAAAAATTTTTGTGCACACTTCATGCGTACGCAACATTTCGGCGAATGTATCCGAGGAACATAAGAAAAGTGGGTGCGCAGTTTAGTTAGAGAGATGTACCTTTTAGTTTAGTGGTGATGTCGCCACCATATCCATAGTTTATTTAAACCCATCTACTCAGGACCGTTGACTAAAGTTAAGATTTCGGTTAGAGGCTAATATCCATATAATTGTTCAGCTGCATCCTTCAATGTCAGTTTGATCAATTTTCTTCTCGCCGGTATTCCTTCCACCCAATCCCTTGCCTTATAGTAATCGCCTAACATCACATCTATTGGAGGCACCTTGCCAGCCGCGTCACCCCTCTTATGGGGTGCGAGCAGTCTCTTAGGCAGTCTGTCATCCCTTGCTGGAATCATGCCCATGCGCAGGTTAAAAGTCTGTTGCAGGTTGGTTAGGCGTTCTCCAGTTATTAACGCCTCCTTGGGGGTCATATTCCAACCCGTTATCGCATTCAGCATATCCACCAAGTCTGTCAACGCCACATCTGAGAATTGATAGAAAAAGCACCAAACCAAGGAGTTGTATATTTGCATCAAATCCTGATACTTGGCCGTTATGTAGCCCTTTCTCTTCCACTCGAATCTATCTACTTTCCTATTGATTCCCGCCTCAGGTAAGAGCACATCAAGCTCAGCGGCTTCAGGAAACCCGCGGATGTGGCACGCGCCCCTAGTTGAGGTAACGGTTTCTACGGCCATGGAGAAAAAAGCCCTTGGATCGTGGGCTGCCACAGCTCCGCCCTTTACTTCTATTGCATAAGGCTTTGCCTTAGGCCCTATCTTTTCTATGATGGCCCTTATACCCTCGGCGAGGATGGAACCGAAGCCGTCCCTCATGGCCACCTTCTTTGTTAACTCTAGCAACGCTTCGGCGTTACCCCACATTAACTCTATGCCGTCAGTATCCTCCTTGGTAATTAGCCCCTTCTCATAACACTCAAACACGAGACCTAAAACGCCACCGAGCTCTATGGTGTCAATTCCGTATCGGTTGCACAAGTCGTTAGCTTCGGTGACAGCCTTTAAATCGTCAATTAAGAGGTTCGATCCTATCATGGCAAGTGTTTCATACTCTGGTCCTGAGCCTTCTGTGGGGTAGCCCTCAGCGGTGACGCGCCTGTGGCAGCCCATGATGCATGTGGCGCAGGGCCAAGGTTTAACCTTAAGGACTTCGTTATAACGGGGAGTGCCTAGCTTCTTAGCGCCCTTGGTCCATCTGTCCCGCGCCCAATTCCTCATAGATAGAAGAGAGTTTTCTTCTCGTGGTACTACCGCATTGGGCATACCATATTTCCTATTGGTCTCCGTAAACTCCGCTTCTTTAACTTTCGCCAAGACTTTTCTATAAATCTCTTTCAGCCTATCAGGGTCCGCTATTGGAGTTTCCTTTGTTCCGCGGATAGCAATAGCTTTGAGGTTTTTGGACCCCATCACTGTCCCAGTTCCGTATCTGCCGTTAACTCCATGTTTTTCATTCACTACGCAAGCATATTTGACGAGGTTCTCACCAGCTTGTCCGATGGCAGCAATCTTAGTCTTTGAATCGTCTAGCTCCTCTTTTATGACATCCGTGGTCTCAAACGTGTCTTTGCCCCATAGATGCATTGCATCCCTGATTTCTACATTTTCATCACGAACCCAAAGGTAGACCGGTTTATGCGCCTTCCCCTGAACGACGACAGAATCGAAACCCGCCAGTTTGAGTTCTCGACCAGCTTCACCTCCACCGTTGGAGTCAACCCAAAGCCCCGATAGTGGAGACCTTGAACAGAATGCCCAACGCCCACTACCAGCAATATATGTGCCCTGAAAGGGGCCTACTCCAATAACGAGTCTATTTTCAGGACTAAGGGGATCAGTATGCGCTGTTACCTCGTCGAATAAGATTCTACTCGCGAACCCAACTCCACCCAAGTATCTCCTAGCAAAAGCCTCATCAAAGGTCTCTATGACCTTTTTCTTCGTCGACAAATCTACCCTCAGAATCTTTCCCCAGTATCCATCCTGAGGCACCATATAGGACTCAACTCCGATTTGATTAAGGTAAATCTATTACAAATTTTCCTTATATTTTTAGTGTATGATATGAATTGAAAGTGGGCGACTCGAACGAGGGTTTTCATAAAAGTGCAGGATAAGAAAATGTCGAATGATTCAAAGGGCTTGGGCGATGAGCTCCGCAATGTCGTAAACCTTTATGGATTCTGTTTTCCCCACGGCACAGCTAAACACATGTTTACACGCTGGACAGGCAGTGGATAAAACCTCGGCTTCGGTCTCTATGGCCTCGTTGACTCTTTTTCTTGCAATTGAGTCAGTTAAGGCAGGATAAACAAAGGGAAGCCCGCCTCCACTTCCACAACAGTTAGCCTTATCTCTGTTCCAACGCATTTCGATAAACTTTATCCCAGGAATATGTTTCAGCGTTCTCCTCGGAGGATCATATATGTTTGAATGTCTCCCAAGATGACATGGATCGTGATACGTTACAACTTTGCTGATTTTTTTCGTTAACGAGAGATCGCCCCTCTCCAATAGGGATTCAACATATTCTGAAACATGAAGGACCTTAGCGCCCAGCTCTACGTTCCAGCTGGGATAATACGTTCTGAAAGCTTCGTAACAACCTGGACATGAAACCACGATGGTTTTGCATCCAATTTTTTTGATCGCCTGTGCGTTATGTTCAGCTAATTTTTTTGCGGCGTCCCGTAAACCCAGTTGATATAAGGGCAAGCCGCAGCACCACTCATCGCCGTTCATGATCGTAAAGCTAACGTTAGCTGATCTCAATGTCTTTATAACGGCTCTCGCTATCTCCGGTTGACGATACGCGACCGTGCATCCGGCAAAGTATACCGTCTCCGCTTTGTTTTTACTCAGTGGCATCTCGTTAATGATATTAGCGAATCTCTTTTCGTGAGACTCTCCGTAAACATTGTGCGCTCTCTCAACGTTTTCACCAATTTCAACTACGCTTTTTGGGGTTTTGTTTAGGGTTACGATGTCGGCGCGTGCAGCCTCCACAACCTTGGCTATATCGATTCCCGTTAAACACCAAGATTTACAGAGATTGCAGGTTGCACACTTGTACATGGATTGGATAACGGATTCAGTGAAGGCTCCTCGTCCCTTTAGAATCAACCACGCAAGTTGGCATTTCCCGTTAGGGGTGTCCGTCTCTGATTTTGTCTGAGTGGCAACAGTGCAAACGTGCCTGCACATTTTGTAGCAAGAGTTACACAATTCAATGGTTTCGGACAATTCGTTCAGAAAAATTTTAATCCTCTCCAAACCCGAGCTTCCCGGGATTCATGATGTTGTTGGGGTCCAATCCTTTCTTTATTTTTTCTGTAACTCCAAAAGCTGGTCCGTATTGGTTCTGCATGAATTTTCCAAGGTATAACCCAACGCCGTGATGATGACTAATTGTTCCCCCAAATTTTAGAATAACTTCAAGCACTTCACGAAGCATCTGTTCATATTTTTTGACGGTACGTTCGTCCTTTGGCGCGTTTTCCACCCAAGAGTATGAGTACATCATGCCACCGGTTTTGTACCAATGCGAGAAGTGAGCGCAGAAACCTGCGTTCTCGTAACTTGTGACGACAGCTTTTATTGCATAATATATACTTTCAAGCCTGTCGTGAGTAGCCGCGGTGTCAATGACAAATTGAAGCGCATCGAGATCGAGGATGGGCACTTTACGCTTAAGCTTAGGATAATAAATATCATACTGGTGATCCCAGTAGTGAGCGCCAGGCTTAGGTCCAAGATCTCTACCTCCTTCTTGAGAGCATATTTCTAATGCAGTTTTCTCCTCTAAATCAACAAGTTCCTTGAACCCGTCAAATCCTACGATCAGAGCCGCGCCTTTCTCCTCCTCTGAAATGCCCAGCATATCAGCGTGTATTGTTGTTTCAAATTCGTCGTAAACTCTTGCGAGACATGGAATCAGTCCCTTCCTAAAGATTTTTCTCACAGTCTCAAGGGCAGTGTGGAGGTCTTTAAACAAAATTCCTCGGAAACGGCGCTCTTCAGGACTTGGATGAATTTGAAGGGTGGCCTCAGTTATGATTCCGAGGGTGCCTTCAGAGCCCACGAATATTTGGTTCAAGTCGGGGCCTGTCGCCTGTCTTGGTTGGACTCCTGGTCTGGTATGTATGATCTCACCCGTAGGAAGAACCACTTCTAAGTCTAGGACCATGTCCTCGATTTTTCCATATTTCGAAGATAAAATTCCGGCAGAACGTGTTGCGAGGTTGCCGCCAATACACGCGCAATACATGCACGCTGGATAATGTCCCAGAGTGTATCCGGCTTTCTGTAGCTGTGTTTCTAGGTCCCAAGCTAAAATGCCCGACTGAACGGTGACGGTGCATGACTGCTCGTCTATCTTCTTGATTTTGTCTAATTTTTTGATGTCGACTACAATTCCATCATGAATCGGAATGACTCCGCCCCAGTATCCTGAACCGCCGCCCCAAGGAATTATAGGTATTCCCTTTTCATTAGCCAGGCGAACAATTTTTGATATCTGCTCTACTTCTTCGGGCCACACGATGAAGTCAGGTGGAAACATACGGTTCTTATGTCTAAATTGCGTTTGTGCCTTCCAAGAGAAGTCCTTCGAGTAAGAGATCTTGTCAGCCTCGCTGTTAGAAACGTTTTTGTGACCTACGATTTCCGCCAGTTTGCTGTAAACAGTCTTTTTATTAAGAGAATCTTGCGTCATCCGAAGATCAGCTCTGTTCCTAGACGAGTTTAAGGGCTTGGCTAAAGGGCTGGAGGCCATTTTCCCTGCGACAGAAGTTTACTGGTAAGCAAAACGAAAGCCGACTGCTCCGCTATTTCCAAGGCCAGATACGCGTGATAGAGGCTCTTTCCCACAGTTAATATGCCATGCTCTGGGATTATCATGGCTATTCCATGTTCTTTGAGTTCGTCCCGCCGTTTTTTTACTTGATCATTGGTTACTTCTGAAAGCACGCGAACATACTTGTTAACATCGGATATCGGCTCAGCGAAATCGAGCACTGGTACTTCGCCTAGGAACAACCTCGCCTGCTCGGTTACTACCGGCATGTTTTTTCGTGCAGCAGAATAGGCTAGGATGTATTTGGGGTGGGCGTGAACAGCGCTTCTGACTATGGGGTTTTCTTGATATATTTTAAGATGGACGGGAAACGACGATGAAGGTCTAACGTAAGGTTTGCACAGCCCTTCAACGGCGTGACCAGACATATCGCAAACAACAAGGTCATCCGCTTTAACCCTGAACATTTGTTTGCATATCCCCGTCGGCGTTGCAACGATGTAGTCGCCTACGCGGACGCTAATAGCTCCTCCAGTCACATCGGTAAGGTCTCGTTCAAACATGAACCCTATATACTCAAGTATTTTCTCCTTTACTTCACTTAAGTCACTCATCGACTACTTTCCTCCTTCCCAAGAAAATTATTGATGTAAAGCATTCAATTTAAAGATTCTGCATCCTTTTGTTGATGCGGCTGACGAGTAAAAGAACGGGTGCATACGATAGGGGAACGGTTAGAAAATAATATTAACGATTAACAAAAACAGTTGATACACCATAATTGTAATCGGGGCAAGGATGGAAAATGCGCGGCCCTTATTTGATAAGTGTTGACATGGGATGCTCAGGAACAAAGGCTGCTGTTTATGACGCTGACGGCAAGCTGTGGGGGGAAGCTTATCAAGAGCATCCGACATCAAGCCCAAAGCCTGGATGGATTGAGTACAATCCAGCAGACTTTTACAGGGCAACGGTGGGCACCGTGAGAGAGGTAGCGAAAAAAGTTGATCCAAAAGACATAATTGCGATAGGCGTTGACAGCATGATGGGAGGCTGGCTTCCCGTCGATAAAGAAGGAGAACCTCTTGGGCCCTTCGGCCTTGTGGGAGAATATACCCCACAGGTTGAATGGATTAAAAAGAACCACGAAGAACTAGTGTGGAAGACAACTGGAAACACGATTGGCGAAGATTTTAACGCCCCCCGGCTTCTATGGCTGAAAAGGAACAAACCGAAAATATTTGAAAAAACGTACAAGTTCCTTTACCCGAAGGATTACATAAACGTGAAACTAACTGAAGCCGAAGAAACAGCTTTTGTTACGGACTATACCATACTTCCTTCAACTATGTTGTATGACTGCAAAACGTTAAATTGGTCCCAACAGCTATGTGAGCTTTTCAACATTCCAGAAGACAAGCTTCCTAAAGTTGTCCCACCATGGCAGATTGTGGGCGAGCTCACCAGAAAAACGGCGGAAGAACTAGGTCTCAAGAAAGGCATATCTGTGATCGCTGGTTCCGGAGATGCACCGGCTTCATGGTTAGGCGCTGGCATGGTTGAGCAAGGTCAAGCCGTCGATGTGGCGGGCACTTTTTCTCATTTTGCATTTTGCGTCAGCGAACCTGTTCCAGATATAAGGCATAAGACCCTTGAATGTTGGAAATCAGCACTCGGCAACCTCTGGGTTTCCATGGGGGTCCTCCGAGGAGGTATGGTCCTCAGGTGGTTCAGGGACGAACTGAGTGAATCAGTAAAGAAAGAAGCTGAAAATATCGGAAGCAGTGCCTACCGCATTCTAGATGAAGAGGCAGCAAAAATTCCGCCTGGGTCAGAAAACCTCTTATTCATTCCACACCTCGCGGGTAGACGGGATCCGTGGTGGCCGAATGCGAGGGGAGTATGGTTTGGCTTGAGGTTCGACCACAAAAGAGGGCACTTGTACCGCGCGATTTTAGAAAGCATCGCATTTGAATATTACTCGTTTTTAGCGGTCTTACGAGGCAACATGCCTAACTTCGAGTGCAAGGAAGCTCGAGCGGTTGGCGGAGGAGCGAAAAGTAGGTTTTGGTGTCAAATAAAAGCGGATGTTCTGGATATCCCATACGTGGGTTTAGCCCGCGAAGAAGGAGCCAGTCTTGGAACGGCTGTGACTGCGGGCTATGGTGCTGGTTTATTCAAGGACATCCCCTCCACGATTCGAGAGTGGGTAAAGGTAACTGAAAAAATTCAGCCACGATCCAATTTTCATAAATTTTACTCAAAGCATTTTAAGGTTTACAATGAAATTCTCAACAGCTTCCGTGATCAGTACGATAGATTAATCGAGTTAGCAAAAATGACTCTACCGACCAGCTGATCTACAATATTTTAGGTTCTGAACAAATCTTGATTAAGGCTCTGATATAAAGGCGGTAAAGAGGGTTCTACGCTCGAAAAGCTGGGACATACTTTCTCAGGGCGGGGAACCATTCTATTGTTTTCTGTGTGGCTGCGGTGATAGCGAGGGGTGTTGGTGTTTGACCCATGCTTAATTCGTATTGGAGTTCTGGTAGAATATTCTTGTCTATGATAGCGGCGTGGTTGCCAATTAACGTGCTAGCGGTCAGGGCAGGATTATAGCCTCCGCCCCACTGCTGCTTTATAAATTTCTCTAGTTCTCTTGAAGGATCAGGCGTAAGGATGTAAGGTTCGTCAAGGTGGCACATTAAGGCGGTCATAAAGCCCCAATTATCTGGAGGATGTATCTCCTTTAGCTCCTTCCATACCTTATCGACGTCCACATCGCTTCCAAGCTGATTAAGTCTTTGTTCTAACAGTTTTTTGTTCACAAGTTCCGCTGTTTGTACAAGCCAAGCAACCTTATCGGGAGCTATCTCAAGCGGCCTTGTTATGGTAAGTTCCCTTTTCTCAGGGTCTTTATGCATAGCTTGGAATCTCGTGCAGAACCCCATGTTCCCAACGTCTCCCTGCATGGTGTTCTGAGGTCTCCAAATTACCTCTTTATGCGTGTCGCACAAGGACAGTCTCATCGAACCACAGTTTATCCACCAAGATAACCCCAGCAGTTTCTCCGGATCAATCATCCTATAATAACGAATATCTGCTAATTGCCCTGGCACTCCCCCCAAGAGGAACTCTTCCACTGTACCCTCACACGTCCTTTCCTCAGCTTCGCAAGCAAAGGGCAAAACTTGCCCAAGGAGGCCGCAAGCCATGCATCCTGAACACCAGCCCATGGTCCCAAACGCGCACTGATACGCAATCGCGTCAGCCTCATCCACTTTTGATGCAGCGGATAGAACCAAGGTTAGCGCGAGGGATCGTGTTAAACCCTCTTCTATGTTAGCCTCTGTCTTCCAACTCCTCTTCTTAAATTCAACGATAGCATCGTCTAAAATGTTCGCAACCTTGTGGAACTCTTTTCCGCGATGCTTTTTATGCCACTCTTGGACAATGAACTGAGCTACTTCCCGAACAAGCCCATGGTCCCTATAGAGAAAAATCCATCCGTGTCTACCAAAGGTTTCAGCGGAACTTATATCCGTCATCATTCCCGCTATTGGACCGCCAAAACGTACTACAACGGTTTTCTGCTTATAAAAATGGGCCTGAGCAGCCTTGATGTAGCTTTTTAATAACTGTAGATTCCAGCCTTCCAGATCACCGTTAATCAGCAGGAAAGGCCTCGCCTGCGGCATCGACGCTAAGGCCTGCGCGTTTATGCCTTGCCCCGTTATAAACGCTTGATTTGGTTGTTCTCTCGCCCAGAGAACTATCCGCGCCCATTGCGGCAAATTAACGACTAAACTCCTAAGGTATGACGCGTCAACAAACGATAGAGCCACCAAAACTATTACTGAGGCATTGTTCTGAAAAAGTGCGTTTGTGACTGTAGCCGCTACTTCTTGAGCCTCCTTGTATTTGCGACCAATCAGCTGCTTTTCGACGTAGGCAATTTTAAAATGACCCTGAGATTCAATGGTTCTGAGTTCCTCTAGGGCTTCCTTGTATAGGGGATAGCCAAATTCTTCATGGGTTACGTTTCCATACTCGAGCATGTGACCTACTACCACGATCTTGACCGGCGTACCCATGTATGGTTTTATAGTCACATGAGGAAGGTTATAGGTGTCCGTTGGTGCCTCAAAGGGGATAAGACCCCTAAGCTCCTCGTTGACAACCTTCATCGCCGCACCTTCTTTTATTATAGTGTCAAAAACCCTTCCTTTCCAGAGGTCCTCTACAGATGGAACCTTTTTCTCATATACATGCGTCGTAATTTTAATCATCTCCTAAGACAGCGACGGTACGCGCAAATCGACTTTTAGCATCCAACGAATATAAACCTTGTTCGGAGTGTGGGTAACAAAGCCACCTGTATTCTGATGAGCGCCTGATACGAGAACTCTACGGCGGCTATATGGTAGTTGTTAAATGTACCCAACTTTTAGATTATGCTCAGATATAGACGATGCCCTCGCTGTCATGGGCCTCCTTAACCGTCTTCACTAAATCCTCATATTTTTCTGCTTTCTCGGAAAGCTTTGCCAGCCTCTTTGTCTTATTACGCAGGTCTATTATTCTTTCACGGTAAGTGACATATATGCTGTGCACCTTGGAACAGGTTTCCCAAAACTCCAGATCAGCGTCAGGAAAGTTCTTTTCAAGCCACTTCCTCGTTAGAGACAAGTCGTAGCGTTCGTCGCCTTGTAGGAGGTTTACTAGAGCATTAAAGGATTCAGAGGATTCTTTAAATTCGCTTGCTGCATCCTTGGTTTTCATTTCCCACAGGTACGTATAGGCCTTCTGATAGTGCAGCGTGCCCTCTAATTTTAGGCATATTATTTTCAGCTCGGTTAAGTCATTTTGATAGAGTGGGTTGTCCTCTTGCCTCCTTTTTTCTTTCAGGGCGTATTCCAGGGCCCTCCGGCATTTCTCTAAGCACGCTTCAACGATCTCTGGTGGGGCACAGTAGGGTCCATGGGGCACAATTATTGGGATAGCACTTCCGTCTAGTCCAAATCTTACTTTGCCGTTACCGATGTGGCCAAACACGGCCCTATTCTTTGCGGCTTCTAGGAGACTAACAAAGGCGTTATACATGTTTTCTGCGGATTTGCTTCCATATCTTCTCTCTGCGTAATCCTTCAGGTAAGCAGAAAATTCTAAGTCTGGGTTCCAAGACAGTTCAGAAGCAAAGTTGTAAAACAGGGAAGCCGCTCCGCCGATGATACTGCACACAACGTAGCCTTCTGCTCCAAATTCCAATGCGTCCTTGACCCTAAAGTCCGACGGCAATCTGCAGGTAAAGGGGAGAACCATTGTTTCAAAGCTGATCGAGTGCACTATCCACCATGGGCGTCCCTCGAAACCCTTTGTCTCATAGAAGAGGTCTAACCTATTATCCCAGTTTTCTACGACCACGTCCTTAGGCACCCTTTTCTTAAAGTCTTCCCACTGTACCCTCCAATCCAATTCCGAGACCCCCCAGTTCCAGTTAAAGGTTGGAGCGCCCACCCTAGCCTTGGGATCGATGTCCTTCAGCAAATTGTACGCATCAACATAAGCAGTGGCCCGAGTAGCGGCTTCGGGGCAAATTAAGCCTTCGAGGCGTGTCCAGATAAAGTAGATGTCTCCTCTCCCGATCGTTTCTATGAGGCTATTGAGAAACGCTTTCATGACCTGTTTGATGTTGGGGTCAGCAAGACAGAGATCGACCCACTTAAAATACGGAGAGCCTTCTGTGGCGTCGAATATGCTGATGTGATACTTCGCGGGCACCTTTTCTAGAACCCGTTTGGGGACAAGTCCCCACATTATGGGGTATGCTACGTTTAATCCTCTTTCCCTTGCATAAGAAACTGCGTTCCTGATTATTTCTGTTCGCAGCTTGAGCGGAAGAATGCTCGGAATATCCTCGCTTTTAAGCCAAGGAAAGGCTTTCAACCAGATTTCGCCCCAAAAATGCGACGAGTGGGCACCGAAAAGCAGTGTATTAAACCTTCTTTTTATTATGAAGTCGATGAAATTCTTCCATTCATCTAAAGTCCAAAATTGGGGGCTTCGATGTCTACTTAGTGCCCACTGGGCATGCTCTCCCCAAAACGCGTTGAATTTAAAGTTGCCTTTTTTGACGAAGTCTATCCTTTCTAACGTCAAATCTGTCTTTTTAGGCACTCGATCTCCGTCTCTAAAGAAGCCTACGCCGCAACAGCGCTCTAGAAAATAGTAAACTGCATGGGAAGTGCCTATTTTATTGAACCCACTGAGCACCAAGAACCTTTTTCCTTTCCACTCAAGGGTTTTAACCATGAAACCCTCCGACCCGATGCCTTTCCTTAGCTCCTCAAGGAAGCCGTTTTTAACAAGCTCAGCCGTTACCTTATTCGTTCGATGGCTACCAACGAGGATCAGTTCTGTCTCTGGGAAGTGCTCTAAAACTTCGCTGTCGCCTTTTATCGGCACTCGCTTCCCAGTGATTTCAACGATGTAGCGTTGAAGGTCCCTAGCTGCCAACTTCTCTGCTTCTGGACCTTCCGTTCCGACGACAATGTTAACTTTGATCTTCCCCTGACTTACTACGGAAAAAAATGTAGATTCCGGTTTCATTTTACTCAACTCTCGACAGCTGTTTGTGGAAACTGAAACTTAAAATTTGTGACAGGCGGCTCAGAAAGGCAGCGAGTTGGTTCTGGCGACTCTTCGGGACTTTTCCATGCGAGAAAAGTTAAGACATTTTGTTGATTTTGATAAATTATAAAAGCTAATTATCCGCGATTTACTTTAAGTGTGTGAGGGATGAGTTAGTTGTCTTCAAAAAGTGTTGTGGAAGTAAATGCTGATGACTGGGAAGAAAAAGTTTTGAAGTCTAAGACGCTGATCCTTGTCGATTTTTGGCATGAACACTGCCCGTGGTGTATAAAGCTTGAACCAGTATACGCGGAGACGGCGAAGGAATACGGAGATAAAATGAAGTTCGCGAAGTTTAACGTTCTGGCAAACGAGGAAAACCGGCATGTCGCCATCCACAATGGTATAATAAGCACCCCTACGCTGATGTTCTTCTGTGACGGTAGACCGGTTCAGGGAATCGTCGGGTTTATGCCTAAGGATCAACTGAAAAAACTGATAGAGAACGTCATGGGCAAACATCAAGAATGCTTGAGGAAGAGCACGAAAATCAGCAGTTAAGCCAGAAAATCTGGCTGATCAACGCGCAGTTACTTGAGCTTCAGTGAGACAATTCGAGATGATTCATTTAACAGTTTTTTCCAGATATTTTTCCACGTCTATAGCAGCCTTACATCCAGCTCCTGCCGCCGTCACCGCCTGCTTATACCGATAGTCCTTCACATCTCCGGCGGCGAACACTCCCTCCACGTTGGTTTTGGTTTCATCCTTTACTATGATGTATCCTTTTTCGTCCAAGCTGATTTGGCCTTTGAAGATGCCCGTGTTAGGCTTATGTCCAACGGCGATGAAAACTCCGTCAGTGGCGAGTTCGGATTCTTCGTTGGTTTTGACGTTTTTCAAGCGGACCCCTTCAACCTTGTCTTTGCCAAGTATCTCTTGAACCACGCTGTTCCACGCAAATTTGATTTTGTTGTTGCCGAAAGCCCTGTCCTGAAGGATTCTAGTTGCCCTCAGCTGATCGCGTCTGTGAACAACCGTCACTTCTCGCGCAAACTTTGTGAGCGCTAAAGCCTCCTCTATGGCTATGTCACCTCCACCCACAACCACGGCTTTCTTGTCTTTGAAGAACGCAGCGTCGCATGTTGCGCAGGAGGAAACCCCTCTGCCCCGAAGCCTAGTTTCAGATTCCAGCCCGAGCCATTTCGGCGATGCGCCGGTTGCAATGATAACTGACCGCGTCTCTAACACTTTGTCGCCTACGGTTACTTTGAATGGCCTAGAGGAAAAGTCCACGGCGGTGGCGTCTTCAAACATGAATTTGGCGTTGAAGCGTTCTGCCTGTTTGCGCATTCTGTCCATGAGGTCTGGACCTAAGATTCCTTCTGGGAAACCAGGGAAGTTCTCAACCTCGGATGTGAGCATCAGTTGTCCACCCCGCATAAATCCGGCAACAACAAGCGTATCCAGCTTGGCTCTGCTTGTATAAACAGCGGCGGTCAATCCAGCTGGGCCTGAACCGATTATGATTACGTCATGCAACCTTTAATCACGGTCTCCAGACTAATCTTCCCTTTTATGTTCGTTAAAAAGTTTTTATAAAAGCTCTATAACTGGTCTGTTAGCGTTGAGAAGGGGTAGATTTAGGTGCCGTTCTGTGAAAAATGCGGAAAAGAAGTGGCTGAGGATGCGAAGTACTGTTCTTCCTGTGGAGCCTACGTGGGCAAAACTGTGACAGAGGAGCTCTCGGTTTCAGCAGACGACTTGGTTAAAAAAGTTAAGGAACTCGTCCACGAGGGAAACGTCACGCGGGTCATAATCAAAGACGAGAAGGGAAAGACTCTTTTGGATATGCCCGTCACAGTTGGCGTTATAGGAGTTCTTTTCGCGCCTTGGCTGGCGGCTTTAGGCGCAATCGCTGCTTTGGCTGCTAACTGCAGAATAGTTGTTGAACGAAGGGAAGACTAGCAACCTTCAAGTCAATTATATGACAGCGTTTTCTCGTTTTGTTGTGTGGCGCCGGGAGTGGGATTTGAACCCACGCGGCCCTTTCAGGCCACAGGCTTTCCAGGCTTGAGCTTCGTTTGCTTAAGCGGATCTGCTCCCAACCTGATTTCCCGCAGAGCACCAACGGTCTGCTCTAGGAGATCCCGGCACTACGCTTGTCAAGACTAAAAGGAAGGCAACCGCTTTTTTAGCTTTTTGAACTGCTGCGCCACTTTTTCGGGTAGACGCCTCGGGGCATTAATACCCGCGTGGTTTTCGCCACAAAACCGTGATCCATCGTTAAAATTTGGTCAGTGGACGCCTGCGCTTGCGCCAGAGTTATAGCCTCGCCTTTCTGGGTGAAAACAGCCACTGCGTCTTTCGGTTTTATGCCTGTTTCAAGGGACAGCACGCCAGGAGCCGTCAAGTGTGCGCCGTGACAAAGGGCGTCAACCGCTGAATCGCGAACAACAATCTTGGGAAGCAGCGCTAAGGCTTTTTCCATGGGGTAAACAAACTTTCGCAGAAGACTTTCATCCTTTTTTTCCTGCCACTCCGCGAAAAAATAGGCTACGTCGTGCAATGTGACTAGGCTGTCCTCTTCCGTGAAAGGGCCAACCCTAGTCCGCCGGAGCTCCCGCATGTCAGCGCCGCAACCCAGCACCTCTCCGATGTCGTAGCAGAGCTTCCGAATGTAGGTTCCTGCCTCGCAACCCACCTTGAAGAGGACGTTTCTCTCTTCCATTTCAAGAAAATCCAAGTAGTAAATTGTTCGGGTTCTCAGCCTCCGTTTAACTGAAGCCCGCAGAGGCGGACGTTGATAGATTACTCCATGAAACTCCTCTAAAACCGCTTTAACGCGGTCTTCTGAAACCGCGTCGTGAAGCCGCATAACGCAAACATACTCTTTACCTGATAAGAGAAGCGCCCCAACAACCTTCGTAGCCTCCTCTAAAGCCAAGGGCAGAACACCCGTCACTCTGGGATTTCCCCGGCCGTTTAAGCCTCAAGGGTCCCGCCGTGACCAGCCCGTCCAAGCTTCATAATGCGCTTAACCCACGCGGAAACCTCGTGGCTGGAAGGCCCAGAAGGCTTATCCAAGTTTATTATGCCGAACTTGACGTGCTCCTCAGGAGACCGCTCCTCAGGTTTACATCCAAACCGTGGATCCGTCTCCTCTTCCGCCTTAACCACAAGTTTCCGCTTGAGCTCCCACGGTGCCTCTACTTTTCGCATGATCCTTTTTCCTAAAACTTGAAGATGCGGCTAGAGGTTAAAAGGCTTAGTGTACAATCGTTTTAAGGCTTGACTGCACCGGACAGTTCCTCGAGTTTACTCGCTTCAGTTAGGGCTTGAACTATTTCTTCGTCGGTTGCGCCACGCTTTATGGAGACCTTCGTCTTGGTGGGTTCAATATGGCTCACGTTGACTCGCCTCCGTTTTATGCCGGTTACTTTTTTTGGTCCGGTTATGAGCGCGAAGTTCTTGTTAATCATGTCCACGACAACGCATTTTCTTCCAGTCTCTCGACCCACAACTTTCACGCATACTCGACCAACTTCAACTGCAGGCAAACTCTGTATCCTCCTAGACTCTTACTAGACTAGACATGCCCATCTTTAAATTTTACTGCTCGATGAACAAGGTTACCGCGCCTCAAAGTAGAGAGGACCTAACACCATGCAGATAATTCGAAACACCTCGCGAGCCGCTAAATCGTTAGTGTCAAGAACAAGATTGAACGGCGAAAAGTCTTCTCCGAGTTTGAAACCGTAGAGGCTCTCGTATATCTTACTGGTTTTCGCATCCCTCTCCTTTAAAGATTTAAGGGCTTCTCCAGGGCTTAGGCGGTCCCTTCTCGCGATGCGTTTGGCTCTCTCCTCAGGCGAGACCTCCAGCCAAATCTTGAAGCCTTTCTTCAGCAGCCAAGGCATAGTCCAACTGTCGAGAACTACGTCGCCTTTCTCCGCCCACTCCAGAAGCTTTTCATCCGCCCTCTTGTCAAAATCAAGATTCTGCTTTCTCTGCTGAAGAAACTTTTTTCCTTCCTCGGTTTCCCACCAGTCTGCTCCGCCCGGTTTACGTCCGGCCTCAACAGCCAAAGCTTTCAGCGCGTCTCCTCCTGACAGGTACCTCAGCCCGTATTTTCTAGCCAGCCTCTTAGCCAACGTGCTTTTTCCGCTTCCAGCCATTCCAGAAACGCATATGACCGCCTTTTTCCTCTCTTTTTGAGGCATTTACTCAGTCCCCATGCTTAAGCCGAACACACGAGAAAAGAGGGTTCCAACGGCGAAGGAACATATGAGATACCACTGAAATAGATATAGCGCAATAGGAGTTTCCCCGAGCCACGGTAGATAAGCAACTGGTGTTTGAGCGTTAATAGGGCCCTCGAACAGTTGCACATTGACGTACATGACTCTTCCAGTTAAGCACAGCCAAATCACAACGAAAAGGGCTATGCTGATGGGCATCACTTTAAACGTGTTAAGCGACTGCTTGGCCATTTTAGCTTGGAGCTGTTTGATTCTCTTTTCTTGCTTCTGAACCTTTTTGAGGAGTTTTTTGTCGCCTGTTCGTCTCGCCTTTACGGATTCGGATGTCCACTCTCGGATTTCTTTGTTCCATTTTCTAAGTTGTTCCCTTTGCTCCTTGGGAGTGAAGAGGCTGTTGATGAAGGTTACAAGAAATGAGAGCAACGCTGATGCGCCGAGGATGATGAGCGTTGCGTAAGGCGGGTTTCCCAACCAACTGAGGTCTGACAATCAAATTCACCTGCTTTAATAATTATTCTCCTAGGAAGTGGCGCATGGCAGGATACATGTCCACGATGCGTTCCTGCATAAGAAGTTGATAGTATTGATAAAGGATTCCTACGCTTAGGAGTACACCCGTGCCTGATCCGAAAACGCCGAAGAAGCTGGCTACAGCAGCTATTAACCCAACTAAGGCACCCCCCATTATTGTAACCACTGGAATGTACCGTTTAAGAATCATTTCAATGGCTTTTTCTGACCTCCGGAACCCTGGAATCTGCATGCCTGAGCTGACGAGCTGTCCAGCAACCGTTCTAGGATCTAAACCTCCCACCTCGAGCCATGTAAGCGAGAAGACAATGCAAAAAACAATTAGGATCACAGCGTACACTACGGCCTGCAAGGGGCGGTTCATAACATTGTACAAGCTTCTAGGCGACGTCATATAATATGCGAGACCACCCGTAAGTACGTATTGGTTATTTTCCACTGTGTACGTACCTAAGAGTCCAATCCAGAAGTTACCTTGGAATTTACTCCAGAGAAGCTGGGATATGAAGTATATGTTTGCGAACAGCGCGGAAGCGAAGATCACGGGCAAATTGGAAACGTAAAGAAGCTTAATAGGATATTTGCCGCGGAATCCACGGTAGTCGGCATAAGAAACAGGAAGCTCCACCCTGACTCCTTCGACATAAATCACAAAAAGGAAGACAGCTATCGTGGCTACGAAACCCAGCATAGTAGGTAAATAAGTAGGGGTTCCATCTGTAGTACTCCTTCTTAGAAAGAAGTTACTTAACAGAGGCTCGCCGTTAAGGGCGGTTTGAGCATACGCCCACAGGGCGCCATAGAATTTTCCATCTGTCATGGGGCCAAACGTTGATAGGCTGTCCCATACGATGCTTTTGGCTACGCCTGCTACTATGAAGAGACTGATTCCGCTTCCAATTCCCCAGCCCTTCTGTATCATCTCGTCTAAGAGCATGAGTATTAACCCGGCAATCATGAGCTCCGTAAATATAACAATTGCCACACCGGATTGCAAGCTAGCGCCGAAGAACCCACCGAAAATATATGCTAAGGCCTGAATGCCGGTCATGACTATGGAAAAAAATTTGCTGGCGCTAGTGAAGAGCCCTCGATCATCCGGGTCTGACTGATCAAATTCAATTATGTTCGATCCGGCGAGAAGTTGCAGGATCAGCCCCGCGGTTACGATTGGGCCTATCCCTAATGCCATCAGCGAATTTTGGTTAGAGGCGAAAATTACTTGAATGGGGTTGTACGCTGCGCCGCCCACTGACGTCACGCCGTAGAGGGGTACTTCAGCCATGATGAGGTATAAGGCAAGCGCTATGCCTGTCCAGAACAGCTTCTCGTTAAACCGCACTCCTCGCTCAGGTGAGCCGACCTCAGGCAGAAACCGCGAAATGGGCTTGAACAAGCGGAGGAATCTACCAGCCACAGGTTTCCCTCAGACATTTCATTAACGCTATCATTGTTATTCTTTAGGGGGTTCCTTAAGAACCTGTCCTCCAGCGTCCTCTATTTTTTTCGCCGCGGTTTCGGAGAAGGATGCAACCTTAACCAGCACAGGTCTAGTTATTCTGCCCATTCCCAAAAGTTTGTCGTATCCCAATTTTTCAAGGTCTAAGAGCGGTTTCCCTTCCTTCTTTTCCGCGGAGACTTTTTCAGCGAGTTCGTCAAGTTCTCCAACGTTGACGACATTAGTTTTCCTCTTTAATCCTCGTGGAGTGAAGCCTTTTTTCCCGAAAGCGTCAGGTTCATACTTCACTGTGTGGGTCCACCCTTGTTTGTGGCGGCCTGGCTTCCGTTGACCCTTTGTTCCTCGCTTTCGGTGTTGACCTACTTGGCCGTAGCCGTGAGTTCTGGAGCCGCGGTGCTTCCGTATTTTTCTGAGTTTGTGGGGCACGTGTTGTCCTCCTGAAGACGTTTTAACGTTTGTAAGGTTCTATTTATTCTATATGGATTTTTTCTTCTTTAACCGTTTCAACTCCGAGCTTTTTCAAGCGGATTTCAAGGACGCCGTTTTTGTATGAAGCCCGAGAGGACCTAGGATCGACTTTTGTTGGAAACTCAAGTTCTTTATGGTATCTTCGGTCGGCGGTCTCTACTGAAATAGTTAAATGGTCCGCAGTTGCATGCAGACTTATGTCATTCTTCTCCACGCCCGGGAGCTCAGCTAAGACGACAATGTTCTCTTTTTCTTCCATAACGTCAACGAGGGGCTCCCGTTCATCTCGAATTTGAGGCCCGGAGTCGCCTGGTCGAACGTTTCCGAACTCGCGGAAAACTGGATTTCCGTCAGGTCCAATGGACATGGAGAAACCGAAGACGTAGGGTGAGAAGGCTTTTTCTTCTTTTGAGTCTGTTTCGAAGGCGCGACGCATCATTTCATCTATCATTTCCTCGAATCTGTCAAAGTCCTCGAAGATATCGAACCACGGGTGAGGACGCTTGTCTCGTTTTTTCCGCCACCATTCAGTCAACCTGTCATTCCTCTTTTCTGAGACAACGTGTATGAGATGATGAGTATAAATTTATTGTTAGGCGAGGATGACAGTTCATTAGCGGTTAAGGAAAGCTAGGTCATACTTTCTATCAGCGTGTTTATTGCCTCTCCCCTGTATCCGGTGACCCCGCCAGCCGCATAACTCTTTTTCACTTTGCCTTTGAATCCTTTCCTCGGCGGGTGGAGGCGAAAAATGGGTTTTACGTCTGGGAGACTGCCGTATTCTGCTTTTAGGCTGTATATAGCGTCTGCAAGGTCGTCCAGCGATTTATACCCGATTTTCTTTGCATATTCGTCGTCTAACTTTTTGTCGCCCGTGATTTTGCCTCTTTCTCTAAGGAGAAGCGCTATGGTTTCTTTGGAGACTTCGCCCCAAGCCACGTAGTCTTTAACTTTTTTCAGCATGCCGATGTAGGCTGGGCGGTTGTCGATTAACGTGGCGTGGCAGTTCCGCGTCAAGTGAAGCATCTTCAAGGTATCTTTTATCCCTCGGAAAATGTCGCTTATTCCGCGAACCCGAACGATTGCGAGGCACTTTCCCTCTTGTTTCGCCATGTCACTTCACCCAATCTTTAGGCGTGACGAGGCTGTAGGTTTTTGTAAGCGCGTCAAAAAGAGCATAAGCGAAGGAAGGAATAGTTCTGGTGTCGCCGTAACTTCTAGTCCAGCAGTCCTTGACTCCGGCGAGCCCGAGGATGACCTTGGCCATTTCGCCTGCCACGATGCCTAAACCTCGAGGACCCGGGACTAGAACAACGGAAATTCCGCCGCATTTACCTTCAACCTTAAAAGGAAGAGAGTGTGGCTTGCCACATCCACATTCCCAGCTTCCGCACCCCCGACGAATGAGGGTGATGTTTAAGCGCGCGTCAGTAGCAGCCTTCTCGATGGCGTTGCGGACCTGCCGAGATTTGCCTGAACCCAGACCGAGGTAGCCGTTGCGGTTTCCGACAGCCACTATGGCTTTAAACCTTGACTTTTCACCGGCGTCCGTTTGCTTCTGCACCAAATTTACGTTGATTACTTCTTCTTCCAGATCTGGAATGAGGACATTAGCTATTTCGGGCTCCTTTATCTTCAGCCCTTCTACGAATACTTCTTCAATAGAGGAGATTTGACCATCGAGGATCATCTTTCCAAGCCTTGTACGGGGCGCCCACTCCTCGACTCTTTCTTCAGTGGAGGTCCTTCTTCTATCTCGGGAAATGGGGAGAACCTCCATGTGTTTTTGAGTTTAACTGCGCCCCGATGATTTTCAACTTGTTCAACTCGTAACTGAACGGTTCAACCAGATAGAGAGTTTGGCTTTATATACGTTTCTCAGTTTGAAATGTTCTATGTTTTGAGCAAAACGAAGAAATACTGTAAGGCTTAAAGCATTAGTGAATGCCAATTACAGTTTGGGATTGACGATGGAAAAGTTTGAGCCTCTGCTTTACCTTATCCAGTCCAGATTACGGATCATTCTGTCTAAGAATGAGGCTTACATGCTGTCGTGGGATGCTGCCAACTTGAAGAACACCGGCAACGATCTGATCAAACTAGCGGAGGAAGTTTACTCGCATTTGGCGGAGGTTGAACACCGAGTGCTGTACTACACATTCAGGGACGCAGGTCTAGGCATACGAGCTAGAAGCCTTGAAGTTCAGAAACGTCAGTTGAAGGAGGAAGACAAAGACTACTTCCAAAGCGTCTATGAAGTGCTTAGAGGAATCTATGAGAAAATTGAAACTGGCGAATACTACCGAGAACTCCTGAAAATAAAAAGCTCCAAGCTTTAGGCTGGCGACCCGAAATGTTCGAAAATATTGTGGAGGCGAACGCCGCGAACTGGAAAGAGGAGGTTTTAGAGTCAAAGAGACTGGTTCTGGTCGAGTTTTGGCATCCGCAATGTCCCTATTGTAGGATGATTGAGCCAGTTTACACTGAACTTGCAGAAGAATATGCAGGCAAGCTGAAATTTGCAAAATTTAACGTTTTGGAGAACCAGCAAAACGAGGTGCTTGCCGCTAAATATGGTATAATGGGCACACCTACTTTCGTGTTTTTATGTCAAGGGAGACCTATTCAGGATTTTGTGGGCGCGCTTGCAAAAGAGTATCTGCAACAGGCGATAGAATTCGCAATCAAAAAGCACCAAGACTGCGCAAAAAAGAGCACACCTCTAGACATTCCCTACATCAGCTGATCCACGAACAGTTGAAAAATAATGCGCGCGCGATTTTGGAATAATCATTAATGATCCACAGGATTAGGCGTTTCTTATATCTGCAGATAGATGTCTTCTATTAAACTAGCCACTTGCATGAAAATCATTACTGCCTCTCTTAAGGAGTATATCTTATTAGGATGTTGAGCAAAGTTTCTCTTGGCATCTCCAATGTAATCAAGATATCCAATAAATGTATCCTTGATACTCAAATCCTTAGCTTTTTCTTTCAATTCTTGGGTAAGTTGTCTCCAAGTTTTCTCACATGGTTCCATTTTAGTTTTATTATGATAAAAATTCCTAATAGAAGCCTCTGCTCCTCTCAAAGCCACCATTACAGATGGTGTAGCAGTACCTAAAAGAAGACATTTCGCTGCATCAGATAAATCGTTTTTCTCGATATCTGTCATTTTTTCCTATATTTCCGAAGGGATAAACTCACTTGGCTTTTGCTCAGCAACCTTGGTTAATTCATTAGGATTCAAGCCACTTTGCAATTCTATTGCAATTACAGGTTTTCTTTCCAACTCTCTGCGTATTTCCTTTTTCCATGAATCAACATCTTTTTCCAAGGCATTTGCGTCTTTTTTTGAAATCGTTGTATCTGCTTTGGGATAACTTTTCTCTAATTTGGTTATCCAGTCGGACAAACGCTTCACGATGTTTTCTGCAATTTCTGCTTCTTTTAAAAGGGTATGCATCTCTTTCAAAGTATCGAGTATATACATACCTTCTTTACGGCGTATATATCCTCCTAAAATCGCCTGAAACCTGACATATCTAACATCGTCACCAAGTTCAAAGGCATCCAAAAGATCCATTTCTTCGAATCCCCAGAGTCTATTTCACTGATGTTTTATTTAGAATTTATTCTATGATAAATGCGTGTGGTTTTTTGGTGATAGAAAGGTAGGAATGCTCTCTATAGGCAGTAGGGCATTAGTGTGGTGGATATTAGCTTGAGGGGGCGTGCTTCTATTCCGAGTTTCTTGGTTACATACTGCGCGAAGACTTCGTTGAACCTTCCGCCGTGGCAGGTGAGGACCAGTTTCGGTTTGCACGCTTCGACGAATTGCAGGAGTTGATTGAAGTCCGCGTGGTCGCTTAGCGGAAACGGTTCCCTTTCGCCTTTCAGCTGCGAAGCCCAACCTGAAACATACGCAAAACAGTAGTCCGAGTTCTCTGGATACCTAAAGCGTTTTGGAGCAACGAAGACATGTTTGTTGGACGCTGCTGATTCTGTTTCTTCACCGTCTCCGCCGTCTACGTACTCCAAAGCGTGCCCGTACGATTTGTACACTTTGCTTATCTGAGCGATTCTCTGGTGTGTTGCCACCGGAAGCGTCGTTAACTTATTGAAAATCTGAATAAGCTCCTGCGCGTTTCCCACGGAATCAGCCTGAAAAACAGGTGTTTTCCCGTGTTTAATTACGTCGACAGCCCACTTGACCATTTCCATAGAAATCTGTTCTTCGGGTGGAAAGGTAAATCCGGGTGCGCCGAAGGTGGTTTCCATGACGAGGGTGTCACACGGATGGGCTTCAGCCGCCTTTGTGGTTAGGGTGTCCTTGAAGTTGAAGTCGCCTGTGTAGATGAGGTTGCCTTCAGGTGAGGTTACTTCGTATTGAGTTGAACCGAGGATGTGCCCAGCGTTGCGGGGTTCGATTTCAAGGTCGCCGATTTTAACTTTCCGCCCATACTGAACTTGGTTCCAGTTGCTGATTTCGCCTTTCTTTCTGGTTTTCACGAGTTCGTAGGTTTCCTCGGTTGAGAACTTCGTTTGGTGCTGAAAGTTGAAGCCTTTAGCGTGATCCCAGTGGGCGTGGGTTATGAAAACATGCGGATAGACGGGCTTGTTGGTTTGCGGGTCAAAGATCACTTTGGTTTCGCCGTATTCTACAGCTACTCCACTGGTCCACTTCACAGTCAGCTTCAATGGTTTCAGCTCTAGGCATACGGTTACTGCAGAAATCAGTTAAGAAACTTGCTGTGGCTTCGCTTTGTTTCAGCTCTTAAAGCCAGAACTGATTTTCTCTTTTACTTGGGAAAAATGTTCAGGAATCTCTTCAGGGCTCATTTTCTTGGACAGATACTCGGAAAATCGCGCCTGATAGGCTTCTGGATTCGCCGCCAACTGCTTCGCGTAATCAGCTATGTGCTGCCCGCTTATTCTAGGCGCTTTAGGCAAAACATCCTCCTTGTGTGGAACCTCAACGCCGGCATCAATGGCCCCCTTCATAGCGGCAAAGACCCTCGAACCTTGGGAAGGTGACTGCAGCCCTATGTCTAAAACAGCTTTTTTCACCTTTTTTGCTACCGCCCTGTAACCGCATAGGAGCCCAGTCAAGTAAGCCGCAGGGACGTTTCCATCAGCTCCTTTCCAACCATAAGCTTTTGCCAACTCCTTAGAATTAGCGGAAACGATGACTTTGTCGCCTTTAACTTCGGCTTTAACCATCTGGACGATCATGCACCTTGAGGTGCCTCGAACTACAAGTCGAGGTAGCCTAGACAGGATTAAGCCTTTTCTCAGCTGGTAGTCGGTTTTTCCCTCCTTTCGCCTCCGGAAGGGAACACGGTAACTGGGTCCTGTCGCCAACACTTTTTTCCTCCATAAACCGGTTGATGCATCAGCGTTTCTGTATTCCGATATGCTTCCATAGAACCGCCCTTATAAAGTTTCTCGGCTCTTCGACCACATAACAGGTTTCCCTTTAACACAATAACTTATTCGCACCATTCGCTGGCGAGCAAATTGATTTTTATGGATAAAATGAAATACGTAATGCGCATTGCTTAAATACTCATTCCGCACATACGCTTAGGACTGTTTGGAGGAGGAGTTATGGGAAGATTGACGGTTGTAATGCCGGATAATCTCGAGACAAGACTGCGAGAACACCTCGTGAAAAATTATGGCCTAAAATATTTTGGAAAGATCAGCGTATTTGTATCCGATGCTGTGGCGAAACATCTAGATGAGCTTGACGGAAAAGAGAGCGTCTAAAGACGGAAGAAATCAGCCTAACTCTCTTCATTATATTGCAATAAAAAATCTTCCCAAAAGCAGAAGCGAGGAACATCTAAAACGATTTAGTCTTCAATTAGTTCTTTTAACGCTTTGTACTTTGCAATAAACTCCTTGCCTTTTTTGGTTGTTTCATAAGAAAAATGCTTGCCAGACCCGTCTTTCCGCAACAGCCCGGTCTTTATTAAAAAGTCAAAATATTTTTCAGCTTGGTTGTAGTTCAGCGATGCTTTGAACATGATGCGGGTTTTTAATTTATCATTAAGGGCGGCGCCCAGAATTTTGGCTAGGATATCTATTCTAGTTCTTCTCTGCTCTCGATTAACTGTCTCTAACACGGTCTCCCCCGCTTGCGACCACTTCAAACTTTCCGGTGACCACTCAGCGTGGTAGCTTGAGGCATCCTCGCTTTCACGCACAGTTACGTGAGCACATAAACTGAAACAAAACTACATATTTAAACTATATGTTTTTATGAAGTAATAAAAGCGTATAAAACACGCACAAAAAACACTACTCAAATCTAACCTATAGAAATTCTCAAACAACCAAGCGCAACATCAGAGAGGAGAGGATTATTTAATTCAGCGCTTTCTCAACAATCCCTGCGCCTTGATGTAGCGCTCCATGTCAGCTATTGATTCAAAGGTTCCGCTTCCGGCCAAAACGTAGAGTTTGCGGTAATCGCCCTCCGCTATTTCCCGCCGAGTCTTCATTTCCCGCAGTTTCCTTCTCAGCGCGCGAATTTTCGTCATCCAAGCCTGTTTCTTAGGGATTTTCGCTCGAGCCGAACCTTTTTTGCGTCCTGGACCCCTTCGCAGTCCCTTCTTTTTCTTTCCATGCAAAACTCGAGCGCGAGCGCGGCTGACTCCCTTTTCCGGTAACGCCTTAATGACATCCTCATGAATCAACCTTCTAATTTCCTCTCTGGTTATGGCGGCTTCAACCTCGTCTATTCGGTCAGGGTCAATCCAAACCCGGGTTTCACCGATCTTAAGTAACTCTGCGGCTAAACGACGTTGGCTTCTGACACTCATTTTTTCTCGCTTCCTTGCGCAGGTTCGCCAGAAGCTTCCTCGGCTTCGACCTCAAGTTCCTCGGCTTCTATTTCCTCTTCTTTTGGATTTAAGATATAAATTCCCCTTTGTTGAGATCGGGCAGTGATTTCAACCCGCTTCCTCGCGCCGACTGTGTGGGCGATCCGAACTGCCTGAGTTTCAGGGTCAACGTTCTCAACTTCATCCACGTTATGTACCAAAACTTCCACGTATCCGGAGGGATGAAGCTGCCTAGCCTCTTTAGGACCTCGATAGCCCATCCTTGGAGATTTAGGCCACCCCTTTATTCTTTTGCGCACTTTGTTGTCTATGCCGCGGGCTCTTCTCCAGTTTTCTTCTAACCGTTTATACCGCCAACTTTCCTGCCGCCTAAACTTGGGCTTATTTCCTTTAACGCGCTCCCGTAACTTTAACAAGTCTTCTTGAATGTGCTTTTTCCGTGTTTCCTCTTTCTCGGTCATTCCATCCCCTCTTGCCGCTCTTGAATGTAGATTCCGTCAAGGAACTTACGGGGGTCCTTGCTTTTGATTTTCGTTGCGTCTTGGATGTTTGCGGCGGTTTGACTCACTTCTTCAATGTTTATTCCTTGCACGATTACGTCATCGCCCTTCGGGGTAACCTTAACATCACCCATTATTTTAGCCGTGCGGGCGCTTCGTTCTCCGATGAAGTTTTCTATCAACACTTTTTTTCCTTGAACCTTAACGGAAATCGGAAAATGGGAGAACACGATTTTCATTTTGCACGTGAAACCTTTGGTCACTCCAGTTATCATGTTCTGTATGTGAGAGCGAACAGTTCCAACTAATGCTGCCTCCTTTTTCCGAGGCCAATTTGCTTGAATCCTAACCTCGTTGCCTACAAGTTGAATCGAGATTGGGGCGTGAGAAAAGTTTCGCGTTAAGGTTCCCTTTTCACCTTCAACCGTAACCACTCTTCCCTCTACTTGAACCTTCACATTCTCTGGAACTTCAAGCGAGTTAACCGCCTTAACGTCACGCATTTTTCAACTACCTCTAATAAACAAACGCTAAAAGCCGCCCGCCGACCTTTTTAGTCTTAGCCTCCTGGTGGGAGATTATCCCTTGGGATGTGGAAACCACCAGAACGCCGACATCCCTAGACGGAAGAAACCGTTTCTCCCAAGTTTCAATTTTGTCTATTTTGACTGGATAGCGAGGTTTCACGGCGCCGCATTTGTTTATACGCCCAAGAAGTTGAACTCTGAATTTCCCAGAGCGTCCGTCGTCTACGAATTCGAATTCGCCAACGTAACCGCTCAGCTGCATCACCCTCAAAACTTGACCCAAAAGCTTAGAGGCTGGGCTGATTACGCACTCACGTTTATTCCGCCTCGTGTTGTTCATGATGGTTGTCAACCCGTTTGAAAGCGTATCCATCATCGTCAAAACCGTCAATCCTCCCTACTGGTATTTCTTAAACCCTAGTCTTTCAGCCATCTCCCTAAAACATTGACGACACAAGTACAATCCGTATCGGCGAATAACTGGACCGTAAGATCCGCACCGCCTACACGGGCGACTGCCTTTGCCATATTTCCGCTCCTTTTTAGGTCTCTGTTTAACCATTAACTTCACCCTATGATTTCAATCCCGAATTCCTCTTTGATAAACGACACTGCTTCATCACATGCCACGATTTGTCTCTGTCCAACTTTGGATTGGGCGCGGCGGCGGCGCTTGACGCGATATCCAGGTTTCCCTAGGCTGACTGCAATGTCCATGCCGTATATGCCGAGCTCAGGTACATATTTTGTGCCGGCTATTTCTATATGTTCTTTAATGCCGAAAGCAAAGTTGCCTTGAGTGTCAAAGCAGCCCCTTGAAAGCTTGTTGTCGACGACAGGGAAGGTTTTTTCAAGGAAAGATCTCGCCTTTCCCCCTCTGAGGGTTACAAGACAGGCGATGTGTTCTCCTTTTCTTATGCCGAAGTCCCTTACGGTTTTTTTAGCTTTTCGCATACACGGTTTTTGTCCAGTTAGCTGTTCAAGGACTTTTGCAGCTTTTTCCAGGGGAGCCCCAGACTTCCCGACAGAAATGTTAACGGTTACTTTTTCGATTTTAGGTTTAACCATCGGGTTTTCTGTTTGTTTTTTAACGGCTTCTTCAGGCAATTTAGCTAGTCTCCTCTGTTAAGGATATTGCTGATTCTGTGTCGCCGATCACGAAGATTAAGTCCATGATGGTTTGAAAGCGTTTTCCATCAGCTTCTTCAATTGTGACGAGGGAGTTTCTGCGTTTTTGGTTCGGTCTCTCCTCTATAGTGACGATTTCGCCGTGTTTACCTACGTTTTTTCCTCCGATAATCATGACCTGCGAGCCTTTGGCTAACTTTATGTGCCCAGCGACTTCCTGCGTTGGGATGTTTATCTTCAGCGTGTCAAGCGTTTTATAAATGTCCTCTTCAGGTTTTGCAGGGTCTTTAACCTGAATCACCACGTTTCTTCCATCGTGAAGGTTAAGTTGTAGTTGTCCTCCGTTGACAAAATTTTTGTTTTCAATTCGGCAGAGCTTAATGTTTGCTTCCTTCTCATCAATCGGGTGGAGAACCAGCCCTTTTCTTGAGGTGAGAACTCGATATGCTTTTTTGAGATCGGGTATAGAGACAACGTCCATCAAGCCGACTGGAAACAGTTCCTCCCTTCGGGTTTTTCCGTCAACCATTATTTTTTCTTGAGAAATTATTGTCCTTGCTTCTTTTCGGGTTTTTGCGAAGCCCAGTGTTTCTCGGATAAGGAGCAAAAGCGGTGTGCAGTCTGAAATTGGGTGTGGGCCGGGCTTGGGTTTAACGGTCCAGATTTTTTCTTTTCTGTGGATGGGCCAGAACTTTGGCGCTGGTTTCCGTTTCAGATGTTTCTTTTCGCCTTTCTTCCCCAAATTTAGGACCCTCCAGTCTTTTCAGCAACTTTGCGTTTTCTCTTTCTCGTTTTACGCTTCTTCTTTGCAGGTGCCTTCGGCTTTGCTTCTTCTTTAGGCACCTCGGCTTCTTCAACAGCACCTCTGCGCTTCAGGATTTCCTTACGCTTTTTGTCGTCAAGTTTAAGGCGGATGATCATAACCTTGGATGGGTGAATCGGAACTGGTAGGGAGGTTCCGTCAATTTTCTCTCGTGTTACTCCTTCCACGAATATTCTGTATTTTTTTTGGTCGGCACTGGAGACTTTGCCTTCGATTCCTCTGTGGTCTCCTCTCATAATTCGGACGGTGTCGCCCGTTATAACTGGTATTGACCGGGTGTTTTGGGATGCTTTTAACTCAGCGGAGAGTGGCGCTGAAAACTGTTTTCGCCGTTCATGTTGTGGGGCTTGGTAGAGGTTTTTTCTTTGTTTCCGCGGTTTGATGGTTTTCACTGCTTCTCGCCTCTATATGATTATGCTTGCAGCGTTGGCTATTCTGGGCCACCGTTCAGCTGCTTCCTTAGCTACGGGTCCTCGGATTTCTGAGCCTTGCATTTCACCTTCGGGGGTGATTATGACTGCTGCGTTATCTTCGAACTGCACCCAAACTCCGTTTGACCGTCTGAACGTTTTTCTCTGGCGGACTATTATCGCTCTGAAGAGCTTTTTTCTCATGTCAGGCGTTCCCTTTCTCACTGAAATCACAATCATGTCTCCGACGGCCGCGGAGGGCACGCGTCTTAACCGACCCTTATACTTTATGACTTGGACTATTCTAAGTTCTCTGGCTCCTGTGTTATCTGCACATTTAATGACGGAGCCTGCCAGTAAGCCTGTGGTAGTTTTATGCCTCTGGCTTATGGCTCCTTTTGCGATTAGTGCACGGGTTCTGGCTTTTGCTTTAGCCGCCACTTCTTGTTTCCTCCAGTCTTTCAACAACCACGAAGGAAACGGTTTTGCTTATTGGGCGGCACTCCGCTATTTTCACCCAGTCTCCTTCTTTGGCACCTATGCACGGTGGACTGTGTGCAGGTATGTGGCTGTGTCTTCTTTCGTATCGTTTGTATTTCGGCACGTAGTTTAGGTAGTCGCGGCGTACAACAACCGTTTTGTCCATTTTGGCGCTAATGACGGCGCCTTCCATTACGCGCCCCCTGATTGAAAGTTTCCCGTGGAAGGGGCAGTTTTGGTCGTCACAGGTTTTCTTTGGTTTCTTTATCGAGAGCGCCACGATTACCACCGCCTTATGACCCGCTTTTTAATTCGGTCTTCCGGTTTTCCAACAATGGTTTTTCCGTCTATTTCTACAACCGTTCCGTCCGGCATGGTGAAGTGAAAAACCGCCGTTTCTTTAATTACGGTTTTCTTTTCGTTTTTGTGAAGTATTACAAGCGTGTTGCGGGTTTCATCAACTACTCTGCCCTTTATGCCCACGTAATTGGAATGCGGACTGCTCACGACTTTGGCGTTAAGCCCGATGAACTCGTGTTGAACTACGTCAGGCGTGACTTTCATGGCTTCTCTTTCCTTTCAGCCCGTTTCTTTTCGTTTTCTATGGTGAGGATTCTGGCGATTGTTCTGCGGATTTCCCTGATTCGGGCGAAGTTTTCAACTGCGCCGCCTGCCTCAACCATTGTTTTCAGCCTGGTGAGCTCAGCCCTCAGCTCAACGAGGTTCTTCTCACGTTCTTCATCCGACATTTCCCGAATGACTTTCACCCGTAGAATCGGCATTGTTACTCTTTAGCCTCCTTCTTCGCCTTTGTTTTCTTCGCTTTCTTTGCTTTCTTGCTCTTCTCTGTTTTTTTCCTCTTCTTCGTCGTTGCTGGCTTCTTTTTCTCTTTTTTTGTCACTTTTTTCTTCTTAGCTTTGGCTTCCTTTTTTGCGGTTTCTTTTGGCTTTTTTGGTTTTTCTGGTTCCTTTGGTGCCTCTGGTTCTTTTTTCTCCTCAGCCTCAGCTTTTTCCTCAACCAGTTCTGGTTCTTCTGTTTTGATCTTTTCAACAACCTCTTCATCTGCTACTGCAACGGGAACTTCCTCTATTATTGAAATTTTGTCGGGAAACACTATTCCAGAAGGCATGATTTGCACTTTCACGCCTAGGATTCCGGGTTTCAACTGGACGTGTAAAGCAGCTGTTCTTACATGTTCCAGCGCTGGATTTCCGCTTTTGGGTAAGTAACCTGCACTGAATTTTTCGTATCGAGATCGGTCTGTGCGAAGTTTTCCGCTTATAACAATCTCTACACCTAAGGCTCCAGCCTCCACAACGCGGTTCAAAGCCCAATAAGCAGCCCTTCTAAAGTGTACCCCTCGCTTTAAGGCTGAGGCCACACGGGATGCAACAATATAAGCGTTAAGTTCAGGAATTTCGATCTCGGCGACGGAGATTTGTGGGTTAGCTACCTGAAACTTTTCTTCAAGCTCCCTCGCTAAGTCTTTAATTGTTTCCCCGCCCCTCCCGATAACTAAACCCGGCCGCATAGCGTAAACCACCATGTGGGTGCCCATGGGAGTTTTCGTGATGTCTACGCCGCCGTATCCTGCTCTTTCAAGCTCATTCCGTAAAAATTCGTCAATCGCAACTTTTTTCACGGATTCATCTACAAAATGCTTAACAACTGACATCAAGTCTCCCCCATCTGCTCCAAGACCACTTCAATGTGGCAAAGCGTTGTAAAATAAGGAGACATCCGCCCGAAAGCCCGCGGAATGGACTTTCGGACTTTCATCCCGGGATGAGCGGATGCGTGAATTATCCGCAGCCTTTCTATGTCAAAGCCCCTGTATTCAGCGTTGGCTTCGGCACCCTTCAAAACTTCCAATATTTTGCGCGCAGTTTTAACGGGATATCTTCCTGCATCGGCTTTTTGAAGCCCTCGTCGGTGCGGCGTTTTCTTCCTGTGTCTGCGAAAGGGAATTGCTTTCTTCTTCTCGGCGACTGCTTCAAGAAAATCCTTAGCTTCGTCGAGTCTCATCCCCTTTAGCGTCTTGCATACTTCCCTCGCTGCTTTAGGAGATACTCTAAGCTCGCGTCCGCTGGCTTTCACGGTTCTGTCTGGGTCTAGGTCCGTCACGGAGTATCCCCAATTGGGCACTGGAACATTCACCAACTTTGCAAATCAACTGAAGTAACCGCAGTTATAAGTCTTATCTTCAACGGTTCCAGCGCAAGACCGCAAAAAAAGCGTTCAGTTTCCTTCGCCCCTTTAGAAACTCAGCAGGCATATTTATAGCCTATTTGACTGCAAGGGAGTATAGACCGTTCCTGTTTCTGTAGATTCCTACTTCACAAATGAGAATAGGAGAACTGTTGAAGTTGGAAGATATGACACTTGAGGATGAGTGGTTAGCCTCGATTCTCAAAGAGATCACAAAGGCTAGTCTTCTTATGTCTCACATCTATTACCTCTTTTGTCGTTTATGGCATGAATTTAACCAAATACTTGTCTAGTCTCATCCAGTGCTAAGTTCTAGGTCTTCTTTCGTAGGGTTTATTAGATATGAGATAGAACAGAATAGGGATGGATATGGACAAGGTCAAAGTTTTTCTTTTTTGTATCCTTTGTATCCTTTTTCTCATAGTCTTAGGGGCAATAATATGGGTATGGTTTTCACTTAATATAGCAATTAGTGATCAAAGTATACCCACAGTGATAAATGGCATAACCTCATCGATAGGTATTATTGCTGGTTTTAGTGGTGTGGTTATAGGAATTATGCTTCGTGACACAGCCAAAAAAGACCGTGAAACTAGACAATTCTATCTCATGATAATGGTTTGTTTATTTGCTCCATTTGTAATGCTCTGGACAGTATACGTGCTTCTAGTTATGGCATCGACTGAACCTGAATTTGCATTTGCAGTGAGATACGGGTTAAGTTGTCTTCTTCTTACACTCTTTATTCTCTTTACTATTCTAGAAGTTGCAGTCAAAACTAGGTACTCAAATAGAAGACACAGAACTTAGTGTCATTGAGTTTATTAAAACTCAGGAGAATACGTATTCATTTAAGGACTCTAGGAAATAGAAACAGCTTAGTTCTCCTTGACTGCAAATAAGACTATAGGGTCGTTTCCGCCATCAGTCAGCTTTGAACAGGGTTTCATGTCCGTCATGGACACGTCTAAATTTGAAATATGTCTTATTAAATGCGATTCCGGAACTAGATTTATACTATTATAGGGGAAGAAGGGGACAGGATGAAAGGAAGTAAGAAAGCTAAAGCGTACGCTAGCGACGGGGTTCCAACAAAAATAGTGGAGCGCAAAACCCGAAAAAGGACAGGAAAAAAGGCAAAGGCGAAGTATAATACGGAAGAATTTTTTGAAAAACTGGCAGAGGCCCATCAGAAGATCGCCGATTCGCTGAAAAACGATAAACGCCAATCAGCCAAGAGAGAGTATCACCAAGTGTTAGCTGAAAACTTCGCTTTCCTCGTTAAGAGAGGCGACGGAGAAGAGACGCAAGAGAACGACCGCCTCAATCGAATACCGCCGATGTTTAAAGGGGCCCTCATAATGACGCTGCCCGAAGAATTCAAACGCATTTCAAGACGAATCAACGAACTAGAGGAGGAAGGGAAGTAAAATGGACATTATCCTATCGGGCTTGATATTATTCTTAACTTGGCTAACCGCCTTCACACTGATCTACTTGATCTATGAAACATGGCGAAGAGGCAAAGAAATCTACTACTAGACTAGACCAGCGTTCCTAATTTTAGCCTTGGTGTCTTCCGGCAGGTTTCGGAAAGCCTCCGGCATAGCCCTCCAATCGACTGCCTCCCACCACTCTACTGCTCGAAGCGTAAGCCCGCCGCCCTTAATCTCGATTTTGACGTATTCACCGTCCTTAAACGGAAAACCAGCTGTGGTAACAACATCTGCAGGAATAACCAGCCTAGCGCCGGAATCAGACAGAAACTCAATCTTACCGAAAGCCCCACGCACAATCATCACGCCCACAAAACATAATACAACATCAAATATAAGAAAATTTTCAAACCCCCAGTAACTATTAAGCCTTTACGTAAGCTTTTTAGCCTCTTAACCTAGCTTTCGTTAAGGTTAAGTTGCCAGCCCTCAACGTGATTCTGCTGTTGCCCCTAGCTTTTCTCGTCGGAGCACTCGCGTCCATGATCGGCATCGGAGGAGGCGTATTCATCGTACCCACCTTAACCTTACTTTTCAACTTCAACGCCCATCAGGCTGTCGGAACAACGCTCACGATGATAATCTTCATGTCGCTGGCTTCAACACTAGCCTACTCCAAGCAAAGAAGAATAGACTACAAAATGGGCTTAACCTTAGCTGCTATAACCATTCCCGGAGCCGTCCTAGGCGCCTACCTAGCCAGCCTCTTCACATCAAGGTTACTAGGACTCACGTTTGCCTTCTTCCTGATTTTCATCGCCGCAAACATGACCTTCAACCTAGACGTGCCCAGACGCCGACCACCTTCAAAAACGCAGAAGAATTGGCAACGCAAAATCATCGACGCCGAACGCGTAACCTTCAAATATAATGTGCATAAAGCCGCAACCCTAACCTTCAGTTTTTTTGCGGGACTTTCCTCAGGCTTATTGGGCATAGGTGGCGGAGCCCTCATGGTGCCTATATTACTCTATGCAGGAAACATGCCCATACACGTTGCAGTCGCAACTTCGCTGTTCATCATGGTCTTCACCTCAACTTCAGGGGCTGCAACGCACATTTCACTCGGCAACGTCAGCTTTGAACCTGCCCTCTACCTCATCATAGGAGCAGTCCTCGGAGCCCAAGTTGGAGCCCGCTTCGCCAAAAAAACCTCGGGAAAGAACCTCAAGAGAGTCTTTGGCATAATTCTATTCTTGATCAGCATAAGCATGATTTTAAAATACGCCTGAGAGATAGGTAAAGGGAACTCTTATTTATGCGCACCCAACTTAGGCTTACGCAAACAGTGGAATGGCGAAATGAGCTATAAGCAGACATCTCTTCAACGGTTCCGACTGAAAAGGGCACTGAAAACTCTGTCTTCCAAGGAGGGGAGAGGAACCGAACTGGTCTCGCTCTATGTTCCTCCGGGACGCCAGATAAGCGAAGTTGTCGCTATGCTAAAAAATGAGCATGGAACTGCCTCCAACATTAAATCGAACACCACGCGGAAGAACGTTCAAGATGCCATCACTAAAACGTCTCAGCGCCTCAAGCTGTTCAAGAGAGTACCAGAAAACGGGTTGGTTATATTTTGCGGTGCTATTCCTCAAAACGGACCGGGAAGCGAAAGAATCGAAACCTACGTGCTGACGCCGCCTGAACCCATAAAGATCTACCTCTACCGATGTGATTCGAGATTCCACACTGAACACCTTGAAGAACTTCTAAAGGAGAGAGAAACCTTCGGGATCCTCGCCCTAGACTCCAGCGCAGCCACCTACGCTAGTCTTTACGGCAGACGTCTAGAAATCATAAAAGAAATCACCTCAGGAATACCGGGAAAACACCGCGCAGGGGGACAGTCTGCTGCGAGATTTCAAAGACTAAGACAAGCAAAAGTACAGGAATTTTACAAACGCACCGCAGAACACGCAAACGAAATCTTCCTAAAACTCCCCAATCTTAAAGGCATAATCATCGCGGGACCCGGCCCCACGAAACTGGACTTCGAAAAAGGAGACTACCTTCAATACACCTTGAAGGACAAAATCGTCGCTACTATAGACACGTCCTACGTAGGCGAAGAAGGAATCAAAGAAGTCGTGGAGCGTGCCCCTGAAATCCTGCGGAAAATTCGGTATGTAGAAGAAAAAATGATCGTACAGGGGTTTCTATACGAAGTTGGACATGACACGGGACTGGCAACCTACGGCGAAGAAGAAGTGAGGCGGAGCCTACAGACAGGCGCCGTGAAAACGCTGCTGCTCTCCGAAGCATTAGACGAAGTCCGGGTGACCGTGAAATGCGCAGCCTGTAGCTACGCTAGACAGGAGAACATAGAAAGCCGAACACGCCTTGCCTTCGAACAAAGCCTCGTCGGCAAACCATGCCCGGAATGCGCTGCACCCGCGCTTCAAATAGCCGAAGAAAAAGACCTCATCGACGACTTAGCTGAGTTGGCGGAGCAGTCGGGGTCTGATGTGGAGGTTATATCCACTGAAACTGAGGAAGGCGTTATGCTGCAAAAGTCGTTTGGCGGCATAGCGGCTATACTGCGCTTTAAGCCGTCGAGTTAAGAGTGGCCCCCACGTTTTTACTGAAAGATTCGATTCTGTTAGACCTGTTTTCTCTACGACCAACCTCTATGAGGCAGATGCGATAAAGAGTGGTTAAGTATGCCCCTGTTTTAGGCCTTAGATAAAACTGTCACCCTTAGCATCGCATAAACAGTAACAGCAGCTTTAGATATAATTGTAGCTAAACATCAGAAGTGATCTAGGCGGTCGAGTTGACAGATTCAAACCTAGATGGTGCTTCAATCGAGATTATAGAAGAGGCTTTAGAAGAGGTTTTCGGGAAAACTACGAAGGATACGATCTTTTTGATCTTGGTTACGAAATACAACCTAGAGAAGAAGGACATACCGAAGAAACCGGAAGTTTTCCGGAGAATGTTAGAAGAAATTCTTGGTTCAGGTGGAAAGGTCGTAGAGAACTTGATCGTAGTGAAGTCTTCAGAAAGAAAAAGGTGAAAGAAAATGGAAGTCTTAGAAAAAAGTAAAAGAAAAATGGATACCTTTGAGTTAATTGAACGCGTAAAGACCGGCGTTCCTGGTTTAGACGAACTGATCGAGGGCGGTTTCCCCAAAGGAGATATCATCCTTTTAGCTGGTGGAACAGGATGCGGCAAAACAATATTCTCTACACAGTTCATCTACAGTGGAGCCACCCAGCAAGGGGAGAAAGGACTGTACGTAACGTTCGAAGAGGAAGCGAAGACGCTGAAGAGGAACATGCTCAGGTTCGGTTTCGATTTGGATGAGCTTGAACGCCAAGGATTGGTGAGGGTTATTGATCTTGAGGCTTTGAGGGGTTCGGGCTTAAGCGCAAACATCGAGTTCATATTGAGTGAGTTGAAAAGTTTAGGCGGCGAACGGTTGATCATAGATTCGCTAACTGCGTTCCTAGTTGCTTGCGAAGAGAAATTTGAGTACAGAACTATAATGCATGTCTTCTACAGAAGATTGAAGTCGCTTGGATGCACCACTATAATGACTTGCAGTATACCAACCGGTTATGAAACGCTTGGGCTTGGAATCGAAGAGTTCGTCGCTGACTCTGTGATTACGCTGGAAAACGTAATAGATGAGAAGGAGCTTAAGACTAGATTCTTAGTCCGTAAAATGAGGGGAACCGATCACAGCAAGAAATATCATGACGCTATAATAACCGAAGAAGGCATAAAGGTCGTACCCTTCACCACGTAAGCGGTTTTCCTGGAGATCAAGATGCATGTAGTACAGCTGATTTTTTTCATAGCTTATTTGTCCATCTTGGGAGTCTTAATAGTTCTCTTTCTTCGCCAAAAAGAGTCCTACTTTAGAGGGGTTAAGAAATTTTTCCTTTGTCCTTTTCTGGTATTTGTAGCCATGGGTCTTTTAGATTTAATTAAAAATTTAGTTAGAACAGAGTCCATAGTCTTTTTCACAACGATGGGCAATGTTTCAGCGATCTTGTTAGCCGTTATTGTGATGGGTATACTCGCATCGATTCTGTCTGAGAGACCACGAGAGAAGGATTCCTTGAAAGGATTGTACTCTAGGTGGTTTTTTTCAAAGAACCTCAATTTTCCTTTATTTATCTATATATCATATGCGGTTATTATACTTGTTTTAACTTGGGTTCTTGCCCCTTGGCAAGTACAACTGGTCAGGAATATGTGGGGAAATTTGGTCTATGCTCCGGTTTTTGAATGGTGGTACCTGGGCTGTTTATTGGTGGTTCTCATCGCCTTTGTATCATATCCTTGCTCGCTGTTCATTATCTCCAGCCGTAATTACGAGGAAAAGGGGGTAGCCCAAGCCTTAAGGTGGCTAGGGGTTTGCTGGGCGGGCATAGGTTTCTCTGTGTTCTTCTCTAACGCTTTCCTGCGAATACTAGGATTTGAGATTGTTGAGGTTGGATACATGTTAGACATAGTGTTTTTCGGGATCATAGCGTACTTCTTCAAGAATACAACCGCTTTAGCAGGCTTCTTCGAGACAGTGTACCCGTCTATTCAGGTGAGTGAGGGTGAACATATAGTCGCTCTGTACACGGCTAAAGCAGACAAAATAAGTGCGTTTTCGACTTACATTCACGAGGGATTACATAACGGCGACAAGGTCATCTACGTTTTCCCTGACGCCGAATCTGGACAGGTTGAACGGCTTCTTGAGGAAAAAGGAGTGGATGTAAAAACGCATTTAAAGAATGGTTCGTTAACTTTGCTCTCAACGTCCGAGTGGTATCCAGATGGCGTCTACGACCCTGAGGTGGTAAATAAAAAAGTGCTGGGGGAGATAGAAAACGCTGAGGAGCACGGATACGAAAACTTACGCATGCTAATTGACCACGGTGACGTGCACCAAATATTCAATGACACCAAACCACTCTTTGCCGAACTCAGGGAAGCGACTGGAAAGGTTGACCAACCGCATCTCATCGCATTTAGAACATTCAACGTGGAAACGTTAAGGGAAGAAGAGATTCTGTGGCTTAAAGGACACGGCGCAAGAAGTCTTTTTATAAGTGAGAGTTTCTCCACCGAGAGACTGGGGTCATTTTCACGGCGTCTCGGACGATGGCATGAAGAGATGGTGGGTAAAAAGATTCTGTTCGAATTTGACGCCACATCAAACTATGAAGAGGCTGTAGAAGACTTCGTGTTTGAAAGTCGATCCTACGGTGAATCGGTTGCGGTTTTTACACGTAGGGGTGGCAGCCTCCAATCGGCTCTCACTAGACAAAGAGGCATCAGGCTTTTCTACTTAACTGCGCAAACGTCAGTTCCCACCGCAGGAGCCTTTGGCAACGAAATCCTCTTGCCCCTAAATAATACCTCACTTTCGCTCGAAGCGCTGAACCAGATAGTGTATACGAATCCCCACGGCAACGTGAGCATAGTTTTTGACAACTTATCTGGATTAATATTATCTATCGGCTTCGAGAAGACCTACAGCTTCGTGTGCTACGCCCTAGAGATGCTGGCGTCAGAGAAGATAACCGTCCTATTTCTCCTCAACCCTCACGCTCACGATCCAAAAGTGGTATCCAGCCTGAGAGGCTTATTTAGCAATCAGCTAGTTTACGATGCCCATGAAATGCGGGCTGTCAAGATTACAGGAGATTATAAAAATGAAAACAAAACTCAAAAGGAATGAGACCGTGAATCCAGAATTTGTGCCACCGACCGGTTGGCTTTCACACAATCCGGTCACCCTGACAGAGACTATTGGCTTAGGCCGCATCAACGAGCCGGTAGACATTTTATTCAAGCCATCGCCTGGCAACTGCCGCTCAGAGAATGAGGTTCGCATCATCGCCCCGAACGGTGTTACAGAGGTTCCGAGCCAGGTTTATGACGTGATCAGGGACCCAGAAACTGGGGGCATCGCCAGTTGCCGCGTCGTCTTTCTAGCCAACTGCCCAGCCTCCGGCTCAGTCACGTATCACATTATATACAACAACTACGCCGCCACAGCCCCAGTGTATGATGGACTCCGCCTCATTACGGAGGCGCCTGGAGACACTTATAGCATTAAAATACACCGAGCAGGCGTGGACTACGATTACTTCCGCATATCCTTGAAGAACTTGGTCGACCTGTGGGCTGGTGGCAATAGAGTTGCTTCCTCAGTAAACACTCTTCTGTGGTCCCAAATAAACCTTGGCGCCGGGTGGAATGACGCAAAGAATGCATTTTGGATGGGTGGAGGTAAGACGCTGTCAGTTCTGAACAGCGGCCCAGTGTTCGTGGACCTCAACTACACAGAGGCACATGGCTCAGACTTCTATGGAACGGTGTTTGATCACGATGTCAGCGCAATCAAGCTGCTCAGGGTTTACTCTCAGCCTGACCTGAACCCCCTAGTGCGCTACCACCAAACATTCAACATGAAGACCAACCTAGCAAACCACACCATCAAGACACCCGTCTATATCGACTTCAAGCTCGCCAACAGCATCAACCAACCGATCTACAAATACCTAACATGGAAAAACACAGACGGTGTCGTAAAGACGATCCCCACGGAGGCACCCCCAGTCTCTTCTGATATATGGAGTCCAGCGAACCCGGTGGGATGGTGGAGCTTTAACGGTAGCCGACCAGACTCAGCCGACAAGCCCGCGGCTAACATTAGCTTAATCCCCACCCACAGCGAGGGAACCATTGCGGGAGCCGACTATACTGTCGGCTTCAATCACACAGAACCAATCGGAATGAGAAACACTCAGCTGTTAAAAGGAACCTATGACGGACGCCCAGGCGACGCGCTTCAGACGCGAGGTTACATTGTCACCACCACGCCAGCGGACCAGAACGTGGCACCTGTTATGGAAAACAAAGCGTTAAGGCTGCGTAATCCGTTGAAATCATCTTTGGGGTTGGCCTAGCAATACTTGGAGAAAACTTTTATTGGAGATGTCTTAGTTACAGCCCTCTTCTTGTTTAATCCTGATGTCCACGATGCTGAAGCAGCTTCTAGTCTAAGGACCCTGTTCAAAGATTAAGCGAGATGCGGAAAGGATGGATTACGAGTAGTTAAACTGAGCAGGTGATCGCCGCAACCCTTAAATCGCTATACTCCGCAGAATTGAATGGATTTGCAAGAGGTTCGGAGAATGATGTCCTGCCAAGTACGTTAATCTTGCCCAAAATTCTTTTAAGCCATTTTGACCTAGATCATGGAACCCGAACCTTCATGAACAAGCTTATCATTATAAAAGCGGAAGGAGACCAGCTTATTGAAACAAACTGCTGACGGATCAAAGTTTAAACCTAAGATAAAGGAAAAAACTTGGAACTCAAAAATAGAATTGGCTCTTTTTGAAAAATGGCGAAAAGAACAGCTTTTCAAGTTCGACAAAAACAGCAAGAAGCCCCTTTTCAGCATAGATACGCCTCCACCCTACGTTAACACTCCTGTCCACATAGGGCAGGCTTACACCTACGTGTGGATGGACATTTTTGCAAGGTTCAAGAGAATGACGGGTTTCAACGTTCTGTTTCCGATGGGACTGGATAAGAACGGTTTACCCGTTGAAGTTCAAACCGAGAGAACCTTCGGAATATCCATGCATGAAACCCCGCGGGAAGAGTTCATCGCAAAGTGCAAGCAGATCTTGAAGGAAAGCGGAGACCTCTCGTTGGACAGCTTTAAACGTCTAGGCTTAAGCTGTAACTCTTGGGTTGTTGAACATGAGCTAGGCGGCAGATACGAAACGGATGACCCGGAGTACCGCGGGTTAACCCAAGAGACATTCATTGAGTTCTGGAATAAGGGATTGATTTACGAGGATGAGAAGACCACGAACTACTGTCCGGTTTGCCGAACAACCATCTCCGACGCAGAGGTTGAATATGAAGAGCAGAAGGTGGTTTTGAACCACGTAAAATTTAGAGTCAAAGAAACAGGCGAAGACATAACTATTGCAACCACTCGCCCAGAACTGCTTTGCTCGTGCCGAATAGTTCTGTTTAATCCAGAAGACGAGAGGTACCAAGACCTAGAAGGAAAACACGCCGTCGTCCCAATCTACAATCACGAAGTGGATATAGCGAGCCATCCTTACGCGAAACCCGAGTTCGGATCAGGATTAGTCATGATCTGCAGCTTCGGCGACTACAGCGACGTGAGACTGCTTCGGGAACTGAACCTCACGCCGATTTATGCCATAGATGAGCTTGGAAGAATGAACGAAAACGCTGGAAAGTACAGCGGACTGAAAGTGCAGGAAGCACGAAAGAGGATAGTTGAAGACCTTAAAGCCCAAGGGCTACTGGTGAAACAAGAGCATATAGATCAGAGGCGCCCTGTCTGTTGGAGGTCGAAAAACTCTATAGAGTTTGTGCCGATGAAGGAGTACTACCTGAAGCAGGTTGAGTTTAAGGATGAAATCCTGAAAACGGCGGATGACATGCGGTATTTTGCGCCTGAGAGCAAACAAATCCTGATAGACTGGATTAACGCCGTCGACATCGACTGGGTAATCTCAAGGAGACGGTATTACGGAACCGAGATTCCCCTTTGGTACTGCACGAAGTGCGGTTACGTTTTCGTTCCTGAACCCGGCAGGTATTATCAGCCTTGGAGGGAGAAGCCGCCGATAAGGCAGTGTCCTAAGTGCGGAAACGCGGAGTTTAGGGGAGACGAGCGGACGTTTGACACGTGGTTTGATTCCGCTAACTCGGAAATCTACGTCCTAGGCTACTTGTGGAACAAGAAGGCTTTCAACGAGCAGTTCCCGTGCACCCTCCGGCCTCAAGGCAAAGAAATCGTGAGAAACTGGCTCTACTTCACGCTGTTGAAGTCCTACCTGTTCTTGGCTAAGGCGCCCTTCAGAAACGTTTGGATTCACATGCATGTTGTAGACGAGAAAGGCGAAAAGATGAGCAAGAGCAAGGGAAACGTCATCGACCCGCAGGATATTCTCAAAAAGTTTGGGGCTGAAGCCTTCAGAATCTGGTCCTGCCTAGAAGGGAACATAACGAAAGGCGACATTCGCTGCTCCTTTGAGAGAATACAGGGGACCTCCAAGTTTTTGACGAAGCTGTGGAACATCGCGAGGTTCATCTCCTGCTTCCCACAGGTGGATGAGAACTACGAGTTGGCAGCCTTAGACAGGATGATTCTCGCCGAGCTAAACAAGCTAGTTAAGGAGTGCCGTTCGGCGTATGAGGACATGGACGTGTTTGTCGTCGCCAACGCCGTCAGAGCCTTCACGTGGAGCCTGTTCGCCGACCACTATGTTGAAGCCGTCAAGTCAAGAGCCTACAACCGAGACAACAAGTTTAACGAGGAACTGCAGCGGGGAGCATGGTACACGCTTCACGCTTGCCTAAAAACCATAATGCAGCTGTTGGCGCCCATTTGCCCCTTCGTCACAGAGGCGGTTTGGCTGGAACTGTACTCAAAACAAAGTATACACGCGGAGCCTTTCGCCGAGGAGAAAACAGCGTGGAAAAGCGACCTTGCTGAGCTGACGCCTCAATTCGTGAACTTCAACACGGCTATCTGGAAATACAAAAAAGAGAAGGGAACCGCATTGAGCCAAGAACTGGCAGCTAAGGTTTATGCGCCGAAAGAACTGGAAGTTTTCAAAGGCGACCTTGAGGCGATGCATAAAATACGCGACTTAGAATTCGGAAAGCTAACCAAAAAAGAAAAGGATAAAGCTGAGAAATTGAACGGCGACGTATTCATTATCAAGAACAAATTTTAAGTTTTATAAAAGGCTTTTTATTTGGCCTGAGAACTCTAAATTAATCGATACACCATGAAAAACAGAAGTGGTCGATCAAAATCGCTTTCTGAGAGGAAGTATTGAGACATAGCTAATATATAGAGGTGAAAATATGCTTGATTGGAACAAGATAGATAATGATAAAAGCTTTCAGCGGATTGTGAATCATTTATTTGCATTAGAGTGTAATTCTCCTGGATTCATCCCAAGTAGCCCCTATATTGGCGCTGATGGATCGTGGGATGGATACTATAACGACTACTATGCTTACGAGGGAAAGGATGGCGTTTGGTCTATTCAGGCAAAATGGACAACTAAATCTCTTAAAGATGCTGTTTCTTCTTTAAAACCAAGGATAAAAAAAGAACTACAAAAAGCCAAGAATAATAATGTTGACCACTTGAGAATTGCTACAAATGCTGAACTTACTGTTGACCAAGTTAGAGAATTAGAAGGGTTAAATGAAGGTGAGGTAACCACCCTAAAAATCTGGCATAGAGAGGAATTAACCCGTAGAATAGAACTACAACCTTTCTTAAGGGGTTATTTTTTTGGGTTACCCCAGCATCCTAAGTTTGTTCCTGGGGATATATATTTCAGTGAAAGCGAAAAGTTTTTACTCCCCATCTCAGCTACCAAAATTCCCAGATTTGAAGACTATCTCGATAAAGTAAGACTATTCATACTTTCTAAAACCAATAACATTCTTATAATTCATTCTCCTGGCGGCTACGGTAAATCTCACTTACTGAGAGAAATTGCACAGATTGCTCATCGGGTTGATTCTGAAAGACAACCATGGATGATAAGAGCAGGGCAGCGGAAAATGGAAGATGCCATACAAGATGAAATAATCGCTCGGAGAAAGTACCTTTTAATTTTTGATGATGCAGACAGATTTTCAGACGAAATTGAACCTCTGTTAGCTCTTTGCAAACACGAAAGTGATTTCTTAAAAGTTATTTTAACATCGAGAACGTCTGGATTGCAGCCAATTTATACCGTGATAAAAAAACTGCGATGTGAAGAGTTGGGCGATGAGATGAATATCTCAAGCTGGTCAAAAGATGATCTAATTCAACTTTTGAGGATGGTAACTGGACAAGAGAAAGTCGAAGATGAGGAAATAATAGCAACCGTTTACCCCAATCCTTTTTTGATCGTTTGGATAGGAAAGCAAATCAAAAATGAACCTACTTTAGATCTTAAAAAGGTTAAGGAGAAATTTGTTGACGATATAGATTATGAAGCAGGACAATGTTTGAAAAATCTGCTCAATCCTCCAGAGATAAAAGATTTCATAATGAATCTCACTTGCATCGTCCCATTTTCAAAAGAAGATGCTTATATCTTAAAAATTTTGAGTGCCCTGTTTAATTTCAAATTAGATACAATAATGGAAGTAATGGATCATCTTAAGAATGCAGGGATTTTAAGAGTTGTTGGAAAATTCCTAAGATTTAATCCTGACATGAAAGGTGATTTTTATTTTGCTCACAAACTAGAGAAAACTCCGGATTTTAAGGTGAAAATGTTAATCCAAACATGGCTCCCTGCATCTGCTGAGAAAGTACTTATAAACTTGGAAGCTGCTGCCCGATATGCTGATGCAACCCCTCTTAAAACAATTCTGTCAGAAATTGTGGACAGTTGGATTGAAAACGCTGAAAGTACCCCAAGTAATGCAAGGAGATATAGGTTAAATCTCACCGAAAAATTTGCTCACCTTATTCCCGAAAAAAGCTTAAACTTTTTATGTGCTTATCTGGATTCAGACGCTCCTCCTTTAGATAATTCTTATCTACAGACACTTGGAGTTGGAGATATAACCCCTACAACAGATAATTATGGTCCAGTAATTGCAAAATTGATTAAAATTCCGTTTATAAGAAAAGAAGTTATAGAGATCATTGAGAAAATAGAAATAAGGGGCATAGAAGGAACTTACGATAATTACAAACCTGTTTCTTTAATTAAGGATTCTGTTTCGCCATTATACAACAATCCTGACCTAGTTCTTGACACATTAAACATCTTTATAAAGTGGCTAGATAAACCAAACGATTCTAGAATTAGGCTAATATCCGCTGCTTTATCTGAGATATTGGCCGGTTCCCATTATTATACAAAATCCACAATTGGAGCACTAACTTGGGGAGAAAAAGTTTTACGTGACACCCCAGAAATTCGCAAGATAAGAGATAAAACGTCGTGTATTCTAAAAAATATGATTACTCACTCATCATTAAAAATTAAATCAGCGGGTATTCAAATAGCAGAAAAAATTGGTATAACAAGAATGGGCAGAGCATCAGAAGAAAAATTACCTTTATCAAACAAAATAGCCAAAGAGCGAAAAGAAATTGTAGACGCGATAGGGCAACTTGTGTCTCCCAAAGCGGATTTCCAGCTTCTGACTGCGATAGAAAAATTGTTTTTAACGTGGTGGGCTCAAGAAATGCCTGGCGCAGATAAAGTTAAAGAGTATTTATGTAAATTTCCACGAAGCCCTGAATATATAACGTTCAAATATTTTGTTTCTCCGAATTATGTTATCGAAGATTTTGATTCGGTAGTAAAGCAAGCCCCTATAAAAGATAGATGGCGTTGGTTTGTCGATAACATTATGCATAAATCAATTCATTTAAAGCCACAAGACTTTCAAACATTAATTAAACCTTTAAACAAGAAATACAAAAGAGAAGACCAGATAGTAAGATTTCTGCGAAACTTAAACAGAAAAATATCTCCCTACAAATTTTGGTCTCATCCTCCGATAGTTACCTGTTGGGTTGAGGTAAATCCCAAGATATTTTCTTCAATTCGAAGAAAAAGCGATCTCTGGGATCAAATTCCAGAAACATTTAAAGAAGAAATTGACTTAACCATAGCCAATTTCGATAAAGAATTCACTAAGAAACTGGCAAATGAAGTTTTTTCTGAACTCCCCGATGTTTCAATTTTCAAGATAGACACCTTTTTGAGGTTACTCGAAAGGGGCATTTCCGAGCGACACGTTCTAGAGAAATGGTTATCAGAGCTTTGGTTATATATCATCTGAATTTCATCTTTAAGAGGACTAAAGAAATCGATTTAATTATGAAACTTTTACATTCGGCTGTTTCAAAAGAAGAAACATTGGGCAGTCCAATTATTCTCAATCTATCGATTGTCTTACCTACTCTCCGAAAGAATCTCGATTGTCTGGAAGAAAAATTGGTAGACGATTTTCGCAAAGAGTTACTACAAAAACTAAAAGATACCCCAGAACTTGATTTTCATACCCAAGAGCTATTAGATTTTGCTTTCCAAGGTATTGATTCAGTTGTTGATTTTCTAGAATATCGATTTAACAAATCCAAAGAAATCCGGGAAAAAAATATGAAAGACCGAGAATATCGGGCTATCCCCTTTGATGGAGTACAATGTATTGTAAATCAAATTAAGTCTCATAATGATTACGAAAAATTCATGGGGAAAGTTATAAGTTGGTATGAGAAGGGTATCTGGATAAATTATTCTCTGATGGAACCTATTAAAACTCTGTTAAACAGTTCCTCTGGGAAGTTATACATTGAAGAATACATAGAGAACCAACTTGAAATGGGCAACATTAAAAATGCTATCATCGCATCCAAGTTTTTACCATTCAATGAAAATACGATCTTTGTATTCATGGAAGTTGCAGAAAAAGCCATAACCTCAGGAAAATCAGTGGATATTGAAAATCTCATTTACAATAAAATATTCCCAGATACGGGTTGGGTATCGAGTCTCGGTGAGGCTCCTCCCGCATTGGTAGAAAGAAAAAATCTATTTCAGAAAATATATGAACAAACTAAACCAGGAAAGTTAAGAATGCTTGTTGAAAAGTGTATTGAAAAAATCGATAGAGCAATTGCGGATAATATAAAGCGCGATGCAGATTTCTTAAATCCAAGAGGATAATGTTATAAAAAAAAGTTTGTAACTCACTCCGTTTGACCCAAATCTTATGCATGCACATGTGGTCTAAGTTTGCAGATTCTAAATTTTAACCTAGGTAAAGTTTTCTAAGCCCCGCTGTTTCCTCTTTGATCTCTGCACTCGGATTTCCTTGCCGATTGTTAGGTGCATGCCGTCTTTGGCGGCTATGGTTGGTATGCCAGTTTTTCGCTGAATCAAATTTGCCTCGCTTTCCGGTCCCTTAAAGATCATGCGCATGCCAAAGTGCGTAATCATGGCTGTTTCCGGTTTAGCCTCCTCAACGATTGTTATGGCGTCGTCAGTAGTCATGTGTCCTTTCCAAGGCACTCCGAAGGGTCTCATGGCGCAGAGTATGAGGAGTCTGACGCCTTTGTACATTTTCCCTAGGCCTTCAAAATACTCGGTGTCTGAAGTGTAGCCGATGCTTCCGAAGTTCGCGGTTTCAAATCGGAATCCAACCGCATCCGAATCTGAGTGTCTGGCTTCAGTGGCGATGACCTTCATGTTGCCTATGTCGAAAACTGTTCCCGGCTTGGCTTCCACGAGTTTTTCAGGCATCTGCTGATGATATTTTGAGATGGCTGGTCCGCACATTGCGTTTCCTGATAAGACGCTGCGGGCTGCGGCTAAGGTTCCTCTCTTCCTCGTCATGCCGCGGGTCATAGCTTCAATTAGGATTTCCGCGTTGGCGTAGTGGTCTGGGTGGGCGTGAGAAACGAGAACTGCGTTGATTTTCTGGGGGTTTAACCCTGCGTTTAGAGAGTATATCAGCGCTCCGGGTCCAGGGTCCAAGTGGGCGTTGAGGGTTTTTGAGAGGATACGTATTCCGCCTGTTCTCCTCTTCTGGGTTATAGTTGCGAATCTTCCGCCCCCGGTTCCTAAAAAGACTAGTTCAGCACCAGCAACATCGACCACAGAGTTCACCGTACACTTGAATTATATGTCTTCACGGTATTTCAACATTCAGGTTTTCCTTAGCGTTAGTTTCATATAGCCGAAGCAACGCTGGTTATTCTGATTGTTTATGCCTTTTACGCCCTTCCATTTGGGTCCTGCTCTGCTCATCGGCTTGCTGTTTTTCCCAATTCTGGATTTGCCCGCCCTTCTGATTTCAAGCGTAATCATAGACTTGGAGGCAATCTACCTCATGTTTCAGGGTGCGCCGTTTCTCCACGGGTTTTTCCATTCGTATTTGGGTGCGTCAATCATGGCGGTTTTTGTCGCCTTGGCAGTCTACCCCTTCAGGAAGATTTTGAACAGGATTTTAACTGTCTTTATGCTTCCGCAGAGGTCGTCTTTCATAAATATTTTAGCCGCGTCGTTTCTGGGCGCCTATTCCCACATTTTCCTAGATTCATTCCTGTATTTGGAGATGCAGCCTTTCTATCCGTTTGAGGCGAATCCATTCTTAGAAACTGTTTCGGTATCCACTGTCTACTTTCTGTGCAGTGTATCGTTTCTTTTAGGCTTGGTTTTGTACGTTTACAGGGCTGTTAAGACGCATCGCCGTTTAGCGGGCCCTCGATCTGACTCTGGGTTCTAGTAGGGTCCAAAGCCAATCGACGAACTCTTTTAAGTTCTTTGTTTGGATGTACACGTCTCCCGGTCCGGTTATCTCCGTGACTAGTCCCTCTCCGCCGAGAAGCGTCTCTTTTAGTCCGCCGAACTTGGTCACTTTGTATTGGCACGTGTCAGAGAAGGCGACTAGGTGGAAGTTGTCAACGATCAGTTCCTGTCCTGGCTTAAGCGTGTGTTTATCAATGGCGCCGAAGGTGTTGATGAAGAGTAAGCCTTTGCCTGTGACTTTGATCATGAAGAGCCCTTGACCGAAAAGCCCCTTTGTGAAGCCCTGCCACTTGACGTCTAAGTCGACGTTTTGGGTTGACGCGATGTAAGCCGACTTTTGGATTATGTACCCTTGGTTCGGAGTTACTTCTAGGGTTTCGATGTCTCCCACCGGCGCGGATACGAAGGCTACCTCGCTTTCTCCTCCTTGAGCGGCGTAGTCGTTCACGAAGAAGGATTGTCCACCTATAAATTTCAGTCCGAGGGTTCCGAGGAAGCTTTTCTCCCGCATTCTGGTGTGGACGTCAGTGTTTGGGCTCATGTAGGTCATGGCGCCGGACTCAGCGGTTATGCTTTCGCCATGGTCTAGGTTGACGACCAGCATGGAATACGACGGTTTATACCGTATTTCATACTTCATAACAGCTTCAACTCCCTAACTACACCCCTAATATCTGCTCTAAACATATAAGCTCTATTCTAAAATACTAAGAAAACAGAAAAAAGCAGGATATAGGAGCGGTGCATGAGGTTGGATCGCCTTCCGAAACCGAGGCACATAGTTTGTGCGGCCTTCACTTACGGAGAGCACGCTAAGGAGTTCGGCTACAGCCTGAAAGGCAAGAAGCTGCCTCTGCTTATTCTTAAGTCGCCTGACTCCCTCATCGGAAACGGAGAGCCTGTGGTGCTGCCTGACCTAACCGGATGGTTTGACGCACCCGAGCCTTGGGGTTGGGTGTCCGGCGAAGTGGAGTTAGCCGTGGTCATAAAGGATGAAACTTTCAACGTAGAGGCAGTTGAAGTGGAGAAACATATTTTGGGCTACACGGTTTTCAACGATGTCACCCAGAGGGATTTGGAAAAAAGCGGATACTCCTTTAGCATAACGAAAAGCTTTCCCACGTTTGGTCCCTGCGGCCCAAGGGTTGTGTCTCCGACTCAGATACCTGACCCTCAGAACCTGAGACTGAAATTCAGGGTCAACGGAAAAACCATTCAGGATTCTTCCACCAGCGAAATGAACAGCTCCGTCTACCGCCTCGTCGCCGTAGCCTCAAAAATCATTGTCCTACAGAAAGGCGACATCCTATCAACAGGTACGCCTCCCGGCTCTTTATCCTACCGCCTCAAAGACGGCGACGTGATGGAAGCAGAAATCGAAGGCATAGGAAAACTAACTAATCCAGTGGTTTTCCAGAAACAGACCTGAGCAATATGGTGGATCGGGCTAGATGAATATCTTCGTCTAAATCTTTTGAGCTGTGGGGCTTAACTTCGGTTCATGTCCAGCATGCTTTACGGCTTTTTATGGCTTTTGAAATCTGATGTACTCGACCAGACCGAACCTATGGGGAAAACCAGCGTGCTCAATTTCTACTTTTCATTTTTCTCCTCGTCTTCGAAAATAAACAGATCGTCTATTGTTGTTTTCAGAACTTCGGCTACATCATGTGCTAGTTTTAATGAGGGGTTGTATTTGCCCTTCTCCAGGTAGAGTATGGTCTCTCTTCGCACCCCCACCGCTTTTGCCAGATCTTCCTGCGTTAAGTCATATCTTGCCCTGAGTTCCTTGATTCTTGTTTTGAATGCCATTAGGATTCGCCTTTTCGGTTGAAGTACCAACGTAATCCAAGGAATGTCAGACTTTGCACTAGAACTGATATCACTAATGCATACCCCGCATCAAGAAGAGGTGAACCGAGAAATTCTAGATTGATAATATTTGCCGCCATCAGGGCTATCATGAAATATGACCCAATGAAAAAAGCGTATGTTGCCGCCTTTCCGGTAATTTTCTTTGTTCGCTCATCCTGGGCTGGAAACCCCGACTTCCTATTCTCCAATGTTCTCCAAATTGCCAGTATGCCAACTAGAACAATAGTGGCTAATATTACGATACTTATCACAGGCCAAGGCAGACCGATCACGGCATCATCCTCCTATGCTCTGTATTTCTCCATTCTTTTGCGTGCGGACGCTACTATTCCTACGATTCCTATCACGGTTGCAATGCCAGTGGTTCTTTCTCCGAAAATGCTTCCTTCCAACATTAGAAAGGCTCCTATCAAACACACCAACACGCCTAATGTGAGGATCGTATATTGCCGACTTCTCAATGCTACGTGCTTCTTCACATTCACTTCCTCCATATTTATTTCTCACATTAAGTTATATTCATCTAACATTAAGTTAAAAATAATGTACATCCATTATTTAAACTTTGCTTTTTTTGGAACGTTTTTTGCGGCCTTGGTAATAGCCCGCAACTAAAGCCTAACCTGTAGCGATTCTGCACACAAATTGTAGTCAAAGTGGACCGGGCGGGATTTGAACCCGCGGCCTCCTGAGTGCAAGTCAGGCATTCATACCGAACTGAACTACCGGCCCATGCTTTAACTTAAGACAGGTAGCTTGCCTATAAAAATTCTTTCAGGAGAGAAGTAGATAAGAGGAGATTTTGGTTTATAGCGATTCTGATATGATGGAGTTTAGTTCTTGGTACTCGCGGAGGTATTTCAATCCTTTTTTTGTCACGTGGAAAAGCTTCTTCTTTCGCGCGCTTGTAACCTCCAGCATGCCCCTTTTGAGCAGATAATCCAGAAACCTTTCAGCCTGAGCGAAGTTCAAGTTAGCCTTTAAAAGTATCTGATTCTTAACTACGCCGTTAACCGTAGCCTCAAGTATACACGCAAATATGTCCGACTTGCCCCTACGCGAAAAACAAGACTCGCTGATCCCCATTCGAAACAATCCCCAACAACGTAATTGAGCCTAAACAACATTTAAAACTCGTTTCGAGTTTCGACATAAAGAAAACCAGACTAAGCAAGCCCAGTTTGGAGGGCCGGGACCGGGATTTGAACCCGGGCACCAGGCTCCACAGGCCTATAGGCTACCAGGCTACCTCATCCCGGCCACTTTTTACTGATTCCGACTACTTTTGACAACATGTTGGCGAACACTTATTTACGTTTTCTGAAGAACATTAGGTCGTCCTTTTCGCATACGTATTCGAAGCCTACCTCTAACAGTGCTTTTACTTCATTGGGGTTTTTGGCGACTTTAACTGTGAATTCAGCGCTGGTTTCTTTGAAGAGAGCTTGTTCGATTTGGATGTAAAGAAGGGTCGTGTCAAGCTTTTGGTGTCCTAGAAACTCTTTCACTAATAATGGGTCCTTCGTCTTGTGGTATAGCATTGTCGCTGCCCAGTGCCTAAAGGTATGAAAGGATATTTTTAGCAGCTCTCGTTCTCTGGCCTCGATATTTCGTTTAGCAACTTTCTCTAAAACGTCATCATATTCGCGCAACAACCTCTTAATTTCGGCAGCTTGAGTTTCTGCACTCGTTTTGTGAGCAGGACATTTGCATCTGCGATATTCCAGAAAGTTCTCGAAACTGGACCAGCAACGTGTGCGCTTGCGTGCCTCAAGAGGAATAGCGTCATAAGCTTCTCGCAATAGTTCCAATTCCTCTTCTTCGGTGCATGATTCTATTTCTCCGGTGTGAAGGTGAAGCTTTCTATACCCGTATTTACCGTGCGGCTCATCGTCAGGACCAAAACTCCAAACCATCACAAGATCGTCCTTAGGTTTCGGCACGATTTCATCTTCAATCCTTTCAATCCGCTTAAGAACCCCTCTAACATTCATAGCTTTTCTCCCCATGCTTAGCCATAAGCTGCTCATACAGAAGCCTAGCCTTCTCAAACTCTTCATCCGTATAATCCGGCGCATGACAGTTCATGTATCGCCCATGCCATCCATACTTGCGAAAGATAACCATGTGGTTATGCTCTTTAACTGCCTCTTTCTCCTCCTCCGTCAGTTTTTCAGTCAATCGCACGCATTTCTCATAAATCGGGACAGATAACTCAAACCGCGCCCTTTCCTCATCCGTAAAAGCCTCCACACATTTATCGAAAACTTCAGAATTAAGCCAAGGGTCACATCCCGGTTGAAAATGGTAGCGACAAGCCTCCAGCTTACCGTAGCCCAACTCCACAGCCTTGTCGTGAAGCAAATGAATAACATCAGACAACTCTCGTTCCCTAGGAGTCAAAAGATCACAGTCGAAAGGCGGAACCTCAGGCACATCAACCACCTTTACCCTATGCTCCAACATTTCCAACCTTTTAATAACAGCGCCCAAACGCAAACCCAAACCCCCTAAACCTCTTCACCATCTACGCATACTTTGCTTCTTCGCAGTCTCCTCCAACTTCTCCAAACGATCTAAGACATCTCTTGTCTGAACGATGTCGCTGTGAATCTCCAAAGATTCAAGAACCGTTCTAAGCGCGCCCACCCTCGCGTTATCGTTACTCGCCTGCAAATAGATGCTCCAAGCGGCCTTCTGAACCGCATTCAACTTCCGCTCAATCATCTCAGCAAACCCCGCATACTTCTCCAAACTCAAAAGCAGAGGAACCCATTTCTCGCGCCGCTCCCAATCACTCCACAAACACCGCTCAGAAACACCATACTTACCAGCCAACTGACCAACAACAGCCGAAGGATGAAGACCCGTACTAACCGCATCCAACATCTCCGCACGCCTCTTAAGCAACCTAAGATTCAAGGCATACCCCTTTTTTTACTCAAACCTGAGTAACGCTCTCCCACATCTTGGAGAAAACAGACACCACAAACACGGCAATTTATGAGCCCGTAAAGACACCCAACAGAAACAGACACCAAATACCAAACAGCCTTCTAACCTAAAAACCTTTTCATCAAACACTAGAGAGAAAATGAGGATCCTGCTGTGCTTTGTTTCTCATTTAACTAAAGTATGTAGGACTCGCAGATGTGGGACAGTGTTCCGTAAAGCTTTTGTTCACTTCTACATAAAGGATAAGTCAGCAATACAGTAGTTTTTGGTGAATGAGGTGGCGAAGGTGAAGGGAGAGAGGGTAAGAGCCTTTTTAATATTGACGATGCTTCTAGCAAAACTAATGACGTTTGCTGCTCAGCTAAGCCTGCGATATGTATGGGGAGGGAATGGAAAATGAAAACCATGAAAATATCAGTGCTATTGATCATCATGACGTTTATTATTCCAACAAACTTGGTAATTGCAAGCCCATCGTCATCATCAACCCTCGAAAACACGAACACTATGGTCAACAAAACAACCACTACTGCAGCAAACAAATCAATTACTAGTCATTCTGATACGTTAGGAAATACAAATACAACAGTCAATGAGACAATTACCACCCCTTCTGATGAACGGGCCAACAGATCCATAGTGGTTCCGAATGATACCGTTAATGGAAATCTGGCAAATTATCAGCCGCCGTTTGTGGGAACTGAGACACAATCATGTATCCCTACTCCACTAGGGCATGATTATGGACCAAGAGCTCGTAAGTTGAGCTATACTCAATATAGCTTTTTTGTTGGGAACCTTTGGAACAACCCAACATCGACATTTAGTGGAGGGATGTCTGTTACATTTGACGGAGTTTCTAACACCCTTGGGGGAATTTGGTCAGATGACTGGGTTGCAGTTCTCCCTATCAACCTAGCCTACGGATCAGACTCTACTCAGTTCACATGGGTTCAATTCGCTGTCCTTTTCAATTATGGTGGCAGTGTCGATTTTGTTTTGGAGCAAAACAATTTTGCTAGTGGACAGATGTCGTATGGAAACTATTCCAATGGCAGAGAATGGTCAACCTCCCCGCCACCTCTGTACCCTGGACAAGAGATTTCAGTGGACTATACTGTGGGGCATACGTTTTTTGCCCAACTCTTCGTCTATGACGCTAGCCATGTAGAATTTGCAATCACAGACGAAGATACTGGAAACCTTTGGACGAATGTAATGGGGGTTCCAAGCACAAACGTTCTTTACATGAGTGGTGCCTTTTCCCCCGCCACAACGGTAGAAGGATGGGTGAGCACCTCTGTTACAAGCATAACAGGTTTTCCCTACTTTGAAATTGACGTCATAAACCATATGAACAGTTATACTGACAACAGTGGCGTAAACCCAGGCGGTTCTTCCACCCCTCCCTCTGGCGTTGATTACTACCCTAATGAAATTCTTGCCGGATATTGGCGCTGGGCAGCACTAAATAATTTAAGTCTTATTCCAATACCTGTTGTCCAGCATTCAGCGATCACCTATCCTTCAATGATTGACTTAGGAGAAACAGCCACTATAGATATCCCGGTAAAGAATACAGGTGGACTTGCAAATTGGATGACAATTCAAGTTTCATTTCCGACGAATCCACCTGTTGGTGCTATAGCCATCGACTACACAGGAACAACTGTGGATAACCCCGATCTCTACTTAGTAGGTTATAACGCACCTTCCAGCTATGGATTTAGGATAGGTAGCGGTTCCACTACAGTTGGCATATATTATCCTTTCGTTGAAGGTTCAAGCAACTGGTCATCTGGCGACGTGAAACATCTAAGGGTAATGGTCACTCCCACCGAAACTGGCGACTTTCAATTCTTGGTTAAAAGCGTTGCAGCGTATCAAAGCCGTGCCATTAACTGGGATCCGACGATTAACACCCCGAATGTGGACAAGGATCAACAATCAGAATACATTTACCATTTTACGATAAGTGTCGGAGTTAGCCTTAGTTCCATTTCTGTAAACGTCGATCCTAATTCGATCGTTCTGGGTAGTGGAACGGCGATTAGTGGTTCAATTACAAGTTCGACACTGGGCGACAAATCTGGCACCGTGTATCTTCAGTATAGCACGGACAATGTCAACTGGAATGATATTGGATCGACAACTTCAAGCTCGTCCGGAGATTACTCTTATTGGTGGACACCTTCATCAACAGGAACTTTCTATGTTCGCTCATACTGGAACGGAAACAGCAACTATGGAGGCGCTACTAGCAGCTCTGTAACTCTGACTGTAACCTCTGGAGCTGGAAACCTAGGAGATCACACAATGTGTAAGGACGTCCAATCTGGTGATCCTTGGGATGCGATTGACCGCACTAACACCTTCTATACGGATGACCATGCAGCATATTCTTGGTTGCATTTTAACGGCCCTATTTATGGGAGCCATACAGTTCGTTGGGACTGGTACGATCCTGACGGATCTTTCATAACTGACTCAACTTACACTATCCCTGACGCCCAAGATTCCGGGTATGATTATTGGGAGTGGTACCGATGCTCCTCTGGTTTGTTAATCGACGGTTATCAAAGCTGGTATGCCAGCCGCCTAGGCAGGCCGTTTAGGACAGAAGTGTTCTATGATGGATCGCCCGTGGTCACCGAAACGTGGCAAGTTATCAAACACGACAGTTCTATCAGCATCTCTCTATCTTCCACCTCAATAACATATGGTCAGAGCATAACGATTTCATCTCAAGTGACGCCGTCTATGTCAGACGGCACAACCACACTGCAATACAGCACCGATCAAGTAAATTGGATAGATATCAGCGCTGGAACCCCATCAAACGGATACTACTCCGTTTCTTGGACACCCCCAAACGCAGGAACATACTATCTGCGTGCAACTTGGAGCGGAAATCCAGACTATTATGACTCGACAAGCTCATCCAAGACTCTAACAGTCAGTAAAGCGTCAACTTCCCTAACTACATCACTATCATCAACCATTATAACTTATGGATCAAGCTTAACAGTCAAGGCATCAATATCCCCATCGCTGCAAGGAAAAACGGTAGTCATTCAATACAGCCTCGACGACGCAAACTGGTTTGTTCTTAGCTCAGGAACGACAAACTCTGCTGGAGAGTATCCCTATACATGGTCTCCTAATGCTGAAACATATTACCTGCGATCAACGTGGAACGGAGACAATAATTATGAAGGCTCGACAAGTACAAGCCAGCAACTAACTGTCAACAAAGCCTCAACTTCAACATCTTGTTCACTTTCTTCAAATTATATACTTTATGGACAAACAGTTGACGTGACTGGAACAGTAAATGTTGCAGTCGATGACGGCACAATGGTCATTGAATACAGCATAGGCAGCACAAACTGGGACATGATGTTCTCAGGCACTCCGTCAAGTGGATCATACTCTTACACATGGTCTCCTCCTAGTGACGGAAATTTTCACATTAGGGCAACTTGGTCAGGAAACAACAACTATGAAGGTTCAACGAGCACAAATCAAACACTAACAGTTGAAAGCCTCCCCCTCCTCAACATTACTCTTATCCAGCCTAGCAACAGAGCAAACTTGACTTCAAGCCCCATTCTTCTGGAGGTTCAAATAACATCAAATGGATCTCCCATCTCAGGTGCAACTGTAAAGTTCTATGTTGACGGAAGCTCGCCTAGTGGTGTCGCAGAACAGATAGACATTGCAACCACCAATTCAACAGGCGTAGCATGGATAACTTGGGTTCCGACATACACTGCACGATGGCAATGGTATAGCACAGCTAACAAAACTGGATACACATCAGCTACTTCCACAACTCAGAGTTTCTGGTATATTCCGTCGAGAAACAATCTCTACGTGCTCCCAGCGTCTTCGAAAAGCCCTTCAGACGTATTGCTCGGTCAGAACACGGTTCTTCTATCAGCTTCATCGCAAACCATTTTTGCCGATCCAGGATCCGAAGTAACGATCACAATTTCATATCGAATATATGCTCCTACCAACCCATCCGAGATCGATCAGCTTTTCTTCATTGCCAGTTGGACACCTACATGGCCCCCGCCATCGGGATGCTACTACCCAATTTACAACGGCATACCCGGAACTAGCCCGGTGATAGGATCAAAGACCTTTAACGTAACTGTGCCTGCAAGTTCTGGAATATACTATCTCTGGTTCTGCTCATGTGCCCACTACTCCATGGGACAAGCTGTAGGCACCTACACGAATGCGCTAACCACTCCTGGCCACATAAAGATCGTAGCTGGCCGGCACGACGTAGCCATAGTCAACATCACGCCTTCGGCCACAGAAGCCTACCCAACATGGACAGTCCCCCTCGGAATCAACGTAACCGTTACAAACAAGGGAGACTTCACTGAGACCTTCCCAGTTACCTTGTACTGGAATGACACCAATGTTATCGGCACTGAAAACATGACCCTGAACCCTCAAGAAGCCAAAACCCTAACCTACACTTGGAACATCCCAGACATCCCCAAGGCTTGGCCATACCCAGTTTACACCTTCAAAGCCTACGCAAACCTAACTGGTGACAACAACCCAAACGACAACGAACTCATCAACGGCACCGTAACAGTGAAGTGGCCAGGCGATGTTGACGGCGACGGAAGAGTCGGATTGCCTGACTTGGTTAAGCTTGCTAAAAGCTGGTACAAGACAGTAGGCGATCCTGATTACGACTACCGTGCAGACTTTGACATGAATGGCGAGGTCAAGTTGCCTGATCTAGTCACCTTAGCGAAAAACTGGTACAAGGGACCCCTAGACTAGAAGCACACCTATCGCGCGCGCAGTCTTTGCATTCTCACTTTACATTAACTGTCGGCGTTTTCATTCCTTCTTTTCTCTTTTCATAGCTTCCAGAATCAAAATTTCTATGACGTGGCTGCGGTTAGCGTAAACTCGGCTTCTAACCTTCTTATCTACCCATTCAACACATTCTTTAGGGATAGTTATTGAGACTGGATGCCTAACCACTTCTTTTCTCCTCCTTAGGTGGTGAATTGCTTTGGGTCTTAGCCCTTAACTTCGCCTCTTTTTTTGGTTGTTTCTTTTGCATCTGTTGTAGAAACCTCATGTCCCGCAAAGCATTATCGACCTTCCGCCTCAACTGCTTAACCGTCAAACCGTCATCTATGAGCCTCTGCATCCATGTTAAAGTTCCAACCACAGACTTCAAGTTAGCCTTCATCTCTCCTGCGATACTCCATTAAGCATGAACAGCAAAGTAAACACGTTTTCTCGGTTGCAAATTTAAAGTCAGCGATCCAACGACAAGCAGTGAACTGGAGAGACTGAGGTTAAGAAAAGTAATTACGTCTTTCAAGGCTAAGGCACTATCCTATAACCGAAAGTGAAAAATGACAACTTGGTTAAGCCTGCTTTTCCTTTTTCTTCTCACCTAAACTTTTTTCAAGCTTTGTTAAGCGTTCCTCCACATCCTGAAAGTATTCGCCGAGCAGAATAAAGAAGTCAATGATTGTGAACCCCTCTATTTCAACACTCTCTTCGATTTCTATGTCCACCAAACCACATTCACCTCAACTTGTCATCTATTAATTAACAGAAGGAGAGTATCTTTAAAAATCAAAATTACGCCCAAGAATAATATTGTGGTGTGAAGCAATATCGTAGATGAGCTACGATGGCAAGAAAGAAGATAAGTAAAAAACCTATCCTTGCTAAGAAATGCCTTAAATGCGGTGGTCCTCTGAAGGTTCACGCCTTTGACGATGTGCGCGTGAGTGTGGGCAATTCTGAACCGATGAAGTATCCAGCAGCCTTTTGCCCCAAATGCAAGATCTTCTACTTTCCAACATTCAAGTATGAAGGCGTGTACGAGGAGTAATGGCACGCGCAGATCCAAAAAAAGGGGTTTTGTGGGAGACATCTCCGCTGGGTAATCAAACACTGTTCTGATGCGCGCGTAACAAGACTTATACAATCATCCAGTTACTTAGAAAAGCGCGCTCTTCTCCTAATCACACGTTCTTTATATTTCACAATGTCTCTTTGATTAGCTTGGGTGACTGTATGAGCAGAACAAGAAGAAGAAAGAGACAGACACGAGCGGGCGAGGAAGAGATAGAAACCGAGGACATCTACGACGAAAAACAGAGAGAAGAAATGCTGAAAGAAGATGAAATCTCTGCCGCCGAAAACGCGTTCATGCAAGGAAGGGAGATGACTCCGGAAAAGAGAAAACGCCTCCCACATAAAGACACAGTGTCAGTTGAACTCGCTGAAGATGAATACAAAGAAGACTAAATCAGCACGCGCAATTAAGAATCTGCTGAAACTTCCAGAAAACACAGACGAAATCATAAATGCTCTTGAGGCGAATTTCTGTTGCGCGTAACTATAGAGGAATGAGGAATATCTGTTGAATCTAAAAGGGGTTCTCATTGATTTTGGTTATACATTAGCTGATTTGAATCGAGAGAATGTGCGGAAATATAGGGAAGAACTTGTTTCAATTCTCACTGGATATGGGTATAACAAAACTGTGGAGGATTTAGCTCCTATTCTAGATAGCTTGTACAGAAGCACCTCAACGGGAGAAGTGAAAGACCTGTATGGCTTTTGGAAGTTATTGCTAACAAATCTGAGTATGCCAGAAAATCAGAACTTAATAAGTGAACTCATGGAACTAAGGAAGCGTCACATTCCAACAAGATGGAGACTCTACGAGGGGGTAATTCCAGTCTTATCCGATCTAAGGAATAAGTATAAACTTGCCCTAGTCTCCAATTGCTTTGTGGGTTTGTCAGATATTTTAGAAGCGTTGGATTTACCGCGTTTCTTCAAATGCATCATTTTGTCTTACAAGGTTGGAGTTAGAAAACCAGATAAGCAAATGTATCTTGAAGCACTCAGGTGTCTTAGACTTGAATCTGGAGAATGTATCTTTGTGTCTGATCAAATCAGTGATTTGGAAGGAGCAAGAGAAGTTGGTCTCAAGACACTTCTAGTGCGTCAAGGGGAATACACAACGCGTGATGCTAAAGATCCCAACTTCAAACCAGACTACAAGTGCAATTACATATCAGAGATCACAAACTTTCTCTGATATGCGCGCGCTTAATGGCACGCGCATATTGGAACAAGAGCATCTTGTTGTTTTCTTTTTATAAGGTACAACCCGCTCATAGAGTATAATGTGAGTGGCCATCATGCCTTTAACTCTTATCGTTGGAGGATTCTACGGTGATGAAGGCAAAGGAGCAATCAATGCTTACCTCACAGTAAAGGATAAAGTAGATGTTGCAGTTCGGGGACAAGGCCCGCAAGCTGGCCACACAGTCTACTACAAAGGCGAAAAACACGTGTTCAGACAGATACCGAGTTCTATATACAATGTTGACACGCGACTATTCCTTTCAGTTGGAGCTGTTGTAAGACCAGACATAGTGAAAGATGAAGTCGAAAAGTATCGTGCATTCAATGTTGAGAATAGGCTGAGAATAGACGAAAACGCGACTGCAATATTGCCTGAACATATAGAAAGGGAGAAGGCTCTGCAGAAGTCGGTTGGATCGGTCGGAACGGGCGTAGGGCCGGCACTAGCGGACAGGGTCATGAGGCGACACGACGTACTGGTCAAGTTTGTTCCAGAGTTAGAAAAATACAGTAAGAACGTGTGTGTTAGAAAAATCCTTTACAACTATTTGGAAGACGGTGGGTTAGTGATAATCGAGGGGGCACACGCAACAGGACTATCGAACTTCCATGGGCACTACCCATACACAAACGCCTATGACAATACAGCGTCTGCCTTGCTTAGCCAAACAGGCGTGGGACCAAAGAGGGCAGATAATATAATACTCGTCTTCAAGGCTTTCGTTTCAAGAGTTGGAAAAGGCCCATTAGCAAGGGAACTTCAGAGTGACGAGGTTGTTAAAAGAGGGTGGACCGAACATGGAACCGTATCTGGAAGACTTAGAAGGGCTGCACCATTTGACTTAGACTTCGCGAGAGACTCTATTAGATTAAACACTCCCACGGACATAGCTTTAACAAAGTTAGATGTAATTTACCCCAAAGCGAATGGGGTGAGAGAGTTCGAGAAACTGCCAAAAGATTGTCAATAATGGATTCAAAAAATGGAAAAAAATCTTGAGGTTCCAATAACACTGATAAAGACGGGACCGGACATCTATGACATAATAGATTTGAGAGAAGAAAAGCACAAGGAATGACCTCCTTATCAAAGGGGATGGGAGCTTGATCTTCCAGTGGCTTAGTCTTGTCCGCCTCAACGAGGTTCACTTTGCTGAAAAAATGCCTAAGATTCAGTAATGGCTCAGTTTCCCCTCTGTCTGTCAACAGATTCAGTTCCATATAACTTTTTAGAACTGATGAAGACATTAATTTCTATGGAGTTTCTCAAGCGCGCGCTTTTACTTCAAATGCAATGTCCAGTTTTGAATACCATCTGTTGATCTCGCTCATTCCATCGTATTTGGCGGCGAATAGCTTTACGATTTGTTGAATATGGTCGGGTTCAGTAATAGGTATAGCTTTAGCTCGGATGGCCGAGCTGTCAACCGTTAAGGTGATGTCTGGGTCTTTCAAAACGTTTTTGCACCATTCGGTTTCTGAACCTTTGACTGGCAGTAAGTACAGTTCATTTTTCTCGAGGACAAACCACACAGTTATTGCATGGGCTTTCTTGGTTCGTCTGCCTTTAACCGTTATCTCAAGCTCTGATTTACCTTTAAGAGCCTCAATAAACTCTCTAATAGTCAAAGTCTACACCAGCAAACTTTATTCTCGAAGGCTGTTATTTAGATTTGCTTGGGGATCGCTATGCCTCCTTCAGCTGTAAAAACTATTAGAGATTTGATTTACTGGCAATACGCTAAGATCATCTCTGAGTCGGCTGGTTACGGCAAGAAGCAGTACGGCTTCGTCATGAACCGTTTCAAAGCTCTTCAATCTGGAAAGATTTCTTGGTCAACCTCCATCCGAGAATACATCAAAGAAAGGGAGAAAACGGATGTCTGCATTTACTGTGGAAGCAAAAGAGATCTGACGCTTGAACACATTCTGCCGAGGTCAAGGGGAGGGCGTGATTCAACGGACAACGCGGTGTGGGTATGCAAGAAATGCAACTCTTCTAAGAGCAGCAAACGCTTGTACGAATGGTATGAACTGGATAGGAGGTATGAGCTTCCCCGGATAGCGGAAGGCAAATACTTGAAGCTTCTCTATTCTTTACATGAAGAGAACGGAACACTCGACATCAGCAACGTTTCAAAACTTTGTGATTGCTACGATCTCTTCGCAAAATGTCCCGAAAAGAAGAAATTAACGGTCTACTGCCTTGAAGGAGTATTTACTAAGCAGTAGCATGTACATAGGACTTTGTTCCGCAAAGCTTTTTATGTTCAATCAGCCAATTATATCGTTTTTAATCTAATGAATTCAAAATTAGAGGTGAGAGGTAAATGAAAAAGATACTATCAGTCATAATAATCGGTCTTCTATGTTTCTCAACATTTACGATATTTACACCACGAGCAAAAGCCATTGCTGATCCAAGCCTTGTTGGATATTGGAAATTCGACGAAGGCTCAGGAAACACTGCCCACGACTCTTCAGGCAATGGAAATGACGGAACTATCAATCAATCAGAATGGGTGCAAGGAATAGAGGGATATGCTTTGAGATTTTCCAGCGGTAATACTTATGTACTGACAAAAAGATTTCCTGATGGGATTGGAGACAATTCGGAATTCACCATATCTTTCTGGGTCAAAATAGACAAATGGCCAAGTGCGCAATACGCCTACATGGTAATGTTTGGGCAAGGTGCTGACGACGTCGTCGACGTAGCTTTTCACGTGTTACTTGACAACGATGACGGTTTAGCTCCAAATGGGACAGTAAGACCGAGTTTTTGGAACCGACACGTGTACACCACGCATACTTTCGCCACAGGAGTATGGTACGATTGGGCATTCGTTTACGACAAGACAGAGGTCAAAATGTACCAGAACGGGACGTTCCTCGAAGATATCAGTTTGGGCGGCGCATCTCCTAACTTTAACACTTCTGGACCTGTTATGTTTTCCGCTCCTGCCACCCAATTCTTTCAAGGCATTCTGGATGAAGTAGCGATATATAACTATGCACGAACACCAGAAGAAATATGGAATGACTATGTTAAGGCGAGTGGAGCAATAGTTGTTCCGGATGATTATGCGAGGATTCAGTGGGCTATAGGCAACGCCTCTGCGGGAGACACTATCTACGTTAAAGCAGGAACATACTATGAGCATGTGGTTGTGGACAAGGCGGTGTCGCTCATCGGAGAGGACAGAAGCAGCACGATTATTGACGGAAATGGCACGGGAAACGTGATTAACATAACGGCTAACAACGTCAACCTCACCGGCTTCACCATACAAAAAAGTGGACCTAGTTGGCCAAGTGCTGGTATCTACATAGAAGGTATAAATGGCAACAACATAAGCAACAACATCATAACAAACAACGACTATGGCATCTACCTCCTGGAATCTTCTAATAACACCATCCATGGAAACAGCATAACAGCAAACAACTACGATGGCGTCTGGCTGAATGGCTCTTCTAATAACGCCATTTCTGGAAACAACGTGACAAAAAACGGTGCTGGTATTAGCCTCGAAAATTCAAGTAATAACACTATCTCAGGGAACACCATAAGGGGCAATAAAACTATTTCTGCAAGCAACGAGTATGGCATCGGACTCTTGGACTCTTCAAGCAACAACACCATTTCAGAGAACAATGTAACAGCAAACGGAGATTTTGGCATCTGGCTCAACGCATCTTCAAATAACAGAATATTTGAGAATGACGTCGTGGAAAACGATCCTGGGGACGGAATCTCACTCCAGTTTTCTTCAAATTACAACCTTATCTATCGAAATAATATAACAAGCAATACAGGAGATGGCATTTCCACTTCGTATACGGATCACAGCATTATTTTTGGAAACGTCATAACAGGAAACGCCCGTGGCATCGAACTCTTTTATTCTTCGCACAACAACACCATTTCTGGAAACAACATAACGGAAAATACTGTTGATGGCATCGCCGTCGGTTATTCTTCACGAAACAACACGATTTACCATAACAACTTGATAGATAATTCACATCAAGCGATAATCGAAGGTGAAAGTGAGACAAATGTGTGGGATGACGGTTATCCGTCTGGCGGCAACTACTGGAGCGACTATGCTGGAGTAGATAGGTATTCTGGGCCTAATCAGAATGAACTTGGCAGCGACGGGATAGGAGACACTCCCTACGCTATTGACGGAAACAACGCAGACAATTATCCGCTTGTAGTTCCTTGGGGAACAACTCCCAACTACGATTGGCCCATGTTCCATCACGACCTGAGCCACTCGGGATATTCAGCTTCAACAGCACCGAACACAAACCACATCATATGGAACTACACCACAGGAGGCGAAATATGGTCTAGTCCTGCTATTGCAGGTGGCAAGGTCTATGTAGGATCAAACGATTACAATGTCTATTGTCTCAACGCTACAACAGGAACAAAGATCTGGAACTACACCACAGGAGATGCTATTACTGCCTCTCCTGCTGTTGTTGGTGGCAAAGTCTACATCGGATCACATGACAAAAAATTCTATGCGTTAAACGCCTCTAACGGAAATCTCATATGGAACGTTACACTGGACAGTCTAGTGGACTGGTCTTCTCCTGCTGTTGTCGATGGCAAAATCTACATTGCGTCTGTATTTGGAGGAGTATACGCCCTAAACGCCACCGACGGAAGCATCATATGGAACAACGGCGTAAGTTGGTATACAAGCTCTCCTGCTGTTTATGATGGCAAAGTCTACATCGGAGGATGGGACGGGAAATTATATGCCCACAATGCTACCGACGGAGCCATCCTATGGAGTTTCCAAACAAGCCCAAAAGGATTAGCGCACAGCAGCCCCGCGGTTGCTGCAAACGGCATAGTCTATTTCGGCTGTGGCCTATTCGATGATGATGGTAAGCAAGTGTACGCCCTAAACGCCACTAACGGAACCCAGATATGGAGCTACACCACAGGAGACAATGTAGTATCTTCTCCTGCTGTTGTTGACGGCGTAGTCTACATAGGATCAAATGACATGAACGTGTACGCCTTGAACGCGTCCACTGGGGTTAAGCTATGGAGCTACGCAACAGGCGGTTGGGTGTATTCTTCTCCTGCTGTTGCCGATGGCAAGGTCTATTTAGGATCAAACAATCACAATGTCTATTGTTTTAGAACACCGCAAAACTACACATTAACGATCACTGCCACAGAAGCCTACCCAACGTGGACAGTTCCCCTGAAAATCAATGTCACCATTAAATACGTGGGCGACTTCACCGAGTCCTTCAATGTCACCCTATGCTGGAATAACACCAACGTCATCGGCACCAAAACCGTCACCCTAGCCACCGGAGAAACAAAAACCCTAACCTACACCTGGAACATTCCAACTATTCCCAAAGCTTGGCCCTACCCTATCTACACCTTCAAAGCCTACGCAAACCTCACCGGCGACAACGAACTCATCAGCAGCACCGTAACAGTGAAGTGGCCAGGTGATGTAGACGGCAACGGCAAAGTCAGGTTGCCTGACTTGACTACGCTCGCTAAAGCCTGGTACGGTGATCTTGGCGGTACGGCTGCGGAGCGCGCTAAATACAACTACAAGTGCGACTTTGACATGAACGGCGAAGTCAAACTGCCTGACTTAGTATTCTTGGCGAAAAACTGGTACAAAGGACCCCTAGACTAGAAGCGTGGAAATTTTAGCCCTTATTATAGAATAACTGACGGGTGAGGATACATCTCATGGCTAGGAAGAAAACAAGTGAAGAACCCATTCTACCCGGAAAATGCCTCAAATGTGGTGGCCCTCTACAGGTTCACGCCTTTGACGATGTGCGCGTGAGCGTAGGCAACTCTGAACCGATGAAGTATCCAGCGGCCTTCTATCCCAAATGCAAAATCGTCTACTTTCCCATATTCAAATATAAAGGCGCGCGTACAGACAAAAAGGGGGGGGGTTGCGGAGGCATCACCAGTTATGCATGAGCATTAATGCCGAGGGAACTTGATGTTGAGTGGAGGCTTGTCCAAATACTTTCCGCCATACTCCTCTAGGAGGAAATCCTCCCATTCTAGTCTTTCATACTCGGGGCACTCTCCCCACTGAACTTCAAGTTGCTCAGGCTTGAACTTCTTGTTGAATTCATAGTATTTGTAGGTCCACCCTGCAGTGTGTCTCCCACGACCTTGGATCGCACGCCAAAAGTTCTTGATTCTCAATCGTAGATTTTTAGTCTCGCCTATGTATAGTAATCCAGAGCCATCGTCTCCGTTTGCTCGAGGTATGAGTTGAGGTTTTCCGCGAATTGCCCACCTAATTTTATAGACTCCACTTTCAAGAGGAATTATGTTAAAGTCCAGAGTCTTCAGAGCGTACCACTCAGACCAATTAGGCGGCTTGAATGCTCCCAAAACTTTCACCTTTCTACGGGAGTTTATAAAAAAATCTACCACAGTTTAAAATTTTTGTGTAGACCGAGAAAAAAGGGGGTTTTGCGGGAGACATCTCCACTTTGGCTGGAATTACCTCATCCCGGCCGCAGTTTTCGTCTATTGGCTAGTTGCGCTGGTTCATTTAAGAATTTCTGGTTTAGGCTTTAATACGTGTTGTTTAATATTGTATTTTCGGGCGTGGTTTCATGTCTGATGTTTCTCCTCCAGATTCGGCAGTTGTTGAGTCTGAGCTTAAGGGAAAAACGTTGATTGTCTATTGGTATTTGCTGGGGTCTTCAGGCACCAACGTGGGAGTCCGCGAAATTCAGCGTTCCTTGGGTTTTTCTAGTCCAAGCGTTGCCGCCTATCACCTAGATAAGCTCTGCTCTTTAGGTTTGGTTGAAAAAAGCAGGTTAGGCGAGTATTTCTTAGTGCAGGAGGTTAAGGTCGGCATATTGCGGTTCTTCACTCGGTTGGGACGGTTCCTCGTCCCGCGGTACCTGTTCTACTCTGTGCTGTTCACAACCATGCTGGCTTTTTACCTAACGCTCTATGCGCCTCTGCAAACCGGCGGCATCCACGGCATAATAGCCATCCTCTTCGGCTTTCTCGCCTGCTTCGTCCTCTGGTTAGAAACCGTCAGATTATGGAGGAAGAAACCGTTCTAAAATGTAGTCTTAAATATCCCGCTTAACTTGATTAAAATGGACGGAGAAGCCGTGAAAAAATCCTTGGCGTACGTGATGACAGCGGTTCTGTTAGGCGCAACAATAATGATTCTTCCATGGACTTTCCGTGACGCATCTACTGGTTTCTTTACTCTCAGCGGCGGTTCTGAATATCGAGATACAGAGTTATATGGTACTGCTGCCGGAGGCTTAATGGGTTCATTAAGCTTCGTCGGATTAATGCTCGCGGTCAGCCTTGTTTTAGCCTTGGGCGTTTACCTTTTCTCTAAAAGGCAAATATGAAGTTGATCGAGAGCAAAATCATGCAGCTGCTAGGAAGTTAGTATCTGATGCGAATAGAGGGGAGGCCCGTGCGCAAGCCTCCCAAAAACACTTTGGGACAAACCAATGGAAAGAAGTGTGTTCTTTCTCCTTTCCTCTATTTCGCGCACGTAAAGATAAGATGCACGTGGTTACGCTTATTGTTTGTGACAGTTTATTGTAGAACTAAGTTACATAATTTTGTTCTATAACTTATGTACACGAAAACGTCTTAACTGCAGGATTTCAAGGTTCCCTCACAGACAGATGGATGCCACGGTAAGCTCGCTGCAACGTATCACAAGCAATTTATAGAAAGATGTAAACCTTACATTGTGGTGTTTACCGCGGATGCTGACGGGCATTGTGGGGAAGCCTAACACCGGCAAGTCCACTTTTTTCAGCGCTGCAACACTGATTCCAGTGGAGATCGCGAGCTATCCGTTTACGACCATAAAGCCCAACCGGGGAATAGCGTACATCCGAACCCCGTGCGTATGCAAAGAATTCAACGTGAAGGACACGCCTGTTAACTCGGTCTGCCTAGACGGTGTGCGCCTCGTCCCCGTGGAGCTGATTGACTGCGCTGGGCTTGTTCCCGGCGCTTGGAAAGGCCGCGGATTAGGAAATCAGTTTCTAGACGAGATCAGGAAGGCAGACGCGCTCATCCACATCATTGACGCCGCTGGAGCAACCGATTCGGAGGGAAAGTCTTGCAAGCTGGGTGCTCACGATCCTCTTGAAGACGTGAAGTTCCTAGAGGTGGAGATGACCATGTGGCTGGTCCAGATAATGAAGAAGAACTGGTCTAAGCTTGCGCGAACCGTTGAATCCAGCAGAAAGGACCTGGTCGCTTCCCTTGAAGAGCTGCTGAGCGGATTAACAATAAGAAAACCCCACATCATTGAAGCATTGCGGAAAACTGGGCTGAACGCGGATAAACCAACGGAATGGAGCGAAGAAAGCTTCACCGCGTTCGTGGATGCCTTGATAAAAATTGCTAAACCTATGCTGATTGCCGCCAACAAGATGGACCTTCCGCCAGCGGAGGAAAACCTTGAGAGACTGAAAAAGACGGGTTACACAGTTATTCCGTGCTCTGCAGAGGCGGAGCTGGCGTTGAGGAGAGCCGCAGAAAAGGAATTGATCGACTACCGCCCTGGAGACTGCAACTTCAAGGTTCTGAAGCCTGAAAAGTTGACGGAAGCCCAAAAGAAGGCGTTGGAGGCAATTCGCGAGAAAATACTGCTAAAGTTCGGCTCAGCTGGCGTTCAAGACGCTATCAACGCAGCGTTCTTAAAGCTCCTAGGCATGATTGTTGTTTACCCGGTTGAAGACCTCGAACACCTCAGCGACCACAAGGGCAGAGTGCTCCCAGACGCTTACATGGTTCCCTACGGCACAACCGCCCGCCAACTTGCCTACATAATCCACACGGAGCTGGGGGAAACCTTCATCTACGCGGTTGAGGCGCGAGAGAAAAGGAGAATCGGAGAAGACCACGTGCTGAAAGACCGAGACGTGATCTCCATAGTTAGCGCAAGAAAAAGAGCGTAAACCAGCAAAAGGCATGTTTGTGGCCCATTTAACTACAAATGAAATACGTAGGGGATTTAGTCTAGGCCAAAACCTATTATGCGTCCGCAAAAAGAACAGGACGGGAGGGTCTTCAGAAAATACCTTAAAACATACGCGCGTGTACGTTTAAGAATGATGAAAGAAAATAACAATAAATAAGAAAGCGTACGATAGTCCTGCACCAATGAATTGCACGAGCGCGTTATAGATGAAAACTAAGGTGATTATCCAAGCCTCATTGCTTATCGTTCTGGGAAGCATATTAACATCAACATTTAACACTCACTCAATTGGGGCGAAAACTCCCGTCGGGCCTTGGAGTGAGCCTCAACTGCTTTATACTCCTCCAGAATTAAACCTGAACGGAAACTACTGGGCCTACGCCATAAAAGGCCACTACCCCTATTTTGCAAAACTCATTCTAGCTAACCCGTCTGAGTTAACTCGAGAACTTCTCGAATCTAAACTGCTCTATACAGAAAACTTTATTCAAAAAGTCTCAAGCATGCTGGATGAAGCCGAGGCGAAGGGTTTCTACGTTTTGGAGGAGAGAAAGAGCTTAGACAAGGCTGAGCTACTTCTGGAGTCCGCAAAACTTGACTTGGCCAATGGGGCTTTAGATGAATGCTATGCAGACCTGCAGGAGGCGTATCTTATTGCGAGTGATGTCGAGGATCGGGCTAGTCACATATATGTGGCAGGGAACACGTTTGTTATGATCCCCTTTTTGGCAATGAACGCCCTTGCGATTGCTTTTCTACTATTTGACAATGAATCGATTAAGATTATCTCTTTCCTTTCGATTTTTGCCGCCTTATTGGTTGTAATCAGTTTTGTCTATGTAGGTTTCAGAGATGTAAATCCCAAGTTAATCTTGGTTGAATGCCTCTTATGCGTGGCGGCGTGTCTACTTTTGCCCCGACTTTTGAGAGAGGGAAAAGGCAACCGAGCACGCCTGTCATTCGTAGGCGCATTAGTAGCAGCTTTTTCAATCGCAAAAAGAAATCTCAGAAGGCGCCGGTTAAGAACGCTGTTGGCCATAATTTCTTTGTTAACTTTGGTTTTCGCCTTCGTCTCACTTACTTCCTTTAGATTGGGCCACGGTTTCACCGCAGATGTTGTGCCTGGAGCGGCTCCTTCGCAGGGAATCCTTATTAGAAAGCCTGCCGCGTTAACGCAGTTTCAGCCTCTTAATGACTCTATAATGGAATGGCTGAGTCATAGGGAAGAGACTGAGCTGGTCGTTCCGAAGGCGGAAAATGTACCCTCGCTATTTCCTGTGCTAACTTTGTCTTCTCCTAATGGAAACAAGTTAGCTATTCAAGGGGCGATCGGCGTCGTACCGAGCGCTGAATCAAGAACCACCTTTCTCAACAAAACGATTAAGCGTGGATCGTTTCTGTCTGACAATGACAGCGACGGCGTTCTACTCAGTGACGTAACCGCCGAGAAACTTGGTGTTAACCTTGGCGACTCCATTGAAATTGCGGGCAACCAGTTTAGGCTGGTTGGAACGTTCGACTCAAGATTACTTAAGAACACACACGACCTAGACGGGGCTTCCATACTTCCGAAGAAACAGGTGGTACGCATGGCTGGCATTACATGGAGTTACTGCGATCCTAACGAAGTTGCCGTTTTCACCTTTTCATCTGCGATGAAACTGCCTTCGATGGCCTTAGCCCGGGTCAATGTCTTCACTAAAAACACGTCTGACATATCACCTCTAGCAAGGCTTATTGTTCTAGATTGGGGTCTAGACGCGTGGACGTCGGCTTCGCATCAAGTCCTTCACTATTATGTTGGCAGATACTTTGAGGCAAAGTTTTCTTCACTTATCGTGCCTTTCCTTTTAGTAATAGCCAATATTTCTTCTTTGATGACCAGTTGCGTTTACGAAAGGAAAAAGGAGATTCATATCATGTCGACACTGGGGTTGAACCCAACACACTTAGCACTCATTTTCATGGCAGAAGGAATCATCTTGGGTCTTACTGCGGGAGGAATTGGCTATGTGTTAGGTCTGGGAAGTTACCGAATAATGTCCCTGCTACCCTTCCAAGCAGAGGTCACGCAGAAGGTGTCAATTGAGTGGAGCTTTCTCGCCGTGAGCTTCTCGATTCTTACCGCAGTGTTGGGAACGGTGATTCCTGCGTGGAGAGCTTCAATCCTAACAACCCCGTCCCTCACAAGAAGGTGGAATCTTAGCGAAACCGTGGAAAAAACCGACAAATACTGGAAAATCAATCTGCCGATTCACGTCTCCGATAGGGAAGTTGATTCGTTTTCAAAATATTTGTTTACGGAGCTCCAAACATTCGAAACGATGATCTACCGGCGACTGGATAACCTCAGATACGAAGAAAAAATGAAAGAGGACAGAATAACCGAGAGGCGGATAAGCTTCACCTTCGTCGGATGCCCCGACGAGAACCCAGAGAGGCGAATCGTTGCCGACATCGAGATTCTGATAATTCCAGATGAAAAGCGTGAAATTTGGACATCCTACGTATTATATCACGGTTCAAAATTTAAGCAGAAGAATCGCTTCTCAAGAGAGGAATCGCACGCCCTAGTCTCAATAGTTCGAGGAATAATCCTTAAATGGAACAACTTGCCTCTCGATGAGAGATTAAAGATTGAGCCTGATTAGTAATAGGGTTATTTTCTGAAGCGCACAAAAGTATAATGTGGTTACAGCCTACTTGACGGCGAATAAAACTGTACCCGCTTAGTCAGAGAAAACTCAACGTGTATGTTCAACCGCGTTCACTGCTCCTTGAAAGGCGTCTGCAAAACCTCTCGTGCTCTTCCCGAAATTTTAGGTCCAAGCCCATGCACATCCTTTGACCAACTGTCCACGTTAACCAGAGCGTTGAAGGGAGTTTTATAGGTCGTTAATAGGGCCATAGCTTTTTCCCGCCCGACGTTGGGGAGACTGGAAATGAGGAACACTTGGGCGTCAGCCAAGGTCGCTACCTTCTTCACGGGGTGAACTGTGGGTTTCCGCTGTTCCACGAACTGTTCTTGTCTAGCCGCTGTGTACAGAAAATCCACGGTTTCTTTGTAGCTGCTGGTGTGCACCATGAAGATCCCTTCTTTGGCTAAGTAGAACATGGCGCCCCAAACTGAAGCGGGCTGGATCCGACTGAACTTATAGACAATCGGAAGATAACCTTCCAAAAGAATGAAGGGCTTAGCGTAAAGCTCCTTTAATCCGAAAAGCTGTTCGAAGAGAAAACGGCGGGTAAGCGTGTAAACGAAATCTTGAACTGTCTTCCGCTCGAAGGCGCAAACATCCGAAATAACATAGTCGCCCTTCGGAAGCACCTCTACCCGAACCTCGGCGCCCCGCTCCTTCAAACCCTTAACGATTTTAGGCGCCGCACTTGCCTCCCTGCTGTCCACGATAACCGTGGGCTTCCCCGCTTTCTCGGTTTCCTCTCGCAAATAGGGCAGAAGAGTTTCAGTTCCAGACACAGTCTTCACCTTTCTCCGAGTTACTCAGGTTAACACGCATAAAGATAAGCGCTTGTTTCTTAAAGGAATTGGCTAAAAGTTCCCGAAAAGTTAATTGGCACAAGCCAGTTTCTTCTAATTGAAACACGGGAGGTTAAAAGCGTCTTGGATGCAAAAGCCGTTGTTGGCTATCTAGCAGCTGCGGTTCTGCTGTTTTTCGGCGTAATTTTCGCTTGGGCTTCAAGAGGCGTACCCACCAGGCTGGTCACAGGCGGAATCCTCATCCTCACCGCCCTCGCCATAATCTACTTCGCACGGAGGCAAACATCCGTTCAGATAACCCAGAGGCTCGAGGTGCCGGGGCAAGTCAAGGTGCAGCCTTTAAAGTGCCCCAAATGCTCAGCTGTTCTGGACGTGACAAAAATAAAAATCTCAGAGGGCGTGCCGTCCATCACGTGCCCCTACTGCGGAAACACGTTCGAGGTGACCGAGGAACCGAAATGGTAAACAGAAGGACTTCGCTGCATCTCACGCTCATACTCGTAACAGCAGTTCTGTTCACATCCTTTTTCGCCCTGAACATGCAACCAGCCCAAGCCGCTGACATACAATTCCATCTAGACCACGAATGGGCGAAAATATGGATCAACCAGACCGGGACTATTGACCTGCTCTATGACATAGAAATAACGTGCGCTGATCCAGAAACACCCATAAGCCGTGTAGATGTCGGTCAGCCCACCTATGACTTTGCCATCGGACCTGCTTGGGACGAAAACGGCAACCAATTGCAGACAGAGGACGTGAGCAGCGGAAAAGACTACAAGGTGCGCATCTACTTACATACACCAATCACTACAGGACAAAGCATCCGCTTCAACCTCACGACAAACGTGGGACACATGATTTGGGAGGACACAGACAACCCGGGAAACGTGGGCATGCAGTTTATACCAGTCTATTGGAGCGCATCCGTTTACGAGTTAAGCGTCACAGTTGTGTTGCCAGAGGGCGTAACCACAGAAACCGAGAACCTTGCAGCTGTGCCAGACTGGAATGGAACCTCCATTAAGGACAGTAGACTCGCAATATTTTGGGGAAACTTCACCATGCAGCCGAACCAGAAGTTCACAGTCGGCGTTTCGTTTCCTAAAGAGTATGTTGAGCATTATGAGGTGCAGCCGAAGGGTTTAGCTGCGTTCCTCAGCAAATACGGGCTTATCCTCCTTTTCATCGCCTTTCTCAGCGGTTTCATCGTCATAATCGTTTACGTGAGCAGGAAACGGAAGTATGAGAAGCCTGTGGTCAGCATGGAGACCCTTGGAATAAGGCGGGGGCTAACAGCCGTGGAAGCGTCCCAGCTTTTGGACTTGCCGCCCACCAAAGTCGTAACCGAAATTTTGTACAGCCTCCTGATGAAGAGGGCGGTTTGGGTCACAGAGACAGAACCCGTGTTAAAACTCGAAATCATGGAAGAATTTAAGGATAAAACGGGAACCCGCGAAACGCCCCTCCGCTACTACGAAATAGATTTCCTAGGAGCGATTAGAAAGGACGGAACCTTGGACGAAGAAAAGCTCGCTGGAACCGTCATGTTTCTCCGCGACGCGGTGGAGGAAAAGCTTCGGGGCTACTGCCGAAAAGACACGATTGAATATTATCAGAAAATCGTCGCGAAAGCATGGACCCAAGTGGAGCAAGCCGGAACCACGGAACTTGCAGCTAAAGCCTACGACGAAAACCTGCTGTGGCTGATCTTGGACGGAAGGTTCAAGGACAGAACGGGAACCGTGTTCCGCGACAAAACCGTCCAGCCCGACGTCGCTTGGTGGTGGTTCTGGTACTCCTATCCCCGCTATCGCCCGCTACCAACTCCTAAACCAACAACCACCAAGCCTGGACCGCCCCCGAAACTCCCAGGAGAAGACTTCGCCAACAACATCGCTACAGCCGTCGAAAAAACCTCCAACAACATAGTCGCCAGCCTAGAAAAATTCGCTAATTCGATCCTTCCAGCCCCGCCCCCATCAGCGCGTACATCCAGAGCCCCAGTGCATGAAAGGTCCAGCTGCGCCTGTGCGTGCGTTTCATGCGCCTGCGTTTGCGCTTGCGTTTCATGTGCGTGTGCCTGCGCGTCAGGAGGTGTAGGCTAAAACATGGGTTTCTTCAAGAGGGTGAAAGGCGTCGTCGGCAAAGCTTCTAGGGTTCCTGCTGGGCTTTACACTTACCGCGGGAAAGGAAAGTTTGCGGGTTTAGCCCTTCAGCTGCGGGTTGAACCGGACGGAAAGGGCTTGCTGGTCATAAACGCCAACACTGTGCTTTACTTAAACGAAACAGCCACAACCCACGCGTTCTTCTTTATGCAGGGCATGCCAACCGAGGAAGCTGTTAAAAAAGTCAAAAAGATTTATCGCGTGGACAGAGAAGTCGCCCGCAAGGACCACGAACACCTAATCTACACCGTGAGCACGCTGGCTCAAACGGAAGAAGTCTGCCCCGTCTCGTTTCTCGATGTGGAACGAGTGGAACCCTTCACTGGAGAGCTTTCGGCGCCCATAAGAATGGACCTCGCCTTAACGTTCAGGTGCCAAAACGACTGCGTTCACTGCTACACGGGTGGACCCCACGAAACGCCTGAACTGACCACCGACCAATGGAAAAAAATCATCGACAAACTGAAGAACATCGGCATCTTCCTCCTAACTTTTACAGGCGGAGAGCCGACCCTACGGGAAGATTTGCCGGAACTGCTGATGTACGCGCAGGAAAAAGGCGTTGTTACAGGGCTCATCACCAACGGGCGGAGGCTTAAGGACAAGAAATACGTGCAGAAGCTTGTGGACGCTGGATTGGATTTTGTGCAGATTACGCTGGAGTCCCACGACCCTAAGGTACATGACCGAATCACAGGGGTTAAGGGAAGCTGGAAAGAAACGGTGGAAGGAATCAAAACCGTGGTTCCCACGCCAGTTTATATAACGACAAACACGACGCTTAACAGATACAACGCCAAGGACTTTTTGAAAACCGTTGAGTTTCTGCACGAACTTGGAGTACAAGCCTTCGGATGCAACAGCCTCATCTACTCGGGAAACGCTCCCAAAATAGCCAGTGAGTTCGCCCTAAAAATCGACGACCTAAAGGAGCTTCTGCCCCGGATTCAGGGGAAAGCCCGCCAATTAGGTATGAAGTTTCTTTGGTATACGCCTACTCAGTATTGCCAGCTTAACCCTGTCAACCTTGGGCTAGGTGTAAAATCGTGCTCCGCTGCGAGGGTCAACATGTGCGTTGGACCAAGTGGCGAGGTTTACCCCTGCCAAAGTTACTTCAAGAGCGTTGGCAACATCCTCACGAACAGTTGGGAAAAAATCTGGAACCACCCGCTTTGCGTGAGCATAAGAAAAAGGGAGTATGCACCTGAAAAATGCGCAGGTTGCCCAGAGTTGACGGTTTGCGGCGGAGGATGCCCCCTCGAACTACAAGAGAAAGAATACCTATGCGCTGAAAGCCAATAGAGAAAGCCCATGGCATGTAGAACTATATTAGCTAAAGCTTAAAAGGAACGTAGAGACAGTTAATTTACATCTGCGGTCGGAGGTGAAACAGGCATTGCCAAAGAAAACAGAGGAAAGCGCACCTGAAAAACCCTCTAAGTCGGCGGAAAGCGCACCTGAAAAACCCTCTAAGCTGAGGGAACAAAACACCGTGTTCATAGGAAACAAGCCTTCCATGAGATACGTCATGGCTGCCCTCTTCCAACTGCAACAAGGAGGGAAAGAACTCGTCTTCAAGGCCCGAGGACGAGCGATTTCACGGGCAGTTGACGTAGCAGAGATAACACGGCGCCGCTTCATGAAAGACGAATTGAAAGTCAAGAAAATAGAAATCGGAACCGAAACCGTCGGCGAAAAGGAAGATCAACGAAACGTTTCAACTATAGAGGTAACTCTTGAACGAACCAGTTGATCTCAGAAACAGACAAAAAATATTCGATGCGCAGGGAGAGCAGATATATGCATAAGGCCAGTGTAGAGGCTGCACCAATTTCAATCTTTTTTTCATAATCATATAACCTAGATTTTTATGTTTGAAAAACAAAAGAGAGGATGAGGGGTTTTTAGGTTAACACTTGCAACCTAAGGCTTCTTTGTAATTTCTCGGACTACCCCTGCAGCCACGGTTCTTCCCATGTCACGTATTGCAAAGCGTCCCATTTCAGGAAAGTCAGTGTAGCTTTCTATGGCTATTGGTTGAAGCGGTTCAAATTTGACGATTGCGCCGTCCCCGGTCTTCAGGAAGTCAGGTTTCTCTTGAACAACCTCTCCAGTTCTTGGATCAAGCTTCTTCAAGAGCTCCGCAAATTTGCACGCAACTTGAGCTGTGTTAGTGTGCAACACAGGAGTGTATCCTGCTGGAATGGCTGTCGGATGGTAGATGACGATTATTTGTCCAATGAATTCCTTAGCAACAGCCGGCGGGTTTTTGGGATGCCCGCATACGTCTCCTCTTTGGATGTCTGTCCTCGCAATGCCTCGAACGTTGAATCCTATGTTGTCGCCGGGTTCCGCTTTTTCAATTCTCTCGTGGTGGGTTTCGATGGACTTGACTTCTCCTGAAACGTTGGATGGCATGAAAACAACCGTGTCGCCAACTTTCAGCACGCCGGTTTCCACCCGCCCTACAGGGACAGATCCAACGCCTGTGATGGTATAGACGTCCTGTACTGGAAGGCGGAGCGGTTTGTTAACTGGTTTAGGTGGCACTTCAAAGCTGTCTAGGGCTTCAAAGAGGGCGGGTCCTTTGTACCAAGGCATTTTGTCGCTGCGTTTAGCGAGGTTGTCTCCGGTCCATCCGGAAGTGGGGACGAAATGGATTTTTTCAACATTGTATCCGACGGATTTAAGAATTCGAGAAACTTCATTCTTGATTTCTTCATATCTTTCCTGTTTCCAGTTGACGGAGGCATCGTCCATTTTGTTCACGGCGACGACCATCTGGTTTACTCCCAGCGTGAAGGCGAGGAAGGCGTGTTCTATGGTTTGCCCTCCTGGACCAACGCCGGCTTCAAATTCTCCACGTTTAGCAGATACGAAGAGAATGGCTCCGTCAGCTTGGCTGGCTCCTGTGACCATGTTTTTCACGAAGTCTCTGTGCCCCGGCGCATCGATGATAGTGAAAAAGTATTTTGGTGATTCAAACTTCCAGAAGGATAGGTCGATGGTTAAACCCCGTTCGCGTTCCTCTTTCAGCTTGTCGAGGACCCAGGCGAACTTGAAGGTTTCTTTGCCCATTTTTTTGGCTTCTTCTTCGTATGTTGCTAGTTGCCGTTGGTCGATGTTGCCTGTTAGGTAGAAGAGGTGGCCTACGCTTGTGGATTTTCCGTGGTCTACGTGTCCTATGACTATTAGGTTCAAGTGAGGTTTTGTGCTCTTGCTCATTTTTTTCTCCTCCATTTTTTATCTAAACTTTTCCTTCAATTGTAGTGAAATTCGTAGAACAGACAGTTCATTCACTTATTTTAATTTTTTCTTAGAACCCTTCAGTCCAGAGGCCATTTAAATGCGTGCGCGACATCAACTCAAGAAAAAGTGTGGATTTTAAAGAAAACATTTTAGCGTGTTTCTCTAATTGACTCTATGGGTTTAAGCTGTGAAGCCGATTCTGTGGTTTACGCTTTATGAACTTGCGGAGATGGGGGCCTACAGCAGAACTATAAAGGTCTCCACCCAGTTTTTAGCTGAAAAAATCGGTTGCTCCCAGCAAACCGCCTCTCGCCAACTTATTGAACTGGAACACGCGGGATTCATAAAAAGAACCACTAGCGCAGAAGGCTCCTTAATTAGGATCACGGACCTCGGGAAGACTGAGTTGGAGAAGGTCCACTCAGGTTTGCATTCCGTCATAGAGAGAGCCTTTCCACCGTCCATTGTTTTGGAGGGCGAAGTTTTCACTGGCATCGGGGAAGGCGCCTATTATATCATGCTTGAGGGTTACCGGAGGCAGTTCGTCGAGAAACTGGGTTTCGATCCTTACCCTGGAACGCTTAACCTTAAGCTCACAACCGACTATGACCTTAAAACGAGATCAGAATTGGAAACGTATCCATCCATAGAAATCGAGGGCTTCAAAGACGAGTCGCGAACCTTCGGTCCTGCAAAGTGTTACCGCGTTGTTTTGAACAATAAGGTTGAGGGGGCACTGGTGTCCGCCATTAGAAGCCATTATAACAGCTCTTCGGTGGTGGAAATCATCGCACCCACATTTCTGCGGCAGAAGCTCAATTTAAAGGACGGAAACAAGGTCAAAGTCGAAGTCCTCATCTCCAAGTCTCAATGATCTTGCGTTTTATTTTTGAGGAACTATTCAGTTCATCCTTTCCGAACTTTTCGATCTTAGCGACTTGGACATTAAGCCCCTTTTCCGCTATTGCCTTCATCACAGCGCGTTCTATGTCCTTCTGATCGTGCCCTATGGCTATCACATCAGGTTTTATCTTCTCGATGACCTTGCCTATGTCCGCCTCTTCATAGCCTAAAAGCGCCTCATCGACCACTTTCAGTGCTTCAACAAGCGCCCTCCGATGATCCTCAGGTATAACCGGCTTTTTGCCTCTTCTTCTTTCTGCGGTGCTGTCCCTAGTTACGATAACGATCAGCTTCGCATTTTCTCCGCCTGCCTTTTTCGCGGCTTCGAGGTACTTCACGTGCTCTAAGTGCAGTAAGTCAAAGGTGCCTGAGGCTAAAACCGTTCTCCGCTTCGTTTTTCTTACCACGAGAATTCTACAGCCCCCAAAAGACGTAGAGCATCCAGTAATCCTTCGCAGTAGGCAACTGAAGCCAAGCTTGTTTCAAGTTTCCTCCTCTCCCGGTAGTATTTGGCGTCCTCCAAATAGCGCTTAGCACTTTCAATTACCCCTCTGATCTTTTCTTCGCTGAGGGTCACGGAGCCTTCATTAACCTTAATTGCGCTGAAAACTCTTTCGCTGTTCTCCACGTACTTAGCCACAAGCCCTTCCAACGTCACTTAACCAGCTCCCTTATGCTTTCAGGCGCCCCTGCGAGAGCCATGAGCGCCTCAGCTTCCATAAAATGAAGTTTACCCGGGAAAACTAGGGAATGCGGAGGATTCCCAAAATCGTAAGCTAACACATTTTCCACGAGTTCTGCTTTCACGGTTGGGTTACTTGATCCCGCTCGAGCGACGCCCACAACAAGGCTTTCTGGAGTAACCGCCCCCAAGCGCTTACGTTTTTCCATTTCTAAGAGTAGCTCTAAGCCTTCTTTTATGATCATGTACCTTTTTTCCTCTGTCCAGATGTCTAAGAAACATAATGTGTGAAGACCCCTCTTTCTGTTTTCCACAATTGTCATATAGGGAGTTTCATGAATTGTTTTGCCTTCAGGAAAGGGAACAGTGACGCTTCTTCCATACTTGTAGTTTTGCAAACCAGACAAGCCGATGACTGCGGAAACAATCGAGGCGCCGTGTATGATGCGGGTGTTTATTCCCTGTCTTTCAGCGCGAATCCGCAAATCCACGTGAGTTGTGGCAATCAACGGGTCGCCGGGAACCAGAAAAACCACTTTTCCCTCCTTGGCTTTTCGCAGGATTGATTCGCCTTCCTGTTCCTCTAAGGCTCGCCTCGAAACGATGGAAATCCTTTTGCCAATCAGCCGCTCAAGTTTCTCAACCGACAGCGCAGGCATCAAACTCGTGTAAAACTCGGCGAAAACAACATCCGCTCCTCTAGCCTCTTCGACTCCACGAAGCGAAATGCCCTCTTCGTCATGCAACCCCAAACCCACAAAAACAAGCTCACTCAAGATGAAACCTCCAAGCTTAGTCTGCACCTAATCTCAATAACGAAAAATATTAACGTACCTATTCACGCACCTTAGATGAGCACCGCTGCTAGTCGGGCCCGTAGCTCAGTAAGGCAGAGCGGCGGACTAGTACAAAACTAGGCTGAGGCTCTTAACCCGTAGGTCCCGGGTTCAATTCCCGGCGGGCCCGCCATTTACCTTAGAATTTTTTTTCCGTAAAAGTTAAAACCGAATCGTATCTATATGCGTAACTACTGAAAATAATTTAGATATTGACGTGCTGTGTTATTGATAAAAGTAACAGTGGTTGATCTGGATGATGTCGCAACTGGGTGATATTCAATGCTTTTCATAGGTTGTTGTAGCTATGGATTTTCCTTTACCTGAAGCGCTGCTGTCTGTTATCTCAATCGAAATAACGATTTTTGCAGCTTTCATTTTTCAGCGCCAAAAAACATCCTATTTTAGGGCAGCACGACAGCATTTTATCGGCTTCTTTGTATGTGTGATGGTCATGGCTTTTTCGGAGCTACCATTTTTACTTATGCCCTCCGCGGGAATAGCCAAGCTTGAATTAGAAATCATTTTATCGGGTATAGCATCAGTAGGTTTGATAATCGGAAATGCGGCTACAATCCTCAAGTATTATCCAGGATCAGAATCCCTGAAAGACTTCATCTTTTTACCATGGAGGAAACCCCATTTGCCTACAGTTATTTATAATTCAATCATGATCGCAATGGGGATTTTGGCTTGGATAGTGCCAACAAGAACCGTCCCGCTTAAATTTCCTCTATCAGGAGGAGACAGCTACGGAGTTAGGTACGAGAACTGGTTTTTGTTTTTTCCTCGTCATCGATTTAATTGCCTTCAGTCTCTATCCAGTTTTAATTTTTTGGTCTTTGTCCAAAAAGACGAGAGATGAGAAGGTTAGAAAATCGATGGAGATTCTATGCGTTTCTCTTTTCTTTTATGCGCTGCTTCAACTCTTGTTCCGAGCTAGCAGCAGATTTTCTGGACTAGATTTAAGTGAATTTGGCACCATTTCAGCTGTATTAGTCATAGCCGCCAGTATGTATGCATTCAAAGAGCCTACAATTCTTTCTAGATTCCTTGAATCAATTGCCACTACACCTAGACCAGGTGCAACCAAGCCCATCAAAATCCAAAACAAGTTTTCACAGTCCCTAGGATTAGAACATCACGATCAGCTGACAGGCAAAAAAATCCTTTATGAATTTGACGCTACAACCGACTATGAGATGTCGGTCGCTGACTTTGTGCATGAAAGCCTTGCAAACAACGAGTTGGCTCTGGTGTTCACCCGCATAAAAAGCGGTCTCGACTCAACTCTGGCTGGAGAGAAAGCCGTTAGGTTTTTCTACTTGACTCCTAAGGTTTCGATTCCTGAACCAGGAGATTCTGAAAATGAAATGCTTTTGCCCGCTAGAAACCCTGCTTTAATACTCCAAACCTTCGACGAAATTTTAAAGGTTGATCACCAAGCGAAAATAAACATAGTTTTCGACAGCATATCCGACTTGTTGCTATCTCTTGGCTTTGAGAGAACCTACAACTTCCTGCGGCAGGCCATCGAAATGTTAACCACTCAAAGAGTCACTACCCTGATTCTGTTCAGCCCTCAATCCCACGAAGCAAAAATCACGTCCAGCATAAGAACGCTTTTCAATAACATTATCGCCTACGAAAGAGAATGGATAAAACTGATCAAGTTCAGTAAAGGCTGAAAAAAGCATGTCGCATAAGGCTCCATGTTTAAAAGTTCCGAAAGCCCTAGGTGAAAAAGCCCTACACTTAGCAAAACAACTTGCCCTTTTCAACTCTGAGTTGAGGATTAAACGTGTAGGAGATAACTTATACATACCTTTAGTTGAAGAGCCCTCAACTACACAAACTGAAGGGATGAGGAACGTCCTTCCTGAAAGCGAAGTTTCAGTTTACACATTTCTAGTCCACAAGAAGCATGCCCCTACGCTCATCGAGGCGCTTAAGGATAAACTGCCTCCCAATCTCTTAGCGAGCCTCCCACGCTCCATGGATTTCGTCGGTGGAATAGCCGTTGTTGAAGTTCCTCCCGAGCTTGAGATTTACAAAGAGATTTTAGGTGAGGCGATGCTGGAAACCCATAAGCGAGTGCACACGGTTTTGGCAAAGTCAGGGGTGGTGGAAGGTGTTTACCGCAAGCGGAAGTTTGAGGTTTTGGCGGGAGAGGAAAAAACCATCACTGTCTATAGGGAACACGGCTGCGCCTACCATTTGGACCTCGCTAAGGTGTATTTCTCACCTAGGCTTTCTAATGAGCATAACCGCGTTGCGAACCAAGTCAAAGAAGGCGAAACCGTTGTAGACATGTTCGCCGGAATCGGACCCTTCTCTATCCTAATCGCCAAAAAAGTTAGAAACGTGCAGGTTTACGCCATTGACTTGAATCCGGACGCGGTGGCATACCTGAGGAGAAACATCGTTGCAAACCGCGTTCAGGCGAAGGTCAAGCCGATTCTAGGCGATGCCAGACGAATCATAAATGAGAGACTAGCAGGAACCGCGGACCGCGTCATAATGAACCTCCCTGAAAAGGCAACCGAATACGTGGACGTAGCCTGCGAAGCCCTCAAACATGAAGGCGGAATCATGCATTACTATGAATTTTCAAGGGCGCCGAAACCCTTAGAAACAGCACAAAACCGGCTAGTCGAAGCCGTAAGGGAAAACCACCACAAAGTAAAGAAGATCCTATCTGTGAGAACCGTGCGTGAAGTAGCTCCGTTCACTTGGCAGGTGGCGGTTGACGCAGAGATTCAGTAGCTTTCCACTGTGAGCGTTATTCTTATCTTTTGACTTGGATTCCGCAGCTTTTCGATCGGTTTTCTCGAAAGATTGATCGCAGCTTTGTCGGCTCTTATGGCTATGGTTCGGTTGCAAACGTAACTGCTTTTTCTTATCACCATGTCCGTGGTGTGCCCGAAGGACAGCTTAGGGCTTCCATTCGCCTTAACAGTCTCCCTTTCTTCGTCTGTCTCAATCAGTATGATTATTTCAGCGTCTTCTCGCTTGGCGGCTTCCTTAAACGCGGCGGAAAGATCAGCGGCTGCTTTTGTGGCGCCCACAGCGATTATGCAGTCTCCGCGTTTCGTCAGCTCGGTTTCTTTTGTGATTTCCAGCGTTGTCCTATGCGTTGCCAGAATGTTCAGATGTCCACGGGCTTCTATAACTTCGCTTATTTTCATTCGAGAACTTCCACGGAGTCCACTTTGCCGTCTCCGTCTAGGTCGAACCCCTGAATCAACGCAGCAAAATTTTCCTGCCCGCTGAAGTTTTTCAGGGCTTTTTTCCAGAACTTTGCGAGGGCCAGTACGCAGGCTTTGGTTCCAACCGCCTTGTTTCCAGCAAGGATCATTATCTGCTTTTTTCGATCCCAAGGATTAACGATTTTGGCTATGATGCCTATGCTGTCGCTGATGTGGACGGTTCCGGTTTTTTCTGAAACTAAGCCGCCGAGGACGAAACCGTGCTTAGAGGATACCATGTTAAACTTTATGGGAAGAAAATCGTTGACTTCCTGCGTGATCAGGTTGGTTCCGGGCCCGCCTATGACAATCAGGTTGTTTCCTTCTTCTTTCTCAGCCTTTACGTCCACGTCAAGCTTTATTGCAAAGTCCTCGGGCAGTTCGACGAGTTGACCGAAAAACAGCGTTAAGTAGGCGGCATAGTGTCCATCTCGTGCCTTAGCTTTGAAGGGGCCATGAGGATCTGGACTGCCTACAACGATTTTTCCGTCGAAAACGCCGTCTTTAATGAAGGGATAAAGGAACCGCCTCATTTTTTCATCAACAGTAGAGGTTGAAATCCCCCTTATTTTTCTGCCGCCGTGGGGAAGTTCAACTCCGAAAGACGGATAGGATATGCGATAGTATTTTGCGGTGGCGCCTTTCTTGCTTTCCTCGCGGGCAACCTCCAAGACACCGGCTTTAGCGAGTTCTCTTATGTGATAGTAAACCTTCTGCTCGTGAGCCCCAAGTTTCTTTGCAATTTCCATGGGGTACATTTCGCTGTCGCCGAGAAGGTTCAGGATGTCCCAGCTCATTTTGTTTAAAACAGCCTTAAGCCGCCTAGGATCGTCGAAGATGGCTATGTCCTTTACGCTGTCGTCTTCGCCGCTGAGAAGAAGTTTACGTTTCATGGACTTCAAGACTGTGAGGTTCCTTTATAAATATTTTTATAATAGTGAAAAATGGAATTAACGGATTATGAGCGAACGCTGGGCTTCCTTACTTTTGCAATGTAAACCCAAACAGCTATCAACATTACAGCTGCAACTGCGCCACCAACGATCAGCCAAGTGAAGATTTCGCCAACTTCCGCCGTCACTGTAACCGTTACTGTGTCTGTGTCGCTGTTGCCTGTTGCATCCATCACCGTTAATGTGACATTGTAGGTGCCGGAGGCGCTGTAAGTATGGTAAACAATCGGACTAGTAACAATAGTAGTGTTGCCGTCGTCGAAGTTCCAAGTGTAGTTGGCTATGGGGATGTCGTGGGTGCCGTTCCATCCTGGTTGTGAAGCTGAAGCGTTGAAGGTGACGGTTTCACCTACCTTAACTGTCTGGTTGGAACCTGCGTCGGCAACAGGACCCACCGTACCAGATTTAACATAGCGAATCATGACCATGTCCCAGTATTTCAATGACGGAACGAAGAATTTTATGGTGCCTGCGCTGGCGTTAAAGGTGAAACGAAGGGCTATGGGGTCTGTGTTGGAGGAGTCAGGGTTGATCAGGTATACGCCTTTAGGCGCTTCCATTTTTTCGGATGGTATCTGAACTTCAACTGGAACCATGGACAACTCTGTTGGCGCTGATTTTGATTCCTTCCAGTTCATGTTTGTGACGCCCCGAAAGTTGA
>CAZZLD010000002.1:0-236787 GCA_964655075.1 uncultured Candidatus Bathyarchaeia archaeon
TCAACTTTCGGGGCGTCACAAACATGAACTGGAAGGAATCAAAATCAGCGCCAACTGAACTGTCAGAAGTTCCCGTTGAAGTTCAGATTCCCTCAGAGAAAATGGAAGAGCCTAAAGCTGTATACTTGGTCAATCCTGATTCCTCTAACACAGACCCCATAGCCCTTCGTTTCACCTTTAACGCCAGCACAAATACCATAAAATTCTTTGTACCGACATTGAAATACTGGGACATAATTATGATCCGTTATGTTGAACCGTCCCATGATGTAGCCGTTGCTGACACCAACGTGTTTGCGAACCCCTCCACTTATCCAAGCATAGCTGTTCCAGTGAATCAGCTGTACCCAACTTGGGGAGTCCCAGTTAAAGTCAACGTCACTGTTAAAAACTTAGTCAACTCCATTGAGACCTTCAACGTCACCTTGTACTGGAACAGCACCAACGTTATCGGCATCAAAACCGTTACACTGAACCCTCAAGAAGCCAAAACCCTAACCTACACTTGGAACATCCCAGACATTCCCAAGGCTTGGCCATACCCAGTTTACACCTTCAAGGCATACGCAAACCTCACCAGTGACAACAATATAGGCGACAATGAACTCATCAACGGTACCGTAACAGTGAAGTGGCCTGGCGATGTCGATGGCAACGGCGAAGTAAGATTACCTGACCTAGTTAAGCTCGCTAAAAGCTGGTACAAAACAGTAGGCAGTCCTGGTTACAACATCCAAGCTGACTTCGACATGACCGGCGACGTTAAACTGCCCGACCTAGTCAAGCTGGCGAAAAACTGGTACCAAGGACCCCGAGACTAGAATCCTAGCCTTTACCCGGATATTTGGGATGCGTGTGCATCTTATTTGATGAGTCTTTTCTTCATTAGATTTATGGACAGAACAAAGAAGACAGGAGTCACTGCGATTATCCAAGCGAGGTTAAGAAGTAAGGTGAGTTGAAGTCTGCCCAAAGTTAGCGCTCGAGTTAGCGTTACTGCATGTGTCAAAGGCAGAAACAGCTGTGCAAGGACTTGCAAAGAACCGGGTAAAACGGTTATTGGAAAGAATGTCCCGCTGAGGAGGAACATGGGTGTTATGAAGAGGAAAGCTGGATAGTTGAAGGCATCTATATCTGGCGAGATGGCTGTAAAGCACATGGCTATGGATGAGAATAACAGTCCTACAAGAAAAGATAGTGGTGGAATTAGCAAAAACAGTGGGCTGGGAACTAAACCAAAGGCGACTATAACGCCTAAAACTATCGAGGAGTTGATTAGGCTCTTGGTTGCGCCCCATAAGAGTTCGCCCGCTATGACTTCTTCCAGACTTACTGGTGTGGCTATTATAGCGTCAAAGGTTTTTTGGTAGTACATTCGCACGAAAGAAGTGTAGGTGCACTCGTAAAACGAGAAAAACATCATTGATACAGCCACTAAGGCTGGAGCGATAAACTGAATATAGGACTCTCCCTCTATTGATTGAACGAAGCCTCCGAGCCCAAAGCCTAACGCTAGCAAGTAAAGGATGGGCTCTAGGAGAGGCGGAATAAAACTCGTTTTAACTGTTCTCCTGAAGACGTCTTTGTCACGCCGCCATACCTTCCAAACGCGATAGCTAAGTTCAGGCATTCGAAAAACCGAGGACACTTCGCTCAGCTTCATTCTCTCAATTTTCTCCCAGTTAATTTTAAGAACACATCTTCAAGATTAGCATCTCTAATTACGGCCTCTCTTAATGGAAAGTCCTTTAGCATTTTTGCAAAAACTCCCCGCGGGTGATTAGAAAAAACATGGATTTTGTCTCCTAAAACCTCTAGTCTGACATCCTGAAAAGTTTTTTCCAAAAGATGAACCACTTTTTCGTCGTATGCAACTTCTAGGACCTCTTCGCCTACGTGTTTCTTAATCAAGTCTGAGGGTTTGCCTTCTTCGATTATTTTGCCGTCGTCCATTACGATTAATCTGTCGCAGAGTTCAGCTGCTTCCTCCATATAGTGCGTAGTTAAGACAATAGTTACCCCTTGTTTTTGCAGGTCTCGAATCTTGTCCCATATAAGGTGGCGAACCTGAGGGTCCAAGCCAGTTGTGGGTTCATCTAGGATCAGTACCTGCGGCTCATTCAGCAAGGCTCTAGTTAGGATTAATCTTCGTTTCATGCCAGCGGACAGATGTTCAATCAGGACGTCTTTTTTCTCTATTAACTGTACAAATTTAAGCAGCTCTTCTGCTCGCTTTTCAGCTTCAGCTTTTGGAATGTCAAAGTAGCGGGCGTAAACTAGAAGATTATAGAAAACTGAGAAGTCTGGGTCTAAATTGTCTTCTTGGGGAGCCACGCCGATCATCTTTTTTATTTCTCTTCCGTTCTCAGCAACATCCATGCCGGCTACGGTTAGCTTACCAGAAGTTAACGGTAAAACGCAGTGAATCATCTTCATCGTTGTTGTCTTTCCGGCGCCGTTAGGTCCAAGAAAACCGAAGCATTCACCTTTAAAAATTTTGAAGTTGACACTGTTTACGGCTGTTAGGTTGCCAAACTTTTTAGTCAAGTTTTCTGCTTCGATGAGGGCCTCAGACTTCATTAGGCACTGTACTCCTACACCAGCATTTTTGATTGTTGATTCTCTTAAAACATTCCTTTTCAGCGAGAACAGAAACTTTTCTATGCGCACGCCTAGAGCATATTTGTAGTCTAGTTGGCTTCAAATAAAACCCGGCGGTCGTTTTCCTCTAACAGTACGCGTGCCTATTCCTTCTTCTTTTTAGGACCGATGGGCAGAACCACGCGGCCGTACACTTCATTCAGCACTTCCGCTATGGCAAGGTAAATCGCGCTGAACCCACAGAAGATCCCATCGTAGCCAGCTATCGTTGTTATGGTTCCAATGCCTGTTGCCTCGCCGAGAGCTAAGAGAAAGAAGAGAACCGTGAGAGAGACAAAAACAACGACTAAAGCCTTGTTCAAGTTAAGCGTCCCAACGGTCATAAACAACGTGAAAAGCCCCCACATGACCAAGTACACAGCCAACGCCATCGCTGAAACCGGGGCGGTCCAACCGAAGACGGGAAACAGCTTCAGGGCTACGAGGGACAGCCAGAACAATCCGTAGGAGGTGAAGGCGGTTGCGCCGAACGTGTTTCCCTTCTTCATTTCCCACATGCCAGCGAAGACTTGAGCTAAACCGCCGTAAAAAATTCCCATAGAAAAAATCATGCCTAAGCTTGCGGCGTCTAACAAGCTGGCATTGTGCAGATTCAACAGCGCGGTGGTCACCCCAAAACCTAACAGCCCGAGCGGAGCAGGATTCGCCGATTTGTCACTCAACATTTATCCCATCCAAGCAATCTGAAATTAACCGTAACTCCAGCTGCCCATTAATTAAACTTACTGTGAACACACGTTTTTAGTGAGGCTTTTTCAGAGGTTCTTACTAGACTACACCATTCTCCGGCGAGCTTGAGAAATAACGGATTCGATAAACGATGTCTTGGCATCCGTGTATCCAATACGATTGGAACCATACTCTACAGCCAGTTTCTTCTTCAATTCGTAATACCGCTGAGCTACATCAGGATGAGCCCGAAGGAAATCACGAAAAAGCAAGTGTTTCTCCCAATGATCGCTCATAAACTTTACCAAGTGCAAGTGGTAGTTTTTCAGTTTCACATTCTCCCTAGGATAGACCTTACTTAAGCAGTAGTACCAATCCGTCTCCTCAGGTTGGGGCATCACATCTTTGTAGTCAAGATCCTGTAACACCGGAACACACTCGTCCGCATCAGTAGATTGATAAACCCCCGCTATGATGTCAATGATGGGCTTCCCTCCCAAACCAGGTACGGCAGTACTGCCAATGTGTTCGATGGAAATAACTTTATGCCCGATGATTTCAAGAATATGATATTTCTCTTCCTCATACAGTATTGGCCACCGAGGATTATAATCTACAATTATGACAGATCGTGGCATGCTACTTTTCTCCTGAGTGATTCAAGCACTATCTTAACTCTTGTCTTTTTAGTATGATAGTAGCTCGCAACTTTTATGCTTTGATTGGCCTAGATTGATAAGCACACGCTAATGGTGCTCCGGCCGGGATTAAGGGCGGAGTTTTAATTTCAAAAGTTTGTCATCGAGAGGGTTGAGGAGTCCATTAGAATAGAGGAAGGAGAAGATCGTAGATAAGGTTTAAATCTTGCTATCTGGTTTCTAAAACAGCATAAAAATCTGTGGGCAGACGGAAAGCCTTGCGTACACTCTTGTATGCGTAGATATCGCGGAGCTTGGAACTAGTCGGAAGAAAAAGTTGACCTCGAATATAAGAGGTAAAGTGTAAATGGCTGAAATAATAGTTGTTGACGGAGGTAACTTTTACGTTTGTTGAGTTAGTTGCTGCCTTCATTTTGATATTGGCTGTATCTTTTCTGATCTACATGTTTGGTCGTTGGCTGTCGCCTAAGTCTGTCCAAGGCGGAAACGGAAAATCTACATATGCCTGCGGAGAAAAAAGTAACTTCCCTAAATTGAAAATCAACGTGTCACTGTATAGGTATCTCATCTACTTTGTCATTTTGGATTCATCAGTGCTATTAATAGCCTTTGCCTCTCTGACGCTCCCTGCAACAAATATATTGCTTTTTATGTTTTACTTATTCATGGTGTTTATATCAGGTTTCCTTCTTTTAGAAGGAGGCGACCAGTAACGTGTTGTGCTAGCCTTGCAAAATGGGCAAGGCTGAAATCACCCTGGGTCCTACATTTCAATTCTGGGGCGTGCAATGCATGCGACATTGAAGTTGTTGCGCTCCTAACGCCTAGATACGATGTTGAACGCTTCGGAATCCTACTTGAGCCATCGCCAAGACATGCTGACGTGCTATTAGCCACAGGCGTCGTTACTAGACAATGCGCAGACAGACTGAAGCGCATTTACGAACAAATGCCTGAACCAAAATTTGTCGTAGCAATCGGTGCATGTGCTTGTTCGGGCGGCGTGTTCGAAGGGAACTATAACGTGCTGGGAGGGGTAGACAAGGTTATCCCAGTAGACGTTTATATTCCAGGCTGTCCACCGAAACCTGAAGCCATAATCGATGGAATTGTGAAACTGCTCAAGTCAGCGGAGGAGGCAAAGCATAATGAAAAACGTTGAACAGAAGATTTTGACAGCGCTTGGCGATAGACTAGGAGGAAAAATCCTTCAAATCCAAACCACGCCGCCTAGAAAGGTCTTCATCAGAGTTAACGCTGGGGTCCACAGGGATGTTTTGGGAATCTTGCTCGAAGAGGATGAGAATGTGGGCATATCAGCGATTACAGGCGTAGACTTGGGGAAAGCAATCGAGTTAATGTATCATATGCGCACTCATGGCACCATAATTACAATAAGAACTGAAGTTCCAAAAGAAGATGCGAAGATCAAAAGCATAACCGATCTAATTCCGGGCGCAAATTTTCATGAGAGAGAAGTTTCTGACCTCTTTGGCGTAACTTTTGAGGGGCATCCAAACCCGAGAAGATTGATTCTTCCAGAAAACTGGCCGAAAAATCTTTTCCCACTTAGAAAGGATGCTGTGATTACGAATATTCCGAGTGCATTAGAAAATGCTACCGTTTTAGATGAGACCGAGCAGCCTTCAGATGGAGGAAAGCTGATAAATATTGTTATGGGGCCGCAGCACCCTGCCTTGATAGAGCCTGAGAAATTTTCCTTGAAAATCGATGGGGAAATTGTGAAAGAAGTTGAACCTCGTATAGGTTATGTTCACAGAGGGATCGAAAAAGCCGCAGAAAAACGCACCTACCTACAGGATATCTACTTGACCGAAAGAATATGTGGCATTTGCAACGCATGTCATGCCACATGTTTCTGTCAAACGGTAGAAGCAATAATGGGGACGAGTGTACCGCCCAGAGCTGAATATCTACGCACGATGATCCTAGAGCTAAATAGGATTCAGAGTCACATGCTTCTATTAGGCCATGCTGGTCTCGAAATTGGGTACGAAACTTTGTTTCAATATATGTGGCGTGACCGAGAACCAGTAATGGATATGATGGAATGGCTTACTGGCAACAGGGTTCTCGCTTCATTTATCACCATCGGGGGCGTAAGACGAGACTTAAAAGAAGAAACGATTCCAAACGTCAAAGCAGAACTGGCGGCCTTGAAGGAAAAAATAATTTTTTACAAGCGCCTTTTTGAGAGGGACCCAACTTTGAAAATGCGAACGAAAAACGTTGGAGTGTTGAGCAAACAAGATGCATTGAAATTGTGCGTCGTCGGTCCAGTAGCGCGGGGTTCAGGTGTGAATTTGGACGTTAGAAAGGAAGAACCCTACGTAGCTTATAACGAAATTCCTTTTAATGTAGTGACCTACACTGAAGAGGATTCATGGGCAAGGTTCATGGTTCGCTTAGACGAGATCAGCGAAAGCATCAACATAATAGACTATGCCTTAGATAACCTGCCGAGTGGACCTTACCGAGTCAGAGTTCCGAGAATCGTACCAGCCGGGGAAGCGCTCAGTCGTGTCGAGGCACCAAGAGGAGAACTATTTTATTACGTGAAAAGCAACGGAACAGCCTACCCTGAACGCGTTAAGGTGCGTACTCCAACCTTCGCCAACATTCTTTCTTTCCTCCGAATTGCAGAGGGCGGCAACATAGCTGATGTACCTGCTAGTTTCGTAAGTCTGGATCCTTGTTTCTCATGTACAGACAGATAGGAGGCAGAAAATGAGCCTAAACTTGGAATTTGTTTTCCGCGTGCTAATCTTTCCAGGCTTCACTTTTATCCTATTATTTACTATGATCTGTGACTGGATTGAAAGAAAAATAGAAGCTCGAATGCAGAACAGAATCGGCCCTACCTACACTGGTCCGGCAGGCATTCTCCAGCCTTTCGCTGATTTCATCAAGTTGCTAACAAAGGAAGACATAGTTCCACTCGACACGAAAAATTTTGTTTTCAGGTTTGCCCCTATTCTTTCCTTCTCCATTTTCATTTTTGCCTTTTTATTCTTACCAATTGATGGAACAAATGTGATTCTCAATTCAAACTTTGAGGGCGACTTGATTTTTGTTCTAACATTGGTGTCGGTTGCTAATTTTTTCCTATTTCTTTCAGGATGGTCTTCAGCGAACCCTTACAGCGCAATAGGCGCCACCAGAGTTTTAACACAATTTCTAGGCTATGACATACCTCTTTTCATTCTCGCTTTAGCTCCTGCTTTCCTAGCAAATAATCTCAGCATCTCAGCTATAGCAGTCAGTCAACATCTTCCATTTGCCCTTTTAATCCCCTGGAATTTTGTGCTGTTTATCATTACTCTTCAAGCAGAGTTGGAGAAAGACCCGTTTGATGTACCCCACGCCGAAACCGAAATAGTCGGAGGTTACGAAACTGAGTATACTGGCAGAAGGTTGGCTTTCCTGAAACTCGCTAAGGATGTACAAATCATCCTGGGGGCAGCCATTGTAGTTGAACTATTTTTGGGCGGTCCTTACGGGCCTGTGTTTTTCGGCTTGCCCGCGTTCTGGTATACGTTATGGTTCATACTTAAACTTCTCATGGTTATAGTGATTACTGAATATTTAACCTGCGTATTTGCAAGGTTACGCATTGATCAGGTGCTGGTTGCCAACTGGAGAGCGTTGTTGCCTCTTTCGATACTGTCGCTTGCTGCAACTGTTGCTGTAGGATTGTGGCTTAATCCAGTGATGGGATGATGGGTGGATAAAAAATGGCTAAGAAAACAAAGTTATCGCCAATGTTGAAAGAGGTTTTCGCTCATATTTTTAAAAGACCTGCCACTCGAAAATATCCCGAGGTGAAACCGAAAGTTCCTGCGGGTTTACGTGGCAAGCAAATATTCGATATGAACCTTTGTGTTAGCTGTGGCTTATGCGCTAGGGATTGCCCAGCAAAAGCCATTGAGATGGTTGAAGTTGAAGGAAAGAAGAGACCTTTGTTTCATCTTGACCTTTGCATTTTCTGCTATCAATGCGCTGAAAGCTGCCCTAGAAACGCAATAAAAAGCTCTGAAATTTTTGAACTCGCATCAACTAATAAATCTGACCTGGTGGTAAGACCCCAAAGAAACTCGCAGAGGAGCGACACATAAGATGATTCTGGAATTGCTCGTAGTAGGATTGATTGTTTCGGCTTGTTTGGCAATTTATCTTGATGAAGCAATCTATTCGGTTGCCTCTTTAACGTGCACATTTATTTTGATGGCGATTTTATACGCATTAAATGATGCTACTTTCGTAGCCGTTTTTCAGCTGGCTATAGGCGCAGGAACATTGGCGGTTCTCTTCTTGTCAGGCGAAATGCTTAGCGAAAAACCAAGTAAGAAAAAACCTTTAAAGAACGTGTTTCTGGCTATAGTAGCAGCGTTACTCTTGTCCTTTCCAACGATTTTCTTCTCAGTCGCAGTTACTCCAGCCAATGTTTCTTCCAATGTTTCATTCGCACAAGCACTCTGGAACTTGAGAGCGATAGATGTGGTTTTACAAGGTTTGGTTATAATGACCGTTGCCCTGGGTATCGCCATAGTTCTTTATGAAAGAAAGGAGGGCGAGAAATAATGGACTACGTAATCCTCTCCGTTACTATGTTGGCAATCGGCATTTACGGTCTGTTGACTCAGCGCCATTTGCTAAAAGTGTTAGTATCAGTTGAACTAATCGCAACAGCAGCATCGATGAATTTCGTGCTGCTTGCTTCGTCGTTAGACAGACCATTAGGCGAAGCCTTTTTGATACTTGCCTTTTCTACGGACACTTGCGTCACTGCTATTGTCTTAGCTTTGCTAGTTATAGTTTCTAAGAAATATGGAACATGCGACATCAGAGAATTAGTGAAGTTAGAACGACATGGAATGGATGAAGATAAAAAAGAAGAAGGTCATGTCTAATTGCTTCCTTATGCTCCGTGGCTCGTCTGGATAATTCCAACTTTTTCTAGCCTGTTTGTTCCACTCATTGCGCGGTTAGGCGGGAAAACAAGAGACTACTTTGCTGTAATAGCGAGTTTAGCCGCTACTGTTTTTGCGTTTTCTATGGTTCCCAATGTTTACTTTGGCACCGTAACAGCTCCAGAGTCTAACATACCGTGGATTCCCACATTAGGTATAAACGCGGGAGTACTCATTGACCCGCTAAGCATTCTATTCGCCAATTTAATCGCTTTTTTCGGTCTCGTGGTCATCATTTATTCTATAGGTTATATGTCCGGCGAAGAAGGCTTGACGCGATACTATTTTTTCATGCTTCTTTTCATTGGGTCAATGATCGGACTTGTCATGTCGGATAATTTCCTTCAGTTGTTCATCTTCTGGGAAATGGTAGGAATTTGCTCTTATTCGCTGGTTTCTTTCTGGTACAAGCGGCCTAAGGCCGTTCGTGCAGGTGTCAAGGTTTTTCTCATGACTCGTGTGGGCGATGTTTGTCTTCTAGCGGCAATCGCTCTTCTCTACGTAAATTTAGGCTCATTTTCTTTCTCCTACATAGTCAGCCACATAGGTTCCGTACCTTTACCAACCATAACTGCAGTTGCCTTCCTCGTTCTAGGCGGGGCAGTTGCGAAGTCAGCTCAGCTACCCCTGCACACTTGGCTCTATACTGCTATGGAGGCTCCCACTTCTGTTAGCGCCCTCTTACACGCAGCAACCATGGTGAAGGCAGGTGTCTACCTAATCGCAAGAGTATTCATATTGTTTGGTCCACTCATGTCACTGATCCCTATATGGCTATCTTGCGTTGCTTGGATCGGCGCTATCACCGCATTCGTTGGAGCAACCTTGGCGTTGCATTCGCCTGACATAAAAGGAGTGCCAGCTTACTCAACAATTAGTCAAATAGGATTCATGATGGTAGCATTGGGCGCTGCTTCGTCTACCTCTTCACTAGGCTGGTTTGCCGGCTTGTTTCATATGTCAAGCCACGCTTTCTTCCAAGGTCTCGGCTTTCTCGCAATAGGCGGAATAATCCACGTACTTGGAACACGTGACATGCGGCAAATGGGGGGACTGCGGAAAGCAATGCCCGTCACGTTTTGGCTCTGCATCATTGTTCTGTTAGCCCGCACAGGGATACCTCCATTCGCAAGTTTCTTCAGCAAAGGCCTTATCATAAGTAGCCTTTGGTCGACTGGAAATTTTCTACTAGTGCTCATAATTTATGCTTCTACAGCAGTCACGTTTGCCTATACCTTGCGATTTATTATACTTACCTTTCTGCGTAAAAAGTCGGAATATTTGAATAAAATCCATTTACACGAAGCTCCGAAAATAATGCTCTTCTCCTCAGGCATACTTGCTGTTTTATGTTTCGCTTGGGGTTTTCTAGAACCTTTGGTTGGCAAGTTTATGCACGTTAACGTGGAAATGGGGCTAAGCGAAGTTTTCAGTCCGGCAACTCTTATTTTCCTACTTGTTCTCTTCTTAGGAGGTTTTCCTGTTTATCTCACTTACTATAAGCCTAAAGGAATGGAAAGGGTTAGAAGCAGCTTATTAGCTCCTTTAGCGACCGTTTTGAGGCATGGCTACTTCTTCGATGATTTCTACGAAAAAGTTGTCGTCAGGGGAGTTGTTGGAATCTCTAACGATGTTAATGAATATGTGGAACAATCAATTTTTAATCGTTTGCCACAATACATCGCGAATGGAGTAATCGGTTTAGCCCACAACACTCATAACTACCTTGACATCCTTGCCGATGAACTATTGTACATTGTGGCAAACAGAACGTTAGTATCTGCATCAAAAATCAAGAAAGTGCATTCTAGTTCCCTGCAACATTTCATAGCAGCAGCCCTGCTTGGCTTTCTGATTATTTTAATATTGATAATGGTCACGATGTATAGGTGAGTATTAAATGCAAGGCGTGCTGTTGTTAACGTTACTTTTGCCTACGTTGGCTGTTCCCTTTGTTTATCTGGCGGGCAGGAAATCTGCAAAAGCAGCTGCTGTTTTGGTTGCTTTAATCGCCCTAGCGGACATTGCGCTGCTTTCCACGATTGTGCCTATCGTTCTTGGCAGCGCAGAGCACAGATATGTCGAGTCTTATTATTGGATTCCAGTTCTCCACTCCTCTCTCACACTTTTTGTTGACGGAATCAGTTTATCCATGGCAATTATAACTTTAGTACTCATTCTGACAGCCGCCCTTTTCTCAGTTAATTACATGCAGGGAAAGAAAGGACTCAGTGAATACTATACCCTTTTGACGGTGCTTTCCATAGGTCTCGTCGGCGTCTTTATCACGTCAAACCTTATGCTCTTCTACTTCTGCTGGGAACTAATGCTCGTCCCAACATATTTCATAATCGGCGGATGGGGCTACAAAGAACCCTACAGAGCAGCGTTCAAGTTTTTCATATTCACCCACGCGGGCGCCGTCTTCGTTCTTTTAGGCATAGGAGCAACCTTCATGGTTACAGGCGACTTAGACATGTTCCAGGCACAAACCGCATTAATGACCGCCCAACCTGACCTTGTCAAGTGGATTTTGTTATCTCTCACTGCAGGTTTTGCCGTTAAAATGGCGGTGGTTCCAGTTCACATGTGGCTACCAGACGCACACTCGGAGGCGCCCGCACCCATGTCAGCCCTTCTAAGCGGGGTCATAATTAGCGCTGGCGCTTATGCAATACTCAGAGTATCTTTAAGAACAGTTTTCCCCGCCATCATGACAACTGATTTCGGAAACCAGTTCTTGCACGGTTTAGCAGTGTTTGGAATTGTATCCGCCTTCTTCGGTTCCTTAATCGCCTTAGTGGAGAACGACATAAAAAGAATAATTGCGTATTCAAGCATAGCCCATATGGGCTACGTTCTTTTCGGGCTTTCCCTATTCCCTTTCCAAGAAGCCATGACTGGGACGGTTTTGCATCTTGTAAATCATGCTGTGAGTAAGGGCTTGTTCTTCTTATCGGCTGGCGCCGTTATGAAACAACTGGAAATCCGAGACATACGCGAAATGGGTGGGCTCGCTGGACAGATGCCTATTACGGCTACGTCTTCAACCACTGCGGCATTGAGCATCGCAGGGATACCTCCCTTCGCATGCTTCATTAGTGAATTCTTAATATTTGTCGGGGCCTTCCAAACGATCAACAGTGACGGCTTCTACCTTTTGCCGACGGCGCTAATGTTAGTAGCCACAGTTTTGTCGCTGGCTTACGCCTTAAGATATGTAAGCCACGTTTTTCTTGGATCAACAAGACTTGAAAAAGTTAAGGAGGCTCCATTTTTTATGAAATTAGCGATGGTCGTCTTGACGGCGTTTGTTGTTATTCTTGGCATATGGCCCACATTTTTCATCCAACTAATCGCGAGTGCGAGTTTTGTTTAGTGGGGAAAGCTAATGATAGAAATTTTAGATGTAACTTTACCTGTAATCCTTTTCGCCATACTTTCGCTTTTAACAATTCCCGTAGTTAAAGCTATTCGCAAAAGAAAGACTGGAAAAACAGTCCTCAAACTTGGCTGGTTTTCAGCAGTTTTCATTATTGCGGCCATAACTGTGACGAATTTGGCGGTGAAATATTATGCCCAGCCGTCACCTCAGTCCTTCTTAAACGTAACATTGGCGGCTGAACCACTTGCTATATTTTCAAGCACGTTCATGATAGATGCAATATCGATTTACATGGCGATAATCTTCATAATCGTCAGCGCCGTTGTTTTTATGTATAGCATTTTTTACATAGATTCTGATGAAAAACTTTCAGAGCGGTATTACTCAATAATGCTAATGCTTATCGGTTGCGTAATAGGAACAGCCTTCGCAGGCGATCTTTTGACCCTCTTCATTTTTTGGGAAGCTACAGCAGCTGGCTCAAGTTTCTTAATGCTCTACTGGAAAAGACCCGAGGCTTTACATGCTGCCCTAAAATACTTAGTCATGATAATCATTGCTTCAGCCTTCATAATCTACGGACTTTCAATCGTTTATGCCCTTACGGGCTCACTTAACTTCTGGGCAGTAAAACAGGCTTTAATGGCTCTGGAAAACAAGCATCTACTCGAATTCGCCTTTATTTTTATTGCAGCAGGCTACTCTATCGAGGCTGCAGTTGTGCCCTTTCACATGTGGCTACCAGACGCCTACACTGAAGCGCCAGCGTCGTCTTCAGCCTTCTTGTCAGCCCTCGTCGACCAAGGAAGCTACTACATTTTGCTGAGAATCCTCATATACATTTTAACGCCTCCTACAGTTCTGCCTTGGACACTCATGCTAGCCTTCTTGTCTGCATTGACAATGATTGTGGGCAACTTGCTCGCATTAACTGAAAAAAATATAAAACGTTTAGTAGCAAATGTCTGCATTGCAGATGTGGGTTACAATCTCGTAGCGATAACTAGCGTAACGCCGCTTGGAATAATGGGCAACCTCTACTTTTTCCTAATCGGAGGAATAACAACAGCCCTTTCCTTCATGGCGGTAGGAATTTTGAACCGCTCGGGATTCGAAACTTTAGACGATTTTTCGGGAGTGGGTAGAAAAATGCCGCTTACAAGTTTAGCCTTACTTTTCAGCGCCTTTTCTTTCGCAGGCATTCCACCTTTTGCTGGTTTCATTGCAAAATACCTAGTCTTCACATCTGCGATAGAGGCAAATATAAGCTGGCTAGCAGTCATAGGTGTCTTAACCAGCGTAATTCAAGCCGCTTACTTCCTGAGATTAATTAGCTACATGTACGCGAAAGAGCCGCGGGAAGAAATCAAAATTAAAGAACCGAGAAAGCTACTTGTTCCAATTTTCCTGCTTGTTGCGGCAATAGTTATTTTAGGCATCTATCCCACAATCGTTTTAAATCTTATCCAGCCCGTGGTACAGCAGCTCCCGTTTATGCCATAACTTTTCTAAGAAATTTAGATGCGTATTTAAGCATGGCTTTCCTTATTACAATTAGAAGGCTCAACCATGCCCGCGAAGAAGAACAAACTTATAGCGTTCAATGATCTGGAACGCATGATAATAGAACCTGAGTTCTGCACCTTATGCGGAGCATGCGAAGCTGCTTGCCCAATCCACGCAATAAAGGTGGAGGAAAACAAGCCGAATAGGCTTCATGATTGTTCTGAACACCTGGATTCTTGTCCGATCTGCTACGATATTTGCCCACATACCGACGCACTGTTATTCGAAACGCTGAGATTTGTTGCCGACGCACCCCACAGAAGAGAAAGCTTGGGTTATTACAGAAATATCCTGCTTGCCCACGCCACTAATCCCACTTTAAGAGATGCAACAGGAAGCGGGGGCGTTGTAAACGCGCTCCTTATTTTTGCCATGAGCGAAAAAATAATTGACAGCGCCATAGTTTCAGAAGTGTCGCCTAAAGTAGCCATAAAGGTTAAGCCTTTGGTGAGCCTCGCGCCAGACGACATGCTTTCGGCCGTAGACTCCAAGATAGTGCCTTCTGCAGTGGCTGAAGCTTTCGGCCGCGCAGTTTTTGAACATGGTAAGGCCCACGTTGCTTTCGTTGGCGTTCCATGTCACATTCTCGCGCTTCGAAAACTTGAAGCTTGGCAACACAAGCTCATGGGCAGTCTAGAAATAAGTATAGGGCTTTTTTGCCTCTGGGCTTTCTCGCTGGGTCGACTGTTGGAGTACCTTCTGCAGGAACATAACATTGCAGCTAACGAGATTCAAAATGTTGATCTGACAGTTGATGAATATGTGGTAACTGCAGAAAAACGTGTTATTCGAATTCCTATCTCAGAAGTTAAATCTCATATCATGAATTGTTGCAAAACTTGCGCCAACTTTACTTCCGAACTTGCCGACTTGAGTGTTGGTGGAGCAACTCCATTGAAAGACTGGTCCATAGTCATTATCAGGACTAAGAAAGGTGAAGAATTTTTCAATCTGGCTGTCGAAAAAGGCGTCATAACAACTAAGGAGATAGAAGCTGAACCAGAAACATTAGCCCATTTAATCCAGTTGTCCACTCATAAGAGAAACAGCGCCTTACAAGAAATTAAAGCTATGAAGAAAAAAGGTCTTCCCGTTCCTACTGCAGCAGAGTCTTCCGTAAGACCCACAGCCATCGAGATCAGTATGTTGAAGGAAATGAAAGTAGAACAAATCATGACAAAAACAGTGGTCACATTGCCGACAAGCATGACGGTTAATGAACTTATCGACAAAATAGCTGAACATCACCACATCGGCTTCCCAATAATAGACGAATCGAATAAAATTGTAGGGATCGCCACTTTGCAAGACGCAATGAAAGTTGCTAAAGATAAACGAAGCAGCGTTTCCGTTTATGAGATTAGTACGAAAAGGCTAGTTACGGTTTTTCCCGATAACTCTGTTGCTGAGGCTTTTGAAAAAATGAGCAAATATGGTGTTGGAAGGCTCCTTGTCGTTGATAAAAACGATGCACGTTCATTGCTAGGAATTATAACGAGAAGCGACGTGTTACATGCATTAAGAAAAACTCTGTAGAGTCAAAGTTGACGCTTTAGCGCGCGTGAAAAATCAGCGTGCAGTTATGAATTTCTCATTTAAAGGGAGAAAATTGTGAAGGATTGCTCCGGCGAGAAATCAAACTAAACTGGGCTACCAGTTGGATGTTTTTGCCAGTAAATTTGTGCTCCATTTTCAATCATGGTTTCGAAATCGCCTAAATTGGGATTCTATAACTCGAATAAGTCAGAAACAATCCCTATTTTGGTGGTGCTCCGGCCGGGATTTGAACCCGGGTCGGTGGCTCGAGAGGCCACTATACTTGACCGGTCTATACTACCGGAGCGCGGATAATACTACTTTCGTTTGCGGTATATAGCCACTTTGTATTTTTTGCTGTATCGCACATATTCGAACCCGGCTTGTATTAATTTGTCTTCCTCTTCAAGGTTTTCAGCGTGGGCGACGTGCCACTCGTCGCTTTCAAAGTTTATGAGATGCGTGTATATCTCGGTGAAGACAATTGCTCTCGACGACACGAGGGGAGGGGCTATATATAGGATGTGACCCCAAGGTGCCACAGTATCAAGGCTAAGAAAACTTCCTTTATAAAGACACGCGCAGAAATGCACACGCACGCACTTTCATACTCTGCACAAATTTGAAGCCCATTTGACCACAAATAAAACTACAGGGGGTCAAACCGCTATCTGTTAGGAATTAAACAGTTTTTCCAGCATTTTTCTAGACAAGTAGACAGCCATGTCAATGAGGAATCACGTTAAAGGAAAATACGGATTGGAAGTGAATAAATACGTGATTAGAGAAATAGAGCGAATGAAGTGAAATATAATGGTTTCTAATAACGAAGCTACAAGACAGAAAAGAAAGTATACCATAGAACTATTAGACGGTTCTAAAGTCTATGCCAATAAGTGGACATCTAAAGTTGGTGGAATTTGGCCAGCTATGACACCTACAATGATGACAGAAGCAAAGGATGCAATATTTGAAAGAAAGGATGGAACAACAACACAACACGAGAAGATGTACCTCCCTCTGTCCAGCATACTCGTGGGATACGAATCAGAGTGACCCCACTATTTTCCTTTTTTGCGAGTTTTAGTTACTTATACCTGTTGCTTAGAAAAAATGGGAGGTGTGGGAGATATCTCCATGGGGTCTGCGATGCAAATCCTCGCGGCCCCACCACACCGCATCTGCGCGCGCAATAATCAGCTTTCCTTTAATTCTTCTGCTAAACTTACAAGTTTTTCCTTAATTATTTTCGCTTTTTTACTTCTTAACGTGTCCATATGAGATAATGCTTCATTCAACTCAAGGAGAGCTTGTTGTTTGTTACCAGTTTTGAACTTTTGTTGGGCTTCAACCAGAGGTTGCCAATAAGATTCATCCTCATAAAATTCCTTAAAGAACGTGATTGCCTCTTCTAACAATTGTTCAGGTGTTGTTATCATCACAACTTTTTTTTGATAACGGTCTGGGATACCTAAGGCGCTCCAAGCTGTGTAAAGCACGCCGCCAAGAATTAGAAATGAAAGTATTGTCTGAAATGAATTAAGTATACCGTAAAGCACAGGTAATCTTTGGTTGTATAAGCTATAGAATCTAAGAACAGACTCTGCTTCTACTTCTGAAAGCATATAGGCAGCCTCTTCACTAGCTTTATCCTCCATATTACTTGACATAATACCCAATCCGAAGGAAAAGAGGAACATCACGGCGGTTATTACAGCAATTGCTTTATATCTATCCCAAAATTTCAAATTCACCCAAACACATCTCCAATGTAACATATTCTAATGGTTTATACATTTAAGTGCACAAAAGGTTTACGGAACAAAGTCGCGCGCGCAAAATGAACCTGCGCAAGAAAAAAATGGGGGTTTGCGGGAGATATCTCCATCTACGAGAATTCTGACCAGTCTATACTACCGGAGCATTAGCTTGGCATATAGTAGAAAAAATTACGGGTTTATGTATTTTGCACGTGATTAAATAAGCCGTATAAATCCTCTTCACTAATCATGCAGCTTGCAACACAGACTTTGAAAGGAATAAACGTAGGACGCGGGTTATCGGCTCAAAACCTTGCTAGCAGCGATTTCGATGTCCTTAGACTTCACTGTTTTCCTCCCAGCGTGCATAGCAAAATCAATAGCTTCCTTAGCAATTTTAACTCCGACATCTTCAAGCACCTTCGCTAGCTCCCTTGCAGCCGTCTCGCTTACTCGATCCGCGCCTGCTTTCTTGCATATTCTATGCATAGGCGCCGTAGCCAATTCGGTATCTGCCATACAAACCCTTCCTTTGCCTCTCTTTTATATTTTAAGTCAGTATTTAACGTTAACGGAACCCAAACGCCGAGTTTTCGTCTTTTTTAACTGTTACGTCACGCAAAGAAGGGGAAAAGCCAGAAACAGTTATCATATCACGCCCTTTAGTGGTCAGTTTAGCTTCGAAACCACCTCGGAGAACGGCAAAGTTAATCTTTAAGGTCTGCAAGTATGGATAGACGAAAAGGTAGATGCGTGGAGAGTTAGACCTTGGGTAAAGTGCGTCCTGAACGTGTAAAGAAAATCGCCCGCGAACTAGTAAACAGGTTTCCTAACAGATTTACAACAAATTTTGAAGAGAACAAAAAAGCTGTCGATGCTCTTGCAGAAGTCTCCTCCTTAAGGGTGAGAAACAGAATAGCGGGTTACATAACTCGTCTTGTAAGCTTTACACAAGCCGATCAGGAAGCTGAAGCCACCCCTGAAATTGAAGCAGCGAAGGCAGAAGAACCAGAAAGCGAAGCTCCAACAGAGTGACCACACGCTTTATAACCCACTTTTACTTTATCCAGCGGATAGCCTTTAGGAGAAGGAACAGTGACAACAACAGACAATTACAGAAAAGGCTGGGCTCTCCGTTACCTCAGAGAAGCTAAGGCAGAGTTAACAGCAGCGCAGAATACACCTCCTATGGCGCCAACCCTAGTTTTAGAGGCTATGAAAAAAGCTCAGGAGGCTATTTACTACAGCCTAGGTGACCCTGCCTCCATCGGACTCATTGTCCACCAAACAATACAGGACACAAAAACCATAAAAGATCCAATTCTTAGGTGCCTCGTTGAAATTGAACGCACCATACAACAGGCAATGCAAACCCCCGAGGCGAACCGCCAAGAAGCAATCAAAAAGGCAGATAAACTTATTCAAACAGCCTCAGAAATAGTGGAACTCCTGACAGGGGAGAAGGCAAGCTGATTGAGCGTCGGCATCACTGTGAAAGTTAAGCTTCTAGGAGTTTTTCGTGGACTCTCCGGCAAACAACAGCTCGTCATAAAGTTGACGAAGCCTGCTTCTATCAGAGCGGTGGTTCAAAAACTTGTTGAACTCTACGAGCCGGAATTCAAGCAGGCACTAATTGACCCTGAGCTGGACGATCCAAGACCCAACGCGCTCATAATAGTTAACGGAAAGGAAATGAGTGTTTTAGAAGGGCTTAAAACCGAGCTTGATGAAGGGGACGAAGTGGTAATTGTTCCCGTTTCCCACGGTGGCTAACATCGGTTCTCTATGTTTAGTAGATCAGTGAAAAGTTTGCGGTTTAGAAAGAAACGCTAGGAAGGTTTAATTACGAGTTGTCGTACTTCTAATTTAGCATACTCGCTGATGGAGGAATTTAGATAACCGTGGCAAAGGTCACCCATGTAGCAGAGGAATATTTAGAAGCCATCTACAGGCTCCAAGAAAGGAGCGGAGTCGCCAGAACCAGCGAAATCGTTAAAATGCTTACAGTAGCTCCAGGAACAGTCACCAACACCGTCGAACGCTTAGAAAAAGAAGGCTTAATTACACACGTGCCCTACAGAGGCGTCAAACTCACAGAAAAAGGCCTGAAGCTGGCTCTGAACGTAATAAGGAGACACCGACTGTCAGAGCGGTTGCTTACTGATCTTCTGCATGTGGATTGGGACAAAGCCCACAACGCAGCTTGCGAACTGGAACACGTCATGGACAACGACGTGATCAAGAAGCTTGAAAAAGCACTGGGGCATCCTAAAACCTGTCCCCACGGAAACCCGATACCTACGAAGTGCGGAGGAATCATCGAAGAGGAGTCGGAACCTTTGACGAACCTCAACTCGGGAGAAGGAGGGATAGTAATGAGAATAGTCCAAGAGGAACACGATTTGCTGCAGTATCTCGCCACGGTCGGTCTTATGCCCGGAACAATTTTGGAGGTTGTAGAAAGGGCTCCTTTTGACGGCCCCATAACGATTAGAATAAAGGGAAAAAACCATGCGTTAAGCCGTGAAGTGGCGTCAATCATCGAAGTTAAGAGAGCCTGATGAAGAAGACTAGTCGCCACATGAAGGGGAAAAGGAGGTGGAGAAAACGGAATTGCCTTTAACTGCATTGAAAGATGGAGAAAGGGGAATCGTAATTTCTGTGAAAGCAGGCCGAGGAAGACATGGACGAGGCTGGGGATTCAAAAAGAGGCTCATGGATATGGGTCTGACTCCAGGCACTATGATAACCGTCATGAGGTCAGCGCCATTTAATGGTCCTCTAGAAGTTTCGGTGAGGGGTTCCAGACTAGCTTTAGGGAGAGGTATGGCTGCGAGAATTTTCGTGGAGAAAAGGGAATGACTGCGAAAAAATTAACCATTGCCTTAGCTGGAAACGCGAATGTTGGGAAGTCTGTCATATTTAACTATCTTACTGGTTTACATCAGCACATTGGGAATTGGCCTGGGAAAACCGTTGAAAGAGCAGAAGGAACGCTTCGCTTTAAAGACTACACGATAGACATCATCGACCTGCCTGGGATCTACTCTCTGTCAACCTTCTCCCTAGAAGAGCTGGTCTCAAGGGAATATATTGCGGTGAAAAGGCCAGACCTAGTGATAAACATCGTGGATGCCTCGGTTCTTGAACGAAATCTGTTCTTCACATTACAGCTGATGGAACTAGAAGCTCCGATGATTATAGCGTTAAACCAGATAGACATGGCAGAGAAGAAGGGAATAAAGATCGACCACAAAAAACTGCAGAAACTCTTAGGGATACCGGTAATCCCCACTGTGGCAACAGAAGGAACAGGAATATACCAACTTTTAGAAAAAGCAATTGGTGTAATCGAAAAGGGAGGAATAAACTCACCTAAAATAAAATATGGAAGAGAAATCGAGGAAAGGATCAGAAAGATCGCAAGATTGGTTGAAAAAGTTTCATTTAGGTATCCAGCCAGATGGGTTGCTATAAAGCTTCTAGAGGGCGATGAACAGGTTGAGGAAGAGGTTCGCAAAATTAACCCTGCGATTCTGTCCACCGCAGAGAAACTTAAGAAAGAAATCAACGAAATACATGGGCATTCATGTCCAACCGTGATTACATCTGAGCGATATGATAGGGCAGGCTGCATCGCGAGGGAAGTTCAAGAGATATCCCCTCCAATAAGCCCTCCCTTTAGAGAGAGGCTGCATACTTTAACAACCCACAAAATCTGGGGATACCCAATAATGATTATTTCCGTACTAGCCATGTTCTATTCAATCTTCACCTTCGGAGACTACACGTCAGGGTTGTTAAGTGATTTCTTTTATGGTTGGCAATCAATTGTTGAAAGTGTGTTAGGAGTCGAAATTATAGGGCAACTGGTCTGGGGTGCCATGGAGGGGATCATAGCGGGTGTCACAGTAGCGCTACCCTACATTGTTCCATTTTATTTCATATTGTACCTTCTTGAGGATTCTGGATATCTTAGCAGAATCGCGTTTTTGATGGATAATGTAATGCATAAAATAGGTTTGCATGGAAAAGCTTTCATCCCTGTAATGCTTGGTTATGGTTGCAATGTTCCAGCGTGTCTAGGATGCAGGATATTGGAGACGAAGAGGGAGAGGCTCCTCGCCGGTTTCGTCGTCACTTTAGTGCCGTGTGCCGCCCAAACGGCCATCATCCTCGGTCTGGTCGGAGTGTTCCTCGGAATTCAATGGGCACTGGCCTTGTACATCATCAATTTGTTGGTCATATTAATCCTTGGAAGGGCAGCATTCAGCGTTTTGCCAGGAGAACCAACTGCGCTCATAATGGAGATGAATGACTATAGGGTGCCTCATCTTAAAACGGTGGTAAAGCAAACATGGTTTAGATTGAAAGAATTCATCAAGATTGCATTTCCTCTCATAATCGTGGGCAGCCTAGTACTCAAGCTTATGGGAATCCTCAACTTATTGAACCCGGTCGCGGATGTCATCAGCCCTGTAACCGTTACTTGGCTTGGATTGCCTGTCATCACAGGAATAGCATTGATCTTTGGAATATTAAGAAAGGAGCTGACGTTAATAATGCTTGCAGCCCTTCTTAGTTCGATGGGTGGGCTTCAGGTTTTAACGCCGGTGCAGATGATTGTGTTCACCTTGGTAACAATGTTTTATATACCCTGCATAGCAACCATCGCTGCTTTAGTGAGAGAGTTTGGCTGGAAGAAAGCGTTCTTCATAACGGTGTTTGAAATATTTTTTGCAATTCTAATTGGCGGAATAGCATTAAGAGTTTTGATGCTTGCAGGAATATGGTGACAAAATGAGACGCAACTTTTAATAGGTACGCAACGGTTTGAACCGAATTCTGAGATGGCTGTTATGGACAGGGAGCAAAAGGAGCTCACGGAAAAAATTCTCAGGCTTAAGAAGGAGAAGAAAGCGCTTCTGCTTGCTCACACCTATCAGCGTCCTGAAATACAGGAAATAGCGGATTACGTAGCCGACAGCATTGGGCTGTGCCGAAGGGCTCAGCAGGAAGAGGAAGCACACCTCCTGGTTCTTTCAGCTGTGGATTTCATGGCTGAAAGCGCGGTTATTTTGAACCCGGACAAGAAGGTGGTCATTCCAGACGTAAACGCCGTTTGCCCTATGGCGTCTATGCTCTCTGCAGAAATGGTTAGAGCGGCGAAAAGAGAGATGCCTGAGGCGGCGGTTGTGCTTTATGTGAACACTTTAGCCGAAGCTAAGGCAGAATGCGATGTTTGCTGCACCTCATCCAACGCGGTTGAAGTCGTGAACAGCCTAGACAAGAACAAAGTTCTTTTTGGGCCTGACCGCAACTTGGCTCTGTACGTACAGCGCCACACTTACAAGAAAATCACTCCTATACCCGAGCGCGGATACTGCTATGTTCACCAGATGTTCATGAAGGGACACATCCTCCTAGCGAAGGATCAATATCCCGACGCGGAGGTTTTAGTTCACCCTGAATGCCCACCTGAGGTTCAACGTACCGCTGACTTCATCGGAAGCACAAGCCAAATGTATAAATACGCTGTGGACTCGCCTAAGAAGAACTTCATAATCGCAACGGAGATAGGGCTCATCGACCGCTTGAAAAGAGAACGCCCCGATAAAAACTACATTCCAGCTTATGAGGACGCAGTCTGCAGAACCATGAAGCTCAACACGCTGGAAAAAGTCTACCTAGCGCTAAAGAACGAGGAACTAGTGGTCACGGTGCCCAAACATATCGTGGTTAAGGCGCGTAGAGCCGTCGAAAAAATGATCGGCATTAATGGGTTAGCCGGTTCCTCCGCCTAAGGGTTCGAAGATAACTATTTCATCGTTTTCCTTCAGCTCATGTTTCAGGTCTTCTGGCAGTTTGACGCTTTTGCCGGTTACGAAGATGTGGAAGCGGTTTTTCAGGGCTTGATCTAGGTTTTTTCCGGTTTTCTCCGTGAAAGCGGCGCTATATCTCTCGTTTAGTCTGTTTAGAACATCCAGCAGTGTTTCTCCTCTGTTTATATCTATTAATATTGAGCCGCTTCCGAAAGCCTCCCTCAAAACGGAGTAAACTTTGACCTTCACCTGCATCTTGTTCTCTGCTCTCTTTATCTATAAAATTGAGGCTTAAAATATAACTACGATGGGGATGCCCGACTGCAGTCTTTCTTTTTTCTTTAGGCAATGTGGGAAGTAGATAAAAATATAAAAAGTAGGGGAGGAGGTTAAGCGTTGTTTTGTTTTATCGGATTGGTGTTTTGAGTGGTCTTCGTTTGTGGATGGCTATGGCGGCTGCAAGCATGATGAGTATAAGTAGCATTGATGTCGCTGTTGGGAACTCTGGGATGACTGTGTAGATGCAGTATATTGCTTCTCCGTCTCTGGTTGCGTTGTTTCCAGCGTTGTCGTAGGCGACTATTTTGTATTTTACGAGTGTTTCAGCTGATTGGCCGGGTATGGTGGCTTCGTAGAGTCCTGTGCCCGAGTTGTAGCTCATGGCGAGTTCTTGCCAGCTGGCTCCGTTGTTTGTTGTGTAGTAGAGGGTGACGTTTTTCACTCCGCTATTGGCATCGGTTACGTTCACTGTGATTTTTACTGTTTGGAGCGGTTGGACGTCGCCGCTTGGTGTGCGTGTTGGGATTCCTATTGTAGGTGGGTATGAGTCCAAGAAGGTTACTAGTGGGTATCTGTCGGTGTTGTTTTCGTTGATTTCGTATGGTGTGTCGCCTATTCCGTCGCTTCCGGCTACGTTCTGATATGGTCCGCTGAAGGAGTCTGTGCCGTTATAGTCGCTCCAGTAGTTTCCGCCAGAAGGATAGCCGTTGTCCCATGTGTTGTTGTAGTTGGGCGTGACGTATGCTTGGATGGTGTTGTTGATGAAGTTGTTGTGATAGATGAGGTTGTTTGCTGAGTTTTGTAGGTAGATTCCGTAGGAGCAGTTCTGCATCAGGTTATTTCTTGCTATTGCATCCTTCACCGAGTATAGGTTTAGGCCAACCCAGCAGGAGCTTATTTCGTTGCCATCGAATTCAAAACTGCCCGTGATAGCGACTGCATTGTCATAGACGTTTATGCCGAAGCCTCCAGACCCTTGAGCGCAAGTTATTCCGGAATGACTGCCGTCGCTCGCAATGACGTTGTTGTTCACGGAAAAGTCTCCCATCTTGAACAGTGAATAGTCATACATTTCGTAGCCAAAAGGCTGAAGGCTATAGAAGGTTATTACATCAGCCCAGTCGCTGTAGATCATGTTTCTGCAGAATTCAACGTTGCCCATTGTACAAGATGAGTTTTCATATAAGTAGGCTCCGAATCTTCCGAAACCTGAAAGCCATATGATGCTGTGGAGGGTGTTGTCGTTTACAAGGATATTGCCCATCGAAAACGAGGAATTACCGTGCATGTTGTTTCCAAAATCTGTGAACTGGCTAAAACCTATGGCGTCTTTGGTGCTGTTGACCACGTTCCCGCAAAACTCGATGTTGCCCATGGTAAAGGAAGAATTATCATACAATTCGTTTCCAAAGTATCGGATAGACCAAGGTGCTATTCCATAGTCGCCGCTGTTGACGACATTGTCGTTTACGAGAATGTGCCCCATGGTGAAGGAAGGCGTACCATACATGTTGTAGCCGAAGTACTCTAAATAGTCAATGTATATTCCTTCTCCGCTGCTGTTGATCGTGTTGCCGCTGAATTCGATGTTGCCCATTACAAACATCGAGGCATCGTACATGTCATATCCAATTTCCTCACAGTCAACGTATATTCCGTAGCCGTCACTCGTGATTGTGTTGTCGTTAAACAGGAAATCGCCCAGTACAACGGATGGAGAGCCGTACATTTCGTAGCCGACATCGTACATATAGAAGTAGATGCCGTAATCAGTTGAGTTTATCGTGTTGCCCGTGACAACAACGTCCCTCATCACGCATGATGAACTGTGATATAGATAATAAAAGTCTTCTACGTCAACGTAAATTCCGTAGGAAGAACCGTGAATTATGTTGTTTCTTATGTAAGCCTCCTGCATAGCAACAGATGCAGCGTCGTAAAAGTCGTAGGCACCGTAAGAATAGTAAACATAGATACCGTAACCGCCGACGTCTATTTCGTTTTCTTCAACGTACAAATTGCCAACTGTTAGATGCGCATTGTCAGAAAACTCTTCCCAGTACGCATAGTCTGAAATGTAAATGGCATCTGCACTGTACACTGACGTTATTGTGTTGCCCTTTATCACGAGGTCTCCGAACGTGCCTGTTGTGTCTCCTTCCCAATAATCCGCGTCATAGTAGTCGATGTACATGCCATAAGAAGACTGGTTCACCATTACATTGTTATTAACTATGACATCGCCGACAGTTGCTTGAACATAATTAAGGTCATCGAGATACCCGTAAAAGAAAATGCCGTCTCTTCCGCCATACATTTTGTTCTCAGACATATTCACGATGCCAACAGAAACCTCTCCGCCATAAAGATAGTCCACATAAATATCAGGCACACGAATGCCGTAGGCAGTAGTTCCCTCCATGTGAAACGTGTTGTTGCATACTGAAATATCGCCTATACTAACATCGTAAGACACGTATGCGGGAGTGTAGTAATTCAATGCAATATAGGCATACATCGCCTCATAATTGGTGTTCATGTAAAATTCATTGTTTTCAACCGTGACACCGTACACTGTGTAATCCGCCTCAAGAGCGCTTTCATAAATGTACCAATAAAGACCGCGTGTATCATACCAGAACGTGTTGCCCATTATCGTGAAACCTGACACACCCATGCACCGAACGCCGTAACTTGAATTCATAATTTTGAAGCCCTCCACGGTAACGCTGTTGACAGTCACGTCTATCCCTATTCCGCCCCACCCGTTGATAACCGGCTTCGAATCGCCCAGCAAAGTCACCCGCTTGTTTAAAACAACATTCTCCCTGTAGGTTCCGTTAAAGACATGCACCGTATCGCCGTCCGAGGCATGAGCCAATCCGCTGGTTATATTCTGATAGGGGTGGGCCATAGTTCCGTCCCATGGACCGCTAGTGTTATCGTCGTCAACATAAATAGTAGCAGCCGCTATCCCCTCAGACATTCTTCCACTCATAAGCGCTATCCCGTTAGCTGCAAAAATCAGGATTGCCATTGCTATTACCAACGTTTTCCTAAACAAAGTAGATCTCACCTTTTTCATCTCCAAATCTGGAATGTAAACAGTCTCCTCTACCCCCTTATAAGACTTTTACAACATACGGATTACAGGTCCCAGTCGGCTTTAGGTTACTGAAAAACACACTTCCCCCGACAGAGTAAAGCAGTCATCGAATTGGCTTGTCTCTCCCGCCAATGCCCGAGGATAAGTTCCGTTTAGCGTTTCATGGTGGCAAGTTTTAAATTTCGCGCAGTTTAGTTTTAGTCTGCTTTCTCCTGAGGGGAAGGGCTTGAGCACAAAGCTGGAATTCATAATCCCAACGTGGAATGAAATTTATGAACTGCTCTTGGACCTCGCCGACAGGATCCGAAAGGACGGCTTTAAACCTGACGCTATTGTAGGCATTTCCCGGGGCGGATGGCCTCCTGCACGCATTATGTCTGATCTGCTGGAAAATCCTGTGCTTGCCAACGTTAAAGCCGAATTTTACTGCGGAGTCGCTGAGACCAAGGGCGAACCTGTGATTAGTCAACCAGTTTCCATACAGGTGAAGGGCAAGAGAATCCTAGTTGTTGATGACGTTGCAGACAGCGGAAAAAGCCTCCGTCTCGTGCGGGTGCATCTGAAGGAGAAAGGCGCAACTGACGTTAAGATCGCCGCCATTTATTATAAGCCTTGGAGCGTCGTCACCCCTGACTACTACGAAAGAGAAACTAGGGCTTGGATAATTTTCCCTTGGGAAAGAAAGGAAGCCGTGAGAAACATCGTTGAACGATACAAACGACAAGGAAAAACTGCGGAAGAAGCAAAGGAAAAACTCGTTTCGTCTGGAATGGAACCTAAGCTAATAGAACGGTTTCTTAAGGAAATATCCGAGGGAAAAGCTTGATCAAAGAAATAGAGGGAAACCACAAATACATCGCGGTAGCCGGCTTCAAAAACGTAAAAATCACAGACGTAAACGCCTTTCTTAATGCGGTTCGCCAAAAAATTGGAGCCACGTGCGTCCAGTTCTTTGACGCTCAATTCGTAGCAACCGAAGAGCACCTGTTCTTCGCCGCCGTAAACGCGTTAAGGACGTTCGAGAGCAAAATAAACATCTCCAACAGCCTAGCCATGGAAACTCTTCTCTTCGCTTCTGCCCAGCGGCAAATCACGAAAGCCACAGATACGCTTGGAATTAAGGCTGAATCCCGGCGAGTCGCGGTTCTCATCATAGCCGAAAACCAGCGGACGACAACTAAAACATTAGAAATTCTCTCTAGAATAGTGCCCGGTGAACGAGACGACAGCGTCCTCGAATTAAACAAGGAAAAGTTTGAGACCATCAAAAGACTATTTGAAATCTCCGACTCTGAATTTAATGCAAAATCAGAAAAAACAGGCTTCGAAAACGAAGCCCTAGTTGACTTGGTCATTGAGCATGTAGCATTGCTGGTAACTCAAAGGTAGCTAAATGCCCGTTACTTTTTCATTATTCCCAGTATGCCGCCGATTATTCCCAAAATTGTGCCTATGAAGTAGAAGCCACCGCCGCCGAGTACGCTTAAAAGGGAAAAGATTAGGACTACTACGCCTCCAATAACTTCTTTTCCAGGCATGTAGATCAGCAAAGCTCCGATGATAACTAAGAAGCCGGAAAGCACTCCTAACGCTAGTAGCATGTTAAGCAAGCCTGTAACGTCTCCGAATCCCATTTGTTCCAGCATGGCAGTAAGTTCTGACCCCGCAGATATAACCATTAAAGCGTAGATGAGAATCAAGATGCCTCCAATCAACGACAGCACGAAGCCGGCTTTTGCTCTTTTGGGTTTAGTTTCAGTTGTCGCCAAACACCTCTCACCTCTTTATGCTTAGCGAATCATTGAAATGTAAATATAACATTTTTGCATGAAGTCTGATCAGCTTCCCTTGAACTAAACAGCACTCAAAATTTCCTTTAAACTTACGGGTCCTTCGCGTAGAATTCTCGGAGTGTCCGCAGTTAAGTCAACGACCGTTGATGATACGCCTAAAGCCGTTGGTCCTCCGTCAATGATTATGTCCACATCCCCGCCTATTTGACCAGCTGCTTCTTGGGCGGTTCGGGGTGGTTTCCCTCCGGTTCTGTTAGCGCTTGTTCCCACAAGGAGGCCTCCAGAGAGTGCGATTAGCTGTATTGCTGTTTCATGCTGTGGCACTCTCACGCCCACAGAGTCGAGATTAAGCGTCACGATGTTTGGTAGAGCCTTTCTCTTTAGAAGAACGACAGTTAGGGAGCCAGGCCAGAATTTCTCCGCGATTTTCCGCGCCTTTTCGGACAGAAAGGCTATCCTTTCAACCTGCTCTTTACTCGACGCTAGTATAGGAAGCGGTTTTTCCCTTTTTCCACTCTTTGCCTTTAGAACCCGCTTTACGGCTTCTGTGTTAAGCGGGTCGCATCCTAGTCCGTAAACTGTGTCAGTTGGGTATATGGCTAAGCCTCCGTTTTTCACTATGCGTGAAGCGGTGAGAACGTTGTCGGGTGTTGCCTTCAGAATTTTCATGTTCTCCCCAAACATAAAGCAACAATAAGTCGATATAAAGCTCGTTGTTAATGGGTCAGTGTATACTACGGCAAATCACAGCTCGCGCTCTGAGCCGTCGCCACACATCATCCCGAGAATGTTGGGGATGGTTCCTGCTATTTATCGGTTTTGATGTATTTAATCCGAAGAATAGAAAGGTTTAAAAATGGATCAATGGGGGGTTGGATTATAAGATATACGAACAACACAGTGTTGAAGGAGGTGAAAAAGGTTGGAGGAAGAATGGGAAGAAGAGGAAGAAGAGGAAGAAGAGGAGTGGTAGTTTAAACTGTTAGCGAATGATTCCCCTTTTTATTTAGTTTACCTTTTTACGCGTAAATCTGATTGCTGAGGTAATGTATTTATTATAGGGCTGTTTTTGACTTTACTTCAAAACAAAGCGAATGTAGAGAACAATGATACGAGTTGCGGTGCTTGACGAAGACCGGTGCCAACCGAAGCGTTGCAGTAGAGAATGCTATCGGTTCTGCCCTAAAGTGAGAAGCAAAGTGGAGGCCATACGGTTTGAACATAACAAGCCGATCGTGGTTGAGGCGCTTTGCGTGGGATGCGGCATATGCGTCAAGAAGTGTCCGTTCAAGGCGCTTTCCATCATCAACCTTCCAGACGAGCTAGAGAAGGAATGCAGCCACCGGTTTGGCCCAAACACCTTCAAGCTTTTCCGCCTGCCCATTCCTGCTTCGGGATCAGTATTAGGGCTTTTGGGCCAGAACGGAACGGGAAAAACAACCGCCCTCAAGATTCTTTCTGGAGAAACTAGGCTGAACCTCGGGAATTACGGGAATCCGCCTGATTGGCCTCAGGTCATTCAACATTACCGAGGATCAACGCTTCAGGCATACTTTCAGCAGTTAAGCGACGGAGCACTAAAGGTCGTTCATAAGCCGCAGTACGTGGACAGAATCCCCCGCGCGGTTTCAGGAGAGGTCAAGGACCTCGTTGGAGACATTGATGAACGGGGTAAACTGAAGGTGCTTAAGGACCAGCTTAATTTAGACACCATTTGGAACCGCAAAATCGATGTTTTAAGCGGGGGCGAACTGCAAAGAGTAGCCATAGCCGCCACGATTTGCAGAGAAGCTGACGTATACCTGTTTGACGAACCTTCAAGTTACTTAGACGTAAACCAGCGGCTTCAAGCTGCTAGGGTCATACGGAGCCTCAGAGACGACGAAAAAACCGTGATCGTGGCAGAGCACGACCTTGCTATTCTCGATTATCTCTCTGATCAAATCTGCATGTTTTACGGGACGCCCAGCGTCTACGGCATCGTTTCCCACGTTCACGGAGTTCGGGTTGGAATCAACATTTACCTGCAGGGCTTCATTCCCGATGAGAATGTCCGCTTTAGGGAGGAGCCTATAGTCTTTCACGTGAAGCCGCCTGCTTCGGGTTCGGCGACTGGCGAAACTCTACTGAAGTGGAATGAGATGCGGAAAGCCTTCAAAGGGTTCACGCTGAGCGTGGAGCCTGGGGAAGCTAAACGCGGTGAGGTTATAGGCATTTTGGGTCCTAACGGCATCGGAAAAACCACGTTTGTGAAGCTTTTGGCGGGAATCGAAAAGCCTGATGAAGGTACAAATGCAACGGACAGTGAATTAACGGTTAGCTATAAACCTCAGTACATCTCAGCGGAGTACGAAGGAACAGTTGGAGAGCTTTTGAGAACTGTAGCGCAGGGCGAATTCACCTCAGGTTGGTACACGAGCAGAATATTGCAGCCCCTGAATGTTTCCAGCATCCTAGACCGCGATGTGGCTGAACTCAGCGGGGGAGAACTGCAAAGAGTAGCCATCGCCGTCTGCCTGTCCCGCAAGGCTGATTTGTATCTGCTCGATGAGCCCAGCGCCTATTTGGATGTGGAGGAGAGGTTGTCTATGGCGCGAACTCTCCGCCGGACAGTGGAAGACCGAAATGTAACCGCCTTCGTGGTTGAGCACGACGTTGTGACCCAGGACTTCATTGCAGACCGCCTCATGATCTTCACCGGAAACCCCGGAACCATAGGGACAGCAAACCCGCCGACAAGCCTCCGAAACGGAATGAACACGTTTCTAAAGGAGATGAACATTACCTTCCGCAGGGACCCCGAGACCAAAAGACCCCGAGTGAACAAGGAAGAATCAAAACTCGACAGATACCAAAAGAAAATCGGAGAGTTTTACTATACAAAATAGGGCTAACTGTAGCCCTTTGCCATTCAGTGGCGGTCAAAATAGATGTTTTTGCCTTTGGCTGAAACTGGGATTCCCATGATGACGGTTGCTTCTGGGAGCATGTTCAGTCTTTTCGCCGCTGCTCCCGCCCGGTACATTATTCTGTTGTCGACGTTAAGTGCGCTTGCTGTTTTCGCCGCTGAACCCAAGGCGATGCCCATGTCAAGCGCCTTGAAGATGCACGTTGGACCCGTGAAGTCTCTTCCCGCTGTTTTCTTGGCTTTCTCAAACTCGTCGCAGTTGGAGTAGCCGCAAGCGCCGCAGTTCAACCCAAATTTTCTCGTTCCCCGCACGCCGACTAGTACCACCGCCTCAGAGTCACGCACGTTTTTTGCATCTCGCTTAAATTTGCTGATCTGCCTCTCCTCAGCCATTTTCTCCATCTCCGCTGCAAGGGCTTCCTTTTCCTTATCGGTCACAACCGCTGTTACTATGTCGTCTACGCCGCCGGATTTTGGCGCCGTTCTAGCTGAAACCAGCATAAATTTCGCCACTTGTTTAACACCCTCGCTTTCTAAGTCCTCACCTTTAACAGCAGGCAACGCTTTTACCTCCCAGTGATTTCTATTAGCGTCTTCTCCACGGAAAAAACTTCTTGTGGTTTCAGAAGAGAAACACCTGCGTATTTGCCTATTATGTCTACGCGTATGATTTTGTCAGGGTTTTCAAGGTCAACTTTGCGGTCTATGAGTTCAGCGAGTTCACGAATGATCTCAATTTTGTGATACAGGTTGTATCTGCGTTTCTCCACGGTTAAACGCCACTTTTCACCTTCGAGGATATTTTTCCTAAGTTCAGCAACAGCCTTTTTCATGAATGCCATTGTGGAGTAAGTCCAGAGGTCAACTGGAATCCACTTCGAAGTGTGTTGAAGAAGTGAAGGTTCCTCTTCGAACATCCTCCGAAGCTCTTGAACAACTTGCCGTGGGTTCAGGCAGGTTTTTACGCCGATTACTCCCTCTGCAAGCATGGGTTTCACAGAGGGATTTTCGTCGCCGAGCAACCGTAAAACGCGGGTAATTTCTCCCTTCGCCCTTCTGAAGCCTCCCCAAGAGCAAGAAACCAGAAGATTAAAAACATACAATCCTTCCGCACCTTCAGCATCTCAAATATCTAACTTACGAAATATAAAGTAGCATCTGTTCGTCAGCTGTTTCTATTAGAACTCTCCGCTTTCACCTTTAGTCATCTAAGGAGATCTGGTTTCGCATGACACTAAAATCCTACGAACAAATTTAATGCGAACCGAACGAAGTAAGCTATAACAGAAATAGCCACGGCTTTCTTCCATGATATGTCGCAGTAGAAATGAATTGCAATTATAAATAGCGCCACTACCCACACGTCAACCCCGTATAAAATACCTACGAGCAGCTGATAGGGCAATTTAGAGTACCATGCTTGTTGATAGATCTGGTTGACCAGATTGCTTGCAGTTGTCTTTGCTGCTTCTGAGGCTCCTACTGGAAGGTTCCACGTTTGCAGGGGCAGCATCACCGACGGAAGCATTGGAATAATTAGGACAGTTACTATCGGATAAACCAAAGTGACGATGAACACGTAACCGACAATTATGAAGAGACCGCTTAACGATTCAACTTCTTCGCGGAACACCCTGATAAAGACATACAGAAGCAGAGAGTATAAGACCCAGTTGATAAAGAAGCCGAGAGCTCTACCTACCAAAGAAGAAGTCAACAGTCCACCCAACAGACCTTTATCAAGGACGCCTTCATACTGATTCGTCCCGAGCGCTACATACTGAGTGGAGTTATCACCACCCTTGCTGAACTCAACTTTAGTTATTGAGGTAAAGGATCTGGTTGTGTTATAGGCGGTATCATCTTGTTCGATTTTTACCACTTCAGAGTCGTTTTGACCCGCAGGATTTAGTCCATGAACTGTTACGTTATCTGACCCGCTTGTCCAATTGTAGGTAACAACGCTTATTTTAGTTGAGCCAGTGAAATTTACAAATCCTTCGGTTATGTTGTACGGTGGACCGACGATCGGGATTAACGTGTTGTCGAGCGCAAAATTCTCAAGATTAACCTTTGACGCAGTCATATATTGTACGCCTGCCGTAGTGGCAATGGTGAGCACTAACACTAGAATCGGCCCTACGTAGCTGGGTTCTTTAACTATTTTTTTGAAAGCCTCAAAAGGAGAGATAAATATTCGGAAAAGTTCGAGAAGCTTCAATTCTTCACCACATATTCTTCAGTTTATGCTTAACGTATGCCCATTAACTGTTTCTTCTCTACGGAGTTAACGAGTTGCAAATATAAAGTTTGTTTAAAGCCCAAGCTTGAATCTTCTGTAGGTTTCGTAGTCCACGTACTCTACATATTTGTTTTCAATTTGGCTCTGAACATTGAAAATTTGTCGCTGCCTTTTCCCCACTATTTGGCTGGTTGTTACGAGGGAGTATGCATCGCTTCCAGCTCCAGAACCGTAACTGACAATCAGTATTCTCTGGTTTGGTTTGGCTTGGTCCAGCACAGCCGCCAATCCGATAGGTGAAGAACCGGAATAGGTGTTGCCGAACTTGGCGACCTTCAAACCAGGCAAATACTGTTCCTCCTTGAACCCAAGCGCCGAAGCCACTTTAACGGGAAACTGCACGTTCGGTTGATGAGAAACAAAGTAGTCAACGTCGTTAGGTTGAAGCTTCAGCTTCTCCATCAGTTTTTTGCCCGCCTTCGCTACGTGCTTGAAGTAGGCAGGTTCGCCTGTGAACCGTCCTCCGTGCCTAGGATAGGGCTCTAAGTCTCTCCTCCAGAAGTCAGGCGTATCGGACGTACAAGAGTACCAGCCTTCTATTTCGGCGATAACGTCCTGCATGCCGAAGATGAAGGCGGAGCCGCCGTAGCCGACGAAGAAGTCCAGCTCTCCTCCGGGCTCTCCTCTTGGGGCGGCTTGAGAGTTGTCAGCCCCGATCACCATGGCATACCGCGAAAAACCGTCAGGATAGTAAACAAGCGCTGACGCATCTTTGAACATGCTTGTGGCAGCTTTGCATGCAAATTCTGTGTCAATGGCATCTACACTTTGGACTCTCTCTGGTTTTTCTTCTTCGCCCAGCTTCAAGGTCTGGGCTACTTTGGAGGCGATCGGCTTCACAGCGTAGGGATTAGACTCTGAGCCTACGTACACTTTGCCTATGAGGGAGTGGTCTACTCCGGAGTGGATTAAAGCCAGTTTTCCAGCTTCAACAGCGGCTGTGACAGCGTCTTCATCCATAAAGGACACGGATCGCTCAATCATTCCTTCCTTTATTCTAAACTTTGAAACGTATACTCCGTATCCGACGATGCCGGGCGTGTCGTACTCTTTTTTGGCTTGGACTATTCTGTATTCTTGATGCGGGTAATATTCATCTGCAAACGTGAAGGCTAAAGAGATAGTTGGAATTACGTCGCTTTGCTCCACCGCATATCTTTTCCTGAACCTTGGAACGACCTCTCTGCCCTCGTAAGCCGACAAGTCAACTTCGTCTTCACCTAAAATACGGTCGGTTAATCTGCCTGGAACCCTCACCTTTCCATTGTGGAAGGAGACTAAACCGTAGAGATAGGACCCCAGCCTAGTGAACCTGTTTGTGGGCTCTCTGACAACTGTGCAAACTTCCAAGTTGCCCTTTTCAAAGAAGAAGTCGATGCTCTTCATTTTGCCGAAGCTTTTCCTTCCGCAACTGCCACAGTAATCTCTGAGCCTGAAGTATTCTTTACCGCAGATTCCGCATTGGGAGCCTCTAAGTCTATCGCCGATGTAGGAAACTCGGCGTTCAATTGGTTCACTGCTCATGTTAATCCCTCCTCAAGATGTGGACATAAGCCTTCGTGCCGAAGCCCTCTAGTTCAAGGATGCACCCGAACTTTAAATCCTCGTCAGATTTCACTTGTCTTTCGCCGGCTTCGCCTCTTAGTTGCTTAACAACCTCGAAGATTTGGGCTCCGCCAGTTGCGCCCAAGGGGTTTCCGTCAGCCTTTAGCCCGCCGTTCGTGTTCACGAAAAGTTTTCTTCCGTTAATTTCGTAGAATCCCTTGTAGTCTTCGCAGCTGTTGTAAACATCAAGCCAAGCTTTGCCTTTCGCGGAAAAACCGAGGTCTTCCAGCGCCACCATCTCCAACAGCGTGGACTGATCGTAAACCTCGGCTATCTGAATGTCCTTTATGGTGAGGTTGGCCTCTTTGAGCGCGTTTTTCATGGCCATTCCGCTTGCTACGAAGCCGGTTCTATCCTCGCGGGAATGAAAAGAAATATAGTCAGTAGCGGAAGAGGAACCGACAACGTGAACCGACGAGTCGTCGCGTTCCTTAGCGAATTCTGAACTGGCTAGAATCAGGACTGTGGCGCCGTCTGAAATTGGAGCAAAATCGTAGAGCCCTAAAGGTTTGTGGGCGCCAGAACGAGCCTTAAACACTTTATCCACGTTGATTGGTCTTTGAAATTGGGCGTATTTGTTTTTGAGGGCGTGACCGTGGTTTTTGACGGATATTTGGGCCAAAGCCGTATTTAGAGTTTCTAAATGCTTTCCGGAGATTTGATGTTTTTTGATGTATTCTCTGAGCATGAGCTCGTGGTTCGCTTCAGGTGTGCAACCGGCATAATAACTCCACGGGTCTTCCAGAAGCATCATGTCATCTCGAATTTTGTCCCAGCGGTCGGTCATTTTTTCCACTCCGCCCACCAGAACAACACGATATCTGCCTGACTCAATTGCATGGCCAGCGTTGAGGAGAGCAGAACTGAAGGACCGCGTTTTCTCCATGGGAACGTGCATTTCCAACAGTTCAGACATGAAACCCTCTTCAATTCCGATTTTGTTCGTTATCGAGAGGAAGTAGTCAGAAAAGTAGCAGGCGTCTAAATATTTTCGTGCTATACGAGCTGAATCTAGTGCCTTCAGTCCAGCCTCATCGATTAGTTCTTCAGGCGCCGTTTCGTAGTGCTCGCCGAACTTGGTTCTCCCGACGCCGATTATGGCAGGGAATTGTTGATTCATAAAACTCATGTCCTCGCCTGTAGTCAACCCTATGTTTAGGAGAGAGCTTTTAAAGGCTTTGTCATATTGCGGAAAGATAGTTCGAATTTAAAGCTTTTATATAGTAAGTTTAAAAAAGCAACAGTTACTAAACCACATAACAAGATTGAAAGGAGGAATATACACGGCAATCAATTTGGACATACCTCTTATCAACCTCGCCATTCACATCATAGTGGGCGTTATTATAGTAGCGCCAGTTCTTTGGCTGTCGGGAAGAGCCCTCGTCGGAAAAGAAAAAGCAAAGTTCACTGACGCCATCTGGATAGTCGTCCTTGGAATCGTGATCAGCACAGTCTTTGGAGCTTTCTTTGTAGGCATCATCGCTTCCATCATCCAACTGCTCATTTGGCTTGCATTAGTGAAACACTTCTTCGACTGCGGATGGCTAAAAGCCTTTGTCATCGCTATATTAGCCGTAATTATCTTCGTGGTAATAGTCGCGATATTGGCTCTCGTCGGTTTCGCGCTTTGGGTTTGGTGGTTCTAATACCGCCCGCGAGAAAACCAAAAAACCCCCTTTTTCTTGTATACGTAATAAAACAATGAACAGCACAATTGTACGAAAATTTGTTTGATGTTCCTTATACAAACATCATACTAGTTGATGAGTTTGATTTCAATCGAGATGAAATGCGGCTAAGCTTTAATGCTAAAGCACTCGCACACACCACTAAGGAGACAAAGTAGAAAAAATAGGGGAAATCGAAATGGGAGTTCCCACTTCGTTCGCGCGTACTTTATTGTTTTCGGTTTCGTGCCTTCCTTCTGTGAAGGGTCACCGCGGCGGATGCTACGACGGGTGTAATTAGTAGCAGTAGAGGCGGTAGGAGATAGAGCCAACTCAGAGAGGAGCCGCCCTGAGTAGGCGACGGAGAAGAATAGGACAGTGGTAGGTCTTGGTAATCATAGACCTCGCCGGTGTCGCCCCAAAGCCACACCTGGCGACCATCCACATGCCAGCGGTAGGTGTAATTGGGGGTTTCTTTGACGCGCTCGTAAGTCCCGTCGAAGTACAACCAAACGGTCCAAGAGGGATACAAGGTGAAGTTTCCGCGGTCGGAGTCGCGGGGGTGGTAGAGAAAAGTGGTGCCTGCCTTCGTCACTTTGGCTCCTAGTTCAGCAACGTAGTCACTTATGCTTTCCTGTGCGATGCGGATGGCTTCTTTCTCGGAGATGGAAACAGTCGTTGTTCCGATCTTGTAGATGCCCCAAGTGTCGTGGAACCAAAGATGCTGGAGTTTTCCGTTACTCCATTCGATAGATGTATAAAGCTCCTTGTATCCGATGTGACCAATTCCGTTCAGTTCATATTCCCACCGACAGGAAACCTTTTCGGATGAAAGTTCTACTGTTGCTATTGTGGCTCCGACGCCGTCATCGCTGGCTATGAGTACTCCGTTGTCCGTTAACTTGGTTTCGATGGGAAGACTGCTGGAAGTTCCGTCCAGCATCGAAACTATGTCATGGTAGACGCCAGAGCTTTCGTGATATCGGTCCATGAGCCTCTTTATGTCGCTGAGGGATTCACTATATTGTACATTGAAGGTTGTACGGGCGACACAGACGTCTACGGCGAAAGTGGTGATGTTGCCGTTGACGAAAACAGCCTGAACGTTTAGGACCCTTGTGCCGTTGTCGTCGCTGATGATGCAGGCAGCGCCTTTCTGCCAATCATACGTTGGCGGGGTGACCCACTGCATCGCGTAGCCGTCCACGTTTATTCCAACCACCTCAGTAAGAAACTGCAGGGTCTTAGTCTTCAGCTCTTCTGGAGGTTGCTCGCCCCCCGACAAAGCCGTCGTGGCGGGTAACGTCATAAGTAGAGCTAACGTCGATACTAAGAGGCAGCAATAACGGCGATTCATCTTTCCCATTGTTTATATATAATGAATCTGTTATTTAAGGCTTTTTTATGTATTTTTCGTTGAACCATTAAACTTATGGAACGAATTTTCCATCATAGAATGAAATATGTGGAGTGCATGAATTTTCTCTTTTTGAATAGAGCGCCGACGAAAGAGGAAGGTAAACTGGCGTTCGTGGAGTATCTGAGGAAAGGGTCTTCAGAAAAGTCTAAAGCCTGAGAGCCATAAAAAAAACCGTAAAGACTAACACTTAAACTCAGAAAGCTAATAAGAGTTCATTTTCTAAAATGATTTAAATGCTGTTTGGAGGTTAAAGAGTTGAAGGCAGCTGTTATCGTTATCGACGTGATTAACGACTTCGTCACCGGCGCATTGAAAACTGAACGCGCCCAGAGGATTATACCCAACATCCAGCGTCTCTTGGAATTCGCTCGGAAAAAGAAAATTCCCGTAATTTACACGAATGACGCTCACCTGCCGAGCGTCGACAAAGAGTTAGAGGTTTGGCCTGCCCACGCCTTAGCCGGCACAAGAGGAGCCCAAGTTATCGACAAGTTGAAACCGCTGAAGGATGATTATGTTATTCAGAAACGCCGATACAGCGCCTTTCACGGAACCGGCTTAGACCAACTACTGCGAGACTTGAAGGCTGACACCCTAGTGCTCGTGGGCTTAGTCACCAACATATGCATCCAACACACCGCCGCCGACGCCTTCTTCCGCGGCTACCGAACATTCGTTCCCGAAGACGGAGTGGAAGCCCCAACGGAAAAAGACCAAAAAACAAGCCTAGAATATATGCGGAAAATGTACGGATGCAAAATAACAACCGTAAAAGAGTTAATTGAAAAAAGTCTAGTTTAGAAGAGGAGAAGTGAGAACTTATGCCCGTTTTCCATTACGCAACCGACGAAGAGATAAAGAAGGGCGAAACAACCGACATCTACTTCGCCAGAACCAAACAGATCCTAAAAGCGAAAAACCTAACGAACCTGCCGGTTTACGCCGAAGTCACCTCAGGCAAGCTCCCCGAAGCTTGGCCATGGGGAATACTGTGCGGAATAGAGGAAGAAGCCCGTCTGTTCGAGGGATACGCCGTTGACGTTTATGCCATGCCCGAAGGAAGCGTCTTCTACCCCGCGGATCACAAGGGCACCAGAGAACCCGTCATGTTCATCCAAGGACCCTACGGAGAATTCTGCGTCCTCGAAACCCCCATGCTGGGCTTAATCTGTCAAGCGAGCGGAGTGGCGACAAAAGCCGCGCGGATCAAAAAGGTAGCTGGAAACAAGACCGTCATGGCTTTCGGAATCCGCCGCATGCACCCCGCGCTTTCACCCATGCTAGACCGCGCCGCATACATCGGCGGCTTCGACGGCGTCTCCAGCCTCAAAGGAGCCGAAACAATCGGATCAGAACCTATGGGAACGATGCCCCACGCGTTGATCATATCCTTAGGCGACCAAGTTAAAGCGTGGAAAGCCTTCGACGAGGTTATGCCGCCGAAAGTTCCAAGAGTCGCCCTAGTAGACACTTACTTCGACGAGAAAATTGAGGCAATCATGGCTGCAGAAGCCCTAGACAATCGCCTAGAAGGCGTACGCCTAGATACGCCGGGGTCGAGAAAGGGAAACTTTGCAGATATTATTAAGGAGGTCCGGTGGGAACTCGACCTAAGGGGATACCAGAAAGTCAAGATTTTCGTTTCAGGAGGGCTTGACGAAGAATCTGTGAGGGTTCTCAGCGAAGCTGGAGCCGAAGGCTTCGGCGTCGGAACCTCTGTTAGCAACGCTCCAACAGTTGACTTCGCCATGGACATGGTGGAAATCAGAGGAAAACCAGTGGCTAAACGAGGCAAGCTGGGCGGAAAAAAACAGGTTTGGAGATGCCCCAAGTGCCTAGTGGACGCTGTCCTGCCCTTTGACTATCCTGAGCCTAAGTGCCCCCAATGCGGAGGCGAAACCCAGCCGATGCTGAAGCCCCTCATAAAAGACGGAAAAATAGTCGCAAAACTTCCTAAACCAGACGAGATTCGCCGATATGTTCTGAAACAAATCGAAAAACTTTCTCTTTGATCTGTGGTCACATTTAATATTCGATGCCTTTGCGGGCTGGAACCCCCTTGTTCATGGGGTGCTTTATTTCCCGCATTTCGGTGACGAGGTCAGCGCGGTCTATCAGTTGCTCGGGGGCTCTTCGTCCCGTTAGGATAACCACGGTGGAGGGAGGCACCTCGTCTAATAGTTTCAGCACGTCCTCGAGTTTCAGCAGTCCTATGGCTAAAGCCAAGTTTATCTCATCCAAAACGAGGATCTTCGGCTTCTTCTTTAGAGCCTGTCTGGCGAAATTCAGGGCTTCATTGGCTAAATTAACGTCCACTGCGTCCGGCTTCTCTAAATTCACGAATTCTTCGCGCCCAAATTGGTAAACCTCCAGTTCAGGAGCCAGTCTTTTCCCTATTTTGTATTCTCCAACATCCTTGCGTCCCTTCATGAACTGAATTACGATGACCTTGAAACCGTGACCCACCGCCCTTAAGGCTAACCCAAAGGCAGTAACGGTCTTTCCTTCTCCTTCGCCGGTGTACAGGTGAACTGAACCTCTTTTCTTTTCCTTCGCGGTTTTAGGAGACAACTAGAAACTGCACACTCCTGAGGGACACTCGCCTGCATATTCAGAGTCCGCTTCCACAAATTGTTTACCGTTCTTTATGCCTGAAACGGGACTCGTGTACAGAACCTGCTCGCTTTTGCTTCCGTACCTGTAAACCGTGACGCCCTTGCACTTCAAGTCGTGAGCAAGCAGAAAGATTTTTCTAACGTCTTCCAAGCTGGCTTCGTGGGGAAGGTTCACGGTTTTAGCCACTGCGTTGTCAGTATGTTTTTGAAAAGCCGCTTGCATTTTAACGTGCCACTCTGGGGCTATGTCTAACGCGGTGACAAAAACTCTTTGAATATCCACCGGAATTTCTTTTATCCCCCGCGGTGATCCGTTCTTTGCAACCCGCTGCATCAACTCAGTGCTGTAGAATCCTCTTTCCCTTGCCGCCTTCTCGAATAGAGGGTTCACCTCGAACAGTTGGGTTCCCATAACGTTTCGAACAAAAGAAACAGCGAACAAGGGCTCAATGCCGCTTGTTGTGCCGCCGATGATGCTTATGGAACCGGTTGGGGCGATAGAAGTTGAAGTGGCGTTACGCATCGCCTTATAACCCTTTTTTCGCCAGATGCTTCCTTTGAAATTTGGGAAAGACCCTCTTTTTTCGGCGATTTCAACTGACATTTTCCTCGCTTCGTCACTGATGAACTTCATAACCTTCTCGGCTAGGGCAACAGCCTCCTCAGAATCGTAGGGAATGTTCAATTCAAGGAGCATCTCCGCAAAGCCCATAACCCCAAGCCCGATTTTCCTGTTCGCCTTGGTGCTTTTCTCTATCTGGGGTAAAGGATAGTTGTTTACGTCGATTACATTATCTAAGAAATGAACCGCCGTCCTAACCGTTTCCTTAAGTCTATCCCAGTCTACCTCCCCGTCAACAACCATCCTAGACAAATTAATCGAGCCTAAATTACAGGATTCATAAGGCAGAAGGGGAACTTCACCGCAAGGGTTTGTGCTCTCGATCTTCCCAACATCAGGCGTAGGATTATGCCGGTTTATCTCATCCAAAAAGACGATGCCTGGGTCGCCTGTTCGCCAAGCCGTCGTCACGATTAAATCGAAGACATCCTTGGCACGAAGTTTCTTTTCCGGTTTTCCAGTTCGTGGATTTATTAAATTATATTCCTCATCCTTTTTCACGGCTTCCATAAATTCGTCTGTAACTGCAACTGAAATGTTGAAGTTAGCTAGAGCACCCTCCTTCTCTTTTGAGGTTATGAATTCTATTATGTCCGGGTGGTCCACTCGCATGATACCCATGTTAGCGCCTCTTCTTCGTCCTCCCTGTTTAATCACGTCGGTTGCAGCATTGAAAATCTGCATAAAAGACACAGGACCACTCGCCACCCCCATCGTGGATTTCACCAGGTCGCCTTTAGGTCTCAGACTTGAAAATGAAAATCCTGTGCCGCCCCCCGACTTGTGGATGATTGCCATGAACTTCAAAGCCTCAAATATCTCATCAATTGAATCGCCCACAGGTAAGACAAAACATGCGGAGAGCTGTCCGATGTCGGTTCCCGCGTTCATGAGCGTAGGAGAATTCGGGAGAAACTCAAGACTTGCCATAAGCCGATAGAAATCTTCTTCGCTTTTTTCTACATTAGCCCTTTCGTTGTACAACTTATCCGCAGAGGCTACAGCCCTCGCCACCCTGTGAAACATTCCAGAAGGAGTTTCAACTACCCTTCCCTGATTGTTCTTAAGAAGATATCTTCGCTCTAACACTCTCACAGCATTTAATGATAACTTCAGATCATCTTTTACGCCCATAAGTTTTTTAGCTTCTCTGAGCGCGGTGCGTCTCTGACGGTATAGAATGTAGGCTTTAGCGACCTCTGAATAACCGTTTTTAATCAGGACTTCCTCCACTATGTCTTGCACATTCTCTACGGTCGGGATTTTGCCGCTGAACTTCTCTTCAACAATGGCGACAACTTGACCTGAAAGCCGTTCAGCTGATTCTCCGTCAGCGCCTTTCACGGCGAGGATGGCTTTACGTATCGCATTAGTGATCTTTTCTGGATTAAATTTAACTATTCGTCCGTCCCTTTTGCGGATTCTAGAAATCTTGGGTTCAGCCATAACGAACACACCTCAATCTGAACACCAGTAACTAATTCTCACTTAGCAAGTATTTAATTGGTTTAAAGTTTAGAAAAACTTGATGCAATGAAGAGGTTAACATCAAACTATTCTTAAGGCTCCTCACTTATAAGGACTGTCTTCCACCCTAAGCTCATAAGTCGCTGATGATCATCTGTTAATTGAAAATTTTAAATAGGAGTCTTTACGTTAAAATAGAGCGCTGCAAAGGAGTTTAAGAGCAAGTAATGGCGGAAATTTGTCCAGTATGTGGACTTCCAAAGGACATATGTGTTTGTGGCGAAATCAGTAAAGAACAGCAACGAATCCGCATCCGCTTAGAATTAGGAAAATGGAAGCGCAAAAACACCATCATCGACGGCATCGACAACAAGGAAACCGACCTTGGAAGACTCGCGCAGAAGCTTAAGGCTCGTCTCGCATGCGGAGGAACAGCGAAGAACAACCAAATTATGTTGCAGGGCGACCACAGGGAGAGAGCGAGGGACTACCTCATCCAGCTTGGATACCCAGAAGACAACATTGAAATCCAATAGCATTCAGACGAGGCACATAAGCTTGAGCGTGTTCAAATCCTTAGGCGAAGTATTCAGGGGGCTAAAACGGGGAAAACCAGCCGTTAAACTCTGCCCTGTATGCAGAAGTTCTAAAATTCGCCTTTCCAGCCGCTTCGACGCGTGGTTAATGCCAGCGCAGTATGTCTGTGAAAAATGCGGCTACAAAGGGCCAATCGTGATGGAAATAGAAAAACCTACGCCGAACGATGAAATGAAAGACAACGAAAAGAAGACTAATCCGGAATCTCAATCTTGAGTTGACGCTTAAGCGTCTTATAGCGATTTCTAACCGTGACTTCAGTAACCCCCGCAGCCTCAGCGATTTCCTTCTGCGTCTTTCTTTCATCGCTTTGCATGCAGGCAATGTACAGTGCTGCTGCAGCAAGGCCCATCGGGTCTTTTCCCGCGGCTACGCGTTTCTTCCTAGCGTCGTGAAGAATCTTAACGGCTAAGCCTTGAGTTTTGCCGCTGATAGCTGTTTTTTCAGCGATTTTAGATATGTAGGTGAGCGGATCAGATATGGGCATTTGAACGCCGAGTTCGCGGAGCAAAAGCCGATAACATCTGGCTACGTCCTTTTTATCCACGAGGCTGGCTTCAGCTATTTCGCGGAGGGTCCTAGGAGTTTCGGTGATTCGACAGGCGGCGTAAAGGGCGGCTGCAGCAATTGCGGCGATTGATCTTCCGCGCACTAGGCCCTTGTCTAAGGCTTTACGGTAAATAACGGCGGCTCTTTCTTTCACTGGCCCTGGGATGAAGGATTTGTCGGATAGGCGGTCGAGTTCCGCCATGGCTTGAGCGAGGTTCCGATCTATTGACGAGTGAACGCGTGACCGTATCTGCCACTTCCGCAACCGCCACATCTGCAGACGGGTGGACATAGGAAGCTTACGGCCGAAGGCATCTCGATCTACGCGGCCGATGGCTGTGGATAAGCCCTTGTCATGTACAGAATAAGACGTTGGTATTCCCACGCGGCTCCTAGATTCTTTCTCTTCCCGCGTGAAGGCACGCCACTCAGGTCCCTTGTCCATCATCTGCTCTTGGATGACGAGTCCGCAGTTGCCACAAACGGTTTCTCCAGTATCGTAATCGTGAACGAGGTTTGTGCTACTACACTCGGGACATTTATCCACGATTCTTCGCTGCAACCGCGTTTTTTTCACTATACTTCTCCTCACCAGTGACATGGCGAAAACCATCGCAAAGTTGGTTCCTCATCAAGGTCAGAATCAGAATTCGCCCATCTGGCCGCCGTGATCGTGCTAGCGAATGGGCACATTTTAATATATAAATCTTTCGGTTGTAATTTTGGATTTTTATGAGACTGACTCATCCGGTCTTTTTGGTTTTCTTAGCTTTAAAAAGTAGATTATTAGGATAACTGCAGCTGCTACGGCGCTTATGCCTAATATGAGGGCCCAAGGCAGCTGAGAAGGCTGTATCTGAGAGGCGGGTTTCCAAGTTATCGACTGGGCGCCCACCGCATCGTTTACAACTGTTAGATTGTACTGGCTGTCGTCTATGCCTGAGACTTTGAAGGTCCGTTTTCCAGAAGTGGCAAAAGTGTAGATGTGTTCCCATCTTTCCTTCGATGTGGACCAGATCATGGCGGATCCGTTTACGTAGAGGGTTCCCGTCGTTCCGTCAAAAACTGCGCTGTCATACTCATAGACAGCCTTGAACCAAACGGTCCCTGTTTCTGTCACGTTTGTCTCCGCTTGGGAAACTCCACCGTCGACGATTTTAACGCGGTCCCAAATTATGCTTAAACGTTCAGATTCAGCAATTGTCCACACACGTTTTCCAACGGTGTCATAGACCACAGTTAAATTGGCCCAGCCGGTGCTGTTCGTCACGTACTCTGTACTGTTGATGTAGACAATGCCTCCGTTCACGTCGGAGCCGTTTAGCCACCTTGCATGGAAGGATATGGTTTGAGGGGCACCCACGTCGCATCTGTTATCGCTGAGAATTATTTGATCAATTTCGAAGACGGAAACCGGAGTCGTCAAAGGGTAGTTGTCTTGGTTGTTTGAGTTGATCACATACGGAATGTCGCCTATGCCGTCGCTTCCGGTCTCATTTTGGTATGGTCCACTGAAGGAGTCTGTGCTGTTGTAGTCACTCCAGTAGTTTCCGCCAGAAGGATAGCCTTTATCCCAGACGTTTATCGAGACGGTTAAATTTCCCACTTGATTTGTATTGTTAATGAAGCTGTTGTGGTAGAAGGTGTTATTACACAGCACGGAGAAAGCAGCATAAAATGCGCCATAAGTGTTGTTTATTATGATGTTGTTTGAGATGTTGTTGCCACTGGAAAATTCCAATTCAATGCCTCTATAGTTTCTCGCTACAACACTACGGTCAACGATGTTGTTTTCAGACTCAGATAACAATATGCCAAATTCATTGCATGAGGTGTTCACGTTTGCTATGATGGAATTCTCGGTATTAACAAATAAAACTCCATGCGTGTTATTTGCTATGCTTTGGTTTTTTACGACGATGTTCGCTGAGTTTATTACAGCCACGTATCCGGCTCCAGCGGGAACCTGCTTATCATGCTGGTTTACCCAGTAGTACATTGGTTTTCCGTTTACCGTGTTTGAGGCGTCAATACTTTGAACGTATTGCCCAGAAATGTCGAAATTTTGTATGTTACTCGTCATGTTGTTATTTCTAAGGATAAGATTTTTGGAATCCCGTATGCTAATGCCGTAGGCGTTATCTAAAATGGTGTTGCCATTAAAAGTGTTATTATCGGATTCGATCATGTAAACGCCCCGGTCAACATTGTTCGAAATTGTGTTATTGCTGACTATATTTTGTCTGGATCGGTAGATGTAAATTCCCCATTCGCCATGGTGTGAAACCGAGTTGTTGTTGACAATGTTGCGGTTAGAGCTTTCACGCAGATAGATGCCCCGTTGGCCATTATATAAAACGGTATTACCGTTAACATAATTGTCGCTGGAATTACGCAGGAAAATGCCGTACTGACTGTTTCCTGTTATGTTGTTGCCGCTAATTATGTTGTGGTTGGAGTTAGTCAGGTTTATGCCTTTTATACTGCCCGTTATGGTGAAACTGCTGATTTTCACGTTATCCACGTTTAAGCATAATATAACATATGTTTCTTCGGTGGTTCCTCGAATGACTGTAGTGCTTGGGTCTTGACCTATAAGCGTCAAAGACTTATTGACGATTATTGATCCTGAATATGTTCCTGAAGAAACATTAATGATATCTCCTGGACTTGCCGCGTTTATAGCAGCCTGTATTGTTGAATAATTGCTAGGCACATATATTATGTCCGGTTTAGCCTCTACGGGTATCATGCTAAAGGTAACAAATATCACGGAGGCAAGAATCAGCGTTAATGCCGTGATTGTCCTCAACTTCAATTACTATGAACCTCCAAGATTGAAAATATTAGAGAAAACATTGGCTTATAACGATTCGGTAACTCTCTTCCATTAGATAAACGCCGTTAGAGTTCGCCTTTCCACGGTCACCGCACCCTCACATTTTTTATAGCCAGTGATACTAAACTGTGATGTTAGTTTACGAATTGAGGGGATGTGCGGTTGGTTAGTTTGCCTGAGAACATTCGCGGTGTCTTAGAGAAGCTTGTTCAAGATCTAAGCAAGCAGGAACCAATTTCCGCCGTTGGGTTGTTCGGAAGCTGGGCTCGAGGGGACGCCGTTACAACCAGCGACGTGGACTTGTTGATCGTGGACACGCGGGACTTCAACTACGAGTATGTGGAGCGCCTAGAATTCGGTGGGCTACTTATAGACCTAGACTACATTCCGAAAAAGTGGATTAAAGGCGCTATACCCCCTGAAATTGACCAGAAGCTCTACGAAGTCGGCGTCCTCTACGACCGCGACTGGTCGCTTACGAACATGCAGAACTGGACGTCCAAGACTTATCGGAAGCTGGAGCGGGTTGACATCCGAACTGAAAGTTACGTGGTGGAATCGGACATGTACTTAAGCAGGGCAACTTCAGCCCTTGATAGAGGAGATTTTCAAAGCGCCCGAATTTTTGCAACTATGGGTGCTGAATCCATCCTGAAAGTCTTAATCGACGTTAACCTGATGCCTCTTTCTAACAGCCACTTCATTCAAATCCTTGAAGAGGCAGCTAAAAGGGTTAGGATGCCTGAACTCTTCGTCGGTTATCTCACGGCAGCCCAGTTGTTCAGAGCGGACAGAAACGAGGCTGAGAGGAAGCTGAGTTTACTCAGGAGCATTTGGGAGGACATCACGGCTTTCATGAAAGAGCATGCTCTTACATTTGATTCGCTCCATTTCAAAACTAGAACTAGGTTGCGATATTACGCGAAGCCCGCTTTCTTAGCGGGCATGATAGCCCGGTCGCAAGCCATCATCACCACTGAATCCTTCGCAGAGGCGGCGCATTACGTGTTTAGAACGTTAATTGAGATGGTGGAGAACTACACTTGGATGTTGGCCGCCGTGGAGAAGGTTAGACTTGACTATACAACATTGTTTCACTCTTTAAGGCAGTTGGAGAAACCGCCCATGCAGGTTTACAGGTACGCTGTTGACGCACTGAATGTGGAGGATGCCACCCGCGATGAAACCGAAAAGGCAGTCAAGTTCGCCAAGGAAATGAACCTCAAATTGCGGCAAAGAAGAAAAGAACTAATTAAAACCTTCGTTAAGCCCAAGGCATAATCTTCATGATTATAAGATAAGTCAGATTGATGAAGATCACTATGAAGTAGATCAAGGCAGCTTTGTCTATTTTTAGCCCCTTTGAGAGGCTTATGGCAGTGCTCATCATACTGATGTGCCAAAGTTGAAAGGGTAAGAGCAAAAGGGACGCCGCTAATGTCGAGAGGCTGAAGTTGAGGATTCTAGCTGAATACCAGATGCAGGAGAAGAGAATTAGTGGAAAAAGAGAAAACGCGGACCCAATCAGCATGGCTAGGTTTCCACTTTTTCTTTTGGAGAAGACGGCGACCAAAACAGCACATAAACTGAAGAGGGCCAGCCAGCTAACCACAAAAGAAGTCGCTATCCAGATTGGAGGTGCCGTTGATAGGCTGTTGGGGAAGACTAATATGAACTCGAGGCTGGCTTGAGTGGCGATCCACGTTCCGAAGGCGACAAGTACTGCTGCAAGCGGAATACATTTGATTTGATTGCTAGATATGTAGAGAAAGAATCTTTTTGGGGCGAAGATTTGCAGAAGTGACGTCAACAAACTGCGCACGCGCTCTTTCAACAAGAGAGATGAAAGTTCTTTCTCCTTGGTCTTAAGGAGTTCGTAGGCGAGTTTTCCCTCTTCTGTAAGTATGTATTTACGCTGGTCATCTTGCGTAATGAGCTGGTTCATCGCATCAAGGTGATGGTATAGGGCGCCGACGCTGATGTTGAGGTTTTCATGAAGCTCCTTGAAGCCACTTTTTCCATTCTTGCCAATGATTTCTATTATCTTCTTACGATGGGGATGACCGAGGGCTTTATACATCTGCGCTATATCTGTCGGTTTTTCCTCATCCGTCACAGTAGAACCCCTATAATCACTGTTCAAACCATAAATAATTATTGTATGTCCTTAAAAAGAAGGAGTTCTGTTTTCCCAGAAGTTTAAAGTTCTGCTTTTCCAGAAAGACAAGACTTTTAGCCCATTTTTGACCCCTTTAAGTATGATGAACTGAATTTGCGAAGGCTTTGAAAAATGAAGAGTGAGACAGTTTTTGGGATTATGTTGGCGCTGATCATGATGAGTATTTCAACAACGATACTCAGTGTTCAACCAGTTAAAGCAGCCGGGACCATTTATGCTGGTGGTGATGGCTGGTTATATCGTAAAGCGCATAATATTATAGGTTCTCCTGAAGGTAATCAAGCATATTACCAGATGAAGATTATTGCGCATTATGGAAGTGGGACAGATAACGGAGAAAATGTTTATCTCAATAACCATTCTCAACCAGACTTTGACGACATAAGATTCACATGGTACAACAGTTCAAGTGGCAGCGACATAGAATGTGACTATTGGCTTGAAGAAAAACACGATCAAGACAACGCCACGTTCTGGGTTGAAATTCCCGAAATTAACAACATAACCGACAACACCATCCACATCTACTATGGGAACCCTAGTGCATCGAGTGCAAGCAATATCACTGCGACTTGGCTTGAGTATTATGACCCTAATGAAGACACAGTTGGCAACGAACCGACTGGATGGACTATCTCAGAAGCTGCAAATACAGACGTTTCTATTTCTAATGCGCAAGCCAAGCATGGAACGCAAAGCGTGGAATACTCAGATGATAACGGTGCTAGTGTATGTACCGCCATTAAAAGCCTAAGTGGCTATAGAGCTTTACGTGTCATCCGTTGGGTGCGTTGTTCAGCAGCAGGGGCAGGTGCAGCAGTACATATTTGGGATGGTGACGTGGCTAGTTCCATTCACTTAACAATGCAGGGTAATAATTATTGGGGGACCTATTATGATGGCTCGTGGCATGGTCTTGTTGAATGGAATCCTAACGTCTGGTACAGAGTTGAAATTGTTAGCGACTTAGATGCTGGTAACGACTTCAATGTTAAGATTAATGATGTTTGGTACAATGACTTAGGAACGAGGGGTACTCCTACCGAGTACGACAAACTATATCATGCTACCGGTATCGCGGCGACAGGCTATGATGTTTACTACGACATCGTGGTGATAGGAAAATACGTTGAACCTGAGCCTGCTCATGGAAGTTGGGGAGACGAGGAAATTCTTGTGCCCTATGTCGTTGTGGATCAAGCCTTTGTTAGTGATGAGAGAGTTGATGTAGGCAGTGTTCAAACAGTTGGGTTCCATGCGGAGTGGGATAATGGTTCAGATGTGGTTGGTGGAGAAGTTTATGTTAACGGAACGAAGTACATCACAAATAACGCTGGGTGGATTTTCTTTGATGATGTTTCATCTGTGGTGGACGGGAAGACTTGGATGGTTACTGGGGTTAACTGCAGTGGAATAACCGCGTATATGCAGACGGCTCCAACCCCTAGCGTAATTTGGGATCAGATAAAGATCGTCGATGGAGGCGTTACAAACGAATCGATTATGGCTGGAGAAACGGCAACCGTCTGGTTCCGGGCAATCTATGAGTATGATAGTGTCTTCTTTGAAGATACAGACGGAGTCCTATATGTAAATGGATCAGAAATGTCGTGGTCAACAAACAACCGATGGGAATACGATTACACGGCATCTATCCTTGGGCAGAAAGCCTTCACCGTTACGGGAGTCTCTGACAGCCTATATAACCTAACAGCTATAAACGATCCGATAGGGGCTCAAACTGTAACCGTTTTAGGACAACCAACTCTCACTGTTTCTCTGGACTCCTCGACCGCTTACGTAGGCTACAAGGTTAACATAAGTGGCAACTTAACTCACCCAGATGGCACTGGAATTTCAGGCGCTGACCTATTATTGGCTTACAGCGTGACGAATGGAGAAACGTGGAACGAAATAACGTCTGCCACTACCATGGCGGGTGGAGAATATTTCGCGGAATGGATGCCTACTGCAACAGGAAATTACCTAGTCAGAGTCAGTTGGGAAGGAAATGAAACCCTATATCTCGTAGGGACAGAAGCCCAAGTAACTTTAGCTGTTACCCCAATAGAAGAAGAGTACGTCTTCTCGGTTGTTTCTAACTCAACCGTTTCAGAATTAACTTTCAACTCTACAAGCAGAACTCTAAGCTTCACTGTGAGTGGCCCTTCAGGAACAACAGGCTACACAAAGGTAACCATAGCAAAGACCCTGATCGGAGACATAAACAACTTGAACATATATCTTGACGGAAACCAAATAGACTTTACAGTCACCTCAACAGACGCCTCATATATATTGTATTTCACTTACCAACACAGCGCCCACGAAGTCGTTGTAAGCTTAGGTCCACCACCCTTTATCCCGCCTCAACTAATAACTCCACTGAGCCTCGCCATATTGGCTGTGATCCTAGCAGTTGCCGCAGCAGTACTTATCTTTAGAATACGCAGAGAAAAAACGCCGACGATTCTGAACGAAGCTTGAGAACCAGAATAAGTGGCGCGCGATGTAGCAGATACGTTATCAGCCGGTTTTTACCGATTTGTTCAAATTGCACCGTGACGTTAACTTAGTGGGAGACCTCTATGCCGACGGTTGCGATCGTGAAGGGGACAAAGCCTCTGGATGTGACAGTGGAAGCTCTGGAGATGATAAATGCAGATGATGTTCTTCCAGCGGAAAAGCCTGTTTTGATAAAGCCCAACTACATTAACGCGAAGCATCCTTCAACGGGAATCACAACGGACAGCAGGGTCATTGAAGGCGTGATCAAGTTTCTGAAGCAACATAAGGTGAAAAACCTCGTTATCGGAGAGGGAAGCGGGTTTGCGGACACTTTTGAGGCTTTCAGGATTGCCGGGGTTGACGCGGTGGCTGACAGGTGGGGCGTAAGGCTGATCGACCTAAATGAGGACGAGCTTGTTGAGGTTAGTCCACCGAACCCGTTAGCGCTGAAAAAGGTGAAGATAGCCAAAACTGCACTGGAAAGCACCATAATCAGCGTTCCAAAACTTAAACTCCACAGGATCGCGAAGGTCACGTTGAGCATAAAAAACATGATCGGCACAATAGCCCCGAAAGGAACCATACATAATCACCTCAGCGAGAAAATCGCGGATTTAGCTTCAATCCTAAAACCGACTGTTGCGGTTGTAGATGGAATAATTGCCGGCGAGGGGCATGAAACCAGCGGAAATCCTGTGGAAATGAATTTGGTGTTGGCGGGAACCGATCCTGTTGCGGTGGATGCTGTGGGTGCGGCGGTTATGGGGGTGCCGCCGGACACTGTTAAGCACCTCTGCTTAGCGGAACAGAAAGGGCTCGGAACATGCAACCTAAAGAAGATAACAGTCGTAGGTGAACCCATAAACAAGGTGAGAAGAAAGTTTAGGAGCGCCCTCTTATCTAGGGTGCTCACTCATTTGGACTAGGTTGTTTTTGAGCGTTTGAACTCGCGTTACTCGCTGGTTCTGCAGGTTTGTACCGTGTGAAGCCGCAGTGTCCACACGAGTAGCGGTTGCCGTGATCCGCCATGAAGTAGCCGGGTCCACAACGTTCACAGAAGGGAAGCAGCCTTTGGAGGTTCTTGCCTTCAACCTTGTAGAGGGCTGAAATTTTCTTCCGAACCTTTTTCTTTTTCGGCGCCCTTTCCTTTTTTACTTTCGGTTTTTTTACCTCTTCCTCTTCGGGTTTTTCCTCTTCTTCCATTTCTTCTCTTTCTTCGGGTTCCTTTGGCTCTTCACTTTTTTTTGGTTTCTCGGGTCTTTCCGGCTTGGGCATTATTCACTTACCTCCTCCACCTTCTCCGCCGTCTCTTTCTCCTCTATCTTCTCTGAGGTTCTTCCTTTTCTTCCTTTGGTGCTTCTTTTAGTTCCCTTTTCGGTTCTTCTTTTGGCTTTTCTTCTGGCTTCTCTGTTGGAGGCGCGTTTCGGGTTACTATGTGTTCTGGCTCCACCAGTTTTGCTTGTTCAACGTTTTCGTAAACGTTCGCTTCGCCTAGAGCAGTGTTTGCTCCGGTTCTGGTTTCTACCCTCTTAACATAAACCAGTTCAAGTTTTGCCTTTAACGCGTCAGCCAAGCTTTTCCTCACTTCAAGGCGGGAGGGAGTTCCTCCCGTTTCTCCGTGTTCAACCTCGAAGGCGACCTCAGTTCTCTTAAGCAGAGGATTTCGGTTTTTTGTTGTAACCTTAATTTTCATTGGTTTTCCTTCCGTGTTTGATGTTTTGACGTTTTTCTTTTACTTTAACCTTTCGAGAAGCTGGCTCCATAGTTTCCACGATTTCGCGTACAGCCTCCTTTTTTTGTTTCGTCACTTTAACGGTCACTATTCCCTCATGGGGTTGTCCATAGACCACGAGGGAGTTTTCAGGCGCGTAGGAAACAGCTAAAAGCGTTAGAAGGTCTTCTTCGCCTTCAACCAGAACTCTTGTGCGCTGATCACCTTGTACAGCCTCTTGCATAACCGCCCAAGCTTCTTCTGTCAACGTTCCCGGAGGATTCTTCACGTGGAGGGTTCGATTCACGTTCATGAGGATCGGTTTGATGGGTCGGCGCATAACTAGGTTGTCCACAACCAGAACTTGAGGCTGAATGTTATGGTTAATCATGTTTTCGGAAACCACATCGCCAACCGAAATAATATACTCTGGCTTTTTCCGTTCAATTAACTCCGCCAGTTTTTCCATAGTTTCTTCAGGGGAGCCTTGTATCAGAAGCCCTAGGGGAGCCTTTAGTTTTCTGCGCAGTTCAGGCGTGAGGCGACGGATAATGATCACCTTACGCGTACTGCATAGCGTCCCTTTTTCTCTATGCCCATGGCGTTGGCGATAGCTGAGTTTTCAGGATCGAAGATTATGGCTAATCCGGAGAAGTCGTCGCTCAAGCGGACGGTTTTACAGCTTGGGCAGAGTGATCCGGGGGAGATTAAGCGGCAGGTTGGACAGGCTTTTTCGCTCATTCTTTTTTAGCCTCTTTTGGGGCTGCGGTTGCGGTTTCAGCCTCTTCCTTCAGTTTCTTCGTGTCCTCTTGGATCCATTCGATTTTTCCGAGGAAGGGTTGCCTGGCGGTTACGCCTATTTTTCCAGACGTGCCTCCATGTCCGAGGGAGACGGCGGTTATGCGAACGCGTGTGTGGTCTCCTGTCGCCAATTTTCTTCTGGTCTCTTTGCCCATCAGCACTCCCTGTTTTTCATCGTATGAAATAAAGTCGTCCATAATCTGCGAAACGTGAAGTAAAGCGTCGATTGGTCCAACGCGGATAAAGGCTCCGAAATCGGCGACTTCAACCACTTCTCCTTCGACTACCTCTTGGATTTCAGGATAAAACGTAAGAAGAGAGAAGGTCACGCGGTGATAGGTTGCGCCGTCTCCGGGTATTATTTTGCCCACGGGGTTAACTTTAATTTCAGTTACGGCTATGACGTAGCCTAGCACGTCGTCTACCATGCCTTCGTACTTCATCTTCAGCTCTTCGTGGCCTACCTTTTCGATGGGTTTGCCGAACTTTTCAGGAGGAATACGAGTGGTATCCTCCAAGGTTATGAGTTTAAACAAGGCTTCTGCCTCTTACCTTTAAACGGGACTTCGTCACACATAAAAATAATAGAAGGATTTAAAGACTTCTGTATAAAACGGTTTTGCGTACTGATGTAAGGTTGCCCCGCTAATAGTTTACTTGCATTAAAATAGGCTTCAAATACGATCTGGAAGAAAATGGGTCCGGGAAGGGTCAAAGGTCTAGTGGTCCGCGGCCCCATCGGGGAGCCAAGACGATTAAGTCCTTAAGGTCTACCCTGCCGTCCATATTGAAGTCCGCTACGTAGTTGTATTTTACGCGCTCTATTGCGGTTCCGTTAACGTCACCGTACCAAGCTTTAGCGAGCTTAACTAGGTCAGACAAGCTAACATGGCCGTCACCGGTCACGTCGCCAGGCCACTTCACTTTTATGAGGCCGTCGAATAGTTGGTTGTCGGCTGTGTCGGTTTCGCCTGGAACCACGCTTGCGTTAGCCCACACGGTGTAGGTTGGATATGGCCACGCTTCTGGTGCCGGATCGCGACCGGGATAAATGTATCCTGGTAACTTTGGAACGGTGAAGCTGAATGTGAGGGTGGTGGTTGCTCCTGGAGCTAGGTTGTTTACCTGCTGGGTTCCGATGGTGTAGTTGCCTGTGGAGTTTTGGAGATAAGCACTTACGATGAAGCTTTCGATGTAGTTTCCTTCGTTTTTGACGGTGACGTTGACTTTGTAGGGAACCAGCCACTTGGGATAAGATTCGTATGTTCCCGAGATGGCTACGCTGGGATAGTTATAGGGGTTGACAAACACGTCGATGTTGGTGATGGCTACATCGTCTTCTGGTTCATTTACTTCCACGAAGCCGTTGGACACGTTGCATGGAATTGGGACATCCAAGGAGTTAAGTAAAGTCAAGTCGGATAGGGGGAAGGTTAGATTTGAGGAGCCGACTGCGGTGGCGTTGAACCTTATCCAAGCCAGCGTGAAGTTGCCGGTCCAGCCATCTATTAGTACTCCGCTGATAATCACGTAACCGTCTGTGTTGTCAATAAATGGCGGTATCACCAGAGGAACGATTCGGATGATGCCTGGAGGAGATAAATCAACTTTGATGCAGTTTAAAATGCCCGGCGTCCAACTCAGTTTAATCGACCAAGCGTAAAGGTCTACAACGTTCATGATGCTTACGTTAACATAGAACTCTTCGCTTCTGCAAACTGTGACGGAGGGAGGGTCAATGTAAACCGCTGTTTCAGAGGAGGCTGAAAAGGCGGGATGAACAACAGCTAACAAAAGGAGCATAGGAAGGATCATCAAGAAAGCCTTTTTTTAATGGAAAACCTGCTATCCTACCCAAAAGGATTGGCATTGCAATCCCCAGCCCACTGATCTAATATGTAGAAAATACACATATAAGGTTTTTGTTATGCTTTACATAACTGGTTTTTTTCGGACGTTGCGTTAAATTCTTATGCTTTCCATTCTTTATTGCGTACTATATTGAAGCCGATGGAGAAGGTTCTCATGACCAGAACGTCTAGGATTTCGGGTTTCTATAAGCTTAGTCCCGAGAAAAGGGTGCAGGCTGTTAAGGATTTCGCGGGCTTAACCGACGAGGAGGTTAAGGTTCTTCAATCGTCAAGTTCTCTGGGCTTAGACCTCGCAGACCGCATGATTGAAAACGTTATAGGCGTTTTTCCTTTACCCCTAGGCATAGCCACGAACTTTCTAATCAACAAGCGCGACTACCTGATCCCAATGGCCATCGAAGAACCCAGCGTGGTTGCAGCTGCCAGCTACGCAGCGAAGATGGCGCGGTCTAAAGGCGGTTTCTTCACAAGCAGCACAGAACCCGTGATGATCGGGCAGATTCAAGCGGTAGATGTACCAGACCCCCAAGAGGCAAAAAAGGCGGTTTTAGCGGCGAAAAAGGAAATTCTGGAAAAGGCCAACGAGCAGGACCCCATGCTGGTTTCAGTCGGCGGCGGCGCCAGAGACCTAAACGTGAAGATGCTGGAAACCGCCGTGGGGCCCATGGTCATAACCGAGCTTTATGTGGATTGCAGAGACGTAATGGGCTCCAACACCGTTGACACTATGTGCGAAGCCGTCGCGCCCCTGATTGAAAGAATAACCCGCGGACGCGTTTACCTGCGCATAGTTTCTAATTTGGCCACAAAACGCCTAGCCCGCGCAAAAACCGTCATAGCAAAAGAGGATGTCGGCGGAGAAGAAGTTGTAGACGGCATAGTGAAAGCCTACGCTTTTGCTGCAGCAGACCCCTATCGGGCTGCAACACATAATAAGGGCGCGTTAAACGGCATCATCGCGGTTGTTTTAGCCACCTGCAACGACCACCGAGCTGTGGAAGCGGGCGCCCACGCTTACGCCGCAAGGTCGGGGCATTACAGTCCTTTAACCACGTGGGAAAAGAACGCGGACGGCGACCTAGTGGGCTCAATCGAGTTGCCCATGGCCGTGGGTATAGTCGGCGGCGCCACGAGGGTTCATCCCGTAGCTAAGATCGCGCTTAAAATTTTAGGTGCGAAAACCGCCCGAGAGTTCGGGGAGGTCTTAGCCGCGGTCGGCTTAGCGCAGAATCTTGCTGCTTTACGGGCCCTAGCGCACGAAGGCATCCAAAGGGGGCACATGTCGCTGCACGCCCGAAACGTGGCGATGGCGGCTGGAGCAACTGGCGGCTTGGTTGACCTTCTGGTTGAGCGGATGGTTTCGGAGCGGAAGGTTAGGTTAGACAGAGCTAAAGAACTTTTGGAGCAGTATAGAAAGACGGGAAAAATCTAGCGGAAGGAGAAGAACAGACATGATAATCATTCCGGGTCCAGCTTCCAAGGAACTTGGGCAGAAAATCGCTGAGCTGCTGGGAGCCAAGGTTGTTCCTGTCGAGTCTAAAATGTTTCCTGATGGCGAATCATATATTCGGCTTGGCGGCGAAGTGGAAGACGAAGACGCTGTTATTGTTCAGACGACCAGCCCGCCGCAGGACACGCACCTTATTCAATTGTTTCTGATGGCTGACGCGGCGAAGGACCTAGGCGCAAAAACAGTGACAGCCGCAGTTCCATACTTCGCGTATGCGAGGCAGGACAAGCAGTTCTTGGCAGGCGAAGCCTTCAGCGTGAAAACCATCATGAAGCTGCTGGAAGCATGTGGAGTAAACCGAATAATAACAGTTAATGCACATAATCCGAAGATTCTAAAGTCCTTTAGGACCCCCGTTGAAGACCTTTCCGCCGTCCCTCTCCTAGCCGAGTACTTTAAGAAAAAGAGCTTAGACAAGGCGTTTTCGATTTCGGTTGGAAAAAAGGCGCTGACAGTGGCAAAGGAGGCTGACAACACGCTGAAGGGCGGCTACGATTACGTGTCAACCAGCAGAGACCGAGTAACTGGAAAAGTGGAAATTGAAAAGAAGTCTTTGCCCGTGAAGAATCGGGATGTGATCGTTTTCGACGACATCATCAGCAGTGGCGGAACCATGGCGAAGGCAGTTAAGGCGGCTAGAGACCAAGGCGCAAGGAGGGTTTATGCGGCTTGTGTTCATGCGTTGTTAGCTGAAGGCGCAAAAGAGAAAATTCTGGGTGGTGGAGCGGAGGCAATCATAGGCACAGACTGCATTCCGAGTTCTGTGAGCGTGGTTTCAGTGGCGCCCCTCATTGCTGAAGCTCTGCGTAAGATCGTTTAGCTTTTTGGCGGCATGATTTTCAGTTCTTTTCCTTTGTGGAGGGCGACGACTTCTACTAGGTCTGCTATGCCTGAGGTTTCAATCTTTTGGTTCAGCACATTTTCTATTTGGAAGACCCCCGCCGGGTTGTCCATGTGCACGAGGATGCGGACGGGTCTTTCAGCGCCTTTGACGATTTCTACCTTTTTGATGGCGATGGCTGACAGCGAGTGGATGTCGACTTTTCCTGTTCTGTACGGGATTCGCGCTCTGCCCTCCGCCATGTCGGTTCCGTCTGCTACCTTAGCCGCGCCCGCTTCCACGCTTAAGCAGCGAACTTTCTCATCGTGACTGAAGATGGTATGCAAAATTTCGCAGTTCAATCTCACGGGAAGCGCCTCGTTGCCGGGATAAACCTCGGGAAGAAGTCTGTTGAGTATGTGGTGGGCGATGTAGCAACCGTGAATTTCATGGGCGTCTCGGTGAACCGCGTTCCCTATGTCATGCAAGTAAGTTCCGCAAAGCACAATCAGCTTGGCGTCCTCTAATGAACACAATCCGTTCTTAATCGTTGTGGGCTTCACTTTCTCGCATAAAAGACCAAAAATCTCCAAGGCGCTGCCTGAAGATATCCTAGAATGAACCGGACCGTGATCATTGTACATTAGGCGGTCAACTGCCATAACGTTAGCCATCCGCAGGTAATTCTGAACCTCCAAGTCGTTTTCAAGCAGCTTAAACATCTTCGCTAAGCGGGGTTCCTTCAGGTGAGAATAAACGAGGTCAGGGGAAACAACAACCATGACTTTCAACCCTCTAGATTTATCTTGTTCTAAGCTTTAACTTATCACGCACTTAAAAACTTGAAGATCATGGAGGTTTTGCCGGCGCTGAAAAGGAACAAAAACGCCTCGCTGTTCTTTCTGCTTTCAGGCGAACACCCAACCTTACCGTTCTCTGAGCTGAAGTCGATTTTAGAGGCTGAGGGCCACGAATACCGAATTACAGGAAAGCTAACTCAGGTTTTGCGCTTGAAAACCAGCGCTAAAAGCATAGAGGCCATCGAGGCGAGGGCTGCTATGACGCGGGTCTGCGCCTCTGAACTGTTCATCTGCAATGCGGGCCTCCCAGACATTTACGGAAAGATGCAAAATGCACTCCTAGAAGACTTCATCAAGGAAGACGAGGACTTTGTTGTCCGCGTGAGGAGAGTCGGAGAAACTGCCCAAAACATTACCCGCATGGAGCTCGAACGGCGGCTCGGCGAGATAATCCTACACCGCGTTGGAGGCGTAAAAGTCAACTTGCACACGCCTAAGAAAACCTTTTTCGGAGTTCTAACGGACAACCAATTCGTCTTCGGGCTGAAGCTAGCTGGAATTTTGCCGACGCCGTTTGTTAAGCGGCGCCCGAGAAAACGCCCGTTCTTTCACCCGTCGGCTATGCCCGCTAAACTCGCAAGGTGCATAGTCAACTTGGCGCGTCCTAAAGCCGGCGAACTGGTGCTTGATGCTTTCTGCGGAACGGGCAGCCTCCTAGTTGAAGCTGGACTCATCGGCTGCCGCGTGATAGGATTAGACGCCCAACGCTACATGGTGAAAGGTAGCCTCCTAAATCTCCGACATTACGGGGTTGAACCTGAAGGGATGGCGGTTGCGGATGCGCTGCGTCTCCCCGTCGCGGAAGTGGACTGCGTAGTCACTGATCCACCCTACGGCAGACTAGCAACCACACTTGGGCAGAAAACAAGCGATATCGTAGAGACTTTTCTTTCAAAGGTCGGGGACAGAATGCCTGAAGGCGGAAAAATCTGCATAGCTGCTCCGAGAACGGTGAAGATCAGCGAGGTGGGGAAAGCCCTAGGTTTTAAGCATGTGGAGTCCCATTTTGTTTATGTGCACAGAAGCTTAACGCGGGAGATAACTGTGTTCGAGAGGAGTTGAAAGGTGAAATGAGCTTACGCGTGGTTTTTCTCGGAACCGCAGGAAGCATCCCCACGCCAAGACGAAGTTTGCCTGCTGTTGCGATTCAGAGGGAAGGCGAGCTTATCCTGTTCGACTGCGGAGAAGGCGTTCAAAGGCAGATGATCCGCGCTAAGGTGGGGTTCCACCGGAAAACGAAGGTTTTCATAACCCACATGCACGGCGACCACGTTTTCGGCTTACCTGGGCTTATCCAAACTATGGGGTTACTGGACAGAAACAGAAAACTGGAAGTTTACGGACCCGTCGGAATCAAGGCGTTCGTGGAGGCGATAAAGCAAACCGTCCAATTCGCCGCCGTTTTCCCCATAGAAATTTTTGAAGTAGGAGACGCTGGCGTGATCTGCGAAGAAAAGGAGTATGAGGTGCACGCAGTTCAGACTGACCACGTTATCCCAGGCTTGGCTTACGCCTTCACAGAAAAGTCTCGTCCAGGAAGGTTCTACCCGGAGAAAGCTAGGGCTTTAGGCGTTCCAAAAGGCCTCTTATGGTCAAAGCTTCAGCATGGTTCAGCCGTTAAACTCTCAGATGGACGAACCGTTAAGCCCGAAGAAGTGATGGGTCCACCTCGCCCAGGAAGAAAGATTGTCTACACGGGGGACACGCGGGCCTCAGAGTCTATTGTGAAGCTGGCTGAAAACGCGGACCTGCTGATCCACGACTCCACCTTTGATGATGAAATGCAGGAGAGAGCACAGGAAGATGGGCATTCAACGCCGAGGGAAGCCGCAGCAACCGCGAAGAAAGCGAAGGCGAAAACGTTGGTTTTAACCCACATAAGCGCGCGGTACGAAGACCCAACCGTCCTCCTCGAACAGGCGAAGAAAACGTTCTCCAACGTGTGCGTGGCTGAAGACTTCATGGAAATCAACATACCGCTAATCGAACAATAAGCGTTAAGCTTGTTTAGGCGAAGAACATCTGCAGGTTTTTGATGCTTTCCTCGACGTTTTTCACGGATTCAACCATTACGACGCCGTTGAAGCCTCTTTGTTTAAGGGCTTCTGCGACCTCCCGCCAGTTGATGTTTCCGCGCCCGATGCCTAGGTGCTGGTCGCCTGTTCCGTCGTTGTCGCTGGCGTGCACGTGAGCCAGCTTGTCAGGAAACTCCTTAATGAAGGCTTGAATCTCGTGATTCACGTTCGCGTGCCCAACATCCAAAGCCAGAAGTACGCCCTCGCCGAAGTCACGGTAAAACCGCCTGAAATCCTCCACGTTCTTCATGAGAAAAGGATACGGTTCAAAAATATTCTCAATGACTATTTTCACTCCGTGTTTTTCAGCAGTTTCCAACAGCCTATGCGCAGACTCTAAGTTCAGCTGCCAATCTAGGCTTGCGTCAATCCTCATGCCGGGATGAAAAAGCCACAAACGACAATCAAGCTGGCTTGAATAAAGAAGGGATTTCTCCAGTTTTTCCAGAAACTTCCGTCGAAGAACCGCATCAGGCGAGGCGATGTCGTTGCCGAAGAAAGGCGCATGAACCGTAAACTCTAGGTCCAGTGATTCAGCCGCTTTTTTCAGAGCTTTAACCCGCTGGGCGTTAAGCGCATGTAAGCCTTCGTCGACGAGCTCCACCTGACGCACCGTAACCTTACGAAGCCTCTTCACGAGGGAGGAGAAGGGCTCCTCGAGGCAGAAGAGCATAGACAAACCGACTTCTATTTTGCCCATGATTCTATCGGTAATGCCGCGCCGCAAATATATGCTTATTGAGTTTTCGTCAACCACTCGACGAGTTCCCGCGGTTTATCACAACGGATTTCAACCTTGATAGGCCCAAGGGGCGATTCCGTCTCTTCGGGATCTGAAAACGAGAGGTGCCCCGCGTAGGCGACCTGCTTGTTCAAATAGAAAACTAAGTTTTTCTCGCTCAGTCCGCCGGAGAGCACGGTTCTAGCGGCGTCCCGAATTCTCTCCCGCCTCAGCAGATTGTGGATTTTTGTGAGGCTGTCGGTACCCTCAGCTTCAGCGACGAGGAGGCTTCTCGTCTTCTGGGGCTTAACCGTGTACTCAGCGTTCCAAACAACGTTTTCCACGGCTTTCTTCACTTTTTCAGGGTCCTCCGTAGGGTTAATTTCCGCCTCTATGTAAACCGTTATTTCGTTCATTTCCCAATCACTTCCTCCAAAGTACGGCGCACCTTCTGCTCCAGCTCTTTTCGCGTTCCTTCGTTTATGATCATGTGGTCGGCGGTGGCTATGACGCCTCCTAAGCCGACGCTGAGTTCCCTAGAGTCCCGTTCAAGGAAGGTTTTTCGGTTTTTGGGGTCGTCGCTTCTTCCCCGCTGGAACAGGCGTTTAAACCTTGTTTCAGGCGATGAGTGGATGGCGATAACTCTAAAGTTCGCAAAGTGCCTCTTGAACTCCTCCACTTCATCTAGGCTTCGGATGCCGTCGATGAAGACAATGTTTTTTGCGGCTTTAATCTTGGGAACACACCGTTTAGCCACCGCGTAAGGGCCCTCCTCCTCTCGGAGTCTAAGCATGACAAAACCGATGTTTTCAGGCGTAGGCTTCAAATTCCTCCGCTTAGCTTCATCCCTTATGACATCGCCCATAACCACCACGGGATAACCCAGCTTCTCAACCATCTTTCTAACCGTGGCTTTCCCCGCGCCCGGCATGCCGGTTACGCCTACGACGACCTTCTTTGCCTCCACCGCAGAACACCTTTTTCCAGATTTATAACCGCACGTACCTATAATTCTTTCAGGTTAGCGGTTAAATTAAATAGATTCGAAGGAGAACTTGATAAGAGGGTTTGATCATGTCGGAGACCATCCGGAGCTTTATTGCATTCGACTTGGATAACCAAGTGATATTAAGCCGCCTTGCAGAAGTTCAAGGCATGCTGGTTGATACAGGAGCTTCGTTGAATTTAGTTAAGCCGCAGAACATCCACATGACCGTGCGTTTCCTCGGCAACGTAGCCCTAAACATGGTTGACGCAGTTTACGAGGAGATGAAGCAGGTTTCCTTCGCTCCTTTTGAAGTGGAAATCCGCGGTTTAGGCGCCTTCCCCAACCTGAACTATGTCCGAGTTGTCTGGGCTGGAATCCAGAAAGGAGCAGAAGAACTTAGAGACGTATTCAGTCAGCTAGAACCACGTTTGAGGAAACTGGGCTTCAAAGCGGACCCTAAAGGCTTTAGCCCCCATTTAACGATAGCCCGCGTCAGAACGGGAAAAAATAAGGCGGAACTCACTCGGCGGATAAATGAACTGGAAGACTATGAGTTCGGCACTGTAAAAGCGGACTGCTTAAAGCTGAAGAAAAGCGTGCTAACGCCTAAAGGGCCAATATACAGCACACTATGTGAGGTTGGAGCGGTTAAGGGCTAATCTGAACAGCTCAATGGGGGAAGCCGTGTGCCTTCAACTCTTGAAACCGTTTGCAGAGAAGTTCTGAAGAAGATTACGCCTAGCAGTCAAGAGAGAAATCGTATCCTCAAGTTAGCCGAAGAACTCGAGAAGAAAGTTAAAGCTGCAGTGGAAGAGGCTGGAATCTCGGCGGAAGTCAGAGTTGAAGGATCCGTGGCAAAGGACACTTGGTTGAGCGGAGAACCCGACATCGACATTTTCATGCGTGTACCCAAGTATGTTCCCCGTGAAGCCTTTGGAACAACCCTCTTAGACATAGCGAAAAAAGCCATGAACGGACTTGAACAAATCGAAAGGTTCGCGGAGCACCCGTATCTTGAGGCTAAAGGTGCCAGTGTGCGAGTGAATGTTGTTCCCTGCTACAAGGTGAAGAGGGGCGAATGGCTGAGCGCTACGGACAGGACGCCGTTCCACACGAATTACGTGAAGCCGCTGCTGAATAAGCAGTTAAGCGGGCAGGTTCGGTTGCTCAAGAAGTTCATGACGGGCACGAGCATCTACGGAGCGGAGATAAAGATCGGTGGCTTCAGCGGCTACCTCTGCGAGCTCCTTGTGCTTCATTACGGATCGTTTGTTGAAGCGCTGAAATCGGCTGCGGACTGGAAGAAAAACGAGGTCATTGACTACGAAGGGTACTACAAAGGAAGAGAGCATGAAGCCAAGAAGGTTTTTGATACCGCCCTCATAGTGGTGGACCCCGTTGACAAAGGCAGAAACGTAGCAGCTGCAGTTAGAGAGGAAAGGCTTAACGAGTTTGTTTCAGCGGCGCGGGCTTTCCTAGACGAGCCGAGAAAGGAGTTTTTCTATCCAAGTGATGTTAAGGCTTACAGCGCAAAAGAGCTTGTTCAGGCGATGAAGGTTCGTGGTTCAGCCCTAGTCTTCGTGAATTTTGGAAAGGTTGAGGCGGTTCCTGACGTTCTGTGGGGTCAACTCTACAGGTCTCAGAGGTCGCTGAGGAAAATGCTTGAACGCCACGACTTTCAGGTCATCCGCGATGGCGTTTGGAGCAACGAAGAAAACGTCAATCTATTCGTCTTCGAGCTGGAGACTCGTTTCCTTCCGCCGATAAAGAAGCATCTCGGTCCGCCTGTGGAGAAGCGAGCGGAATGCGAGAAGTTTTTGGAGAAGCATGTCGGAGCGGAGCGGACGCTCGCGGGTCCTCGGGTTGAGGGAAACAGGTGGGTAGTGGGAATCCAGCGGAACCACACTGACACGGTGGGCCTTCTAGGTGAAGCGCTTAAGAATGGGGGAAGAAGTGTCGGTGTGGCTGAACTGCTTTCCAAGGCTATCGTTAGGTCCTTTGAGGTTTTGGTGAACGGGGAAATTTTGGAGCTGTACTCCTCTGATGCTGAATTTGCTGAATTTCTAACCGAGTATCTTAAAGGCAGGCCGAAATGGTTATTATCTCCTTGATTGGGAATCCAAACTTTTTTTAGCCTCATTAGTTGATCTGTAACATGGAAGATTCGAGGGAGGTGGACTATTTTGGAGAAGGAACAGTGGGTTGGAGCTGCCTTGGTTTTGATAGGAATATACCTTCTAGCTAGTTCAATGTTGGGATTTTGGGCTTTCGGCATGATTTCCTCAACACTGCAAATATTGCGTCAACAAGGTTTTCAGGGTTCTTTGGGGCCTCTTGATGGCATGATTTTTATTTCATTTTTAATCGTTGTTCTCTCATTCTTCACAGGAATTATCTCAATCATTGGCGGAGCGTTGTTTGCGTCAAAAATTGAAGTTGAAAAGCCAGAAGCCGTCAAAGTCCCGAAGAGAGTTGAAGAACTTTATGAAAAGCTTCTGGATGCTTACAGCAGGGTACACGGATCACATGGAAAATATAAATTGGAAAAGAAAATTGAAGGATATGTTAAGCAAGGATTGACGCGAGAGGCAGCTATACTAAAAGTGGCTGAAAAAGAAGGATACATGGATAGTTAAGTGCGGTCACGAGCCTAGTAAACACTTGTTGGGATAGTAAGTGGCTTGACTGAAACCGTGCCCTTAAACCGTCTACGTGAAGAAAAATATGGTACGATTCTCTGCTATCCGAGATTTGATCTGGAGGAATTAGATAAACGCCTTGGAGAGCTGGAGGGGTTAGGTGTGACAGCTTTGGAGTTCACGGGTGGGAAGACTGTTTTTGACGTGTCTGTTTTAGGTAAGGGGTGCGTGGGCATAGTTGTCAAGGCTTACAGTGATACGAGAAAGGTTGCTTTGAAGATTCGGAGGGTGGACGCAAATCGTTCGGGGATGCAGCGTGAGGCGGATATGCTGGAGAGAGCTAACGCCGTAAACGTGGGTCCGAAGCTACTTAACGCCACAGATAATTTTCTGCTCATGGAGTTCATCGAAGGGAAGCTTTTCCCTGAATGGCTTGAGGAAGAGACGAGGCAGATGGTGATTCGCCGTGTACTGCGCGATGTTTTGGAGCAGTGTTGGAGGCTGGATGAGGCGGATGTTGACCACGGGGAACTGAGCCGAGCGCCGAAACACATCATCGTAGACGCGGAGGATAATCCTCGAATATTGGACTTCGAAACTGCTAGTGCCAACCGAAAAGTCTCGAACGTCACTTCCGTGTGTCATTTTCTGTTTATAGGAAGCCTCACGGCGGAGAAGCTTAAGAGTAAAATCGGGATAGTTGATCGAACGAAGCTTATAGAAGCCCTGCGAGGTTATAAGCAGGAGCGCAGCAGAGAAAAGTTTGATAGGTTCCTAGACGTGTGTAACCTTGGCGAACCTTAGCTCTCACATGCAGAGGGCTTGCTTTCATAACCTTTAATCGGTTATGTTCAAACAGGTGTGCCACTAGAGTGCTTCGACCCTGACTACTTCGGGTATCTTTTTCTTGAGGTACTGCTCCACGCCTATTTTGAGGGTCATCGTTGACATAGGGCATCCAGCGCATGCTCCTTTCAGCTTGACTTTGACGACGCCTCGGTCTACTCCCAAGAACTCGATGTCTCCCCCGTCAGCCTGCAGCCGGGGTCTCAGTTCCTCAAGGGCTTTTTCCACTCGGTCTCTAATTGTTTCTCCCATTTTATTTACCAACACTGTCTCGTCGATCTAACGGCAACAAGATCAGTTTGCTTTTTAAACTTTTCTGAAACGGTGAATCATCCAAGGAAGGTAATATGGCAAATGTTAAATTCTCAGAATGGGATATGTTTGTTTAGTGTTTGCAATGAAGTTGAGATCGGTTATAGTTATAACATCGATTTTGGTTTTGGCAGGCATCGTAACATGGGCGTTCGCTATTCAACCTGTTAAGGCGGCTTCTGGTCCTATTTATATTAAGGCTGATGGAAGCATCGACCCTTCAACAGCGAACATTACCAGTTTGGACAATATTACCTATACCTTAACTGGCAACATTAACGATTCCATCGTGGTCCAGAGAACCAACATAACCATTGATGGAAACGGGTACACGGTTAAGGGCCCTGGAAGCGTAATGTATTACGCGGGGGTACATATAGAATATGTTTCTTCGTCTGTGAGCGACAACGTGACTGTCAAAAATGTGACCATCACTGGTTTCGGAGTCGGTATAAGTCTCGTTAGTACCGAAGGAAACAAAATCTTGGGAAACACTATAACAAACAACACGAATGGCATCGCGTTTGGTGAGGCTTGGAACAACACTATTTCCGGTAACATTATAACGAACAACACTAACGGCTTCGGCGGCAGCACGGTTGCGGACACCGTTTTCTCTGGAAACATCATCGCAAACAACACTGTTGGCATCTATTTCAGTTGGGCTCAAGATAACGTCCTCTACTTAAACAATATAACGAACAACGGGTACGGCATCTATATGGAGGGGGTGTCCGTGTACAACAACACGTTTTACCATAACAACTTCATAAACAACATGAACCATGTTTACATTGATCCAGATAATCCGAACGTTTGGGATGACGGATATCCTTCAGGCGGCAATTACTGGGACAACTTTACAGAACGCTATCCAAGTGTTGGAGATGTTTACAGCGGTCCGGGCCAAAACATAACTGGAAGTGACGGAATATGGGATGGCCCCTACGAGATTAATGTAAACAACACGGATAGGTACCCGCTGACGAATGTAATTCCGGAGTTTCCCACATTGACGTCGATAGTGCCTATATTCGTTGTGTTCACGGTTGCCCTAGCCGTTTACAAACGGAAACTGGCCAAAACGCCGATTCGCTGAACAGTCCACTTCGCGTCTGTATGGAGCTAACTTCTGTAACAAAAAGTCTGAACCAATAAAACTGCCCACGCCAAAGAGTTAATTGCGCGCATTAAGGGAAAGGAGGAGGGCTCCGGCTTACCGATCTGCCTCCACCTAAATTCTCAACTTGGGGCCCGCCTTCCCGCGCGGCATGTTTTTCCGGACGAATATCGTGTCCTGCGTGGGAATCGATGTGCACTCTAACTCCAGAACCGTCATGGGATTATCCGGTGCTTCCGCGGGTAGACCCTTGAAGCGAAGCCCGAACTTGTTCTGTTCGAACTTCACTGGTCTTCCCATGGGAAGAAGTCTTGCGGATTTCACCTGTGTCCGCAGACCGCCGATAGCCCATTCCTTTCCGGGCCAGAAGAAGACATGAACGTAGAGCGTGTTGCCTTTACGGGTGAAGTTGGCGAAGCAAGAGTTAGCCACGCTGCACTGCTCAGCGCCGTAGATCGTGTGACCGTATTTATCCATCCACTTGCCTACAGCGTTCAAGATGCGAACCGATTCCTCAGGGACGGAGCCATTTGGCTTGGGACCAATGTTGAGGAGGTAGTTCCCGCCGTCCCGTGCGCAGGTGATGAGATATCCGAGGATTTCCTTCGGGGTTTTCCAGGCATCGTCAGCTTTTTGGTATCCCCAGCTCCAATTCATCGTCATGCATGCCTCCCACGCACGACCTGCAGATTCGCCCTTAACCTGCTGTTCCGGCGTGCTGAAGTCCTCGGGTAGCCGTGACCGGTCGTTGATGATGATATCGGGCTGAAGCTCTCGAACCATACGATTCATCTTTGTTGATTCCCAGCCTTCCGCATCGAGCGGCCAAGCCACGTCATACCAAAGGATGTCTACCTTGCCGTAGTTGGTCATCAGCTCCCGCACTTGACCGTGGATGTACTTAACAAAGCGTTGGCGGGCAGCCTCGTCCTCCGCACACTGGGCGCCGTCAGGATGATGCCAGTCCATCAGCGAGTAGTAAAATCCGACTCGCAGACCCTCTGCTCGTGCTGCTTCGACGTATTCGTCTACTAGGTCCCGTCCGCAAGCCTGTTTCGGAGCGCAGTAATCCGTGAGCTTTGTGTCGAACAGACAGAAGCCCTCATGGTGCTTCGTTGTCATCACCATATACTTCATACCGGCGCGTTTTGCGAGCTTCGCCCAATCTCGTGCTGCATTCGGTTTCGGCTTGAATTGCTCCGCCAACTGTTCATACTCGGCGACCGGGATGCCCTCCATCTCCATCGCCCACTCGTGTCTTCCGACGGCGCTGTAGAGCCCCCAGTGAATGAACATTCCAAACTTGGCTTCATGCCACCATTTCATACGTCGAATTCGGTCTTCCTCTTCGACGCTAAGAAGCCTCTCCTCAGCCATCAGTTGTCCCTTCCTTTCTTTTCTTAATGTTCACTTCTCGTTACCACCATCCATCGCATAATCTTTCCGCTCAAAAACTTTTTGAGAATTTCCTTACTCAACTGATAAGAAGTGGCTCGGAGAGTGCTCTCCGCTAGTCCCAACTTTTTTAAATACAGCAAAGTGCTTATTATTTTGCCCTCAAAAGAGAACCGTAGACCAGTCAAAAGGGGCCGTGGTCTAGCTTGGTCTAAGATTCGCGCCTGGGGCGTGCGAGGTCCGGGGTTCAAATCCCCGCGGCCCCACCAGCAACACCTGAGGTTCCATCGGCGAATAGAATCACTTACGTTTTCTGAGGAACTTGATGTCGTCCATGTCGGTGACGTATTCAAAGCCAGCTTCAATGATTTGTGTCGCAATAACTTTTTCCTTTTGTGGCACATAGGGGAAAGAGGGGTATTGAGAAAAATCGGTGTCAAGATTTCATTCAAACTTGGAATAGCGCCGTTGCGCCGTCACCCCTGCCCTCGGCGACACCAGAGGGGGGCTATATATAGGGTGCGCTCCCGAGTATCATTTTGCCCTGTTTCCTAGCCGGCTTTTCCCTGAGTTATTTGATGAGCAAAGCATTTTTCCGATTGGTTAATAAAAAAGGTGGGCGATGCAGGAGATATCTCCCTTTGGCTATGATGCAGATTCCCACAGTCCCACCACTCTATAAAACTTATTGAGCCTTCTAAATACTGAACTGCAAGCGCGGGTGTTAAATTTATCCGCACGCTTGCTAACGATGGTTTGAGACAACTAGAATAAATAAGAGAAAGGGGGGTATTTAGCCTCTTTATTTGTTGATTACTTCTCTTTTCGCTTCTATTTCCTTGGCTCTTGTTTCGATGAACTCCGCGACTCTCTCTTCGCTGTATTTCCTCGCTTCTTGTTGCCTCTTCAAATGTTCTCTAATCGTGTTTAGAACATCATCCACGTTAAATGGCTTGACAATGTAGCCGTCTGCGCCTCTATTGACAGCTTCCACAGCGTTCTGTAATGAAGGGTAGCCCGTGATGATGATTTTGACCATCTTAGGCGTAGTTTCCTTCATCATAGACAACAGTTTTGTTCCCTCCATGTCAGGAAGTCGAAAGTCTACCGTAGCCAAATTATAGAGTTTAGTATTGGACTTTTTGATCGCCTCTTGTCCATTTTCAGCTGTGTCAACAACGTACCCTTCCTCTTCCAGTATGGTCGCTAAGACTTTCCTTATGCTTTCGTCGTCGTCGACAATAAGGATTCTGGCAGGTTTATCCATATTTTTTCACCTCCTTCTTCGATTTTTGGTTCAATTGGAAGTGTTATCGTGAATGTGGTGCCTTCTCCAACCTTGGTTTTTACGAAAATTGAGCCTCTGTGGACTTCCACTATGCGTTTGCAAATGGATAGGCCTAACCCCATTCCTTTCGCTTTAGTTGTGAAGAACGGCGTCCAAAGTTTTTTCATAACTTCTTTTGTTATGCCTGTTCCAGTGTCAGCGAAGACAATTTCCAAGTTGCCGTTTACTTTGTTGCTTTTTATTGAGAGTTTTCCACCTTCAGGCATTGAGTCAATTGCGTTTTTAATCAAGTTTACGAAGACTCTCGTTATTTCATGTGCATCAACCTTGATTTTCGTTTCGCTCTTGGTCAAGTCTAATATTCGTATGTTTTTTGGGACTTTGACTAAAGTTAATGTGCCGTCCACCAATGATTTTAGATCTGTCTCAGTCAGTTCTGGCTGTATATCTTTTGAGTATTCTAAGAGGTTCTCTACGATTCTGTTGGAGTATTCTATGTCTCTTTCAATAAGCTCCAGCATTTCCTTCATTTTCTCGTCCAGTTTCGAGTCTGCCTTCGTTTTCAAGTAGTATGCAGCCCCAGCCATGCCTGTTAACGGATTGCGCAGGTCGTGGCCCACCATGCTAGCCACCTCACCCACAGTAGCCAACCGCTCAGCCTTGATAAGACGCTCTTGCGCCTCCTTTAACTGTCTGGTTCTTTCTTCCACCATTTCCTCTAAGTGCTCCGCGTATTCCTTCAGTTTCTCTTCGGCTTTCTTTAGTTCGGCGATTTTTTCCAGTCTCTCTGCAGCAGCATCCAGTAGGTCTCTCTCTTCATTAGTGAATGGGCCTTCGTCAAGTGCGGGCTTCTCTTCTAAGTAATAAATCTCCAAAACGCCGACCTTTTTTCCGTGCACTTTGATGTCGGCCTGCTGTTTCCAGCGGGTCTTCTTGAAGTTCTCTGTTCTAAACTCTTGTCCCTCAAAGACTATTCTGGCGCACGTAATATCTGAATAGCGCCAAGCGGGAGGAAGCAGATTAACGGTCTCCTGCAATATGTCTTCCAATGAAACAGCGGGATTCTCAACAAGTTTAGAGATTCCGTAGATACAGCAAAGCTCCTTGATAAGCTTGCTGTAGTCATGGATAAGTTTGTTTCTCTCCTCCACCTCTTCTTTCAGACGCGAACTGGAGTCCAGCAGTTTTTCTTCCAGCTTCTTTCTTTCTGTAATATCTCTGATTATGGCCCACATTCCCTTGGGTTTTCCATCTTCGCCTCTGATCAACCACACTCTGATGGATATTGGAAACACCGTTCCATCTTTTCTTCTGTATTCCTTTTCGTATTCGTCAGAATAGCCCCTTTTCATAATCTGTTCTTTTGCGATTGTAGCTTCCATTCGATGCCACTTTTTCGGTGTCAATTGTTGATAGGTTAGATTCTTCAGTTCGTCCTTGGAATAACCAAGCATGCCCACATACGCCTGATTGCACTCAACTATGCGCCCGTCCATATCCGTAGCTACAAGACCGTCTCGGGTAGTTTCGTACAAAACGCGATATTTCTTCTCGCTCTCTCGCAGCGACTCCTCCATTTTCCCCCGTTGATAATAGTAGAAAGACCAAATAACCAACAGTATGAGAAAGTAAAAAAGAACATCACCAACAAACATGTGAAGAGTTACTCCTGGAGTGGTTGCGGCGTAGAGGAACTCCAATAATACTAGTAATGAAATTCCGAATACTAATGCTTCGATGTCGACTTTGGTGACTTTTAATAAGGCTTTGCGATTCATTTGTCCCTTAACCCACCAACCTGCTCACCTGCTTCATTCACCTTCCTTCGCAGACACGTTCTCCGCGAAGTGGACGACCTATCGACACATGCAGCGGTTTCTCCATCTTTAACCCTCCCCCTTAATCCCCACTTGCTCCTTAGTCTCTTTATGTAGTCTGAAAACCCGTAGCCTTCATTCTCCTCAAATTTCAGCTCAAGCTTAGAGTACAAACTTTTCAGAATCAGATTCTCAACAGGGACGGAGCCCGCTCCAAGAACCTTCCGCAGAGCATCCGCAAAAATCTCAGCGCTTTTAGGAATTTCCTCCCACTTTAAACAATCAGTTTTCTCCACATGTTGAAGAATGATCTTCGCCGACTCCTCTCCAAAAACCTGCTTCAGGACATCGCCTATTGTTTCCAGAAGTAAATCATCAAAGCTTCGCATGCCTGACCAAGTCAGAGAGACCGCTTCAGAGACCATTCCCAGTCCTCGTTTTCTTTGCTCTAGTATTACTGCTAAACAAACGAGGCTTTAGCTAAGACAATATTTGAAGTTGGTGTAACCGCAAAGAACAAAGAACAGTTACAAAAAAAATATTTTTAAATATTCATATGCTTTTGAAAGGCGATATTGCCGTTAAAGCGTAATTTCTGCTTTTAAACACCGCGGGAACTCTTAGTTTAGGGAGCCGATTTGACTACAGCGATTCTGGAGGCGCCTGCCATTAACATCAGAAGCGGCGTAAAAGCCGTTTTCACCTACGCAGGAAAAAACCTCGTTTCCACAAGTTTTGTTTGCCAGTTCTGCGGACGCAAAATCAACTTGGAAGACGCTTTAAGGGACAATTTCTCCCTCTGGTCCACAATTTCCAGTATGAGTAAGCTCGCCGACTGGAGGGAAAAAATGAATGACCTCTACGGAAAGGCTAGAAGAGGAAAAATCCTGCTTGACAAGTTTTATGTGGAAAAGGCAAAGCTGATGCGGGACTTCCAGAAGGTGGAACAAGAACGCAGCCTAGCTCCGACCAGCTACAGCGGCAGCTTCGAAGCCCGATGTAAAAAATGCAAGAGACTACACACCATAGGCTTAAGCCTAAAACTGGACGCAGCGAGCTTCCCCGAAGAACCAAGCATAGAAGAAAAGATGCGGCTTAAGGTTTCCAAGGAAGCGCTTCTACGAATCGCGGAGAAACTGCACTACTCCGGTGTGGAGGCCTACAGAGAATGGTTTGAAGGGCAAAAACAGACTAGGCTTAAGGGCGCCGTGGAAAATTTTGTTTCTGAACATTTGGAAAGCGCAGATTACGCTGAGGCGAAGGAGCTGAAGAGGATACTTCAGGGCTTCGTCGAAAAAGTTGACCGCGAACTGAGACGGCGGAAAGTCAAATTTCTGAACCACGTGTATGAGTTCGCTCGGGAAAACCTGCCGAAAACGTAACCGCTGAAAGCGAAAGAACTCCGCAACAAACAATAAAGAAATATATCTTCCTAACAATTATCAGACTCTAAAGAGGAGCGTTTACACGTGAGGGACTTGGCTGATTTTGCTGTTGAGTACGCCGTGAAGTTAGGCGCAGATTACGCTGAGGCTAGGATGCAGAGCGACGTTGGAGACGTTTACATTTTGAAGAATGGAAACCCGGAGGCTGTTGGTTTCAGCAGAGAATGTGGCTTAGGCATAAGGGTGCTCGTGAGAGGCGGATTAGGCTTTGTTTCAATCAATGAAGCGGATAAAGTCTTAGTGAAGAAGCGGGTTAAGGAGACGGTTGACCTGGCTAGTGCCTCAGTCGCCGTCATGCGTAAGCCCATTAGGCTCTCACCTGAAAAAACCGTGAAGAAAAGTTGGGAGGTGAAGCCGAAGATCAGGTTTGAAGACGTCTCAACGGAGAAAAAGATGGAGCTTCTTTTTGACGTTGACAAAACCGTCTCGTCCCCCAAGGAGGTGGGAGTCTCCGTCCCCTACAGGATATTTCAACTTGTTGAGAACACAACCGAGAAGTACTTCGTTAACAGCGAAGGCACCGTCATATCAAGCAGTATACCGCGGGTTCTGTTCTTCGCGTTGCTGACCGCCCAGGAAAAAGACGGGGAAACAGAACAGGACATTATCGAAAAGGGCGAAGGTAGGGGCTGGGAAGCCGTGGAAGACTGGAGGCTTGTTGATCTCGCCAAAGAGAGAGCACAGACTTTAGGAAAAATACTGAGAACTGCAGAAAAGGCGCCGAGAGAAAAGTTGGACTTAGTTTTGGGAAATCAGGTCGTTGGATTGGTTGTTCACGAGTCCGCTGGGCACCCATACGAGGCGGACAGAATCTTCGGGAGGGAGGCAGCCCAAGCGGGAGAGTCCTTCATATCGCGGGAGATGCTGGGGAAAAGAATCGGAACCGACGTGGTCACGGTTGCAGACGACCCAACCCTTCCCAACAGCTACGGACATTACGCCTACGATGATGAAGGGGTTACAGCTAAACGGCGGCTCCTCATAAAGGAGGGCGTGATAAACGAGTTTCTCCACAACAGGGAAACCGCCGCAGAGTTAGGCACCTCTAGCAACGCCGCCGCGAGGGCAAGCGCCTTCAACCGAGAACCGATAGTCCGCATGGCGAACACCTTTATGCTGCCGGGGGACCGGACCTTCGAAGAACTCATTGAAGACATTCAACGTGGAGTGTATATGAAAACCTTCGGCGAATGGAACATTGACGATCGGCGGTACAACATGAGGTTCGTCGGGAGGGAGTGTTACCGCATCGAGAAAGGAAGGCTAAAAGGCATGGTTCGCCGCCCCGTCCTAGAGATCACGACCCCCGGGTTCTACAGCAGCGTAGACGCCGTTGACAAAAGCCTGAAGTTTGAGGCAGCCACGTGCGGAAAGGGAGACCCTATGCAGGGGATGCCGGTTTGGCATGGCGGACCGAATGTTAGGCTTAGGAACCTACGGCTCGGAGGGGTGCAGTGATGGAAACCGAGGAAGTTTCGTCCTTCATCGTGAAAGAGGGTCTGAAGTCTGGAGCTGACGAGATTGCTGCTGTAGCCGCTCACGGCACGTTAAGGCAGGTGCGGTTTGCAAACAACGAAATAACCGTGACGAAAACATGGGATCAAACCTCGGCCAGCATACTGCTGAAAAAAGACAAGAGAATTCTGATCGCCTCTGTAACCGACGTGTCAGAGAGTTCAATTAGGAAAGCCTTGAAGAAACTCGCGCAAACAGTTAACATAATGAAGCCCCATGAAAGCTATGCGCCGCTTCCGGAAGGACCCTTCAAATATCAAACCATTCCAAGCTTATATGATGACAGAATACCGAAACTCGCTGAAAAACACGTTGACTACGTGGAAGCTGGTATAAACGCGGCGCTTGAAAGCGGAGCTAAGAGGGTTGCGGGAACCCTGATTTCTTCAGACGTAGAGTCTTCGTTGGCAACCTCGAGGAACGCTGAGGGAACGCTGAAGAAGACTACGATAAACATGGTTGTGCGCGCCTTAACAAACGGGGAATCTTCAGGAATGGGCGTAACGTGCGGAACCACGCTAAGGGACTTCGACCCTGAAAAAGCGGGTGGAGAAGCTGGAAGACTCGCGAAGATGTCGTTAAATGCCACGTCGGGAAAATCGAGAAGATATGAGGTCGTGCTCACTAGGCCCGCAGCGGCTGTTTTCTTCGACATATTTGCGGGGATGGACTCAGCGTTTTCTGTTGATGCGGGAATCTCGTGTCTGGCTGAAAAACTCGGCGGAGAGGTTGCCTTTAGCGGCTTGACGGTTTACGACGATCCTAGGGTGGCGGGTGGTCTAGGAAGCACGCCGTTTGACGACGAAGGAAATCCGACGGAGAGAACCGTTATTGTTGAAGATGGGAAGCTACGCGCATATTTGCATAACAGCCTAACAGCCAAGAAGTTTAAGACAAAGTCTACAGCGAACGCGGGTTGGATAAGCCCCCACGCTTGGAACATCGTTGTGAAAGAGGGAAAACACGCAGAAAAGGAGCTTCTAGAAGGCATCAAAAACGGATTATACTTGAACAACATAACCTACGTGCGGTTTCAAGACTACAGGAAAGGAGATTTTTCAGCGATTATCCGCGACGGAGTGTTCAAAATCGAAAACGGCGAAATCACGAAGGCAGTTAAGGGTTTGAGGCTGAGCGACAACATAATCCACATGCTTCAAAACATAACCGCCCTCTCAAAAGAAAAAAGGCAAATCTCCCACTGGTGGATGGAAAATGAGACGCCGTCGGTGACCACTCCGCTCATACGTTTACGCGACGTGGGGTTCACGGTTCCAACAAAGTAGCTACCCGTTCATTTTTTATGGTTTAAACACCAAAGTCTTAACCCAGTTGACGAACTTCACTGATGCGGAGGCAGCGCAGAGAATGCTGGTCAGAATTGTTCGGAGGCTGACGCTTGAGGAGATTCGCGAGCGCATTAAATCATTTGAGAAGAGATTCGGTGTGACTTTTGACGAGTTTGAGGAGTCGATTTTAGAGAAGAGAGCGGACAGAGACTTGGTTGATGCCTACTTTCATTGGGCGGAGTTAGTCCACGCCTATCGCGGTTATGTGGAGAGCGGGGAACTGGACTTTGCGGTTGAAGAAACTCGGGAGTTAAGCCCAAAAGAAGTGGCAGTTCTAACCCCTAAAAGACTAGAGCTGCTCTACAGCCTAGCGAGCCTCAGAGCGGATTCAATAAACGAGTTAGCGCAAAAAATCCGAAGAAACGTGAAAAACGTCTATCAGGACCTTCAGGCGTTGAAGACGCTGGGCTTCGTTACGTTCACGAGGAAAGGAAAAAGAAACATCGTGCCAGAAACGTTAGTGGAAGAAATCACACTTTTACTTCGCTGACACGACACAGCGTGACCTTTTAGATGCACCTTGATGTTTTTAGCTAGGAACATGAGCGTGCGAAAGAACACGGTCTTGGTTACTTATGGATTGGAGCTAACCCTTTCGCTTTCGGAAATCAGTTGCTTCAAACCCCATACGATGAAGTTGTTGCCATCATATACTGGAAGGACCAAGACAATCTTCTTGACCGGTGTCAGTGGGTGTTTTGTCATCATTATATCTTCATATCTAACAAGCTGATTGGACCTGACTTGGTCATTCCACCCCTTAACTTCGATGATTAAAAACTCGTTTTCGTATTGGGCGACAAGGTCAGCCCTTCCGAAGTCAATAGCCTCACGATCAATTGTTTTGTAACCCTTCACTTCCAATGTCTTTTCAGCTTGCTTTGTCAACATTTCAGTATCGAAATTTTCGATATCGCACTTCATATCCCTCATGTTTTCAAGAAGAGCCGTATGAGCCTTCAAAGTCTTACTTAAGTCCTTCCAAAATCTTTCTTGATTCAGGCTACCTACGGTTCCTTTCTCTGCTGCTATCTCTTCGACTCTTTTGATTGTTCTCTTGTTTTCAGCAATCTTCCTATCATACATTCTTTCTGACATATTAATCACCTACAGTATTTCTTCTTATTCAAAATAATAAAATGCGCGTGTATTTAACAATATTTGCAATGTTCTGCTTCAAGATCATTATCTAACACGGTTACAAAATTACGCTTTTGCTTCGTTAGGCACGTTCAGATGTCAAGGATGAAGCGGACGGTTATCGCCGCTGGTTTCTTGATTATCTTCATTTGATGGTAGGTAACTGCTTTAACTCCGACTTTTTGAGGATGCTTCTGCGGGTTGAAGGGTTCTCCCCAGATTTTCGCCTTCAGCCTCACTCCACTCGAGGTTTTTTCTATGCTGGAAACCTTAAAGCGAGAGTAGAGATTATCAGTTGTATCAAATTTGATTAGGAGAGCTTCTAGCCAACTGTACAAGAGGGCATGCTCATCGTGGGCTTCCACTTCTACGCCGTCCATAATCCGCGGCTTAACTTTCCCCACGTCGGTCATAACGTCGAAGGTGGCTAAAGCCGCGTTCTCAAAAGCCTCTTCCAAGGTTGCGCCATAAGCCGCAACGTAAGCGTCGGCAGTGTGCTCCAGAAACTCGTAACGCTTTTTCTTGCCCTGCTCATCCACAGCCTTGTCCTCAACTCTAATTCTACGGTTTTCTCAATGTTAAATGTTTAAGCCTCAGACCGTAATAAATCAAAGATCAGCACTCATTAAGTATCTGTGGATAGCCTTCGCTGCCTTTTTCCCAGCTCCCATGGCAGATATGACCGTGGCGTCTCCAGCGGTTATGTCTCCGCCAGCGTAAACGCCTTTCATAGACGTTTCATTGGTTTCTGGATTAACCACGATTGTGCCATGTCTCGTCAGTCCTATTTTCTTTGTTGAACGAACCGCCAGAGGATTCGGTTTTTGACCTATGGCAACTATGACTGTGTCAGCATCCACGAGAAAACTGGAGCCTTTCACGGGAACTGAGCGTCGCCTACCCGAAGCATCAGGCTCACCCAGCCTCATACGCATACATTTAACCTGCCTAACCCAGCCTCGGTTGTCTCCAGTAAACCGAACAGGATTTGCCAAGAAAAAGAACTGGACGCCCTCCTCCTTCGCGTTTTCCACTTCCTCTAGCCTAGCAGGCAACTCCTTCTCAGTTCTGCGGTAAACCACGCTTACCCGTTTGGCGCCTAACCTCAGGGCGGACCTAGCCGCGTCCATAGCCACGTTGCCGCCGCCAACAACCACAACCTTTTCTTCCACCTGGACGGGCGTGTCGTACTCCGGAAACAGGTAAGCCTTCATCAAATTAACGCGAATCAGAAACTCGTTAGCCGAGTAGATCCCGCAGAGGTTCTCCCCTGGAACGCCTAAAAATCTGGGAAGCCCAGCGCCTGTTCCAACAAAAACCGCGTCGAAACCACCCTCAAACAACTCCTCAAACGCAACCGTCTTCCCAACAATCACGTTAGTTTTCAGTTCGACGCCGAGAAGCCTAACATACTCCGCCTCAGCTTTAACAATTTCTTTCGGCAACCTAAACTCCGGAATCCCGTAAGACAAGACTCCGCCCGGAGAGTGAAGAGCCTCAAAAACGGCGACTTTATGCCCAAGCTTCGCAAGTTCAGCCGCAGCCGTCAATCCAGCCGGACCTGAACCCACCACCGCGACGTTTCTCCCAGTTGAAACTGCAACATTTGGGACCTTCACGCCCCGCTTTAATTCCCAGTCAGCAACAAACCTTTCAAGGGCACCTATGTTTATAGGAGCGCCTTTCTTGCCCAGAAGACACAGCCCCATGCACTGATTTTCTTGTGGACAAACTCTCCCGCAGATTGCGGGTAAACTGTTCTTTTCCTTGATTTTTTTGGCGGCGTCCTCAAATTTGCTTTCAGCTACGAGTTTAATGAAGCTGGGAATGTTCACTTCAACGGGGCAGCCTTCAACGCATTTAGGCTTCTTACACTGCAGACACCGCTTCGCCTCAGTTACGGCTTGTTCGCGGGTGTATCCTAACGCCACCTCGCTGAAACTGCGGATGCGCTCTTCAACGCTTAACTTAAGCATCGACTGCTGAATTAGCCTAGCTTTCACTTTCGCTTTCTGCAGTCTTTCTTCACCGCCCTTCAAGCGCACACACGGCCCTCTGCTCTTGTTCAACGTAGGTGTTTAAGCGGGCTAGTAATTCGTTGAAATCCACTAAGTGCGCGTCGAATTCTGGGCCGTCAACGCAAGCGAATTTCGTTTCGCCGCCCACTGTAACTCGGCAGCCCCCGCACATTCCAGTTCCGTCGATCATGACAGGATTTAAACTCACAACCGTATGGATTCCGTGGGGGCGAGTGACCTCCGCGACAGCCTTCATCATGGGTGCGGGGCCAACGGCGAAAACATAGTTGAACCTTCTGCCTTGGTCCAGCAGATTCTGGAGGACATTCGACGTGAAGCCCTTGAAGCCCTTTGACCCGTCGTCAGTTGAAACATGAAGTTCATCGCCTAATTTCCCTATTTTCTCTTCTAGAATGAGCAGGTCAGATGATTTTGCGCCGATGATGGATGTAACTCGGTTGCCAGCCTCCTTCAGAGCCTTAATCCGCGGATACGCAGACGCCACTCCGACGCCTCCGCCAACCACGGCTGTTTCGCCGTAGTTCTTTATTTCAGCAGGGTTACCCAATGGACCGACGACGTCCATTATGCGGTCGCCGACTTTTAGCCTTCCGAGCTTTCGGGTGGAAACCCCGACTTCCTGAAAAACAACAGTGACGCTCCCTTTGTCAGAGTTCCAGTCGACCAACGTAAGCGGAAACCTTTCGCCTTTTTCATCCACTCTAACAACTATAAACTGTCCTGCTCGAGCTTTCACGGCTATCAGGGGAGCTGAAACTATGAAAAGTTTGATCCCCTGAGCCAATTCCTCTTTCTCGAGGATTTCAAAGGCGTTCATGTGAGCACCGGACCAGTCTGTTAATGCAGATGCATCCTGAAGATTTATATCAAACTGAAAGCACCTTATTTATAGTTTGAGGATGCGCGTTAGAAACATCTGGATTTTCGGTGTGGGTCTCTGATTGAGTGAACGCTTGAGGAACCTCTTCCAAAGGATCAGATTATACCTTCAAGTAACGCACATGGGAGCCATCGCCAGAAGATACTTCTTCAAGAACGGCTTCGACGGGTCCATGACCATGCTGGGCATAATCGTAGGCGCTTGGATAGCCGGCGTTTCAAATCCGCTGATAATAGTTGCAGCAGGGTTGAGCACTTGTTTGGCCATGGGAGTTTCAGGCCTCTTCGGCGCCTACATGACCGAGAAAGCGGAGAGGGAGAGAAGCCTCAAGGAACTGGAGGAATCCATGATCACCAGCCTAAAAGAGTCCGTGCACAACGACGCTTCCAGCTTCGTCTCCGTTTACGCCGCCCTCATCGACGGCTTATCCCCAGCCCTCACCGCTATAGTTTCTCTAATCCCGTTCTTCCTATCAACGACAGGGACCTTGACCATCGGAAACGCCTATCCCGTCTCTCTAATCCTCACCCTAGTCATGCTTTTCTTTCTGGGCCTCTACTTAGGAAAAATCGCGAAGGGAAACCTCAGAAAACGCATCCTATACGCTGCGGGAATGGTCGCTGCGGGGCTCATCGTAGCAACAGTTGTCTTAGTCCTCGGCGGCGGTTAAAGCAAGTTTAGAACGCGCATATGTTTTTAAATATAATTTGTTCAAAGAGCCTATGGTTTGAATTTGCTTTCGTCCTTTGACAGGGGAGGAGTCAACGATGGAGGAAATGGAGCGCCAAGAAATTATTCGTTGGTTAATGGAAAATGGGAATCCTGTGATACGATTTAGGACAGCTGCGGAATTATCTGAAGACATGGGAGGTTATGACCGTGATAAGTTGGTTGCAGAGCTACTTGATAGCAAGCCAGTTAAGTTGTGGCTTTCTCGCTGTCAGCCTATCGCTATTCCTAACCAGTATAAGTATGCCTACTACGCTATACACGGGTCCAAAAGCACAATCTTCGAAAATGTCCTTCCTAAACTTGTCCAGCTTGGCTTGAATGCGGGAATTCTGGTTTTCGATGAAGCTACTATGTCCTACCGTGAGAGGCTCAACGAGGACGTTGATAGGCAATATGAAGATCCGTTTACGCTCTTCTATCTTACTCTCTTAGCAGCCTTTCTTGCAATGGCAGGATACGGAAATGAGGACGCGGTGAGAACTGTGATGAATCGCCGGCTTGAAGCCCTCTATAAGTTTGCACGCCAAGGAAACTACGACATCTATGTGGATCCAAGTGACTATCCGAGTATTCCAAAGTATTATCGTGTCAACATCGTGAACCCGAGGCTCTATCAGGATAATGTTCTAGTGCTTCCGTGGATCTATGACATTTATGGCTTTGCGGCTTTATACCAGAAGGGTGACGCAGACTCCATGGAGAAGATTGACAAAATCATTCAGTACATACTTACACCAGAGTATCAGAGGTTACCCAACGGTTACGGGAGCATTGTTTTCTCTAAGAGCAGGGCCTTGGCAATGGGTTGGTCTGTGCACGTCCCCGGGTTCTTCGGATTTCAAGACACTCAATCTGATTTCATTTGGAAAAGCCTTGTCCAACGTGTAGCGTTGATGTCCGGTTTTCCTTCCGCCCGGAAGCATTCATGGTTTAGGGAGAGCATTAAACATCTTGATGCTTTCAAAACCGAGAGAGGCACCTACGTCCTGCCAAAACGTTACATCACGGAAAGCGAGTCAGGCTACTGGGTTTCCGGTCAACGGATGGGCTTAGGAGAGAATCGCCGCAAGACGCTTTCATATGAACTGGAATCAACTTTTTGGATGTTAAAGATTAAAAAATCTGCAGGACTGTGATTTTTTAATGCATGGAGCTGAGCGCTTTTCTAGGGTCTCTTCCGGCATATTCTAAATTGTTTGGGGCGGTGTTTATGATTAGACCGCTTTCGGGTAGAGTGAAGTCTCTCGTTTTTTGGTCAAGTGGGTAAAACAATAGGTTGGCTCCGTACTCAGGGTCTGATCCCACTTCTTTCATTGTGTCTGCTAATGATCTTCCCAAGGTCTCTCTTTCAGTGACAAAATGCGTAAGGAAGTGGATGGTTCCCAAGTCGGTGTGATCCGCTAATACTGGTCCATCCCAGCTAATGTAAACCGTGGCGCCTAAGTAAACGAGGGTGTCAGCCATTTTGCCGAAGGTCAATCCGACACAGCCCATCATAACGATTACTGAGTTGTTGAAACGCCCGTTTGCTTCGTACCTGAAAAAATCTGGGGCCACCCCAAAATAGACGGGAGAGCCGTTATAATATTCGACTGGCACAAGCCAACCATTAACCTGATCCATTACGTACTTTTTTTCGTCGTAGTCCTCAGAGGTGAAAAACGAAATGTAACTTTTCTCTATATTTTTTTTGTCCACTACGGGTCCTGAGTGCACCCTCAAAATGATGATGCCGTAGCCACGTGAAGGAAGGTTCTGATAGAAACTTACATTGATTGCTTCGCCCGAGTAATAGTCCACAGTGAATCCTGCGTTCTTTAAGATTGATGTGGCTCTCTGGTTGAAGGTTTGGTTGGGGTATGTGAGGCTTAGCTGATCAATTATTACGGCCTTATGTGGCAAGCTTTCGTTAGTATTGGATGATTTTGTGCCCATGTATAAAACAAGGCTGTAAACAACGGTGCCGATAAAGACGACTACAAGAATTTGAGGTATTCTTCCCCTGTTGAAAATACGCTTTTTCCAGCCCTTCCTTGTCTTCCTTTGCTTAGCCATCCAAAAGCGTTCTCCTCTCTCGCATCTCTCCGTCAGGGCTCTCTTTTCCTACTTTAAGGGATTTGCGGTTATTTTAACGTTTTTCTCCTCGTTGTTATAGGCAACAGCTTCATCGCTGGGAATTGCAGCAGGTGAATTGGGAGAATAAAAATATAACTTAAGCGTTGAAGTAGGGTTATGGAGTCCTTCAGAAACGTTTGGATGTTGTCTTTTGAGTGTGCCGGAGTAGTTAAGGTCGGAGGGTTAGCTGAGGTTCCCTACAACCAGTCTAAGCAGCTTGTCGCGAAAGGGTTCAACGTGACCATAGTTATGCCGAGCCACGGAGCGCACAAAGACGAAAAAATCCGTCAAAAACTGAGCTTGAAACCGCTGGGCCTCGAGATCACGGGGGAACTTCGAAGCCGAGACTTTCTGCCCTACAGGAGCCCGGTTAGCTATGCGTTGGGTGTTGAGGAAGGGGTGCTGGACGGCGTCCGCATAGTCATGTTCAAGGGATTGGACGACAACACTTCGTGGATAATAGATGACCCTATTGTTTATAGGCCAGCTGGAGGAATCGAGGATAAAGCCACGCTTTTAGCTAGAGGGCTCGGCGAGTATATTCGGTTTCTTGCCGCCAACAACCCTGAGGGGCTGCCCCAAATAATTCACATGCATGATCACCATTCGTTTCCCGCGGGGTTACTGGCGAAACAGACGTTGGAAGACATCGGAAGGGCTGCTGGGCTGGTTCTAACCATCCACCTGATCTGTAAGCCCCGTGTCTCGTGGAGTTTTTTGGGGAAAAACTGGGCTGGAATAGAAAACAAACCGCACAAGGTGTATCTAAACGATAAAATCCTAGAAAACTCGCATAGAAGGCTTTTGCGCAAGGCTCGTCGGTTCCTCGAGGTTTACGCTGGATTCGAATCCGACATGATAACAAGCGTTAGCCAGAGCTACCTTAAAGAAGTTATGAAGTATTTTGGAGCTGAATGCGGGTGCAAGGCGGGTTACTTCTGGAACGGATGCGACTGGAACCCCGAAGCCATGCTTAACGCGGTGGAGCAGAAGTTTGGAGACGACATAAGGCAACTCTATGGCGTACAAAGCATAAAGCGGCCGCACCTGCGGAGGTATTTGCTGACGAAGGCCTTAGGCAGCTTGGAGCCAGATGAGCCGATTTTCATAGGCGAGGAAGTTGCAAGCGCGGTTTCTCAGCTTAAGGCGAGGCCCTACTTGGAGAGAGGCAGGGTTGAAGCTTTCTCGGAAGACGGACCGCTGATCTTGATGACTGGTAGACTGTCTGAGCAGAAGGGCATAGACCTGCTTTTCGAAGCGGTGCCTAAGGTTTTGGAGGAAGAGCCAGATGCGAAGTTTTTGATGTTGCTTCTTCCCGCTCTAGACCAGATTCAAGATGTGAGAAAGTACGGGGAGACGGCGCTGAAGTACCCGGGGGCTGTTCGGCTGCTGTACGGCAAGGTACCGAGCATCTACTTTCTAGCTCATCTGGCAGGAGACGTTTACGTGGCACCTAGCAGGTGGGAGCCCTTCGGAATTATGGCGCTTGAAGCCATGGTTTCAGGCATGCCGGTTGTGGCGACCAGAGTGGGCGGGTTACAGGAGACAATAATCGACATTAGAGGCAACGCTGAGAAGGGAACAGGACTGCTGGTCAAAAACAAAAATGTTGAAGAACTCGCAGAAGCCCTCGTAGCCATGATCAAGATTATGCGATCTGCGGAGGGTTTTGAAGCCCGTGAGGATTCGGAGAAAATCAGAATTGTATCTGATGGAATTCCGTACGGGCAAATAAGACAGCGGGTTCTAAGCGATCCGGCGTACGGCTCAAAACTTAGAGACAACTGCATAAAGCGCGTGCAGGAAAACTTCAGGTGGAGCCAAGTGGTGGACATGACGGTGAAATGCTACGAACAAACATTAGCTAACGCCAAGATGAGAAGCACATAAAAAAAAGTCGGTCATACCCCTAGAAGGACAGCTTAAACTACCACGTAACAGCTTCTATATGATAACTTTGAACATGTTTAGCAGCTTTCCTCAGGTTCTTTTAATATAAAACTTATTTTATTAGTCACTTATTTCATGTGTGGGGACATGATTTGAGACCCGTGAGAGAATGGGATGAAACTGATATTAATTTTCTCATAGAGAATCAGATTAAAGAAAATCTCAATTTGGATTACAAGCGATCAACATCGCTTGAAGATAATGAACATAACAAGAAGGAAATTAGTAAAGATGTCTCCGCTTTCGCAAACTCGGATGGTGGAACGATAATTTATGGAGTAAGCGAAGAGGGGCATTTACCGAAAGAAATTGATGGTGGAATAGAAGCTGAAGGCAAAAGAGAATGGCTGGAGCAGGTTATTAACTCTAGAATAAGACCTAGAATACCGAATGTAATAATCACCCCAATAAACTTGAAGTCCATTCCAGAAAAAGCAATTTTTGCGGTTGCAATTCCTGTTGGAACAACTGCTCATCAAGCTAGCGATTACAGATATTACAGGCGCTTCAATTTCCAGTCGATACCAATGTATGATTATGAAGTTAAGATGACCATCAACAGATTTATTGAACCCAAAATTGAACTGCAAATTGACTTGTCTGAGAACCTAGCAGGACAGAATTGCTTAGAGATTTTTGCAAAGAACGTTGGAGCAATTTCGGCTCCATCAGCTCATTTTAAGCTCCTTATTCCAGAATATCTCTATGATGCTATGCAGGGCAGTAATTGGTATTTAGGCAAAGAGACTATTGAATACAAAGGTGTTTACGTAGTTTCTCTGATGTATAATTGGGGCGGACCAAACAAAATGGAATTCTTCCCCGGTCTTATGATGCACCTCTCATCAAAATCACTATCAGATACTGTTTGTATTAAGGCCATAAGACCACCGATACCTGAACCTTTTGTCGAAGTTCCTATATTCTACGAAATCTATGCAACCAATATGAAACCACGAAAAGGCAAATTCCTATTTAAGATATACAGAACCGGAAGAATCTCTAAAGTTGTGGATCAAGAAACACCCTGAACTGCTTTGTCGTAGATCCATTTCAGCATATACAGCCCTTCCTTTGAATCGGACTTTTGAGGAAAGGAGCGATATGACTTTTATGGAGGGACTGGGAATTCACCTTTATATGACCAACCGAGGAGAATCAGCCCGATTGGTAATAGAATAGCTATCAACCAATTATCCTTAAAAGTTGAGAAACCCCGAATGATTTGTATCAAGCTTATGGAACAGAAGATTAATCCGCCGAACAAGGTGCCTATCGCCAATTTTTTATAATAAATCGTAGCTTTGTATCTCAAATAACCAAAAATTATATAGAAACAACCCCACCCGAAAAGAAAGTAAGTCCACCAGTTTGACGTTATGATTCCCCCGATATAAGCCTCCAGTAAAAAAGTGGCACCTAAAAAGAAGAAGAACAAAAAAATGATATATCGGGTGTGTTTCTGGTATTTCATAATTAATTTCTATCAAATTAAGTCAAATTATAATTTTTTGTTTTATGGATAGCATCTTATCACTTTCAATCCTGCTTTGTCGTAGATGTGCTTCAGCCTAGCCAGAGAATAATTCGTGTAATGCTTAGCTAGAATAGACCTAGAGGCTCTTCCACAGAAAGCGTCAATTAGCGATCTGGACGCATCTCATAGGATATGTGTGAGTTTCAAATTTAGACTTTTGGCGAAGTGGCGCCGAGGGCAGGATTTGAACCTGCGCGTCCCATAAGGGACACAGACTCTCAAGGCTTGCGCCATACACGCGCGTGCGTTTGCGTGCATGTCTGCGCGTTAATCCTGACTCCGCAACCTCGGCTTCTATCATCGATATTCAATGTTGAGCGTCTATAAAGCTTATTCCGTTTCGGCTGCTGGAATTGTTTTGCAAGTTCTGTCTATTTTAGGGATGAACATTTAGGCTCTGTAAAATTGCTGGTTGGTTAAGAGGTTTGTAAAAATTCGGTGGACAAACTTTAGTCATTTTGGGGGTCGTAACCAGATTCGCATAAAAGGAACTTCATTGACTTCTGGATGTTCAAAGTGCCATATACCTGTTTCAGGATTGGGTAAGCCAAGTTCTCTTTTAGGGACTTCTATATAGCCCTCTTCCTTTAATTTCTCTGAGACTCCAACAGCTCTCTCGATATTCTTACCCCGAGCAAGCAATACGACTCCACGTTTATTAGCAAGAATTTCGTCCACATATTTAGAAATAGGGGCTCGTCCGATCCTGACAACAGTAGCATCAATCTGAGCTATCTTTCTTACCAAAGTTGAGAATTCGTCAACTTCGCTAGAAGTTATATGCCCATTACTGCGTCTATACCTAAAACTAGCCTCTGAAAGAATTATCAAAGTCAATTTCCTATCTTCGTAAATTTTCTCCATAGCTTGAAAATCTTCTTTGTATTTCTTTAGAGCATTATCCCTGAACTTGACTGCAAGATTCTCTTTACCTAATTTCATTCCCAACTCATATGATAATAGGTCGAATAGACTTCCTCTCAAATTTTCGTCGAAAAGTATCTTTATCCTTCTTAATGAGGAACTTATCGGAAGAAAGGCTATAAGAGTATTCCAAATTAATTCTTCTTCTCCTTCAGGAACAAAAATATAGCCAAAAGGCTGGTCTTCTGGAATTTCTTCGGTTTTTTGAATAACTTTGATTTTAAGTTTAGTAGTGACATATTCCGGAATTATTTCTTTTTCATAGACAGAAAGCGCTTCCTCAAGCTTCGGTTTGATTCGTCTAGAGAAAAGCCATTTTCTGATTTTGTTTCGTCCAAACACTCCAACAAAAGTTATAATGCCAATAATAATGAAAAGAATGATTCCTTCTAAAAACTCGAGTAAATCCAAATGAACCACCAAAAAAAAGGAAATTATTCAGAGACAGGTTCGGCAATCAATTTGTCTCTACATGCTATAAGGCATTCGATTTTATCACAACAAACAAGCGCGCTATGGTAGGGAAATATTGCTCTTATACGTTTTACATCAGATATGTGCTCATTACAAATTGAACATTTTAACTCTTCCTTACGCATACCATGCTTTTCCAAAATAGCCTCAATCTTATCTTTGTCAGGTCTAGAAACAACGATTTCTACTTTACTCATCAACTAGACTTCCCTATTTTCATTCTATCTAACACTTATTCACTCTTATGAATTCTGAATTCAGTATTAAAGTTATGTAGAACTCACGCAATCCATAAGCGTTATGGAACTTACTTACAACTTTTATTTCTAATCGCCAACCAATAAGTTTACAGAACTCTGCTATTTAAAAGCACCGACCCTTTTTGGATCACCCCTTTTAGACAACCCTAAAATAGACAGAACTGTTTTGCAAAAGAGTTATAGGCTTCCGTGAAAGCTTGTTCGCCTGTAGGAAGTTGAAGAAAGCGTGAAGTGCCAGTATTGCGGCGAGAACGTGTTTCTGCCTTTCAAGTGCCCCTTCTGTAAGGGACAATTCTGCGCTGAACATCGGCTGCCTGAAAACCACAAGTGCCCAGAATACTGGAAGGCCAAGATTCCCCGCGCGGAGGCTCCAACAGTCACTTTCGAGAGGCCATTTCCCCGCGACGAGGAATACGCAGAGCAGATAATACCGCTTAGAGCCAAGCCTAAAACCTCAGTTTTCCGGTTCAGCCCCACCGAGCTTAAGCACTTGGCGGTAGGCACGCTCTTAGTTATGGGCGTAGGCATGTCCTTTTTCTGGTTCACCTCCCTCGCAAGCCCGATTGTGCTGGTGAGCTTTGCAGTCATCTTCACCTCGGCTTTCATTCTCCACGAATTAGCGCATAAAGTAGCGGCTCAACACTATGGACTCTGGGCTGAGTTCCGAATAACTATGATCGGCGTGCTCTTAACCCTCATTTCCATGCTTCCAACCCCCTTCAAAATCATTTCACCGGGCGCCGTGATGATCGCTGGAAGCGCAACCAGAGAAACCCTCGGAAGAGTCTCCTTAGCTGGACCTTCAACCAACCTCGCCCTTTCCACAGTGTCCGCTGGAATCGCAGTGCTTCTGCCAGCCCCGCTTTCGCAGATAGCCTATATCAGCGCTTTCTTCAACGCGTTTATAGCCTGTTTCAACCTCATTCCGTTCGCGATGCTTGACGGGCTTAAAGTTTTCATGTGGAACAAGACAGTCTGGATCGCGGCCTTCCTTTTAGCCATTGTACTCGTAGCGTGGGCCTTCATAAACATACAATGGGCATTCTAATAATGGAGAAATCGCTGCTAGAGCAGCTCGATGCTTATAAAAACTTCTTCAGGCACTCGGATTCTCATGATTCGGCGCATGACACGGTCCTCCGCATCGATGTCAATGAGGCGCTTGTGAATGCGAAGTTCCCATTTGTCCCAAGTGGCTGTCCCTTCGCCGCACGGCGTTTTCCGAACAGGCACCTGAAGACGTTTAGTTTTCAGAGGCATAGGACCAGCTATTTTTACGCCAGTTTTGTCAGCGATAGCCCTAAGTTCTCCGCAGATTTCTTCGAGTTTCTTGTAGTCGGTGCTTGTCAACCGAATTCGAGCTTTTCTCGCCATCGCCGAATCTTCCAATAGATGCTGCTCTTATCCACTCACATTGTTTTAAATACTTTTTCCCCATTTCCTTGATTTTTTGCGTGCGCATAACTGTTATAAACGAATTGGCGTAACCAGTCTTTATGCCAGATAAAGTTCACTGCGCCCACATCCTCGTAAAGACCGAGAAAGAAGCAAACACGGTTTTGGAGCGGCTGAAAAAAGGAGAAAAGTTTGCAAACGTTGCTAGGGAAGTTTCGCGCTGTCCCTCGGGAAAACGCGGCGGAGACCTCGGAACCTTCAGCAGAGGAAGAATGGTGAAAGAATTCGAAAAAGCCGCTTTCGCCCTTCAGAAAGGACAAATCTCGCCCATCGTAAAAACGCAGTTCGGATACCACGTGATAAAGAGGCTTGAATAGCCCCGATTCTCTCCTTAGTCCCAGTATTATCTTATCTTAAAGTCTGTAACTATGTACTGTTCCTAATGTTAGCAAGAGATTAATATTGCCTTGACAATTGTTTATTTGGGGAAAGGCGAGGCCGAGAAGACCATGCAAGGGGACTTCCTGACAGAGCTTCTGTCAAAGAGCTTGGGGAAAAGAAACCCTCAACTCAACCTAGAAGGCTCAGACAGACGAGTTTTAAGCATAGCCTACCAGGACCTCACGAACTACTTGAAGTTTCACTGGAAGCTCATGGGAGAAGAGAACAAACCAGAGCTATTGAGGAAACTTAGCGAATATTTTTACGAAAAACCAAGCGAACTCGAAGAATTCGTGGACCTTTGGTCAGGAACTTGGCTGAAGAAGTGGAATGAGCGCGTCAAAATCATCTTGGAGAGAAAAGACCTCACACGATGGAATAAAACAGGCAGCCTGCTGGACAAGGCTGAACCCCTCTGGAGGCAACTAAAGAACCGCGAAGAGGTTAAAGACATGATAATAGAGTCTCTGATCCAGAACGGCGAAATCTGCGGAACCTCCATCCTAGCTGAGGACATGCTGAAAGTGGAAATTGGATTGTCCACCGGAAAAGAAAATTACGCGGGAGAGGATGAGCGCATCCTAAACGTCGTTAACAATGTCTTAGGGAAAGTCAGGAAGGTTTCTCGAAAAAGAGGACCCCTGATCTACATAAAAGTAAACAAAAGTTTCTTCGACTTCTAAATAAGCTTTAAAGCGGAACCTCGCTTATTCCCCCTGCCTATTTTAGAAGCTTCTTATCTCGCTTTTAGTGAACAAAAGCATGAGGGCAAAAGCAATCAGGGACATAGCGGACCCCGCGAAAGTCTTCAAGCTGTTTTGCAGCGCTGTGGTGAACAACACGTTTGAAAGCACAGTGTGGATTTGCCAAGTCGGTATCAGATAGACTGCGATTAAGAAGAAGGAAAAAAACAGTTTTTGATGTTTGCTGGAATCCTTCAGGAACAGTCTTTTCTTCTTCATATAATAGAACAATATGGAAACTGCGGCGAAGTAAGCGACCGCGACGGGCACGTAGTAAGCGAAACCCCCTGCCTTAGCGAAAGATGAAGCGAAAAAGCCAGCTTCGTATTGTTCCAGCGGAAAACCGCAGTATTCCGCGTAGAGAGTTGAGAGACAATCGAAGATTGCCAGAAGAGGTGGAAACATTATCACCAAATCGATTCTGCTCAGCTTCAAATTTTAGGAGCCCACCTACTGGTCAACATAAATGTTAAGGTGAAAAACTAATAAGCTCTGTTTCCAGTCTGGACGGGTCAAAAGAGGATATGAAACGGGAATAGCGATTTTAGGCGCTGTTAGGCTTTTTCAGCGTTCTTTTGTGCGAGTTTAACAGTTTTTTGAGTTCCATATATTTAACGACGAAATCTAAGCCCTTTTCTGTTCTGTAGAAAACGTTTCCGTCTTTCTTCAGCAACTCGCTTTCCATTAAGATGCCAACATATTTTTGAAGCAGACTATAGCTGAGGTTAGCCCCGTAGAGAATCTGCGTTGTTTTAGCTTCCGGATTAGCTATGCTGAGGATTTTAGCCAAGATTTCAATTGAGTCTCTGTTCTTATTTATAGCCATCTCTTTACGTCCTTTGCCGATAATAGGATTCCGCAGTTGCTAAGAGCTGTGCACGTTATTTAAGCCTTAACTCAAAAACGGATATGCAAAAGCAGTTCCTCAACAAAAATACTTGGCGCAGATCTGTTTTTGAAAATCAATTTGCTCAGCCACAGGTGAAGGGAAGCTATAAAAACTAGGTTTCGTCTGAAAGTGCAGTTGAAAGGTGCAAGGCTGAATGCGTGTATGCGCTTTGATGATGAAGGATGATTTGTATGGGCGTCGCATTGTGGAAAACATCTGTCAGAGAGGCTTCGCCCACTGGATTCATTGGATTCACGAGTTTGAGTCTCCGCCGCCCGCTGATCTCTTAGATAACCCTGAAGAGTACCTGCCAAAAAACCCTCCGAAGTGCGACCTGATATTGTCTTTGGGCTTGCCTTCCAGCCTGCAGCACGCCCTGCCCATTCTGGCCAAAAAAATGGAGGCGAAGGCGGTTATAGCGCCCATAGACGACCCAGCTTGGATTCCGCCGGGACTAAGAAGACAGATCGCGAGGGAACTCACGGAAAGCAGTGTTGCATCAGCGTTTCCTAAGCCCTTCTGCGCCCTTGAGAAAACTGGCAACTCTTTTATTGACGCTTTTGCGGAGCATTTTGGAAAGCCCCGGCTTGAGATAGAAGTTGAGGACGGCGTGATTAGGGAAGTTAGGGTTGAGCGCGGTTGTCCGTGTGGTTCCACGTGGTTCATCGCTGACAAGCTGATCGGAGTTAAGGTTTCTCAGCAAGGGGTGCGGGATGAAATAGCTAAGGCGCATCATGCTTATCCTTGCCTCGCAACCATGACCAAGGATCCTGAACTGGGAGACACCGTTCTTCATAAGTCTCAGTACCTGATCAGAGAGGCGGTTGAAGAAGCCATAAAGCACAGAGAACGAACGTGAACCGCAAGCCATTTATCAACTGCTCCTAGAATATTAATTCTTGTGAAGAACATGTCAGCAGAGAAAAAGAAGAAATATTACTATTATAAGAAGAAAGAGAAAAAAGCCAAAGAAGTAGTTAAGAAGAAGGCTTAAGAAACTTCGGAACACACCGCACATCTCTGATCGGATTAAAACTCTTCATCTCTTCCACCTTTAAGGAGATCACTATTCTAGAGACCATGCCGTGGAGGCTGTAGGGCAACCTAATCAACCGCATTCCTCCGGAGGTAACCCATTCGTCGATTAGAAAACCCTTCTTTTTCAGCCCATTAGCCAGTTCCTTCCGCCTTTTGTAACTCCACTTGAACACGTCTTTGTCAAAGATGTGAATGTGGAACCCCCTGCCGGAATAGACAATTCGCATGTTCGAAAACATTTTCTCCAGCTCCTCATAAAGCCTGACCGTTTCCTCCTTCACCATGTCTAATTCTAGTTCGCAAAAGCTCAGCCCTTGAAAACGCTTCATCTTATCCTCCAAAGTGCCGTGAACTGGACAAACCAGATTCTCAGGATCCAAATCAAAAGCTAATTCCTGACCCAGAATTTTCCCACTTCCTGAGTACACGTTCCTGTCGTAATAAACAGATTCGGGAAGAAAATCTAAAATCTGATTTTGCACATCCACCAAATCCGTATACTCATCAATGATGATAGTCGTAGAAGCGTCTTCTCGATATTTCTTGAGAAACACTCGGGTGTGCCGCCCAATGATCACGGCGAAGACCACCTTTTCTTCCCAACCTTTGAACCACTCCTGCACCTTCTCTAGATCGAGTTCGTTTTGGTAGAACCTTCTCCTCTCCCTTAAAGTGGCATACCGCATGCCCTCTGGCAGATCATACCTTCTGGACCCCTTGAACCCCATTCACGCCACCAAATCTAAGGAAAGGATGATAACCGATTATGACCTGTGTCGATATAAAAGAAGCTCAGTTTCCACATAAAAACAGATAAATAGATAATGAAGAGTTGAGTTGATTGCGCGCGCGTTATTAAGGATAAGGTGTAACTCCATGACTGAGAAGCTTAACGTGGTCGTTGTTTCCCACACTCACTGGGACAGAGAATGGTACCTTCCGTTTCAGGGCTTCAGAATTAGACTGGTCAAGCTTATCGACAAATTGCTCGACATACTTGAAAAGAACCAGCGGTTCCGCAACTTCACACTAGATGGACAAACCATCGTAGTGGAGGACTACCTCGAAATTCGACCAGAACGAGAAGAAACCTTCAGAAAGCTCGCCTCAAAAGGCAAAATACTCTTAGGCCCTTGGTACATTCTGCCCGATGAGTTCTTGGTCAGCGGCGAATCCATCATCCGAAACCTTATGCTGGGCCATCGGATCGCTGAGGATTTCGGTGGCGTAATGAAAGTAGGGTACATTCCTGACCCCTTCGGCCATATTTCTCAGATGCCTCAAATACTAAAGGGATTCGGCATAGACTCCTGCGTCTTCTGGAGAGGTTTAAATGATGAGGGAAAGAAGCTTACAACAGAATTCTATTGGCAGGCTCCAGATGGATCCCGCGTCCTCACGGTTCACTTGCGCACAACCTACTGTAATGCATACAGCCTACCTGAAAAGGCTGATGAAGCCTACAGTAGAATAAAGAAGTTGATAGGAGTTCTAGCGCCCATTGCATCGACGTCCAACATACTCCTCATGAACGGTTGCGACCACCTAGAGCCCCAGCCCTTTTTGCCGCGCCTAATAGAGGAAACAAACAAAAAGCTTAAGGATGCGGAATTGGTTCAAGGCACCCTCATCGACTACCTTCAGAAAGTGCAAAGCGAAGAACCAGATTTACTCACTATTAAAGGAGAACAAAGGAGCAACAAGTACGGGCCTTTATTGCCTGGTGTCATTTCTACAAGAATGTACCTGAAACAAGAGAATGTGCAAACCCAAACACTCTTAGAAAGATGGGCAGAACCGCTTTCAACATTCGCTTGGATGATGGGAAATAATTATCCAAGCGCGTTTCTTTGGAGAGCTTGGAAGTACCTATTGCAAAATCATCCCCATGACAGCATTTGCGGTTGCAGTATAGATTCGGTGCATAGAGAAAACCTTGTGAGGTTCGCGTGGTGTCAACAAATAGCCAACGAAATAATTTACCAAAGCCTTTGGATTATTTCAGAAAATATAAAAACCAAAGGAGAAGCACAAACGTATCTCGCGGTCTTTAATCCCCTAGGCTGGACTTCAACGGGCGTCGCTAGAGCTAAGCTGCGGGTTCCCCCCGAAATGAGGAGCTTCGTTATAAAAGATTTTGAGGATAGGGCCGTTCCATTCCAAATTTTGGGGAGACGGAAAGAGGAAGCTGAGATACTGCTCCTAGCTGAAGATGTTCCCATGTGCGGCTACAAAACCTACGGGGTTCATCCCGCCGAAAAGCATAGGGTGTTAACCTCCCTTAAGGCGAGCGGGAACAGTATGGAAAACGAGTTTCTCGAGGTTAAAATTAACGCTAATGGAGCCCTCACCGTCACTGACAAACGAACTGGAAGGATATACCACAACGTAAACGTCTTTGAAGATTCAGGAGATGCAGGGGACGAGTACAACTACTCTCCTCCGAAAGAGGACAAAGTAATAACTAGCGAGAAGGTCAAGGCCTCGGTTCGATTAGTATCGAGGGGTCCTGTTGCTGCAACGTTCAGAGTGGACCTGAAGATGGCTTTGCCCAAAGGGCTGGTAAAAAGCAGGAAAAGAAGAAGCGCTAAAGAAACTGTTTGTCCGATAACGAGCTTTGTTACACTTTATGCGAAGACCCCGGAAGTCGACATCAAAACCGTTGTGCAGAACAACGCGGAAGATCACAGACTACGAGTACTTTTCCCCACAGGATTGAAAACAGAGTTTTCCTATGCTGAGGGCCACTTCGATGTTGTGAAACGCCCCGTTAAACCTCTCCCAACCGAGGTTCCCGAAGAAGTTATCAATTTTTTGAAGGACCTAGGCTTGTGGGCGGATTTGCCTGAAAAACCAGAAAGATGGATCGAAGACCCTCCTTCAACGCATCCCCACCAAACTTTCATTGACATCAATGACGGAAAAACCGGCGTGGCAGTAATGAATAAGGGGCTTCCTGAATACGAGGTTCTCGAAGGCGAGGAAGAAGTAATGATAGCCCTAACCTTGCTCCGATGTGTCGGTTGGCTCTCTAGGCCAGATTTAGAAGCTAGACGGGGAAATGCTGGTCCCATGGTTCCCACGCCGGAAGCCCAATGCCCGGGAAGGCACGTGTTCGAATACGCCGTTGCCCCCCATGAGGGAACGTGGGAAAACAGCAGAGTGTATCAGTCGGCTCACCAGTTCAACGTATCCTTCAAAACGCAACAAACATGGAAACATGAAGGGAGCCTCCCTGAGACGTTAAGTTTCATATCAATCGAACCTGAAAGCCTTGTCCTCAGCGCCGTCAAGAAGGCAGAAAGGGAAGAAGCGCTTATAATTCGTTTCTTCAATGTCTCAGAAAAACGGGTCAGAGGAAAAATTAGGCTGTATAAGCCCGTTGCTGAAGCAGAGGTCGTTGACCTGAATGAGAAGTCAATTAATTGTCCCATAAAAGTGGCTTCTGACGGGTCCGTGCCTGTAGATGTGGGTCCTAAGAGAATCGTTAACGTTAAGGTTATTTTCTAGATGCGCGCATTGCTCGGCGACGAATGCATCTCAAGGATAAAAAATGGCGAGCGAGAGAGATATCTTTACACTGTCGCACGTCACATAAAAATATATAAATTCAGAAAAGGCTCATAACCCTCGTCAAGGTGATCTCGTGAGAAACATCCTGATCAATGGCTTAAACCAGACTCCTCTAGAGAAGCAAAAGCTGGAAATCGTGGAGAGAAAGGGGCTTGGTCACCCCGATTTTATATGCGACGCTATAATGAATCAGATTTCTGTGAGGCTGAGCGAGGAATACTTAGATAAAATGGGGGCTGTGATGCATCATAACGCGGACAAGTCTCTGCTGGTTGCTGGTGAGGTTGAAACTAAATTTGGTGGAGGCGCCGTGAAAAAGCCTATGCTTCTCGTGTTCGGTGACAGAGCCACCTTTGAAGCGGGAGGAATCACCATACCGGTTAAGGAGATATCTGTGCAGACGGCTAAGAAGTGGCTGAAGGAAAACTTGCGGTTTGTGGACCCGGAAAAACACATGCGGTATCAGGTGGAACTGAAGCCTGGGTCCCAAGAGCTTTCAGACATTTTCAAACGGAGAGGAAAGTTCTTAGGTGCCAATGACACTTCGGCGGCTGTTGGGTATGCGCCTATGACCAGAACAGAGCAAACAGTGCTGAAAACGGAGAAGTACGTGAATTCAAGGGAGTTCAAAAAACAGTTTCCAGAATCTGGGGAAGACGTGAAGGTGATGGGCCTCAGGCGGGGCGACGACCTGAACTTAACTGTTTGCATGGCGTTTGTGGACAGGTTCGTAAAGAGCGAGAGTGACTATTTCAGGAAAAAGGCGGAAATTCTAGAGGAAATGCGCAGGTTTGTGAGTGCTAACATGGGCTTTGAAAAGGTCACGGTGGACTTGAACACGTTGGATGTGCGAGAGAGGGGTGTAGACGGCGTGTATCTAAGCGTGTTGGGCACAAGCGCGGACGGCGCGGATTCAGGTCAGGTCGGCAGAGGAAACCGAGTGAACGGCGTGATCACCTTGAACAGGCCTGTTGGTTCCGAAGCGGCGGCAGGCAAGAACCCTGTGAGCCATGTCGGCAAGATATACAACCTTCTTACGCACAGGATAGCCAACGAGGTTTACGAGAAGGTGTCTGGAATCGAGGAGGTTTACATTTGGTTGTTAAGCCAGATAGGTAAACCCATTGATCAGCCTGCCATCGCCGCAGCTCAAACCGTCATGAAGCCGGGAAAAAGCCTCGAAAACGTGCGGAAAGACGTATGGGAAGTCATTAACTTCGAACTGGAGAACATAAACAAGTTCTGCGACGATTTGGCGCACGGAAGAATTGATATCTGCTAAGTTGAAGGTAACTTACCTTTTTTCATGAAATAATGTTACTCAAGTGTTAAGTGGACTTTAACAAGAATTCTGATTTCCTAAGAACAACTGCAATTAAAGTGACAATCATTAGTAGAGGTAAGATTAGGGCTGTTGGAAACTCTGGAACTATCCAGGTTCCCCTTACCATAATTTCTTGGTTGCTGTGATTATATGGAACGTAAATGAAGGTGTGGGTTGAGTTTTCCCATGTATTGCATTGTGATGTTACGTCTGTATCGTATAAATAAACAACCCAACTCTCTAACCCTTCAGGACAGCCAAGCAAATCCTTCGGGATTGCAAATCGACAGAAGCCGTCTGTTCCCTCTGAACCAGTTACATTAAGGAAAATAATCCCTCCTTCCCATTCTCCAGTTTCAAGAGAAACTAAGGGAACAATGTCAAAGCTTGAAATCATTGAATTGGAAATGATTGTTACGTGATAGGTCTTTCCCAATTCTACTCTGCCGAACCCATAAAGACTAGAAATTGAGAAATCATGAAACATACCCATCAAGGGATAGTTGTCTGTGTTGTTCTCATCAATTGTGTATGGAGTGTCTCCTATGCCATCTTGGTTTGCATCCGTTCCGATATAATCACTCCAATAGTTTTCCTCATAAGTATTTAATGATCGGAAGCTGTTTATTTGCCACCATTCAGTAATACCGATGAAGGTGTTATGATAGAAGGTGTTATTGTAGTTCTCATAGTTTACCCACAGTAGTGCTCTGCCAGCTTTACCAATAATGGTATTGCTAAAAATAGTGTTATTTGTTGAGAACTCAAGAAGTAGACTTCCGATGGTGTTGTTACTTAGGATGTTGTTGCTGGAACACTCCAACTTGACTTGTAAATTGGAGCCATATAAATTTCTAACAATAGATTTATTTGTAAAAGCAAGTATCACCGCCACATTTGTATCTAAATGAAGAGCTTCGACTGTTATCTCTGTGCAGTTTACGGCAACCGCGTATCCTGCAGTAGCTGGAATTGTTTTTTTGTTCTGGTTCACCAGATAATAAATTGGCTTTCCATTCACTATGTTCGAGGCGTCTACGTCTTGCATATAGTAGGATAAAGATTGATCTCCAACGAGAAGGGGATAATCATTGTCTGTCAAATTGTTGTTCCTAAGAATGTTACCACTCGTTGTACTTAATTCGATGCCAATCCAATTATTCACTATCGTATTTTCACTAACAGTATTGTTATCAGAAAAACGCAGAAACAAACCGATAGAATTACAATATGAAATGTAGTTATTGCTAATATTCATGTTACTGCAATTCCAAATTCTTATCCCATCATGGCTACCTTCTACTGTGAACCCGCTAATCTCAACATTGCTTACATGATGACAATACATAGTATATTCATACGTAGAGTTAATGACCGTTGTCTTCGGGTCTTCTCCAACGAGTTTCAGATCATCCTCATTTATAGTTGGATGCTCATAATATGTTCCGGCTCTAACTCTAATAGTGTCTCCACTACTCGCATTGCCAATAGCCCATTGTATCTTTGTGTAATTGTCTGGAACCCAAATGGTCTCAGGACTTGTAGTGACTGTCTTTTCTAAAACTTCTGTTGCTTTTGCTCTTGGGTAGAAAAGTAATCCAACAGTTAAGGTTAATGAAATGAATATTAAGGTAAGAATAACTACCTTCTGTTTCATCAATAAACCTCTTAATAATTGGTAGACAAATACAGTACAAAAGACTTATGGAACAATTACTTTGAACTCTATTCACTGTTAAGATAAACAACTAGTTCCTAAAAATCAGTGTTTTCTAATTAGAAGTAACCATGGTTAAATTAGATAGGAAATTAGCGATTTTTGGTAGACGATAAAAAAGGGGATTATTTCATCTTTTCAAGGAAAGCTTTGATCAATCTTACTTGTTCTTCCAAACTGTCAATATCAACTCTCTTCATCTGACTTGAACCTCCAAGAGTTAATCAATTTAAACAAAATCATTAAAAACCTACACTTATTCTTATCCTACTGGACTGTAGGCATAGGCTTTTGTGTATTTCTACCATTCACAACTTTATCTAAATATCCAGCTATACACCTAAATGTTAAAAAAGGTTATTTTATGATTCTGCAACAACTAACTGTAAGGTGCAAATAAATTGATCTCATGGAAGTATTCTTTCGAAATAGCGCGCAAAGAATTGGATATGGTGAAGAAGAAGAAACAGGCGTTAGACAGCTTACTCAACGAAGGAAAAATCTCCCAGTCGACCTACGGATACCTCAACAAAGAGGTCACCGACGCCCTCAAAGCAATCGAAGCAGAGCAGAAGGGTCTAACTGAAAAAATGACCACCCGAGCCACGGAGCTTGAAAAACAAGTCAAGTCCCTAGAGATGTTCCTCGCTAACTTGGAGATCCACCACGCCACAGGAGAAATCGACGACGAATCCTACGAGCATCAGAACGGCGCCATCAGCCTAGGCTTAGAAGCCACAAAACAGGAACTCAACGACATCAAAGAAGCCCTAGTTAACCTCATCCCAGAAAGGACTGTTAAAGTGCAGCCCCAGCCGGAACCAGAGGAGCAAGTCAGCGAAATAGAGATGGCTGAAAAGCTGATAGAGGAACGCGTAGAAGAATCAACGGAAACAGCCGAAGAGATGCCCGCAGAAAACGAAGAGATAAACGCCTGAAAAACGTAGAAAAGATTTAGAATTCCAATTCTCATTTTCTCTGTTAGTGTGAAATCTAAAACATGAGAGAAAAACAGGGAGTTAGCGAGCCAAATTTACCAGATAATGCCCTTTTTTTCTGTGGATTTTACGGATTCTTAGATTTTATGCTGGCGGAGTATTCGAGGGTTAGGCGGCGGATGAAAGAGGCTGTCTGGCGGATTTGGGCTTCGTCGTTAAGCATTTCAGCATAGACTCCCTGCTTAGACATTCGGGGCTGTGAAACCAGTTTAATGGTGTAGTGGTCTGAGCGGGGAATCTTAACCGGGATCAGCTCGTTGTCGGTTACTGTTCTTTTCTCAGTGAAAACGTAAGTGAAGGAGAGGCGGGGCTCCTTTTCCGTCTCAGAAATTTTCAAGTCTACAACTTCCTCAACGAGGCCTGAGGCGTACTTTTCGAGACGTTTCTCCATGAAGTCAAAGAAGTTCTTTAGTTCTTCTTTCCGGAGTCCGAGGGGTATCTTGAGCACCCACGGCTCCTTGGCGGTTCGAGGTTTTTCTTCAACAGTAATCTTCCATTTTCTGAGCAGAGAGGGGGTGGCTATGATGGAAGCTTTGATGGCCGGTATAATTGAGCCTAAAACGGTGGCGGCGATGGAAAAACCTAAGGCGAGGACAGCCCAAAAAGCCTCAATTTTCTGTTTTACTGCAAGGGAAATGGAGAACAGCGCTAAAAACCGGTAACCGAACAGTCCAAGAAGATAACCTAAGCTTCCGGCCACCACGCCTATCACTATGGCTTCAGCCACGAACATGGCGCTTATATGGAAGGGATTCAAGCCCACCGTTGACAGGATGGTTACCTCATGTTTACGCTCATAAACCGTGGTCAGCATCATGATGCCCACATTCAGAGTCATCAAAGCTAAGGGAACCATCATTTCGACAAAACCTTCCGTGATGTGGGAGGACCCTATGAACAAATGCTGGATTCCTCCGGGAATGGAAGCGAAAGCTTCAACATTTGGCCAAACCAAAACGGACAGACGAGCCAAATCCACAATATCCTCGGGATTCTTGGTCTGGACATCGACCCTTGAAATGCCCATCGCAAGTTTCTGAGCAGTTTCGCCATGCATGATAACGACCATTTCGTTCGGGACATACTCCAAAAAATCAACCCACCCAGCTGGAGGAGGAGCTCTTTCTCTAATTATCCGCTGAGGATTCAGGGGCGCTCCGTCTAAGTCTCTGAGCGCGCCAAGTTTTTCGCTGTTGAAGATACCTGTTACAGTGAAGTTTCGATCATAAATCTGGGTCTCTTCTTGGAATGCCTTTAACTGTACGGTTTCGTTGACTTCAACTTGGAGCGTCTTTGCCGCCTCTTCGCTGATCAGGATGCCGTTGAGGTCCCTATCGCTGAGGAATCGACCTTGCGTGACAATGCTGTCTATTTTGGTGACCTTAGCCTCAAGGCTGGGAAACACCCCTAACTCCCTAACTTGTAGCGTTGAGCGAGACTCGGGGACAGAGAGCGATGAATAGTAGCCAAGTACCGGTTTTTTCTCTACCTTGGGAACCACTAGAACGGACTCAGAGGTTCCGTTGAGCCATTGAAGAACTGCAGGTTCTATGCGTTCGAAAGGCGTAGTACTAGTTATAGGACCCTGCCGTATGAGGAGACCTTCGGAAGGCGCTTTACCACCCTGTTTTTCGATGAAGAATCCATGTTCGGAGGAAAAGGAGGTTAGAACGATGAAGGCGAAGACGGAAATCAACAAGAAAGCTGACGTTAGCAAGGTGCGAAGCTTTCTACGTCTGAGGTTTCTCGCCGCCATTGAAAAAGCCGCGGATAAGGCGCTCATTAAGCGAAGTCTTTCCCTCGCGGTCTTCTCCCTAAAAAGGTAAGGCAGAATTAGAATCACGAAGAAAGCCGCGAGAAAAGAGGTGCTCACTAGTATCGGAATGAGAAGGTTCTCAAAGGCGGTGTCAGCTAGGGGGTTGTAAGCTGGTTTCTGGAGAACACTGAAGCCCGGATAAAGAAAATAGAGAAGCCCCAAGAGGATGCCGTATAAGCAAAGGCTTACAATGAATCTGCGAGAACGTTCATCAAAAAGAACCGAAGCCACCGCTACGGCCGTGAAAGCCAAAAAGGGAGTGATGAAAAGCACTGATTGCGAAACGCTTGTGTACATGCCTGAAAGGGTGGTCTCTAGGTCGTCTATGATTAGATAGGCTTCGTGGAGGTCCGCGTAGGCAACATCATAATTTCCTTGATTGAGCGCTGAGACCGTGTCTTCTATCAGGTTTTCGGCTTTGGATAATTTGATGCTTTCATAGGAAGCGTAGAACCCGGCTTTTTCAACATCGTTCATCATGGTTTGAACTGGTTGCAACCGGCTGTATACGCGGCCGAGTTCAACTTTCAATAGGAAGAATCTGAGGTTAACGGTTAGTCGGCTGCCTTGAGTCAGGTTCAGGTAGTTGCCTTCATTGTCGATTGTTAGGTAACCTTTTCCGGGCGAGTAGTCCATGCTCACAACAACCTTGACAGGCGTGTTAGAAGGCACCAAAATGGTTCTTGCACTCAAATTTAGAAGCCGATTAACAGGGAAGCCTTCTCCATATTCAGTTACAGCGCCAGTTCCATTAAGAAGCTCGAACTGATCGAACACGGTAAAGCTGACCGCCACAGGCGCTATTGGAAACTCGAAGAAACGCAGAAGTTTTAGGTTCCCCTCAGCGTCGATGGACGCACCGGGCATAAGGGCAAACGAAAGATTTTCTGGGAACCCGCTCAAATACCTCACTTGGTAGACTGGAATGTAGTCAAATCCTGGAGTGGAGTCGTTGTCGTAATAGGCGTATGCTCCAGAGGAACCGAAGCCCGCAACTTCTGCGGAGTAACTCCCTGACTCGTTGGTTTCGGTCTTTGTTATTAGGCCTGTGTCAAGATTCCAGAAGATGATGGTGGCATTAGAAATAGAGCGGTTTGTTACGCTGTTAATTACCCGCCCATAAACGGGTGTCACCTCAGTTTCTTGCGCTTGAACCGGGCTTCCAAACAGAGGAAGAGCTGTGAAGCAGAACGCCAGAAGGAAAATCAATAAGAATGTCCTCCTGGGAAAATGAAACACTGTTCCCTCCAGCCTCTACTTCTCTTCTCTGCCTAAAAATCTGTGAACTATAATTTATTATTTTCAGTTGCTTTAGGTAAGCGTCACCAAGAAAGATCCTTTTCCGCGATTTTGCTCCAGCAGCTTCGACAAATGGGCAACAACTCTTTTTTGTAGTAGATAGTGACTTCAATGTCCGTGTTTTTGCATTCGCCATTCCACGGGTTCCTGCAGTGACCTCCCGAGGAGCTTCTTGAATGGGGTCTTTCCGCCATCGACTGTTTAGTTTGAGTTTTCTTCTTTAGGCGTTTTTTCGCTTTAGACTTGCGCTTCCTTTTCGCTTTGGCCTTGGGCTTTGCGGTTACTTTTTTTGCGGGTGGCTGCTTAGCGATTTTTGGAACCGGTGGAGCTGGCAGAGGCTCTTTGGTGGTCTCCAGCTTCGGTTCTTCAGCTACTTCTGCAATTTTCTTTTCCTCGAGAAGTGGCGTGATTAACGTTTGTACTTCTATAGGGTCTTCAACTTTTGGAGCTTCATCGATTTTGGCAGGTATTGCCGCTGGTTTAACAGGCTCGCATTGAATTTCCTTAACGTGAATTGATTCCTTTTTCATGGCGTCGAGTGTAGAAGTGATGGTAGAAAGCTGCGTTTCATATTTGCGCATTTTTTCCTCTTCCTCTGAATCGACACACCGGGACTTCAGCTTCGTGAGGAGGTGTTCTGAAGATTCTATTTGATTTTCAAGCTCAACGGCTCTCTTAGCCATTCTCTCCTTGAGTTCAATCTGACGCACTTTGATCTTTTCGATGACATCGTTAATTGTTTTGCTGACATAGTCGTACGTGGACGCTGAAATTTTTCCCTCTTTGAATAATTCTTGCAGGGTCTGTTTCTTTCGCTCCGCTGACGCTAACTCCTGGACTATTTCTTCATAGGAACCCTTCCAGGAAAACAGAGTTTCGCACCTGCCCCTTTAGAGTGAAGAAAAAACTGAGAGATAACATTTGTTAACATGATGATATAGTCTAAAATATTAAGATCATATTCTTCACGTTCTTTTGAACAAAAATATGTTTAAAAACACGCTCAAGAACAGCCTAAATATGGGCTTAAACATGGACATTCAGAAGCAAAAAACTCGAAACCATTTTCTCTCAAGTTCACAGGTTCCAAAACGCTGAGTGAACCCGCTTAACCTCCTCTATAATTTTCTCACCCCTTTTCCTTACGCGAGAAATCGCCACCGGACGCTCATCCTTAAGCCTGTATGAAGCCCCAGCCATTTTCGCCACAGTTGCAGCAACAAGTTTCCCGAGTAAAACGAGGTTGTAACCGCCCTCCAGAACCGCCACGAGTTTTCCTTCACAGAACGTAGAAGCAAAGTCCAAGGCTTTGCCGAAGGCTTCAAGGCAACCGAAAGCAGATAGAGAAAGACCCGCCACAGGGTCTGTGTAGTGCACGTCGAAGCCGACAGAAACGAGAACGAACTGTGGCGCGTACTGCTCAACTATGGGAGTTACGATTTGGTTGAGGGCACGCAGATAAATTCGGTCATCAACCCGGAATGGGAAAGGAACGTTAACCGTGTAGCCGAGGCCCTCTCCTTCGCCGGTTTCGTCGATGAACCCAGTGCCTGGGAACCCGTGGGGGTCCTGGTGCAAACTTACGTAGAGCACCTTTTTGGTCGCATAGAAGATTTCTTGAGTTCCGTTTCCGTGGTGGGCATCAATGTCTAGAATTAGTATGCGTTCGAGGTTGAAGCGGTGAATTAGGTGCGCCGCAGCCACAGCTACGTTGTTGAAGATGCAGAAGCCAAGCGCATAGCTGGGACCGGCATGATGGCCCGGGGGACGCACTAAGGCAAAGGCGTTTTCAGCCTTCCCAGACATAACGAGGTCAACGGCGTCTATCGCTCCGCCCGCCGCGAGGACGGCTGCTTCAAAGCTTTTTGGAGAAACAACGGTGTCGCCGATGTCGAGGAGTCCGCCTCCGGCTTCGCAGAACCGCTTAACCGTCTGGACATACTCCGGATCGTGGACGAGTTCAATTTCTTTGAGGTCAGCGGGTTTAGGATCCAACAGCGAAATTTCCTTGCGTTCAAGAAGCCCGCTTTTCTTCAGTTCTCTCATGATTACTTTTAGGCGGCTGGCTGACTCCACATGGCCTGGTCCGGGGTTATGCTCCAAATATTTAGGGGTGTAGATCAGGGCTGTTTTCGTCATTTTGCGCCCTTCAGCCGCAGGTTTACGCCGCTTCAAACGTTTCTTTAATGTATTTTTGGAGAGTTAAGCCTTTGTTTTTCGCCAGTTTGCGGAGGGCTTTGTCGACGCCGGTTGCGTACTGAACGGCTTTCTTAGGCTTGTTGACGATGAACCCAGGCATACCCAGCAGTTGAGCAGTTTTCCGCAGCACTCTTTTCCTGAGGGGGTCGTCTGCAGAAGCGATGTTTAACCCCGCGGGCAAGCTCAAAGCGAATTTTATAACTTCATGATCCGCGAACGGGAGCCTCAACTCAACCTTATGATGGACGCAAACTGGAGAGAAACTCTGAAGGTTCATTTCAAGAGACGAAGCTACGTCGCGGCGCATGGCCTCCCGCACCGCCTCTAACCCTTGTTTTGTATAGACGCGGAGATAGTGGTGATAGCCGCCAAAAAGCTCGTCGCTGAGTTGACCTGCGAGAAGAACTTTGTAGCCCAGTTTTGAGGCGGTTTCAGCTGCCCAATAAAAGGGGACGGCGATGCTTAGTTTCATGGCGTCAGGTTCTCCGATCAGCCGCAGAACTGGAGAAGCGACCGCTTCAACATCGTTGAATTCGTACGTTTCAAGGCGGATGGGAAGACCTAAAGCCTCGGCGGCACGTTCTGTGAACGGAATCTCGGGCTGATTCCTCAAGCTCACCGAAACTAGAAAAACCTTCACTCCGCAGTTCTTAGCCAACACAGCGATGATGCTGCTGTCTAAACCGCCTGAAAACGCAACCGCGACCTCCTCTACATCCGCAACCCGCTTCCGCGTAGCCTCCAAAAGCAGGTCCCGAACGCGCTCAGCCGCAACCAGAGCATCCATCCACATCAAACCTTCAAGCCCATTTTATGGTAAAAACCCTATTTGAATCCTATACAGAAGCCAAATAAAACTATAGAGCCTAGTTCCGCCGTCAGTTAAGCAAGCTTTATCGGTTTCTCTAGGCGGCTCAACAGAACCACTCGGCTTTCCGGCGCCTCATCAAGCACCTTATAACCTGTCTCCTCGGCCAGTTTATCCGCGAAAGTCCTGATCTCCCGGTGAGAAGGCATGTTCTCAAATCCGAGGCGCAAACGTGAAAACCCCACGTGCATGTAAGCCTTAGGCTCCACGTAGGTTGGATTCGCCTTTTCTAACAGCCGCGCGTAAACCTCAGGGTTCTTCAGGTTCAGGTCTCTAACAAGCGTCAACCGAACAACCTTGGGGCACTTGAAACTCGGCAACAGCGAAAGTGTTTCCTTAAGCTTTTCCCAAGCGTTCGGGATTTGCGGTCTGCAGGTTTTAATGAATGTACTCTTGTCTGGTGCACAGACTGAGACGTAAAGTTGAGTGGGTTCCTTGTTTAGGCGGGACAGAGCCTCTGGAATAGTGCCGTTAGAAACCAAAAACGTGGTTAAGCCCCGCCTGTGAAACTCCCCGATCAAATCGCCCAAGTAAGGGTAAAGCGTAGGCTCCCCAGCGAGGCTGATAGCAGCATGCTTAGGCGTCAAAGCCTCACGATACTTTTCTTTGTCGGCTTTCGGGTTCCCCTTATATCCGCTCAGAAGTTTCTGCTGGGCTTTGAGGCAGCCCTCAACCACCTCTTCCGGCGGGTCCCACTTGGACCGGCTGGTTTCCGTCCACTTCAAGCCTGAATCGCCGCTTTGAACCCGCCAACAGAAGAGACAACGCATGGTGCAATATAGAAGCGACGGTGTCATTTGAACGCACCTGTGGCTTTTAATCCCGTAGAATCTTTGCTTATAGCAAACCCGATCGTGAACAAGCGACTCGTAAAGCCACCTGCAACGCTTAACGGCGGAATGCCCTCCAACCAAATGATACTTCTGAGCCCTCAACACTCGAAGCAACCTGCTGGAAACTGAGGAAACCAAGTCTATCGCCAACAGTCAAAACATGAAAAACATGCCTATTATAAAATGCATCGCTCCACGCGGGCTAAAAATTGCTTGTTGGCATGCGTTTTGTAACGATTCACAATGATGAAAAGTATTAAATAACTGGTCAGTTAATTATAAATGGGATGAGATTGATCAAAAAACTCGTTTCTTTAGTTTTTGCATCGCTGTTCTTGCTTTCGACGATGGTTGGTGTGCTAGCTCAGAATGTGCACGATGTGGCTGTGGTAAGCGTCACGGTCACGCTTCCGTATGGGGCCGATGCTTGTTATCCAGGTTGGGGAAATTACCCTGAAGAATGGAGGCAAATCAGAATCGCCGTTGTGGTGGAGAATCTGGGCACCGAATACGAGAACTTCACCGTTACCACGTACTACGACGACCACGCCATCCAAGACTACTACGGCAACCACACTCAAGCTGTCATTAACTTAGCGTCAGGAAGCAACGCAACGCTGACCTTCGCGTGGAACACCAAAGGCGTGAAACCGTGCACCTACTCAGGAAGTTATATACCCTACACCATATCGGCCAACGCCAGCATAGTCGCAGGCGAAACTAACACGGCGAACAACTACAAGGTCGACGGCACCGTAGTTGTCCGAAGGCCAGGGGACGCTACCGGTGACGGCCACTGCAAAGTCGGCGACCTCGCTATCTTGGGCTGTTTCTGGTACGGGGGGTCCTACCCAAGCCACGGTTATAATTGGCTAGCGGACTTCAACGGCAACAGATGCATCGATGTCGGTGACCTAGCCATAATAGGCGCAAACTTCTACAAGGATTATCACGGGGTATACCCCTTGTTGTGAACAGCAAGTATCTTTCCAGCTCTTGAGACGCTTTAGGACCTTCAAAAGGCTAACAAAAAAACAAACTCCACAGAGACTAAAGTATAGAAACTGAGAAAGAAGAATGGTCAAAAATACCCAGATTAATGGCAAACCTTTTATCATGTAAATAATAAATGGAATACAATTATGGAAGTTTGTTATATTGCGGAGACTCATAGTTCCCTACTCCAGAGTGCACGAATTTTTGAAAGCGAGAACCCCCAAACGTTAGGAGACAAAAAATGAACCCAATTTACCTGATTGCAACATGCATCCTCGCTTTCCTCTACGTATGGGTCCTATACAACATACCAATTTTAATCGTGGGCTTGAAACGGCTCCACCAGTCGGAACAGAAGAAAGAAAAAACTTCGCGAGTAAACGAGAAGAAACTACCTACGTTTTCGATTCTAATTCCAATGAAAAACGAAGAAAAAGTCGCAGAAAGATCCCTAAACGCTTCGCTTAAACTGGATTATCCTCTGCAAAAAAGAGAAATAATCGTGGTGGAAGACGGATCAAACGACAAAACAACAGAAATATGCAGACAATACGCCGATAAACATCCTAGCCAAATAAGAATCATACATAAACAAGGCTCAAACGGAAAGCCCTCTGCTCTGAACTACGCCATTAAACACGCAAAAGGTGAAATCATCGCCATATTCGACGCAGACAATGTCCCAGAGAAAGACGCCCTGATAAAAGCAGCCTCATACTTCGAAGACCCCTCAATAGCCGCTGTACAAGGCACAACGTGTGCAATAAACGCCGACGAGAACCTACTGACTAAATTCCTATCATACGAAGAAGCCGCGTGGCTAAGGACATACATCCAAGGGAAAGATGCCCTCAACCTGTTTGTGCCCCTGACCGGCAGCTGCCAGTTCCTACGGCGCAATGTGCTTGAAAAGGTCGGCGGATGGGATGAAAAATCTTTAAGTGAAGATGTGGAGATGGCAGCGAAACTTACGGAAAACGGACACCGAATAAGGTATGCCTCAGACATAATCTCGTGGCAGGAAGCTCCAGCGAATGTGATTTCGTTCATAAAACAGCGGACAAGATGGTTCAGAGGGTACATGGAGGTCGCGTTGAAATACGGAAAACTGTTAACGAAGATCAGCAGAAAGAACATTGACGCAGAGGTCACCCTTATGGGACCATACGTGTTCATCCTATCTCTTGTAGGCTACTTTACGACAGCGTATTCCTTTGTAGCCCCAAGGCAATTTCACAGTGTCCTCACGGTTAGTTCGCTTTTTACGTCATTGATTACTCTAGTTACGTTGTTAATCGTGGGGGTGGCTCTGATTTACGCAACGAAACCGCGAAGAATAAAGAACCTGTTTTGGTTACCCTTCATATACGCTTATTGGGGATTACAAACGATACTTGCTACGCGCGCCTTGATGGAAATAATTTTTAGAAGACCGAGAAACTGGACGAAAACGACAAAAACAGGAACGACAACAGTCACGTTTTAAAGCAAAATTCCCCGCAGGCGTTAAGGCGAAACTTTTTATGTTACATAAGCCTCACGTTTCAAAAACTGCAGAATTGCCAAGGATACGACGGCGAGAACTTTGATCGAAACGTTCGCTTTAATAGCGTTTTACCCAAAGGGAGGTTAATGATTGAAGAAGGAAAAAAGCGAAGAAAAAGCGGGTCCTACCGAAACGAAGCCGACTAGGCGGTTTTTAAAATACGAGGCGGCTAGGAGGATTGTGCAGTTTTGTTCCTTTTTGCTTTTTAACGCAGGCATTTTCGGGTTGGCGGCTACGCCGGTGCTCCTTCCGGTTCTTCAGAGCCTAGGGATCCCTCAGAAAACCGTTGGAGGAGCTTTCGGAGCCCTTCAGCTGATGCTTTACGAAGTTGTTTTCCCGTGGCTTCCCTTAACCGCGATTTTCTTAACAGCCATTCTATTGGGCAGAGCGCTCTGCGGGTGGGCCTGTCCCTTCGGTTTCGTTCAGGATTTATTGGGCTACGTCAAAGGGAAGCATACGGAGGTTTCTCCTAGGACCCATGGGGGATTGATTAAAGTGAAGTATCTGATTCTGGTGATCATTTTGTTCATCAGCGGAACGATAGCCGTCTCATCGATCATAGGAATGGGCCAGGAATACAGAAGTGCCCTAGGCGAGTTCGCTAAAGCACCATTCAACGTCTTAAGCCCTTCTGACACGCTTTTCGCGGCTTTACCTCGATTCATTTTTGATGCCCGTTACTCGCCTATAGCGTTGCCCACACTACTCCTCTGGATTCGTCTCGCAATAATGGTTTGCGTCATGGTCTTAGCGGTTTACGTTGAGAGAAGTTGGTGCAGGTACCTCTGCCCTCTAGGAGCCTTTATGGCTGTTTTAAATCGATTCAGCTTCCTCGGTTTGAAGAGGAACCCCACGAAATGCGCAAAAGCTGGATGCCGCGAATGCGTTGAGGTATGCCCCACAAAGGTTCCCATCCTTGATTTGCCCTGGGAGAAGTTCACTGACCCCGAATGTATATATTGCCTTAAGTGTGTTGAAGCCTGCCCAACTAAGGCTATAAGACCAAAGTTTCCATGAAAGCCGTTTTTAGGGCATTACATAAGATTTATACTAAATTAGTTTAATTAGAACACTGAAAGGGCTCGTGATGAAGAAGAAAGCTGATCTTAAGTTCAAACCGATCGGATGGCAAGGAATAAAACTTCGAGTGCCAGAGGACTGGAACTTCGTTGTTGAGTCAGGGGATAAAGAAGCCGGCTATATGGGGCTCAACTCAAGTTACTCTAGGTTCGAACTTAAATGGGAGAAGATGAAGAAGAAAAAGACGTTTTCCATCGATACGATTATTGATAATCTAATTAAAAAAATGAAGAAATCCAACAAAACGCTTGAACTTCTAAGTAGAAGAAACATGAAGGTTTTTGGTCACAACGCCATTTTCTTCAAGTTTAAGACCATAGAAAAAGGCTACGGCATCACTTGGTATTGCGATGATAAAGAGAAGGTTTTCGTTGGGCTTTTCAGTTTTAAGTCGTCTGAAAGTGAAAAAGCTAAGGCGGCCTTTGACGGTCTCGTGGATTCCGTAAAGTGTCACGGTCGAGGTAAACAGGATCAATGGGCGGTGTTTGGTTTTTCTTTGAAAGTGCCCTCGGAATTAAAGTTGACGGAGAGAAAGTTTCTGGTTGGTCTCGGCACCCTTTCATTCTACAATGAGAAAATGCGTCCGTTTCGCACTGAAAAGTACGATTTAGTTTTTCAATATTGGAGTCCAGCTACTCTGAAGTTCAAGGATACTTATGATGACCCTAAGAAGTGGTTTGAGGAAGTTTACGAGAAGACTTTGAAGGAGCGCTTCAAAGGGAAACTTAAGAAGAAACGTTTTCAAAGCTTCAGAATTATGGATCACGCAGCTAAAACCTTGACGAGTACCGTTAAGAGGGGATTTATGAGCCAGGTCATTATGAAGAATAAAACCTGCATATGGTACTGTCCCGAAACCAATCGAATTTACGCAGTAACGCTGTCTAAGGCCTTAAGCAAAATGCGGTTTTTACCCACGAAGAAATACGAAACTGAACCAAAGGAAATGTTCAACAAAATACTAGCGTCAATCTCATGCCACTAGGCTTTTTCGTAAATGCATATAAGTCTGAGGGTTACATGTTCTGTTGAAAACCAGAGAGGGTTCATTTGTCGAATTTAAAGAAAATATTTGGCAAGAAAAAACCTGAGAAAACCTTGCCGCGCGAGAAGTTTTTGAAGCTGAAGCCAGTTAGGAATCCCTACTTAAAATGGTCCAAGTCAGAGAAGGGTGAGATTACGATAATGCTGGAGCTGAAGCAGACGAAGAAGACGGGTTTTCTCTCAAAGCTGTTCTCGTTGCCGAAGGAAGTGACGAAAAAAGTAGCTTTGGATGAGGTTGGGAGCTTCGTTTGGGAAATGTGCGACGGACAGCACACGGTTGAGGAAATTATTGAGGAGCTTGCTGAGAGGTATAAAATGATGCGTCAAGAAACCGAAGTGGCGCTTATGACTTACTTCCAACAGTTAACCCGCAGAAAGTTCATAGGAGTTCTCATCCCCGAGGTGAAGAAAAAAGAAGGGGAGGAGTTTAGCCTCCGCGACATGGAGATGCCTTAACCTCATTTTTTGTTTCTGAAACAAAGTTACTGAAAGCTTTTAAGGAATCGACAAGACAACAATAATGGTACGTATCCTCGTTGTACGTACTTATCTGGAGAAAAGAGAGATCTCTCTATGAAAATAGGAAATAAGAGAAAGGCTGTAGTGACATCCTTTTTGATTTCAATATTTGCAGTGTCTCTGTTTGCATTCTCAGGTACATTGCCAGTGAGCGCTGTTGAACCTCCAACAACCATGAGCTGGTATCAGAAACCCCCAGCCATCGATTACGCTCAAAGTGGAGTCCCAGACTTCGACCAAAAACAAGACAACTGGAACAGCACTGACACCGTCAAATATTCTCTGTGGGCTCATGCAGTTAAAGGATGGGGTACATCTCCGATGTGGCAGACTATTCCTGGGCCAACGCTGTTTGCAGCACAAGGGGAAACAGTGACTCTTACCCTCACTTCAGCAGACGGGAATGCCCACAGCTTCTGGATTGACCTTAACGGAAATGGACTTCAGGAGCCAGCAGAAGTATCGCCCGCCTTCGGAGGAGTTAACCCGCTAACCATCGTCTGGTCTTTCACTGTTAACACGCCCGTGCCAGGACCACTGCCGTACTCTTGCACCTTCCATCCTGCAAATATCGGCACATTATTTGTCAGCGCCAAACGTTGGACTTGGTGTGGACCCACAGCCGTGGCAGACAGCCTCTGGTGGTGGGATTCCCATATTGACGGAGGGACAAACCCGCCTCCTGCTGTGGAGGATCACTTCCCGCTTGTTCAGAATTATGGACCTTGGGACGACCACGACCCCAAAAACGTGGTGCCTTTTGTTGAAGACTTGGCAAGCCTCATGAACACAGACGTAGGTACAACCGGGACAAACGTCTTTGACATGCAGGCAGGAGTTCGCCTTTATCTTGAAGAAAAAGGACTAAACATGTCGTTCTACGAGAGGACTTGGTGGGATTGCAACCTGACTTTCGAAAACTTGTATAAGGAGTTGTACAAGTGCGAAGACGTAATTCTCCTGTTAGGCTTCTACCAAGAAATTGACCCCTACGAGGGCACTTATGTGCGTGTTGGTGGCCACTACGTGACTCTTGCTGGAATGGGCAACGATACCGCTACTGGAGACCAATGGGTGAAATTAAGCGATCCCTTCATTGACTACGCAGAGTTGATGGGGTGGAACTATTCGCCGTATGTTCCTATAGATCACGCTGCTGGACATGATTCAACTGTGCATAACAACGCCTCTTTGGTGTCCCACGACCCCTATAAGATTGCTTCGACACCAACTTTCTTGTACGGAGTAAATCCTGACCTAGGTCACTTTATGATCGAGGACTATCCTTGGGACACACTGCTTCATGAAGGAGGACTTGCCGCACAGGGAGGTGAAGTGGATTCTGGTCCGATCGCTGAGATGCCTATGTACGCCGTTGTCGAATACGCAGTTGTTTTCTCTCCGACGCAGTATGATAAGCCGTCTTATCCAGAGTATGCTCCGAGCGGTGTTCCAGACTTCGACCAGCATCAGGATCTTTGGCAGAACCCAATAACCATGAAGTGGAGCTACTGTGGACCTGTGGCTTTGGCGAACAGTCTCTGGTACTTCGACTCCAAATTCGACAACGGGACAGAACCTGACGGTTTCCCCTTGGTGCAAAACTATGGGCCATGGGACGACCATGATCCGCAGAACGTTGTGCCTCTTATCAACGAGTTGGCGTGGCTCGCGGACACCGACGGCTGGCGAACAGGGATCATTCACAACGGCACTTACGTCTCGGACTTACAGAATGCAACCCGGTGGTATCTTGAACTAAAAGGGCTCAACGACACGTTCTACGAGAGAACATGGTACTGCAACTTCACCTTCGCCGACGTAGAATACGAGGTGGAACAGTGTCAAGACGTTCTCCTCCTCTTAGGCTTCTACGAACTCCAATCTGGGGGGTGGGTGCGCCTAGGCGGGCACTACGTCACCATCTCTGGCGTCAACGCCAGCGGAGAAATCAAGTTCAGCGACCCCACCCTCGACAACGCTGAAGCGGGAGGAAGAGGCCAAGTTCTCCCGCTGATGCATCCGCCTCACCCCGGCGACCCCACCGTGCATAATAACGCCTCTTACGTATCCCACGACTATTACACCGTTGCCCCCTCGAGTCCAGTTCCCGGTACGCACTGGGGCATCGAGGACTACCCAGCGTACGATGTCTTCTACGACGTAAATGGCTGTAACGAAAGCGATTACTATGAAGGTGGCCTGTTGTTCACTGCTGTAGAGTACGCGGTGGTCATCTGTCCGCTTCTCCATGGTCCCATAGCTAACTTCACGGAAAGCACGCACACCGCTGACGTGAATGAAGTCATTGATTTCAACGCTAGTGGTTCTCTTCCAGGCTTTAACGGTGTAGCCAGTGTGCCTATCGCCAACTACACTTGGGACTTCGGCGATGGAAACACAACCACGGTTACGGGTCCAACAATCACTCACTATTACACGACAAACGGCAACTATACAGTAACCCTAACCGTCACAACCCAAGACGACCCAATACTAATCGCCAACGGTCTCACCAAAGACTCCGTCTCAGCTAATAAAACCATTAACCCAGCCGTATTGGTCCACGATGTAGCCGTTATTGACGAAGAAGTGTTTGTGAACCCGTCTAAATATCCTAGCAGGAACGTGTCAGGAGCATACGAATCCTATCCAACTTGGGGCGTTTCCTACAAAGTCAACGTCATCGTCAAAAACGAAGGAAACTACATCGAAAGCTTCACCGTAACTCTCCTCCTGCAAAACTCCACAGGCAACTACACCAAGGGAACACAACCGGTAAACAACCTAGCTGCAGGAGCAAACACCACGCTCACGTTCAGCTTCGCTGTTCCGCCGCTGCCCGGCTATCCTAGCAACCGCAGGGCGGCGTGGCCGTATCCGAACTACACCGTGTGGGCTAACGCCAGCATACTTCCAGGCGAAACAGACACCGCCGACAACCAACTGTTCAACGGTCTCATAAAAGTGAAGTGGCCAGGGGACGCAGACGGCAACGGTTATGTCAGGTTGCCTGACTTGACTATGCTCGCTAAAGCCTGGTACGGTGATCTTGGCGGTACGGCTGCGGAGCGCGCTAAATACAACTACAAGTGCGACTTCGACATGAACGGCGAAGTCAAGCTGCCTGACCTAGTCACCTTAGCGAAAAACTGGTACAAAGGACCCCGAGACTAACAGACAATGAAAAAGGATAAACTAGGGTAACCACTTCCGAATCCCCCCTTTTTTCTATTTAATTAACCATTCTAAGTTTTAGGTCCTATCTATTTGGAGTTTGGCTGTTCTGTTAGCGGTTAGGCCTCCTATAGTCTTATTTGAAGCCAAATAGACCCCAAATAGGCTTGGTTTAGGCTTAGGTTGTTGAGAAGTAGACGGTTCTGCCTTTTCTGTTTCTTTTGAGGAGGTTAATTCTTTCTAGCTGGTTTAGGTAGTTGCTTTCCACTGCTCTCGCTCTGTTTGTTTTTTCGGCGACTTGTGTTGCTGTGGCTTCTCTTAACAGGATGACCGCGATGAGGGTTTTCCTCAGATGGTCTGGGAGCTTAAGTAGTTTAATTAGGTCTTCTTTAGAGAGCTTAGAGAAGTCCAACCTCTGAGTCATTATCGTTTTTCCTTTTATTGTTGAGGAAGGACGGTAATTTTCTCGATTTGCAGGTTGTAACGGTTCAGCGTGTCTTGTGACATGAGTTTTTTTATTTCATCCTCGGAGATGTTGCGCTTTGCCTTAAGTACGATGAAAATTACTCTTTCGTGCATGGTTTCACCTCACTTTAATCAGGTTCTACAGTTCTTAAGGTTTACCATTTTGCCATATTACCACTTAGTATTATTTGCCAAAGACAAATTAATTAATGAAAGGGCATTGCATTGCAGAAGACTTTAGGAAACAGTAAGGTTCAGCCGAACAATCGAATAACCCTCATTAAAATTGTCCGGAAAAAATTGAACGTGAAAGTTGGAGACATCGTAATCTACACAGAAGATGAAAAAGGAAACATCATCCTCAAAAAAGGCGAATTAAAACCCCTATAAAAATACTCGAAAAATAAATTGATAAGCTCGAGAGAGGCATAGATGTCAAAAGGGAAAATGCAATGTCTAACTATCAGGACGAAGAGAGACTGAAAATAGAAAAACTCATTTCAGAAATTTCTACAAGAGAAAGTTCGACGCTTGTGTTTTCCACGGTTGCAGCTTCCGTGTCTCTTGCACTTCTAGTCGGAATTTTGAATGCTGATAATTATACTGTAAAGCCTTGGTTTTGGTGGGTCGGATTCTTGTTTTCAGCGTTGGGTTTTGTGTATCGAGAACTCACGATCCATGTCTCTGAAATACCGAGCTACAAGAAATTGCCCTGTTATCTAAGAAAGGATGAAGCTTCTAGGATTATAAAATTGGGAAGGTTCATTCGTATGATGATTGTTCGCGCCTTTCTACTTCTTCCAGTTGGTGCTTGGTTTCTTATTCGTTCTGAAAATGCATGGATTTGCTGGCTAGTTATCACCGTATTTTTGATTATTGTATTTTCATTTGGGTTTTCCATGGCAGAAGAATTTCGTAGAGACCCTTGAATCTTTCAAACGAGTTTGCAGTGTTTTAGGTTTCGATCCTGTAAGTTTATTTGATTTATGTTTAACCAGAAAGTCTTTTAGGTTTGCGTGGACCATGTTTTTGAAGTGTGGTTTCGGCTGTGAAGGTTGTGTCTCTAAGCAAAATTCTCGGTAAGATTCAGGAAGAGTTGAAGAAGCGGGAGGAAGTCCGCGTTGAAGTTCAAGATGTCGCGCGTAAAACCGTTCGCTTGTCCAAACAAGCCATTCTTTTTATGCATCAGCAGCGGTTCAGCGACGCAAAAAAAGCGCTTGCGGAAGCAGACGAAAACTTTTCTAAACTTCAGAACTTGGCGGAGGACAACGCGGATGTTTTCTACACTGGTTTAGTTGAAGCAGCCTTTGAAGAATACAGCGAAGCCCGCGTGCTTATGTCTCTGCTTAAGGAGAACAGGTTCGTCAGCCCAGAGGACATCGGGGTTCCACCCATCCACTATGTTCTCGCCTTAGGCGATGTTATCGGTGAACTCCGCCGACGAACCTTAGACAACATCCGGAGAGGGGACATAAAAACCGCGGAGGGAAGCCTCAAAACAATGGAGCATATTTACCTTGAGTTAACAGCCATGGACGACGCCTACATGCTGGTTCCGGGGCTGCGGAGAAAATGCGACGTTGCAAGGCGCATTATCGAAACGACGAGGGGCGACGTAACCATCGAAGCGCGGAGAAGCTCGCTTGAACACTCCATCAGAAAACTTGAAAGCACCCTTAAGGGAAAGAAGAAAACTAAAGCTAAATGAGTCACGGAAAATGTGGGAACCAGAGAAAATCAAAAGAAAAGCCCAGAAGGACTACGAGAAAGCATGGATGGAAACCGCCAGCTTAGTGAAGAAAACCGGGAGAAAAATTCTCTGGGAGAAAACACCCGGAGAGGAACATCCGGTCAACAGCCTCATCCAAAAAATCAGAAGAGCTCTGCTGTCCTACGAATTTGAGGAACTGATTAACCCGTCCATAGTTCCAGAAGAAGACGTGAGGAAGCAGTATGGTCCCGAAGCCGCGGTTATCCTCGACCGAATCTTCTACTTGGCGGGGCTACCGCGACCGGACATAGGGCTAAGCCAAAAGAAAACTTTGCAGATTCGGAAAATTGTCCCAACCTTCTCAGCGAACAACGTTAAGGAACTACAAAGAATCTTCCGAGAGTACAAAGAAGGAAAAATTGAAGGCGACGACCTCGTGGAAGAAATCGTTAATCGACTGCGCATAGAAACCGCTGAAGCCACAGCCATCCTGGGCTTATTTCCAGAACTCAAAAAATTGACGCCTATACCATCAAAGCTTACCCTGAGGTCCCACATGACAGCCCTGTGGTTCCAAGTTTTAGCTGCTCTACAACACAAAAAACCATTGCCGATGAAGATTTTCTCCGTCGGAACCAAGTATCGAAGGGAGCAAAAACTGGATGAGACCCACCTCTATGAATCGTATGTTGCCTCCTTGGTGGTCATGGCGGAAGACGTAACGCTGGAAGACGGACAAGAACTGTGCAAAGCAGTGCTTTCGGATTTAGGGTTTAAAGATGCAAAATTCGAAGTGAAAAAAGCCACAAGCAAGTATTACGCTCCAAAAACTGAAATTGAGGTTTTCGTGAAAGCAGACGAACAGTGGATAGAAATAGGCGACATAGGTCTCTACTCGCCTGTTTCATTAGCCCAATACGGCATCAGCTATCCAGTGTTCAACGCAGGATTCGGAGTTGAAAGAATAGCCATGCTTCTTCAAGGCGCAAAGGACATACGGAGCCTGACTTACCCGCAGCTCTACGCTCCGCTGGAGTTATCCGACGCTCAAATCGCAAAGATGGTGGAAATAGAAGCCAAACCGGAGACTGAAACGGGCAGGAAGATAGCTGAAGCCATCACGGCTACTGCGCTGAAACACGGCGAAAAGCCGAGTCCCTGTGAATTCCAAGCCTACGAGGGCAAAATCGCGGGAAAACAGGTCAAGGTTTACGTTTACGAAACTGATGTGGGCGTTAAGCTTCTGGGTCCAGCCGCCCGAAATCGCATCTACGTCTACAAAGGCAACGTCTTAGGTATACCAGAAAAGGGCATAGAACACGTGTCCATCGTGAAGGAAACGCGGGAAAGAGGCGTATCCCTCGGATTCAGTTACCTAGACGCTGTGGCTTCGCTTGCCGCCGCAGAAATCGAAGAAGCCGTAGAGGCTGGACTAAGAACAGTGAACATTCGAGTAAAGATGGCGAAAAACCCCAGCGACCTCAACATCAAAATCAGCGAAGTAGCCCACCGATACATAACAAGCCGAAAAAACAAAATCGAAACCACCGGACCCGTCTTCATCGGAATCCGAGCGGAAATCACTGATTAAAAAACCTATATGGGACTCCTAAGTTGCCAATCAAGCTCAGCCCAAGATTCTCCGTGAGAAAGGCACATGAAACACAGCGAAAAATGTCCAAGAAAATTATTCGAGAAGATCAGCTTCCCGAAAAAATCAGATACGTGGCTGGAGTGGACATTGCCTATGCAGGAGAGACATCCATCGGTGCTGCCGTCGTCCTCGACTTCGGCTCCCTCGCCCTCGTGGAATCCAAAACAGCACACTTCAAAACCCTTTTCCCGTACGTGCCCACTTTGCTGTCTTTCCGCGAGATACCGCCTGCGCTGTTAGCCATGAAAAAACTTGCAACCACTCCCGACGTTTTCATGGTCGACGGACAAGGAACCGCCCATCCTTACCGCCTCGGCTTCGCAACCCACCTAGGCTTAGCAGCAGACACGCCAACAATAGGCGTCGCTAAGAGTCTGCTATGCGGCAAAGTCCAACCCTTCCAAAACGGAAAAAGGTGGAGCCCCATCATAGATAAAGGGGAGACCATCGGCGCCGCGGTTATCACAAACCCGGGGAGAAAGCCCGTTTACGTAAGCATAGGCCACCGAGTTTCGTTGGAGAGAGCCATAGACCTAGTTTTGTACTGTGCGCAAGGTCGCAGAATTCCCGAACCCGTAAGAACCGCTCACATGCTGGCAAACGAGGAAAAAACAAGACTCAGCCTATAGTCGCCTTCTAACGAGACGACATGGCGATTCTTTCCATCTCATTGCGCTTCTGAACCGCATAGCTCTTCACGTCCCCTTTAGCCGCTAAAATTAGCTCCTCAGCGAGGCCTTCCTCCAAGGGACGGGAGCTACCAGACGTTCCTTTTCTGGCCCCCTCAGACAGAAAGCGGAGGGCTAAATCCACCCGTCTTTGAGGCGATATGTCCACGGCCAGATGGTAGACCACACCGCCGAAGCGGATTCTCGTCGTGTCCTCGCAGGGAGCGGAATTCTCCACGGCTCTCACGATGATTTCCACAGGATTTTTTCCTGTGCGGAGGTAAACGATTTCAAAAGCATTTTTCACGAGGTTTATAACTCTGGCTTTTTTTCCGGCGCTGCTTCCCGGCCGCATGAGGTTGTTTATGAGCCTTTCAACTATGCTGACCTCGGATTTACGGAACCTTCCATGTTCGTGGCGCCCCATGCTGTGAGGTACATAAGTCGGTTTAACTGAAATGTAACGTTTAAGCCCGGCATCTCCTACTTCAATTCCCTCTGAATTCCACTTTCCGAACAAGTTAATCTCCGGTTTCTTACTCAAACTTCTCCGCCCTCACAGCCCGTTTTCTAACCCAGAAAAACCTCCCTAGCGTATCGGTTTCTCCTTACGACCGTAAACCAATTCCTTCAAGGCAATTCCGTTAACCATGATAACTTTATGGCGAACACCTGGAATGTCCCCCATGGCTCCCCCGCGGGAACCCCCGATTCCTTCGACTATCACTTCGTCGTGTTCGTCAACCATGTTGAGGGCGCCGTCCCACGGAAGGAACGCGGTAACGGTTCTGCCGTTTTTTATAAGTTGAACCCTCACGCACTTCCGGATGGCGCTGTTAGGCTGCTTGCTCTCAACCCCTTTTTTCTCTAGGACAATCCCACGAGCCATGGGAGCACCTTGTAAGGGGTCGGATTTCACGTCCAGCCCAAGCGTTTTCCTTTTAAACATGAGGTTGCTCCACCGAAAGCTCTTCCTCTTTCCAGTAAGTTTCCTCGCGGCGAATTCGCCTCTCGGTGCTTTGGAACCCATTAGGTCACCTTTCCTTTTAAGGTCAGTTATGTAAATTAACGGGTACTATTTATGGATTGCCTTTATATTAAACGATAACATTTTAAAAACAAATTTATTGACTGAGCATGGAATAATTGTGCATCTGTGGGTTAGGTGGTTCTGTTATTCTCGCCTCAGCCAAGGTTGTGAGAGGATGTTGAAGATTACTCGAACTGCTCAGAAATTACCTGTGATCAGACAAAGTTTAATAACATCCTTCAAAGTTTCAATTCTTTCGTCGGAGGAATGGTTTGAAACTTGAAATATTTAATGCTAAACGAATTCTTCTAAAAGACGGCGACATAAGGTCCATCGTTAAGATTGAATTTCACCCTGAAGTTCAAGAATGGTTAATCGAGTACGTCGACGAGAGCATTGAGAAAGAGTTTCAAGCTTATAAAAACTTCTTCAAAAAACTGCCTGAGAACGGAAGAGCGGAGATACTCGTCGCTAAATGTGATGGGCAGATCGTCGGGTTCCTTGGTTTATGGAGGCTTGGAAGATACATGGAACACGTTGCAACCGTAGGAGTCAGTGTGCATCCGAATTACTGGGGAAAGGGAATCGCAACCGAGCTAATAAAATCAGCAGTTGAGCTAGCCAAGAAGAATGGATTTAAGAGACTTGAGATCGAGACCCTCTCAGAGAACATGGCGATGAGACAAGTAGCGGAGAAATTAGGATTCAAACTCGAAAGTTTAAGGAAGAACAGGATTCAAAAAGACGGATCTTACCACGACGAAGCATCCTACTTCTTGTTGTTATAAACAAAAAGGCTATGGTAGAAAAGTTTAAATATTGTTGTGCTGTAGAGAAAATTTCTCTTGTAGCAAATATAATGCTATAGAGTGCGCGAATACAGATAATGGTTGAAGACTGGAAAAAACTTCTTGCGCAAAGTATAACCAGACCAGAACAGATCTCCAACAAATATCGCGTCGATGTAGAAAGCCTGAAGGCTGTTGTCGCAAAATATCCCATGAAAATCTCAAAATACTACTTTGAACTCATCGAAGAAGTTGACGACCCAATATGGAGACAGTGTGTTCCAAGCACTTTGGAGCTGCAGGATCCCTACGGCGTTGACGACCCATTAAGTGAGGAGGAAGATAGCCCGCTAACTGGCCTAGTCCACCGGTACCCTGACAGAGTCCTCATGTGCGTGTCGAACACCTGCGCAACATACTGCAGGTTTTGTACTAGGAAGAGGAGGGTTGGAAAACCCGTCATAAACCTTTCCAATGACGTATTATTTGAGCATATCCGATACGTTGAGAAGAACCCTGCTGTCCGAGATGTTCTCCTGTCTGGAGGCGACCCCTTACTGCTCCCAGATGAGAAGATAGAGTTCCTTCTCAAAAGGCTTAGAGCCATACCTCACGTGGAGATTTTAAGGATTGGGTCTAGGGTTCCCTGTACGCTCCCGCAAAGGATAACGCCAAAACTATGCGACATAATAAGGAAGTACCATCCAGTTTACGTGAATATCCATTTCAACCATCCTCGAGAGATAACGGAAGAAAGCAAGAGAGCATGCGGACTACTGGCTGACGCTGGAATTCCCCTAGGAAACCAATCGGTGCTCCTTAAGGGCGTCAACGACGATTCCGATGTGATAAAGGACTTGGTTCAAAAACTTCTGAGGATCCGTGTTAAACCATACTACCTGTTCCAGATGGACCTTGTTAAGGGAACCTACCACTTCAGAACGAGAGTGGAAACTGGAATAAAAATCATCGAATCTCTCACCGGTCGCACTTCAGGTTTAGCTGTTCCGCGCTATGTTATCGATGCTCCAGGCGGGGGAGGCAAGATTCCAATTCAACCAGATTACATCCTAAGCGTCGAGAAGAACAAGATTGTCTTAAGAAACTACGAAGGCAAAGCTTACATCTATCCACAGATTCCGCCAGAAAGAAAACCGTTTGTAACTCTAAAAGTGCCGACAAAGGTAACCTAGGGAGACGAGGATGACCCTTAGAGTAGGGCTAGCCTACAACCTGAAAAGACAATCCAGCGCCGACGAAGGATTGCCTGAGGATTTTTACGTTGAGTTTGACGATGAGGAAACGGTGGATGCTGTAGTTGAGGCTTTAGAGAATGGTGGATGCAAGGTAACGAAGATGGAGGCAGACGAGAAAACATACGGCAAACTGAGAAGGTTGGAGCTTGATATCGTCTTTAATATGGCTGAGGGATTAGGCGGCGAAAGCAGAGAGTCTCACATACCGGCAATTCTGGAGATGCTGGGCATACCTTACACTGGTTCGGGACCCTTGACCTTGGCTATAGCGTTGAATAAGGCCTTAACTCATCAATTTCTTGAAGCCAACGGAGTCCCGTCGCCCTCCTTCCAAGTTTTCACAAGAGACGACGAAAGACTAGACAAAAAACTTAGGTTTCCGCTCGTTGTGAAACCTCTGTCGGAAGGCTCCAGCAAAGGCATCAGAAGCAGCTCGCTAGTAAAAGATGAACAGAGTCTCAGAGAACAAGTTTATGAGGTTATAGAGACTTATGATCAACCTGCGATAGTTGAGGAATTCCTCCCGGGAAGAGAGTTCACAGTCGGCTTAATCGGAAACGGCAACCTGACAGTTCTGCCCATAGTCGAAATCTTATTTGATAAGCTGCCAAGCGGAGCCAGTCCCCTATACTCGTATGAAGCCAAGTGGATTTGGGACATACCTGAAAAACCTTTAGACATGTTCCGTTGCCCAGCAGACATACCGCAAAAACTTGAAAAGCAGATCAGACGCATCACAACTAAAGCATTCAAGTCCCTCAACTGCCGAGACGTATGCCGAATAGACGTGAGGCTTGACAGAGATGGTAAACTTCGTGTAATAGAGGTTAACCCTCTGCCAGGTTTGATCCCGAATCCAGATGCTCACTCATGCCTACCCGAGGCTGCAAGGGCTGCAGGCTATACTTACGATCAACTTATCTGCACAATCCTTTGGCAAGCCCTCAAAAGATACAATTTGCAGCATCTCTTCGAAGATCAGTCTCTAATAAAGCTTCAATGACGTTTTTGATCAGTTACTTCCGTGAACGTTTCCTCTCAAGTGCAAAACAGATAATGTTTTCGATGAACTCCGCAAAGGAGATTCTAGCAGCCTTTAAGGAGCGGACGAAGCCTGCATCGAGGGATATGTCAGGGTTAGGATTAACCTCAAGAACGAAGGGCACGTCATCCTTCAAACGTATGTCGACCCTCGCGTAGTCTCTACAGTACAGTGCCCTATACGCTGCTAAGGACACCCTCTCCACAGCATCTTTTATAGAGGGCTTCAATTTCGCCGGGCATACTGGCTTGGTCTTCTTATATTCTTCACTCTCTCTAAACCACTTAGCTGAATAACCTACTATTTTCGGATGATCCGGAAATTCGAACACGATCTCCGAGATCGGAAGGATTGCTGGTTTTTCGTTGCCTAGAATAGCTACGTTCAATTCTCTCCCGTCAACGTATTTCTCCACTAAAGCGGGTTGCCTATAGCGTTCTGTTATGTATTCCACTCGTTTCTTAAGCTCTACGGCATCCCCAACGAAGCTCTCCTTCGTGATTCCTAGGCTTGCATCCTCCCTCAAAGGCTTAACGAATAGGGGGTAACCTATCTCGTCGTTCCAGTTTTCAAAACAGCTTAAAATCTGATACTCCGGAGTAGGTATACCTTTTGCTTTTAGAACGTCTTTCGCTAAACCTTTGTTCTGACATAATCCCAGCGTTAGAGGCGGTGAACCAGTGTAGGGTATCCTTAAAAGCTCAAGTATTGATGCCACATCCATTTCTAAGCGGCTTTCCCCAAAAGCCCCTTCACAAAGGTTTATGACCACATGCGGCTCGTGCAATTTTAACTCTTTAACGAGACTCTCAACATTATCTTTGAGTGGAAACCTCTGATATTTAAGATCAAGTTTTTCTAAGGCGTCCAGAATATGTTCCGCCTGATCTTCAACTTCAGCCTCAGACACATAATCGAGATCTTCGCCTTTAGACGGTTTAGCCAACACATTAAATAGGACGCCAACTTTAAAATCTGCCATGAATGAGGAGTTCCTATTCCGGTCGGTCACCGTCGTTTCATTCCCTTATAGACTAATAGACATAAACACTAGACTAATAGACATAAACACCTCAGAGAATTTTTAAGTGTTGGCTCTTTTGGAGACTTAAATCTGCCTTTTCAAATGGCTCGGAACGCCAAAAATATGAATCCGGTTAGGCGGTTATGTTATGCTTACGTTTTGGATTTGGAAATATCTTTTAGCTAGGAATCTGATTCGCTCCGCGTTTCTTCCGTTTTTTCCGATGGCGACTCCTTTGTCTTGGGGGTTCACAGAAACCACGGCGATGGTTTTTCCGTCGGGTCTTTCGGTTATGCGGATCTCTTTTACTTTGGCGGGTTTCAGAGCATTTTTTATGAACTGAGTAGGGTTTTCTGAGTGTTCAATTATCTCGTGTTTTTTCCCGGTCCTTTTCTCCAAATAACGAATGTTTTTACCTCTTTTCCCTATGGCGATTCCTAGTTGGCCGCTCTTTATGACAAAGATTATTCGGTTGAGGTCCTCGTCGACTATGCAGTCTTTCACGGTTGCGCCGGTTATGCCTTCAAATAGGGCGATGTACCGCATTTCGTTACTCGTGAACTTTATTCCGCTAGACATTCGCTGCCTCCGTGAGCTTAAGGATCTCTGAATCTCCCTGTTCTTTTACTGTTAAGGCTGAAACCGCAAATGGCTTTCCGCACGCCATACCTAAATCTATGCCTGTTCCCTTATAAACAATGATGGGAATTTTAGAAAGCTTACAATAATACTCAACGTCCTCTCGTGCAGTTCCTGGGCAGTTGGCTGCAACAATTATAAGCTTGGCTTTTCCGGTCTTAGCTGTTTTCACTGTGCTGTTGATCCCGAACAGGACTTTGCCGGTTTTCACGGTGGTCGCAATAGCCTTCTTTATATCCGTCATTTCTTTTCCTCTTGGCGTGCAGTCGACATGTAAAGGTCAACTAAACCCGTTCCTATAGGTATGGACTGCCCCACTATTACGTTTTCGGTTACTCCCTGCAGCGGGTCACTTTCCCCTTTGATTGCCGCATCAACTATGTTCGCAACAGTGATCTCAAAGGCAGCCCTCGCGAGAACGCTGGCTTTCTCTCCGCTTATGCCATGTCTACCTATCTGCCGCACATCGCTGTTCGACGTCATAATATCTGCCACCAGCATGACGTGCCTTATGTCAACATCTAACCCCTGCTCCTCCAACACTCCGATGGCTTCCTTAATTATCGCGTTTCTCGCTGCCTCAACTCCAAGGGTGCCAGCTATCTCGTGCACGTGATTGGTGGTTGTCCTTGTGGGGTCCACTCCAGGTATTTCAATTGCCTCAGGCATGTTTGAACCATCGGTTCGTATAACCCATTCTCCCTTTTCCTCAGTTACGAGTACTCTTCGAATGTCCTGCAGTCCTTTAATATGGTGTTCGGTAACCTTTTCAAGCAGCTTCGTGAGGTCCGACAGCTTTTTGGGCTTAAGGAAAATCTGGTCCCCCTTAGTTCTCAGCGTGCAATTAGGTAAACTCAGTTTCTCCTTCAGTTCTTCCATGCTGATGCCGCGATCCTCTATCATGGTTGGATCCAGCTGAACGACGACTTCTCCCTTCTCAGGATCTATGTAAAGAGCCTTCGCGATATGTTTCGTTGCCGTATATATTATTTCGCGGGCTACTTTGGTGGCGGTCTCTTTGGTTTTTTGGTGTTCCTTGTCGAGGTAGATTGTCATTATAGGCGTGGAAGGTTTTCTTCGCGCGTCTACGATTTCGATGAGGCGCGGCAATCCGAGAGTAACGTTCTGCTCTCTTACTCCAGCATAGTGGAACGTCCTAAGCGTCATCTGAGTGCCTGGTTCACCTATGGATTGAGCGGCTATAACGCCAACAGCTTCGCCTGGTTCAACTAGGGCGCGCTTATAGTTTTCCACGGTTAAGGAAACCGCTTCATCTACGCCCTTTTGGGACAGCTTGGCTTTCGCCAACTCGTGGTTCAATTCTTTGACAAGAAGCGGCGTAAGTTGTGCTTCAGCCTCTTCGAGTTTCTTCTTTATGTACTGTTTAGGTGCAGGTTTTTCTTTCTCTATTGTGATTTTGATTTGTTCAACCAACCGCCTGACGTTGACGGCTTTTCCATGATCGCTTTTCGCAGGGTCAACTCCATCTTCACCGTATTTGAACTGAATTATGTCGCCAATTGAATTTCGAACAGTTCTGTCGTATTCAATGCGTAGATGTTCTAGAGCGTTTATGAGGCGTCTCTGCATGTAGCCGCTCTGTTGCGTCCGAACCGCGGTGTCCACGAGACCTTCCCGTCCGCCCATGGCGTGGAAGAAGAATTCAACGGGGTCCAAGCCGTCTCGATACGAAGAATACACGAACCCCCTGGCCTTAGGCGTCGAGTCCTTCTTCTTGAAGTGCGGTAATGCGCGGTCAACGTATCCACGCATGATCCGTTTCCCTCGCACAGACTGCTGCCCGACACACGCGGTCATTTGGCCGATGTTGAGACTGGACCCTCTTGCGCCGCTGCGTGTCATGATCATGCCAGAGTTGTTTGCGCTAAACCCTTTGTCCGCAGTCTCTCCAGCCTTGTCCCTTGCCTCAGCCAGTTCATTCATAACGTAAATTTCAAACGACTCCGTGAGCGTTTGCCCGGGAAGTCTTTGAAGGGTTCCCCCGTGGTACTCCTTTATCAATTCGTTTATTCGGTCTTCAGCTTTCTTAATTACCCTATCGATTTTGTTTTTGGCAGTGGCGGACAACTCAAGTTCGTCGAATGAGTAGGTGAATCCACGCATGGTCATGAAGAGCTTAAGAAGCCGGCATATGCGGTTAAGGAACTGCCTTCCTGCTTGAGAGCCGTAATCCTTTATGATTCGGTGAAGAAGGCTCTCTGACTGTTCAGCTCCTATGGCGCTCCTGTCGATTACTCCGCTTTTTAAAACTCCGTTTTTGATAACCACGTAAGCGTCATACTCGCAGTCTTCATAGGTGCAAACAGCGCAGCCGCGGCAAGTTATTGCCTTCAAAGTGTAGTTTAGGCCTTTAGGTATGAAGAGGCTGAATATCTGTTTTCCTGTCCACAGCGGCTCAGGTTTTTCGACTTCAGGTTCAGGAAGTGGGTCTTCGTAGCCTGCGGTTGATAAAAGCTTACAGACCTCTTCTTTTTTTAGATATGTGTTCTTTTGAGTGAACAGGTAAGCGGCGGTTATGAAGTCTCTGATTGCTCCTATGATGGGCCCACCGAACCGCGGTGAAAGAATCTGGTCTTGAACTTGCATGAGGAGGCGTGCTTCAGTTTTTGCTTCCTCGCTTTGTGGTACATGGAGGTTCATTTCGTCCCCGTCGAAGTCAGCGTTGTACGGTGGGCAAACGCAGAGGTGAAGACGAAATGTTCTGTCAGGTAAAACTCGGACGTAATGCGCCATGATCGACATTCGGTGAAGCGAAGGTTGCCTGTTAAAAATTGCTATGTCACCGTCTTTTAGGTGGCGTTCCACGATGAAGCCTGGCTCTAAAGCCTCAGCGACCTTCTCTCGCTCAACAACGAATTCTAGTCGAACACGTTTTCCGTCAGGTCTTACAATGTAGAGCGCACCGGGATAGTTGTCAGGACCATTAATCACCAGCTTCCGCGCTTCTTCAACGTTCCAGGTTGTGATCTTCTCGGGAACCGAAAGTCTCATAGCAATGTCCATGGGAACGCCGACTTCGCTTATGTCAATGTCCGGATCGGGAGAGATGACAGTTCGCGCTGAAAAGTCAACTCTCTTCCCAGATAGGTTACTTCTGAATCTTCCTTCCTTGCCTTTAAGGCGCTGCGCCAAGGTTTTCAGCGCTCTGCCTGAGCGGTGTCTCGCTGGTGGGATACCTGAGGCTTCATTGTTAAAGTACGTTGTCACGTGATATTGTAGAAGTTCAGATAGGTCTTGGATGATGAGGGTGGGTGCGCCTGCTTCCATGTTTTCTTTCAGTCGTTGATTTATGCGGATGATGTCAACAAGTTTGTGGGTTAGGTCGTCCTCAGACCGTATTCCAGACTCCAACGTTATTGAGGGTCTTACGTAAAGCGGCGGAACTGGGAGAACCTGCAGAATCATCCATTCTGGGCGGGCGCTTTTCGGGTTCAAACCTAAAATTTCAAGGTCTTCGTCGGGTATGCGTTCAAGCCGTTCTCTAATCATGCTCGGCGTCAACCGCTGTGCTCCTTCTTCCAGAACTTCGTGGAAAGCCGTGGGCTTTGAGAACTCTATTTTGTACTGTAGCGCCCCGCAGTGTGGACATTCCTTAGCTTTTTTGGCTTCCAGCAGCACTTTTTTGTAAAGTCGGTCAGGCACCACGCCCATTAAATTGTGGACACGGATGATTCGGGCTTTGATTTTCTCAATTACGTTTGTTGGCAACAGCACGCGTCCGCAGTTTCTGCAAACAGATCGGATGAGGTTGTAAATTATTTTGGTGTATTCAACATGAATAACTGGAACTGCCAACTCGATGTGACCGAAGTGCCCTGGACATCTGGCGGCGGTGTTGCCGCAGGTTTTGCATCGTTGCCTCGGCTCAAGGGTTCCTAATCTTCCGTCCATAAGCCCTGACATGATCGGAGCGCCGTCTTCATCATATGTGTCCGCGGTTTGTATTTCTGCTACTGAGAACCGGCGGACCTCTTGAGGCGACAGCACTCCAAATTTGATTTCGTCAACGATTTTATGTACAGCTTCTTCAATCGCCATTTTATGCTCGCTCCTTCAGTTTGAGGCGTGGCGTCACGCACAGGCTCGTAAGTTCCTGTAGGAGAAGCTTAAAGGCGTAGGAAACGATAACTGGGGAAATTTGGGCTTTTTCCTCGCAGATTCGGCACACGTAGCTGCGTTGTCTAATGTCGTAGTAGGCAATGTAACCGCATCGTTCACAAACATAAAGCAAATATCTGTCCGATTCCTCGAGCAATCGATCCCGCAGCAACATGGCGGCTCCATGCCCAAGCAAACAGTCTCTCTCCATTTCGCCGAACCGCAATCCGCCTCCTCTAGCCCGCCCCTCTGTAGGCTGCCTCGTGAGCATTTGAACTTGACCTCGCGCCCGGGCGTGAATTTTATCTCGAACCATGTGGTGAAGCTTTTGATAGTATACGATGCCCATGAAAACGTCCGCCACGAACTTCTCGCCTGTTATGCCGTTATAAAGAACCTCTCGACCGGTGTGACTGAACCCTAACTCAACGAGCATCCGCTTCAGACTTTCCGGCTTTTCATTTATGAAAGGTGTTCCGTCAACGGGTTTGCCGCTTGCCGCTGAAACTTTTCCAGCCATGGATTCGAGGAACTGTCCAATGGTCATTCTCGACGGAATGGCGTGAGGGTTTATGATAACGTCTGGAACTATGCCGTTTGCCGAGAAAGGTATGTCCTCTTGAGGTACGATCATTCCTATAACGCCTTTCTGTCCATGGCGGGATGCGAATTTGTCACCTAGTTCGGGAATGCGCTGATCTCGAACTCTGACTTTCACGAGTTTGCTTCCGTCGCGTGTTTCCGTAATGAAGACAGCGTCAACCGTGCCTGTTTCGGCAGGTCTCATATCCACAGAAGTGTCTCTCATGGTGGGTCCTTTAACCTCAAACTCCTTGTATTCTTCGAGGAATCGGGGTGGGCTTGTCCTTCCGATGAGAACATCTCCTCCAGCCACGTCGGATTCTAGGCTGATGATTCCGTCTGGTTCAAGTAGGCGGTAGTATTGTTCTCCGCGGTATCCTCGGATGCCGGGTTCAGGTTTGGTGAATCGGTCTCTTAATCCACCCAGGTACTGCCGACATTCAGCGTCGTAAATTCGATAGAACGTTGAGCGCGCTAAGCCTCGTTCTATGGACGCTTTGTTGAAGATTATAGCGTCTTCCATGTTGTAACCTTCAAACGACAGCAGAGCGACGATGCAATTCTGTCCTGAAGGGCGAAGATCGTATCCAATTACGTCCATGGGTTTCGTTTTAATTATGGGCGTCTGCGGGTAGTGCAGAACATGGGATCGGGAGTCAACGCGTAGAAGGAAGTTCGTCGTGTTGATTCCGAGGGCTTGTTTTGCCATGGCTGCTTCGTAGGAGTTGCGGGGAGACTGGTTGTGTTCCGCGTACGGTATGATGGAAGCGCATATGCCAAGAATGGTATAGGGCGCTATTTCTATGTGCGTGTTTTCAGTCGTAATTTTATCAAAATTTAGGGCTACAAGCACGTTTTCCTCTTCTTCTGCATCGAGGTACTCGATTATTCCCCGATTGACAAGTTCCTCCCACTTCCACTCGCCTGAACAGATTCTTTCAATGTGTTCTGGCTGTAGCTTGGAGACGCCGTCTTCAACAACAATTAGCGAACGCCGCGTACGTCCTGCATCGCAATTAACGTAAATTTCCTTGCGTTTCCCCTCTGAGAAGTAGGCAACATTTACCTCAGTTGAAATCTCGCCGATTCTACGTCTCTTCCGCAGCTCAGCAGCTAACTCTTTGGGTGTTGCGCAGTACCCAATGAGGCATCCATCTAGGAAAACCTTGGCGCCGGATTCACGTATTGACGAGGTTATCTCTTGGATGGGAATTACATCCATCTGATAGAGGGTTTGTTTCACTGTTTCAGGGTTGACTCCAACGGATATGGAGGCTGATAAGGCGAGGTTTTTAACCAGACCACAGTTTGATCCTTCAGGGGTTTCGTTTGGGCACAGTCTTCCCCAATGGGTTGGATGTAGGTCTCGAGCTTCAAAGTTGGGTTGGCTGCGGCTGAGCGGCGATTGTAGCCTTCTAAGGTGGCTGAGGGTGGAAACGCGGTTTGTTCTGTCGAGAAGTTGAGTAACGCCAACTCGTCCTCTTCCCCAATTCCCTGTTGCGAGGGCGTGTTTAACGCGATCAGCAACTATTCCGGGACGAACTGCAGCTGAAATCGCGACTCTGTGCCGTTTAGTGCCCATTCGCTCAAGCTGATATTTAATGTCGCGGCAGAGATTTCTGAAAGCTATTCTGAAAAGGTCGGCGAGTAGGGGACCAGCAAGTTTTAAGCGTTTATTCTTAAAGTGGTCCTTGTCGTCTGGGTTTCGCTTTCCAAGCTTTAATTCAATAATGCGACACGCCATCTCACCGAGGAAGAAGGCTTTTTCTCGACGTTGCTCTTTTGTGCGACCAATGTGGGGCATAAAGTTTCGGTCGATGATGCTTTCAGCTCTTTTTCGGCGGTATTCTTCAACCTGTCCGTGGGCCACGCGATTTCCAATAAACATTATAGCGTCTTCAATAGTGTTGATGCCTTCTGCTTTTTCGAAGGAAGCCTCAAGCTGGTTCTGTGTGTCCTTTTCTGGGGAGACGGCTTCCGCGATTTCTCTGTCGGACTCCAAACCGAGCGCGCGCATTATAATTACGAAAGGTATTTCGGTTGGGACGCTTGGCATTGAAGCGTAAATGGTTCCGTCTGACTTTAGTTTCAGCTGGATTCTCGCTCTGAATCCGACGGTTGTTGAAAACACTTTAGCTTCGTAAACCGGATTTACTCCACGTGTGTCAACGTCCACGAGGATGTGGTTTGGAGCCAAGTCTTCCATGGCTACGATGACGCGTTCAGAGCCGTTTATGATGAAGTATCCACTTGGATCGTCCGGGTCTTCCCCGTGTGCAATCAGCTCTTCAGGAGTCATCTGAGAGAGGAAGCAGAGCTTAGATTTCAACATAACCGGCAGGTCGCCTATCATAATCAGCTCAGGCTCCTGCTCTCTACCGTCGATCATCGGGGTCATCTCGAGGGCTATGGGCGCAGCGTAGCTTAGGCTGCGGAACCTTGCCTCTAAGGGATAGATTTCATGTTTTGTGCCGTCGACCTCTGTGATGTAGGGTCCGCTGACTTTTGACACGGGGTCTAGAATCCAAATGCGTCCGAGCTTTATTTTGTACGGTCTTTCTGGAACCTCGATTTCTATTTCCCCTGTTTCATCAATTACCTCTTGGAGACCGTGGTCGATGAACTCGTTGTAGGAATCTAGGTGTTGCCTAACCAGTCCCTTCTCCTCGAAGAAGGATTTTTGAAGGGCCAAAAGGTCGTTGTTTGAGATTTCCAAACTTACTTAATACCCCCATAAACCTGACGAAGTACCACTTAAACGCTCTAAGGCTAGCCTTTTTCTAAACGTGAGCATTCCTCCAACAGCCTGCGTCATCCAACCCGAAAAACCGGGCCTCCGGAGGCTGGGTTACAGCCATTTTGGGAAGCTACACACTAAACCACAGAGCATATTAATAAACTTTACCATGTTAATTTCCGCTTTCTGAACAGTATCAGGTCGTTATGTGTGCAGACGTATTCAAATCTGGCCTCTACTAAGCCTTTGGCTTCGTCTATCGTTTTGCAACAACTGAATGATATTGGTCGCTTTCAGATTGAACCAGATGCGTGTCGATAAGTACGTTCTCTATTCGCCTATATTGAAGTGCCCTGAAAAATTTAAGGTTAAAAATGTGTCGATTTCCGTGTCGCAGTTATTTTTGTTTTGGAATTAAGGTTTATCAATTTGATTTACTGTAGAAGTTGCAGAGGAAGTATGCTGTGAAGCTTAATGCAGTTAAGTTATTTTTGATCTTCTGCATTTTCTTTTCCGTATCTTTTGGAATTGTCCACGCGAGCAACCAAGTCATGATAGAATTCTTTTACTGGGACCCATCCACCGACCCTCTTTATTGCTCATCATGTCCCTCTTGGATAACGCTTTATGAAGATTTCTTGAGCAAAAACGAGACCTTGAATAGCATTCAAAGCGAGTATGGAAGCAACGTTTTAGTTGAATGGATAGAGTACTACTCTGAGGAGGGTCAAGAAAAAGCGGCTTCATATGGTATTACTTCATTTAACTCAGTGATGATAAATGGCGAAGTCAAAGTTGAAGGGGAATTTAATGAAACATCCTTGAGGAAAATAATTGATGCTTACCTAATTCATGATGTTGCAGTTTTAAGTGTTGTTCCGGCATCTAACAGCATACGTGTCGGTGATATCCTTAACATAAATGCTACTGTGAAGAATGAAGGAAACTATGTTGAATCATTTAACGTTACAGCTTATTATGACGCGAATGTTGTTGAAACCTTGTTTGTAGATGGTTTAGCTCCTAACGTCGAAACTACGCTAGTTTTCCGCTGGAACACCCAAAACATCACCGAAGGTAACTATACCATAAGCGCTCGCGCGGACACGCTTCCGGAAGAAGAAGAAACCGACGATAATGTGCGCTACGGGAGCGTTGTAGAAGTTAGAGCTTCACAAACTCCAACGATTAGACACGATGTTGCTATCATTTCAGTTATTCCGTCTCACAAGGTTATCACTGCGGGTGAAACAATAAATATTATAGTTAATGTTAGAAATGTAGGAACAGAAACTGAAAGTTTTAACGTCAACGTTTACTGCGGAGAGTTATTAATTGGCACATTACCTGTCGTAGATTTGAGTCCCAGCAGCGGAGTCACTTTAACTTTCGTTTGGAACACATCGAATGTAACGCCCAACAGCTATTCTGTCCGCGCTGAGGCAGGACCTGTCACAAATGAAACCTTCACCGGAGATAACGTTTACGTTTATGGTGATGTGGAGGTCACTCCCCAAGCATCGCCTGTTAACATCATCGCAATCCTCGCACTTGCCTTTTCTTTCGGTTTTTTTGAAACTTTTTCTCCATGTTTAATGGTGCTTTTGTCTTTCATACTCAGCTACACGCTTGGAAAAATAACTCGGTTTAAAGAAGGCATGTTGCAAGTCATGTTTTTTGGGGTTGGCTTCGTAGTTGCCGCTGCGTTGGTTGTATTAGCTGTTGGACTAATGTTCCTCTTCATGTGGGCACTTCGATACATTTTAACGTGGATTGTTTGCGTTTTAGCCATCTTTCTCGGACTTAATTTGTTAGGTCTGTTTAAAACAACATTTTTTGAGACGAAGCCTTTGATCAAAAACCTATCAAGAAAATACGCCTTTACGTATGGTGGGCTTTTTTTACTAGGTTTGCTTTTCTATTTTCTTGACCCTTGTATCGCGCCTATTTTTGTCGCCATGTTGCCTATGCTGTCGTTTAAATACATGCCGCTTATCGTCCTCGTTTTTTCTCTCGGGGTCATCCTCCCATTCATCATTGTAGGAGTGTTTGCGGGTTCCATATCCAAGCTGGTAAGAGGCACATACAGACATAAATCTAAAATTCGCGCAGTTAGCGGCTTAATTTTAATAGCTTATGCCCTATACCTCATCATCTTCTATCTTCTCTAAAAAGCATCAGCACTTCTTCGGAGTTAGTTGTTGATGAGGCTCCATGTGGCTGCTAACGCTCCTTCTTCAGCCTTGCGAGGTGTATCTGCGCTTCCGATAACAACCGCGTCGTTTTCTTCAGGCTTCAGCTCGGTTATTTGGTTGTAGGCTGTTGGAAAGTCAGCGGCAATGTCTTCGCTCACCCCGGGCAGAACCAACTTGCGGTTTTTGAAAACAAGCGTTGTGGCTCCCTTCGCTCCAACCATTATAGCAGCGTCCCGCTGCGCCATGCCTGAACCCACTTTTTGCCCGCGACCCTTAACCAGTATGGCGACGTTGTAGGCGGCAACCGTCAGTTCGCTTTTTTTAAGGGCAGTCTTCCGCGGAAAAACTGCGTGCAGTTCACTCCAGATTTCCCCGCCTTTCTTCGTCAGTGAGCATCCCGGCTTAGACGTCGTTATTAACCTAGCGGTCTTCAACCGGTTGATCAAAGTCCGCGTTGCGCCTTCGCCGATGTTTAACTCCTCAGAAAGCTTTCCACGGCCAATCGGGCCCTTAACGGCCATGAGCTCCAGTGTTTTTATAACGTGAACAACTGAAAAGGACGGATAAGGCCCAGGAGCCTTTTCCTCTAACAGTCGTTCTAAGAGGTTCTTCATCGTCACAGGTTCCCAATAAACATTATATGCCAAACACGGCTTTTAACGAATTTATCTAATGGAAGAAAGGTTATTAAAAGCTTGTTGACTAAACCTTACCGACAGATTTGAAAAAGGGCCCGTAGCTCAGTAAGGAAGAGCATCGGACACGCGATGAGAACATCCGTGGGTGAAGCTTTTAACCCGGTGGTCGGGGGTTCAAATCCCCCTGGGCCCGCCAAAGTGGATAGGCTCAAATACCGTTTTAAAATATCGGGGTTTAAGTTTGACATTGATTTATTTTTGAAAAATATTAGAAAAAAGGATGTTTAAATTAGGTTTTAATGGTTTTTGGCTTTCTTTTTATAGATTACGGCTGCAAGCAACATTGTTATCATGAACAGTGGTAGGATGATCCATGATGAAAACTCTGGGATTGATTCGCAGTCGAAGATGTTGGTGTCAATAATGCTGTATGAGTTTGTGTAGGTTACTGCTGGTTCAATTATGGTTATCTCCATTTCCATTCCCAGCTGCATTCCAGAAGCCTTATCATATATGTACGTGGCTCTAATATTCTGACCTGCATAGGAGCTGGTGAAGTTGAGGATGTTGACGCTTCTGCTGGCACCTAGAATCGTTCTGGTCTCTGTTTTGTTGATTGTGTCCGACACTGCTAAGTTGAGTATTTTGTCGCCTTGGTTCAGGTTTGCTGCTATGATGTACCGTTGAAATCCGTCAATCATGCAAGTTTCAATATTACATGTCAAATCTTCGCTTGGAATAGCAGTGCCATTCATGTACGCTCCAGTTATACGCAGAGTGATTTCCTTTCCGGAAACTCCAACCACCTCTATCATGCTCCAGTCCGGGCTGATTACTGTCTCTGCTGGAGTGGTCACCACGTAATTGCCGTATTTCACCCATTGCCCCACTGAAACGCCAGGATTATATTCTGTAGCCCATACAGGAGCAACGGAAGTTGCCATGAGAAGAACACAAACCAGAGGAAGAGCAATTTTTAACCTTGAACTTATCATATTCTAGTTTTCCCTCCTGTTCCTGTTTTATTACCTCTAGAACTTTTTACCAAACTGAAAGCCGCCCTTGTTGCTTCTTTCATCAGCAACCCTTCTGGCGGTGTCTTCTACCCTCTGGTGCAGCAGTTCCCAGAGCCAATCAGTGAATTCTCGCAAATTCTTGGTTTGAACCCAAACTTCTCCAGGTCCATAAACTTCGGTAACTAATCTCTCTCCTCCCAGTATGGTAGATTTTAGTCCCCCGAACTTCTTGACATCGTATTTACAGGTGTCGTCGAAAGCTACCAGATGATAATTATCTACGATCAGTGATTCGCCGCCTTTGAGGCTGTGATGATCCATGGCTCCGAAGGCGTTTACGAACATTTGGCCCTCTCCAGAAACTTTGAGCATAAATAGGCTTTGTCCAAAGAGACCCTTCTTGAATCCTTGCCATTCCGTGTCCAAGTGAACATCCTTTGTGGAAGCTACATAGGCAGACTTTTGAAGAATGAGGCCCTTCCCAGATTTTACTTCAAAGGGTCGTATGTCTCCTACAGGTGCTGGAACGAAGCCGACCTTGCCTGAGCCTTTCTCTGCAACGTATTCGTTGACGAAGAAGGATTCTGCACCCAGGAGGGTTGTCTTAATACTCTTCCATAGGCTTTTTTCCTCCCTCTTCCGCGTTTTAATGTTTATGTGGGGTGTCATGTAAACCATGGCACCAGCTTCCGCTACAATGACTTCGTTAGGTTCTAAACTGACATCCAACAGCGAATAAGCTGGACTGTACTTAATCTCATACTCCATTTCTTTTTCCTCCTTTTTCATTACTGCTTGTGCAGCAAAAACATCCATAAATGATCTCTAATTTAAGCGACGCTCACGATAAGTGAGTATAGTTTTGCGGAAGAATTAAGATAGACAACAAAAGTTGATTCAAAATGGGCAATTCACTGTAATTGCGCGTTTATCTGGGCTTTTGCGAGCTGAAGCCTGACAGAAAACCCTCTTCAACCAAATGGCTAATTTTTTGTGGTATATGCCAAAATAATTTTGTCCTATCGATAAGTTAAGCCCATACGCTTCATGAAATCGAGAACTGTCTCGTATTCCATAAGGTATTGCTTACCTTTTTCCGTCAATTTCAGGGAGGGCTCATCTTGGATCAAACCTAGTTCTTTGAGTTCAACGATGTAAGTTTTTAGACGGTCAAAAGGAACGTTTGTTTTCAGCTGAACACGAGTGAGAACAACCTTCTCTTTCTTCGTTTCGCTGTAAAGAATGAAAAGCAAGTCCCCATAAATCTTTAATTTATCTCTACGTGGGAGCTTCCTCATCCCGAATCCCTTCTTTTGGGGGACGCCGCACGCGTACCATAGAAAGATTGGTAGGCCACAAATAGAAAAACCACTAATCCTGATAGCCTAAGCAAATGTGCACCCACATATGCCGAGAAGCTTGAATCAAGCGACCAAATTAATGAAGAGTATTGACTGAAACTAAGCAATAGATAGCTGAGAGGAATCCATATTGTTTTAGGATCAGGTCTTGACGCATGACTTCTTAATGTGTGAATGGAAATGTATGCGAGACAGATTATGTTGAAGACTCTGAAGTATTCGTCCACTGTTTTGTAGCTGGGCAACCCAAACATCGGAGGTTCAAACACGATCAAGTATGAAACGATTGCAGCAAAAATTAACCCTGTAAAGGTGATTTTCCACCGCAAACGTACGTGTTCAGATACTTTCTTAGAAAAATAATACGTAACAGCAAGAAAAGCAAATGCGTATGCTTGTGTAAAAAGCTGTAGCCATTTCAGTTCTTCAACAAAAAGAGGGCCCTTAAAAAATAAGGCGAGCCCCATGAAAATGTATGACATGCCTAAAAAAGCAAATCCAAGAGGTAAACCGATGTATAGGCTCTCACCCATATATTGATATGGCTTCATCATAAATCTAACTAGGGTGAAGCAGAGTACTGCTGAAACAACTTCAACCAAGATCAAAGCAAGATTGTTCATATCTTTAATTAACTTTCCATAGTTTATTTTCTTTTCTGCAGGACTACACTCACTTATCGTGAGCGTCGCTTAAGTATGCGGCGCATTTTGAGGAATATCAAACTACGTGGAAGTAGTAAAAAGGAGGGAAGTAAAAATGAAAAAGACACAAATGCTCATTCCAATGTTGGCTATTCTAATGCTCATTTCAGCCGTAACACCAGTGCTATCGACCAAAAATGAGAATGAGAATAATCCCGCCGTGAAGTTTGCTAATAAACCAGTATTGAAAATCGAGTATGCTTTGCAAGGCTACATTATAGATGTGGACAGAGGATTCTCTGGACCCATGTCATTGACTGTTAGCGGAAAGATTGTAGGCTCCCCAGACTATAAAGGCGAGTATTCTTTTGACTATCCAACATCCTACACAGAGGGAGGTTCATACGAATACGATTATTACGAAGATGATACTCATTATATGTACAGCTATTACGAGGCATATTCTTTTGACGGATGGGAAAGCGGAGTTGTACAAACAACGAAGTGGTACAGCCCACAACCCAAGTTCAACGGTGGAATAGATGTCGCATGGTTTGATGGCTCCACTGCGATGTTTAAAACCGACCTAACACTGAGTATGGTAGAGAAAAGTTTCAGGGAAGGAACCGCTGAAGGAAATTATACACGCGTTGTTAAGGAAATCATCTACGTTGAAAATAATGTAGGCGAATGGGTTGAATATGAAGTGCTTCAAGACATAAATGAATCTGGGTATTCCTCCACGACCTATTCCGATTTGACGCTTTACATCACATTTGTCGGGAAAATGCAAGTCAAGGGTAGACCGGCTTTTGTGGGAACGCTGGAACTTTGGGATGTTACGTCCACGCGGTTTGGTCAGTACGTAACGGGTTCGGGCAGATTTGGCCCTTATGACCTCAACATCCACACGTAAGACTGCTAAAAAAGCCCACTAAGCTCCCATTTTTTCCTTTTTTTAAAAAAAGCTAGGTGCAGAGGATGTGATTTAAATCTATCTAGGCCCGCCACAACTAACCCCGGCTCTTTTTAACACTTTCGCTTTCTGAAAAGTTTTAAGCCATCCATATTTTGGATAGAATCATAACCAACTTCAAGGATGTTGTTGCCGTTCTTGGGTCCTCAGCTTTCTTTAACGTGCAAAATGCACGCGGATTAAACCGCGACTAGCACTGTAAGATCATTCACGTTAGTTCCCGTTGGGCCAGTTATGACTAAATCCTTCAAACGTTTGAAGAATCGATAGGAGTCGTTATCGTCAAGGAAACTGAAAGAATTAAGGCTCATCTCGCGAGCACGAAGGACAGTTTTCCCGTCAGCGATAGCGCCCGCAGCATCTGTAGGGCCATCTACGCCGTCGGTTCCGATTGAAATGACGGCAACTCCATCTAACCCGCTGATTTTCATCGACGCGCCCAAAACAAGTTCCTGATTGCGCCCTCCCTTTCCCGCCCCCTTAACGGTAACCGTAGTTTCTCCTCCAGCGATTATAGCCGCGGGCCTCGGTACAGGATTATCCGATTCTCGTACTTCCCGAACAATAGCCCCCAGAGCAGTTCCAACGTGTCGTGCTTCCCCTTCGAGGCAAGATGATAAAAAGAGAGCGTTATATCCCAACTCCTTCGCCTTTTCGTAACATGCTTTGGTGGCTATTCGATTGTTTCTAATGATCACGTTGTTAACCTTCTGGAATATTCGATCTCCAACTTTAGGGGTTTCAGGGAGATTTCCTCTTGCTCCCATCTGAAAATGCAGATGCACATTTCCCGGAATCGTAGCCCACAAATTGTATCTTCTAAGGATTCGGATCACTTCCTGATAAGTTGTAGGATCAGGAGCCGTTGGACCAGACGCTATAACATCAAGCGGATCGCCAATCACATCTGAAATGATTAAGGAAACGACTTCTGAAGAGTTTACATACCTCAAAAACTGACCGCCTTTTATGGCAGATAAATGCTTTCTTACAGCATTGACCTCATTAATTGTGGCCCCTGACCTTAACAACGCGTCTGTAACGTTTTGCACGTCTTCAAGCGATACTCCATCCGCAGGATAAGGCAATAAAGCCGAGCCTCCTCCAGATATAAGGAAAAAAATCAATCCTCTCTTGCCTACTGATTTAGCAACCTCAAACATGAACTTGACCCCTTTTAACCCGTTTTCGTCTGGAATAGGGTGCCCAGCCTCGTTGAGTTCTATATTTTTAGTTTTGACGTTTCGGCTGGTTCCTTTTAAAACATTGACAACTCCAGTTGCAGGATGTTCACCGAGAATTTCTTCTAATGCCTCAGCCATGGCTCCACTAGCTTTTCCGCCTCCAACGACTGCGATGCGTTCAAACTCATCCAATTTGTATTTTCTTCCCTGTATGACAAGCGTATTACCTACTCGCTTAACATTGTCTCTAACAGCTTTATGAGGGTCTGCTGCTTCAAGTCCACTTTTGATTATCCCGAGGGCAACCGCTCTCGCGGTGGAATCGGCTTCTGAAGTCGAATTATGAAGAAGCTCTCTTTCATTTCGTATTTTCATTATTGCTTCCTTCTTTCTTCAGAGCTTGGACATTTCGAGTATGCACCTAGACTATCAAAGAAAATAATGTTCCAATCAGGTAGGTTATCGTCGCAGCGGAGGCTCCTATAATCATCATCTCCAGTCCGCTCCGAACCCAATTTTTTCTCGAAAAAATTGTTTTCATGGCTCCTACTCCGAACAGGGCGGCTACAGTGGCAATTATGGAGGCTATTAGGGCGTCTGTGCAGCTTAAAGCTCCAAAGGCGAAGGGCAGTATCGGCACCAGAGCCGCAAGGCCAAAGAATATTCCACACAAAACACCAGCCTTAACTGGGTTCCCAAGCTCTTCAGGCGCGAGACCCACCTCTTCAAGGGTGCCTGCTTGTATAGGCAGCTCTTTTTCCTCAGCGATCCTGTTGACGATGGCTTCGGCTTCTTCTCTCTTAAAGCCTTCTGCCTGATAGAACTTTATCAGCTCCTCCCTTTCCTCTTCAGGGGTCCTCCCCTTCTTGACTTTTTCTCTCTGGCTTTCTCTCTCCAGCACCTCCAGTTCAGACTTGGCTGATTGGTAGGAGCCAGCGGCCATGGATATGGTTCCGGCAAAGAGTTCTGCTATCCCTGATAATAGAACGATGTAGGGATCTGTGATGGCTCCCACTACTCCAGCCACGAAGGCAAGGGTTGAGACCAGTCCGTCGTTGGCCCCAAAGATCATGTCCCTGACTCCTCCGCCGCCTCGTATCTCCCATGCTTCCATTCCAAGCACTTCGCTCTTCATTCTTTCCAGATGTATCCTTTCGTCAGAGGCAAATCTGCTCCAGGTCTCGGAAGTGGCTGTGTCCTTGATCTTTTCGGCTTGAATGGCTAAATCTTGGATGCCCTCTTCCTCGCCCAGCACGGCCCACTCGAAGAATCCCTTTGTGCCCAGGATGCGCATCATGAATCCCGTCTTCTGGTTTCTGAGGAAGGCTCTCGTTGCCCCTTCGCGTTCGCCCCCTAACTCCTCGATTTTGTTAGACCAGAATTCGGCGTGCTTCGTCTCGTCAGAGCTGATCCGTATCAAAAGTTGCTTAATCCTTTCGTCCTTAGCCCTTTTAACGAGTATCTTGTACCCTTTGGTTTGCATGATCTTATGGGCATAGATTTTGTTGGCTGCGTTGAGAATCCCTTTCCTTTCCTCGTCTTTAAGTTCAGTCATAAGCATCCGCTCCACATAAATTGTCTGAAAGATATTTAAAAACACTAACTGTGAATATAATAAAACTGTTTGAAGGTGTTTGACTTGGCAGCTGAATATGTTTCGATGGGGATTCCCGGCGTTGACGAGGTCCTTGCGGGAAAGGGGATTCCGAGGGGTAGCACGATTTTGGTGAGTGGTGGACCAGGCAGCGGAAAAACGACTTTCGCTATTCAGTTTCTTTACACGGGAGCGACTCAGCGTGGTGAATCGGGCGTTTATGTTACTCTTGATGAAGACCCGGGCGACATAAAGGCTAACATGGCTGAGTTTGGGTGGGACCTAAAGAAACTGGAGGACGAGAAGAAGCTTGTGTTTATCAACGTTTCGCCGGTTCGTGTTGCGCCTTCTGAGAAGGCCGGCCTCATCCAGATTGGGATGAAGGAGTTCAGGCTGGTAAAGTTGCTGGAAGCCATCAGGGAGGGTATCGATGAAGTCGATGCGAAAAGGGTGATCGTTGATCCCCTGACGATCTTCACTCTTCAATATCCGGACGAGATCGAGCGCATATATGCCATGAGGGACCTGATGAGGGACTTGAGAAAGAGGGACTCTACGAACTTGTTGATTTCCGAGTTGAGGGGCACGGGGCTGGAGAGGGAGCATCAGTTTGAGGAGTATTTAGCTCAGGGGGTTATTCTGCTTCGCACGTTTCTGAAGGACAGCAAGTTGGTTCGGGTGTTTCAGGTGGAGAAGATGCGTGGGTTAGCCATAGACAACCAGCCGCGACCATACACTATAACGGGTAAAGGCATAGAAGTGTTTCCGAAGGCCATGGTTTACAAGTGAGCCTTCAACTCTAGACTCGTCAGAGGACTACCGATAAACTAAAAAAGCTACGTAAGTTAGTCTTAACCGGTCGATTGTTGCTAGAGGGAACCTTTGTAATATTGTGTGGTTGGGCATCCAACGCATTTTTTTGACTGGTATTTCTGGCAGGATCCGCAGTCGACATTGCAGGGAGTGATCGCCCTTTCCCTATGTGCGAGATACTCTCTTACAGGTAAAAAGGGGGAATAATGGATGTTGCCTACGGGATAGAACTCAGATCTGCGAATTCCCTCGTTGCTCCTCAGAGAGCACTTCTCTACAGATATACTTTCCAAGGTGCTTTGGTCCTCGGCTACTATAAGGGCAATGAGATTATATCCGCTCAGAGTGGTGAAGATGTGAACTACTCTCGGACAGTTTCTGAAGCGTTCGAGAAGATTATTCATAGCTTCGGCACTTTCAATTTCAATCATAACGATCGCCCCTGTAAGGTTTAGTGATTCCATGTTTAGTAGAGCTGAAACCTTGAGGATCCTTCGTTCTTGCAGGCCTTCAAGTCTATTCTTGATTCCCATGCTGGTGTAACCAGTGAGTTCTCCTAACTCTTTTAAGGTTGTTCGACCGTCCAGTTGGAGCTTTGATATGAGCTTCTGATCAACTTCATCCAAACAGTTAACCTCATTTAGTTTATTTTCTAAACATAATTAACTACATACCTATATAAACTAATAAACCAGTACTTCCTTACTTATTAATGGAGTTATTGATGGTCTCTCTAAGCCAACTTCAAGAAGTACCGTTAAGGAACATGATCTTGCTGGTTGGTCCCCCTGGGACGGGGAAATCGGCGTTCTGCGAACAGGTCATCCTCCACAGCTTAGCTATAGACAGGTCTATCATCTATGTGACGACCGAATACGGTCCTTCCGAGGCTGAGAGGACTTTAAGGGAGCGAGGGTTGCTGGAAGTTGAACCGGGCCTGCTGAACTTCATTGATGCATACAACGAAACGGTGGGGCTTCCAGTCCCGGATCGCCCTGACACTGCTCGCGCAGACTGCGACGACCTTTCCAGCATAGGCGTTGCGATCTCCAAGACGAGTGATCGAATAGGGAGAAAAGGTGTTCTGTTAGTCTTCGATTCCCTAACTTCTCCCTACCTGTTCAGCGGCTCCGAGGTCCTGAAGTTCATGAAGAGAACCCTCTCGAGGTTTGCTGCTGAGGGAAACAGCGTTTTAGCATGTTTTGATAAGGGTAGCGGCAAGGAAGAAGACCTCGTAGCCATGATGAGCCTCTCAAACGGCGTAATAAAGATGGAGTTAATGGAAGGAAAAACAGTGCTGAACGTTGTGAAGCACCCCAAGTTGAAGCCAGCAAGAATTGAAGCGCCTATTGAACCCAAACCCATAGGATTGGAAGAGCGTGTCTTCAATCCCGATGTGCTGGCACGGTACCTTCGGGGAGATAAAGCAGTGATGAGAAGGGAGGTCGGAGACTTCGTGAACTTGTTCTGGCCCAACTTCGCCCACTGGAGCGGGATGCTCTGGGATCCCAAACGGTTCCCCATGATGGTGTACGAGATGAATAAAGAGGACGGCCCATCCATGATCAAGCTAATGAGGGAGAATGAAGCGGTCAAGCGCGCCATGTTTCCCTGGCACATGAGACTTCTCCTCAGGTTCATGCCGAAGAACTTCAGCAAGCCCAAAGACATGAAGAAACTGTTGAAAGGGATGGAGAAATCGCTTGGCGGCCCGAAACAGGAGCGCAGCGGCATCGTGGAATACCTTGAAGACCGCTCGAAGCCTGATGAACACTACGGTAGGATATACGAAAGCTCTGAATGCTGGGGATTCGAAAACGTCGGCGCCACGATGGGATTCTATCTCCCGCCTGGCGTGGCAGGCATGATGCAAGCATTTGAGAGTTGGCAGGGGCTTGAGAGGGACTGGAACGCTATTGAGACAAAGTGCATCGGTCTCGGGGACCCATACTGCGAATGCAAATTCGTGCCTGGAGAAATTGATGAGCTGAAGGATTCTCTAGAGAAAGACGTCTCGGTCATCGAAAGGATACATGAACGGTTGATGCATCATCTCATGGAGTTTCTGCTGAACGGAAAGCCTCTCTTGGAGAGACCTACGCTGGGAAGCCAAGTGAACATCCACAGGGTCTGTCACGCGATGGTTTTTCCCGCACTGGCAGGCGAGAGGTATCGAATGGTGTTGGGGATGGGGGGAGCCAGGTCAGGGAAGCAGGTCGGGGAACGCCTGTTGGAAGCGGGTTTAAAGGAAGATGAGGCTGTGAAGCGTGTTCTAGATTTCCTAAACCAATGCAAGGTTGGAAAGGCCACAGTGGATGAGACCATAAGAATAGTGGAGAACTGCGAGAGCTCGCAGACGAAGCTGTTCACGACGAAGGAGAAGGTCCCGTCATGCTATTTCACCACGGGCTTCCTCAACGGTCTATTCTCAGCGGTCAAAAATCAGCACGTTAAAGAAACGAAGTGTATCGCAATGGGTAATCCGTACTGTGAGTGGGAATTCAGATGAATGTAATGAAAACAATTCAAAATAGGAGTTGAGGAAAGTTGGAGATGGATGAGATAATTGTTGCCGGTGAACCTTGCCTCGTTATTCGCAACCCCCTGATCCCGAGAACATTACTATGCAACTCGCTGCTCCAGCCTCTACTGTCCCGGCTAAAGAGTCCCGAGGAGTTCGTGGCATTTGTGTCAGAACCGTGCGTTGCTCCTCAAGGTTTAGATGTGGTGCTAGTCACGGCTTTTTGGCCCAGATGCGTCTTCAACCAGGTTTCAGAGGAAGCTGTCAGTAGACCCGTGCAGACCATCAAACCCCAACATCTCATGCTGGTCGAAAGGGAACTCTACATGAAGCTGACCAAGAAAAGCTGTCTCTTCGGAGACTTCCTAGATTCCCTGCTTCTACACAACGAAGATAAAAGAAAGGTTAGCGAGCTTCTAAGCAAGGTCCGCAGCTGGATAAGGAACAACAAGTCGTACGGCCTGTTCTTCCTGACAGAGGTGAGAGGGATGGAGGACTTTATCGATCAAGCCGCCAGCATCTTCGAGATCGTTGTCAAAGCAGAAGTCGAAACAGAGCAGGATGAACCATTACTACGCTTCACCACAATGAAGCATCCCAGCATTGCTGAGATAGATAAGAAAATTGAGGTGGCATTTGAGAAAGGCCAGCCAAAACGAAGAAGAGGCTAGTCACATGGTTTCATTAGCTCAACTGCAGGAAGTGCCGCCAAAAAGCATGATCTTGCTGGTTGGTTCTCCAGGCTCGGGAAAGTCGACATTCTGTCAGCAAATGGTTCTCAGCAATATTGAGATGAGACCAGTCGTCTATGTGACAACCGAATTAGCTCCATCTAAAGTTAAAGAATCACTTAGACAAAAGGGACTAGGTGAGACATCACCTCACCCAATTGGCTTCGTTGATGCATTCCACGAAACCGTTGGCCTAGCAACCGTGTCTAAACCAGACACAGTGACCGCTTCTTCTGAGGATTTGACAAGCCTAGGCATCGCCCTTTCCAAGCAACAGGAAAGGATGGGAGAAACATTTTTGTTGGTCTTCGACTCCCTGACCTCGCCCTACTTAATTGGTGGTTCAGAAATTTTGAGGTTCATGAGGACTAGCCTATTAAAGATGGCAGCTGAGGGAAACGCCGTCTTAGCCTGTGTGGATGAGGGCTGCGGCAAACCCGAGGACCTTGTGGCCATGATGAGCCTCTCAAACGGCGTAATAAAGATGGAGACGGAGGATGGAAGGAGGGTGCTGAACGTCGTGAAACATCCCATAGTAGAGCCTACAAGAGTTGAGGTTCCTGGGACCAAGATTTCGGAGAAGCTATGGGATATGCGAATGTGGGAAGAGGAGATTATGAAGTTTCCTCTCCGTGCGATGAAGGGCGAAGCTCTAGGAACAGTTCGAAGAGAGCTTGGGAATTACGTGAACTTGTTCTGGCCTAACTTCGCCCACTGGAGTGAGATATTATGGGACCCCAAACGGTTCCCAGAGATGGCGTATGAAATGAGCAAGAAGCACGGCGAAGGCATGAAAGAGATGATGATGTTTGCTCCCCGGCATCAGAGACTTCTCTTCCAATTACTCATGCCGAAGAGCTTCAGCAGGGTGAAAGACATGAAAAAATTGGGGGTTTCCAAGATGTTAAAAGGGATGGGTATGGGCATCTTGGAATACGCTGAAGACGCCTCTAAGACTGACGAGCACTACTTTAGGGTATACGAGAGCGCCGAATGCTGTGGATTCGAGAACATAGGCGCCACTATGGCTTATCTTCTCCCTCCAACCACTGCAGGCATGTTCAAAGGACTTGAGAGCTGGAAAGGGCTTGAGAGGGACTGGAATGCCGTTGAGACTAAATGCATAGGATTAGGGGACCCCTACTGTGAATGGAAGGTGGTGCCCGGGGAAATCCCCGAGCTGCAGGATTCCTTGGAGAAAGACAGTCAGGTTATTGATAGGATGCATGACCAGCTGATGGGGCGCCTCATGGGATTTCTACTCGAGGGCAAACCCCTTGTAGAGAGGCCTAGGTCGGGAAGCGATGTAATGTTGAGCGCTGTTCTTCACGTCATGGTTCAGCCCGCTCTGGCCGGTGAGAGGTACCGTATAGTCATGAGGATGGCTGGAGCAAAGGCGGGAAAGGAGGTGGGAGAGCATCTGATGGAAGCGGGGATAAGGGAGGATGAGGCTGTGAACCGCGTTCTAAACTTCTTAGAATACTGCAAAGTAGGAAAGATCACGATGAATGAAACTATGAGAATGAAGGAGAGCTGTGAGAGCGTGTTTTACAGGTTTATGACGAAGAAGCGGGAGGAGCCTACCTGCTATTTCACCACCGGATTCGTTAACGGATTCTTTTCAACTGTCAAAAACCAGCATGTCAGAGAAACTAAGTGCATAGCGATGGGCGACCCTTACTGTGAATGGGAGTTCAGATAGGTGGTGTTGAGAACCGTGGCATGTACACAGAACTCATCATCGTTCTCTTGGCTTGTTCAGCTTCATCGATCAACAATGCGCCTTTAAAGTGTCAATTAAAAACTGATAACAGGAGGTAAGCGACATTGTACAAGCTTGTGGACGCTCATGCTCATTTAGAAGAAATAAAGGACCTTGAAGCGGCGCTTGAAAGAGCTAGAGAGGCCGGGGTTTGCGCTGTTGTCACAGCTGGCTCTGACTATCAGTCGAGCAAGTGGGCTCTTCAGCTCTCTGAAAGGCGCAGCAATGTTGCTCCGAGGGTTTACGCAGTTATTGGAGTTCATCCTTGGAACTTGAGGACCATGGAGTCCTCAAAAATTGATTCTACGCTGGAGTTCATCCGAGCGAACGTGCATAAGGCTGTGGGCGTCGGCGAGGTAGGCTTAGATTATTGGCTTAAAGAAGCGAGGAAAGATCAGAACAGAAGGGAACTGCAGAAAAGAGTGTTTAAACGCCTTTTGGAGATTGCCAAGGACTGCGAAAAACCTGTAGTAGTTCACAGTCGCGGCGCTTGGAAAGACTGCTTTGACTTGGTCAAGGAAGCCGGCGTTGAGAAAGCGATTTTCCACTGGTTCACAGGTCCTCCAGACGTGCTAGAAAGCCTTTTAGAGGAAGGCTACATGGTCTCTGCGACCCCCGCCGTGGCATACAGCAAAGAACTCCGAAGGACAATTCAAAACATGCCTATCGAAAGAATCCTCTTGGAGACAGATTCGCCAGTGAGCTATCGAGGGAAAACAGCTGAGCCGTCTGACGTCGTGACCACTTTGAATGAGGTTGCGATGCTTAAAGGCGCAGAAAAAGAGGATGTTGCAGATAGGACTACCAGAAACGCCGTGAACCTTTTCAGTATGCCGAGAATTTAGCCATTTCCAATGATTGTTTCCAAAAAGTAAACCTGACGTTTATCAAAAATAGAGGCAACTCCAGCTTCCCAACGCGCGGGAAGCTATGAGTTTGATATATCCAATTATGTTTTCAGCATGTTAAGAACATAATAATATGCGGGTTCCTTTCTTCTTGTCTCTAGGGGAATACATTTTGCCGAAAAAATTTGAAAAAATGTGGGGAACAAGGAGTACAGGACGGTTAACGGAAGCCTTAGATAGGGCAATGAAGAGCACCGAAACAAGATTTGAGCCAAAGAATGAAGCTGTCAAGAAAATCTTAGCTGAGGCCTCTGCTGTTGCCGAACGTAAAATGAAAGAAAAATGAGCAGACGTATAATCCAAGCTGCGAGTTAAACCTTACACACAATTGAAATAGGCTTTCTTGAAGTTTGTTAAGAACATGTAACCTATAAATCGCAATAGATAGCTATCACTGCGTCTCTGTGGATTAACCGCAACAATTGTAGAGATCTCAGTTTTTCCTTAAATTTTCTGAGTTTTCTCTTTGAGACCTTGTATTCTCATCCGCACAGACTCTTTGATAAACTCGCTTCGGGACGTGTATCCGAGCCCCGGAGTTGCGATAACTTCATCTACGCGGTTAAGCAGGTCTTCTGGCAACTGAACGGTTTTCCAATTCCTTGGTTTTCCTAGTGCAGTCCGCATATACGATTCACTTATCCAACTGTTGGAAGAGAGAACATAGCATGTACCTTATTAAATTTTAGGTCAGAATCAATACCTATACAAAATTTTTCACCTGTAAACCCCATCTCCCGTATGTAATTAAACAGAAAAATGAAAAAATTTGACCGTAAACATTTAACATACGTTCTGTGCATCTATTTAGACGGTATAAATGACCGATTTAACCACGAACCCGAAGGAAATCCTCGTCGACGACTCAGGCTGGGGAGACCTCATCCTAGGCGTGGTGATAGGCGCCTTAGCGCTGCCGTCCCACCGGTACATGGAACGCAGAATTCCCGTTGCCTTTTTTCAGTCCCCCCGCTTTGAACGAAAAGAGTATCTGGACAAAACGGTGAGCATAATCCAAGAGGTAATTAAGGTGATGCACGCAGACAAAACAATCCGCTTCAAAGTATGTTCCGGATACGTCTTGTCAGCAGTCCGCCGATTCCTCGAGAAACAAGGATATCAAGTGGAAAAGGTTGAGGTGACGGGGGAACTCCAGAGGAGAATTGAACAGGGGTTCGTGAACTGGTGCATCGAAGTCGGCGTACCCCAAGAAGCCCTGTTTCCTGAAAGCGGCAAAAACAGGTTCCAGTCCCTGTTCAGATGGGTGAAAGAAAACCCTAAACAACGAGAGAACCTAGTGAAAACCGGATGGAAGAGCTGGCAGAAGAAATGGCGGAAGCTAGCCTATGAAAACACGGAGCCGTCTGTATGATCATTAAACAGTTCACGGTTGGAATTCTCGACACAAATTGCTACCTCGTGAGCTGCTCTAAGACCCGAAATGCCCTTGTCATAGACCCCGGTTTCAACAAGAAAACCGAAGCTGAAAAAATCCTAGAGGAAATCAACCGCCACAAATTACACGTCAAATACATAGTCAACACGCACGGGCATCCGGACCACACATCCGGCAACAGAGCCATGAAAGAGGCGACCAGCGCACCCATACTCATCCACGAAGACGACGCGGCGCTGCTCGAAGAACCTGGGAAGAACATGTTCGCATCATGGGGCGTCACCACAGACTCTCCACCAGCCGACAGGCTTCTCCGCGACGGAGACATGGTTCAAACCGGAGAAATCCACCTCAGAGTTCTTCACACTCCAGGACACAGCCCCGGAAGCATATGCCTGTTAGACGAAGACACCGATGTGATCTTCACAGGCGACACGCTTTTTGCCGGCTCCATCGGCAGAACAGACCTGCCCAAGTCATCTCCTGAAGCGATGACGCGTTCGCTTAAGAAACTTTTGTCCTTGCCAGACCACTTAAAAGTATATCCTGGACACTACCCAGCTTCGACTATGGGCGCGGAAAAAAGAAGCAATCCTTTCCTTCTTAATCTTGTTTAACCAAGGAATGTTTGTGCCTAGGTCTCCGGTTTTGCACAGAAGATGACGTGTTCCATTGGAAATTCCAATCCGTGTTCTCGGAGGTCTTTCTCCTGTTTTGTTATGAATTTTGGATCTGTTTTCCATTTTTTCAATTGCTCTACAGCGGTCTCAAAGCTGAGCCTCAGATTTGTTTCAAAATATTTCACAGTAATTTTTGTGAAACCTATTTTATGCATGAGAACAGCAACCTCGTCCGCGGAAGGTGAAAACCAGTCAGGATGTGGCGTCAATCTTTCCAAGGAATAAGCGTCTGACTCGATAAGAATCTCCTGTGCTTTGTTTCCCGGGAATGGGCTAAGTTCAGCGTGAGCCATCTGTCCCCTCGGCTTTAAGATTCTGTAGAACTCCTTGAGAGCCTTTTCTAGACCCTGTTTGTCCAAGTCACAGAACAATTCATTAGAAACTATCAGATCCACAGCCTCGTCATCGATGGTTTCCATATTCCTTACATCGCCCTTAACTATCTCAATGCTTTTCTCAATTTTCTTTCCTTGTATAGCTCGTTTCAAAATCTCTAAATCTCCTTCGTAAGGACCTGAAGAAATATCGAAAGCTATTATCTTGCATCTATTGCCAATCTTCTGAGCTAGGGGCATCGTTAATCGCCCACTTCCACAACCAGCCTCTAAAACCGTCGATACATGATCAACATCAATGTTTTCCATTAAAAAGTCCGCTAACCTATTATACATGAACCTTAAAGCCGACTCTAACTCCTTCGGATTGTCAACAATCATATTATGACTGTCTCCTTCTAAACGGGAAAGTATTTTGTGAGTTTTTCTTGGTGCATGGCGTCCTTTAACAGCACGCTGGTTTGCATCCAGTCTTCGAGTCTTATTTCGAACTTTGAAGCCGCGTACGCTAAGGCTTCCTTCAGGTCGTTGAATTTCATGTAGTCTCGCCTCAGGGCTTCCCTCACGCTTTCTCGGTTGATCCAAACGCCTAGGGGCGTGATGAACCCGGGATGAATTTCCCTCAAGGCCACCACCGTGGCTTGTCTGCCTTCTGCCGCTAAGTGCTCCGCTGCCGCAAGCCTCACAGCGTAGTAGCATCCTCCAAGCGTTGCATACGTGGTGCGTCCCTTGTAGCCTTCCCAGTCGCCGCACATGGCTACGCTTCGGCTTTGTGGGTTCCACGCGGTTCCCGGATACCAAGCCTCGATCCACTCGTACTTCCAACCGGAAGGCATCATAAGCACCACGAACCGGTTATCCAAGTAGTTTAACTCGTAAACTCTGTACTCGTTTATAGCGGGCTTGCGCTTCACTTCCTCTTCGATGATGCGCTGAGACAGAATGGAGTCAACGGCGGTTATGCTCCACCTTGTGGGAACCAGCCTCCTCTGCTTTTTCAACCCGAAAGCTCCGACGCTGAAAGCCTTCTGGATTCTGCTCACAGGCACCTTGTCCTGATAAAGGTCGAGAACAGCATCCGCCGCCTTCAAATCCGCGTCTCCATAAGCCCTTTCGACTCGGTGATCAACTTTTAGTGATCCGAGTTGTATGCCCCGCAGCAGCGCTGAGGGTCCCATAGGCTGGTTTTCGCCGTCGAAGTAGTATCTGTCTCCGGGCTTCTTTTTGAATGCCACTTCAGTGTCTATGGATGCGTCCGAGAGGGCTAGGTCCAGCGTCTTGTCCATGAGCTTTCCGGTTTTCTCAGGTTTTTTTACGTTGACCCTGAACTTGCCCCTGACGAGTTTGATTCTGAAGTCCACGATTTCTTCAACGGGTTTGCCTAACCAAAGCTCAGGGGCATCCATCAAGGAAGTGTCTCCGAAAACCGGGGGCACCAGCGGACCAGCGTAAACGTACGGCCAGCCGATGCGTCCCACGAACACTCCGGGAGGTGAGGAACCCGCCATTTCCGTGCCGGATATCAGCGATTTCACTTGGATGTAGGAATAGAGCTTCATGGCGGCGGGGCATCTCGGCTTTCCGCAGAGTCTTTTTCCGCCCCTGCAGGCCAAACAGAGGTTTCCAGACGAGACTTTGAGCTTCAACTCGTCGGCGTCGTAGTTGAGGTCCCGCGCCGTCTTCACGTCGTCGATGAGGTGTTCTGCCCAAGGAACTCGGCGCTTAACTTTCTTCACGAACTTTTTGCCCCACCGACGCCTCAAAGCTTCAATAACTCCACATAGGAACCTTTGTAGAGAAGAAAAATAAATGCATTTGCACTAAACTATGCTTGAGTGTTGTTAAGGGAAATCCCGCATTAGATGAGTAAGACAGCAAGATATTAGAGATAAAAATACAGTATTCATTAAACAAGGTGGATCTATGTCAATTTCAGAACGATTAACAAAAATAGAACAAGCTCGAAAAATGGCGATGTCTTTAATAGGATTATGTGAGAAGAGCCCCATCCTAAAGGACGTATTAATTGTAGCCATGTTTTCTCGTAAAGAGATAACACAAGGAGAATTTGGGTTAGATGTTAAAGCGATACTTGAAAATCTAAGTTTACTTAACTATTCTAAGAACGATATAGAAAGAGTAATTTCAAAGATGAAAACTGAAGGATATCTTCTTTCATTCCAATGGAGGCAAAGAAAAGTTTATGATTTTGCGTACAAAAATGACACTGAAGTACAGAACGTCTTTCTGGGCACTCTCAAAGAAAGTCAGTTTATACAAAATCAGATAAATCAAATTCAACGAAAAGCTGAGAAATATCTTACTAAGAGAATTAAGGAGGAAAAAGATCAAGAAATAGCTTCGGTTCTCCGACTTCTTTATCAAATAGCCTTGCCTGAGATCGGGGTTTATCTTGAAACGGGAGGTATAGCAACATTTCATTTCAAGTCAATTTGCGGTGCAAAATGGTTGTATAGATTAAGTGAACTAATCAAAAACGGCATAGTTGGTATAAGATTGAACTTTCTGTCGACAAACCCTGCTTTTGAGTATTTTATTCCGGAATATATCCGTAACACAGTTTCGTCGTATATTACGTATTCCAACATTATTCTGAAACAGGAGTTGGAGAGTTTAATAAAGCCTCCACTATTTTCAGAGAATTTTGAAATCCCACAGAAGCATAAAGAAATACTCTTCAGATATGGTCTTTGCTATCGAAAATGGACGACTCCGAAGGTTGTGTTAACCACAGAATATGTGCCCACAGATTATATGTATAAAATCTTCATTGAAGAAATAACAGAAATTCCTGAGATGATAGTGAAGTCCTACTCGGATGATGAATTGTGGACGTATTATCTGATTAGTAAGGCACTCATAAACGCAAAACAAAATATTCACATCTGCTCTCCTTACGTTGATCATACAATTTGGACTTTTTTTATTCGAGCTATCCCTAAAAACATAGAGGTGAAGTTATTAACATCAAGAACTGGCGGTAAGGAAAAAGAAAGGGCTTTCATAAAAGTCCTACAAAGATTCTGGAAAAGCGGTTATAGAATCGAGGTAATTAAGATTTTACGTGAAGGCGGCAAAGTTCCCCTTCACGACCGTTACTTGATTCAAGATAACAGGTTTGTTATTGATCTTCCCGGAGACTTTAAGAAAGGATTCAGCGGTAGAAGTAAAGATGAGGATATCAAATGGATTCCATTTGAGGATAAAGTTGCTAACTACAATGCTCGGTTTAATAAATATTGGAATCTAGTATTTGAAGAGACAGACTTTGACATGGATGCTTCACCGTTCTTAGCGACAAAACTGTCTTATGTCAATCCAGATTCTTTGATTTCAACTAGGATTGAAATAGCGAAAGGAAAAGTAAGGAGAGAAGAAAAATCTTTGAGTCTGGAACAGTATACTTCTGAGCGCGGTTAGTTTCTAGTCTTTTTCCTTTTTCTCTCTTAAAACAAACTTCACCCCAGGTCTAGCCGCCATTCTTTCCAGCCATCTCATGTATTCTCGTTGCAGATCCGCGGGCATTCGGTAATCCAAACCGATATTGACATTGAGGACTACCTCTCCGGGTGAAACGGCCTCTGGAAGAGGTGGAAACTCCTCTCCCTCCTTTGAGGGAATTTCTCCCCCCTCCCTCTTCTCCTTTTTCTCCTGCAGGTTCTTTTAGAGTGAAAGTTTCTTCGTCCTTGTTGTAATCAATCTTGTTTGCATAATTCATTATTTCACAAGTTTTTTCAGCGACAAGTTTTTGGTACAAAGGCGCCCATGTTTTATTTTGTGTTTTCATTAAAAAGAAACCTAAGCCTGAAGTTGTTCCATGTTTTCCTGAACACTCTTTATCTACGAATTCAACTATTCTTTTCCAAAGTGCCGTCTTTTCTATTTGAGCACTCAAGATTTCCCTAGCTTTGTTTTCTTTTTCTTCTGCCAATTGATGGGCATATTCTGTCCCAGTACGACTTATTTTTGCTTTTTTTCTACTTTGTGTGTACGCAATAAAATCAAAAGAGTGAAGTATCGACAAAATTCTTCCTAATGCTTTTGGTTTCAGCTCAACTTCTTTTGAAAGTTCATTCTTGGTTACTTCCTTCCCGAGAAATTTACTAAATAGTATCTTCATCACTTTGTTGATATTATCAACATCAACTATTGCATGGCTCGGAACCACTATTTTTTCTTCAGACATTTCCTCTCAAGATTAAATCGTTCTTCCTGATTATATGTTTTACCCAGACACTCCATCTGATCTATCCTTGTCAATATGGGGAAGAGAAATAAACGCATTTGCATTAGACTATGCTTGGGCTGGCATTAGAGAGATGTTTCTTCGGTTAACGGCGAGTTTGCGGCTTTCCGGATGGTTGACGGGAAAATCGGCGAAATCGCTATAAAACTGTGCAAGATAAATAGTCGGGAGACGGCGAAATGAGGGTCAAACTTCCCTACGGAAAAACTGAAACTGTGACTATCGAGGTGCCGGACGAAAACTTGGCCTTCGTAATCGACAGAGGCGAAGCGTCAACGCTTAAAGATGCTAGAGAGGCGTTGAGGGAAGCTCTTAGAAGCCCGATTGGAACCCCCGCTCTGAAAGACATGGTGAAAAAGGGAGACAGGGTCGTTATTGTAGGCGACGATGCAACTCGCCCTACTCCTCAAAAGATGCTCATGCCTGTTTTGTTGGATGAGCTTAATGCTGCTGGAATCCCAGATGGGGATATTACGCTTGTTGTTGCCCTCGGGACCCATCGGAAGATGAGCAGAAACGAAACGCTGGAAATGTACGGCCGAGAGGTTACGGAGCGGATACGGATCGAGAATCACGACTGTGGGAATTCTAAGCGCCTAGTTGATCTGGGTGAAGCCGAGTCCGGGTTTCCGATAAAGCTGAACAGGACGGTGTACGAGGCTGATTTCGTTATAGGCGCCGGCAACATCAGCCCTCATATTTATGCCGGTTGGGGCGGAGGAGGAAAGATCATTCTGCCGGGCGTCTGCGGAACGGAGACAACCTCCATGATTCACCTTCTCGGCGGCAAAACTAGACCCTTCAGCACCTTAATCGGCAAACGGGACAATGCGGTTAGAAAGCGCATAGACGAGGTTGCGCTCAAAGCGGGACTAAAGCTGATCGTGAACACGGTGCTGAACCGAGAGGAGAAGGTTCACCGGATAGTTGCGGGGCACCCAGTTGAAGCGTTCAGAGAAGGTATCAACGTCGCTGAGAAGGTCTACTGTCAGAAGGTGCCCGGTTACGTGGATGTAGCCATTGTCGCGAGTTACCCTGCTGACGTCGACTATTGGCAATCCATTAAACCCGTCGTCCACGCGGCTCTGGGAGTGAGACCCGGCGGAACAATTGTCCTAATTACGCCGTGCCCAGAAGGCATATCGCCCGTGCATACTATCTTCAAGGAAAGAGCGAAGCTGGGCTACGAAGCTAATCTGGAGGCCATTGAAAGAGGGGAACTGGAGGATAGGGTGGCTGGAGGAACCCTTCTGCTACACGGGCAAATACTGGAACGAGCCGAGGTAGTCTGCTATTCTGAAGGGCTTAAGGAAAGTGACAAGGAGGCTCTTGGGTTTAAACACGCTGAAACGCCACAGGAAGCCGTGGAAACGGCCCTTAAAAAGCAAGGTGAAAAGGCTACGGTTGGCGTTCTAAAATGCGGAGATGTTCTGCCAAAAGTGACCTCTTGATAAAGTATAATTTTTTCTTATTGGTAATTCTTGGTTAGTTGATGCCTCCCAAAATGGAACAGGTATTCCTGAGCGTATCCAGCGTACTTTCCAAAATAATTTCTTCCAAAGAAGTTGATTCTCTTGTATTTCCCTCGTGTAAGCGAAGTTTTATCTAAAATCTTTGTAATGAAGACTTGTTCAAATTGGTCACGGTAAAACGTTAGGATTATGCGTTTTATCCAAACGTCCACTGGAAAAGCCTCAAGCTTGTCTAAGGAAAAGAGGAGGACGCAGTCGGCGACTTTAGGTCCCACACCGGGCAGAGCCAGCAGTTTCCGTTTCGCCGTTTCATAATCTGTCTTTCTTAGGGCTTCCAAATCAAACTGCTCCTTGGCTATTAGCCTAGAGACCTCTAAAATTCGCTTCGCTCTGAATCCCAACCCGCACCGCTTTATTTCCGCTAGGCTAGCTCTCGCTAAGGCATCGGGTCTAGGGAACGTGTAGAAGGTATGTCTGTCCGCGGTTATCTTTTCTCCGAATTTTATGGAAAGGTTTAGAATCGTTTTTCTGATGGCGGGGATGTTCTTGTAGGTTGCGCACATGTAGGAAATTAGGCACTCCCACGGTTCCTGCCTTATGAGCCTGAGCCCGCGAAACGCCACTATAGCTTCGTCTATGTGTTTGTCTCTGTTTATCTGCGAGAGGATTCGGGGCAGATCATCATCCAACCTAAGATAATGTCTTATGAAATCCGCGTTAACTATAGGAAAACCTTGAAACACTAATCCGCGGTTGGTCTGCCTTACCTTAACAATTTTTCCGCTGATGACGCCGTACCACCAACCGCCTATTTTCTCCCATCGGAACACCTGACCGCAACAAAGCGTACGCTCCAAGTTGAAGGGCACAGTTGTCTGATCCAACCGAAGTTCCATAACTATTGAACCTTCCCAAATGCTAATAAACAATCCCTATGCAGCTCGTCACGAAAGTCTTCCGAAATACATGCTAACCTTAACTTTTTAAGTGAGACCTTATATCTCTCATCATTCAAATTGAACGGATACAACGGAGGAAACCAAACATGGTACTCTTTCAAGAGATCAGGTGGCACGGACGCGGCGGACAAGGCGTCGTCACAGCCAGCCAACTATTGGCTCAAGCCGCCCTCCTAGAAGGCAAACACATTCAAGCGTTCCCAGAGTTCGGGCCTGAACGCACAGGGGCGCCAATTCTCGGTTTTACCCGGATCAGCGATGCTTCCATAGATGTCCACAGTCAAGTTTATGAGCCAGATGCTGTGGTGGTTTTGGATCCAACGCTGTTAAAGAACGTGCCCGTCACAGAAGGTTTGAAGAAAGGCGGGAAACTTGTAGTTAACACTGACCTGTCGCCGAAAGAATTAAAGACGCAGCTCAACGGCGAAGGAATCCGAGTGTTCACGGTTAACGCCACCCGAATTTCACTAGACGTTATTGGCCGACCCATATTCAACACGGCGATGCTGGGCGCCTTAGTGAAAACAACAGATGTTGTATCATTGAATTCGGTCATTAAAGTTACGTCAGAAAGATTCGCCGGATCAATCGGAGAGAAAAACATTGCAGCCGTCAAACGAGCCTTCGCGGAGGTGCAGAGTGAATGAGCAAAGCGAAAGAGAAGAAGTCAGGATGGAAAACTTTGACCATCGCCGGCATTCTAACTGAGCCGGGTTCTTCTACGCGGTATAAGACAGGCGACTGGCGAGCCTTTAGACCTGTCGTGAACATAGAGAAGTGCATCGGCTGCCTGCTCTGCTGGATTTACTGTCCTGAACCCGCTATCGTTCAAGAGGACAAAAAGGTGAGAATAGACTATGACTTCTGCAAGGGCTGCGGCATATGCGCCGAAGAATGCCCCGTGAAAGCCATAACCATGATCGAGGAGGGAGCCAAATGAAAAAGGTCATGGGATTAACTGGCGACGAAGCGGTTGCTTACGCCGCTAAACAATGCGACGTAGATGTAGTGGCTGCGTACCCTATAACGCCCCAAACGATTATGGTGGAAAAGTTCAGCGAGTACGTGGCCGACGGCGAGGTGCAAACCGAATTCGTATGCGTAGAGTCGGAGCATTCAGCGATGTCTGCATGCGTAGGGGCAAGTCTAACAGGAGCTAGGGTTTTCACCGCCACCGCAAGTCAAGGGTTAGCATTAATGCATGAAATACTATATATCGCGTCCAGTTTGAGGTGCCCCATCGTCATGGGTGTTGCTAACAGGGCGCTTTCTGCCCCGATCAACATTCACGGCGACCACTCGGACATGATGGGCTCCCGGGACTGCGGCTGGATTCAAATTTACGAGGAAAACGCGCAGGAAGCCTATGACTCGGTTATACAAGCCTTCAAAATAGCGGAGGATCCCGAAGTTCTTTTGCCTGTGACAGTTAACCTAGACGGTTTCATCATCTCCCACAGCATGGAAAGAGTTGAGACTCTAGATGATAACGCGGTAAAGAGGTTCCTGCCCCAGAGAAGGGCTCAGTTGAAGATAGACCCAGATAAACCTGTAACGGTAGGGCCTCTGTGCTTCACCGACTATTACTTCGAATTCAAGCGGCAACAAGAAGAAGTCATGAAGAAGGTTCCAGACAAAGTGAAAAAAGTTGGAAAAGAGTTCGCGAACCTCACGGGGAGAAGCTACGATGTGCTTCATACGTACGGAATCGAAGACGCTGAAGCCGCTGTCGTTTGTTTAGGAAGCACCGCCGGAACCGCGCGGGTAACAGCTGAGAAAATGCGGAAAGAAGGCAAAAAAGTTGGAGTTGTTAAAATAAGAATGTACAGGCCCTTCCCAGCAGAGGAATTAAAAAATGTAGCAGGTCACTTGAAGGCAATCACCATCTTGGACCGAGCGTGCAGTTTTGGGGCTCCCGCCGGGGCTCTATGCAGCGACGTAAAAACAGCCTTTTACGAATCGAAAAACAGACCTAAAGTTTCTAACGTTATCTACGGATTAGGCGGCAGAGACATCACCCCGATGGACCTAGAGAAAATCTTCGAAGATGCCCTTCGAACGGCGAAAACAGGCGTTGTGGAAGAGCCGGTTGCCTTTGTGGGGGTGAGAGAATAATGGTTAAACTGCGTGAATTGCCGACGGAGGAGCTCTTAGCTCCGGGGCACCGCTTATGCGCGGGCTGCCCAATGTCCATAGCCACGAGAATGGCTTTGAAGGCGGTTAGAGGGCCTACAGTCGTTGTATCGGCGACCGGTTGCCTTGAAGTAGCGACAAGCATCTATCCCTATACCTCTTGGAAGACACCTTGGGTCCACGTAGCCTTTGAGAACGCTGCATCCGTGGCAAGCGGCATCGAAGCCTCCTTCAAGGTGTTTGAGAAGAAAGGCCTAGGTAAGAAGGTTGATGTAATAGCCTTCGCTGGCGATGGGGGAACTTTTGACATCGGGATTCAGGCTCTTTCTGGGGCGTTAGAGCGGGGTCACGACTTTGTGTACATATGCGAAGACAACGAGGCATACATGAACACTGGGATTCAACGATCAGGAGCCACACCTAGAGACGCTTGGACAACCACAAGTCCTGCGGGAAAAGTTATTCCGGGAAAGCCCGAGTGGAAGAAGGATCTGATAGCTATATGCGCGGCTCACGGCATCGAATACGCCGCTACTGCAAGCATCTCGTACTGGAACGATTACGTAACGAAGGTTAGGAAAGCCATAGAGGTGAACGGACCAGCGGTTATCCATGTGTTGTCTCCGTGTCCGCGGGGATGGCGCAACGACGGCAGCCAGACCATAAAAATGGGGCGCCTAGCGGTTCAAACTCGGTACTTCCCAATCTACGAAGTGGAGAAGGGACAGTATAAACTGAACATTAATGTTCAACAACCAAAACCAGTGGAGGAGTTCCTCAAAGTTCAAGGAAGATTCCGCCACTTGCTCAAGCCGGAGCTCAAAAACGAAATCGCGCTTATACAACAATGGGTCGACGAAAACTGGAATAGAATCCTTAAACTCTGCGGCGAAACCAGCTGAAACACGTTCACACGGCAGTATATTTAGTGTACATTTCTCTGGCTATCTTGCAGGTACGCAAGCTATTTTCATATGACATCCTGTATAGTGAGGTTAAGTACGATTTCTGCTATGTCGCTGGCATATTCAGCCGTTCTTCTTATGCTTTCGATGATAAGCCTCAAGCTGGAGGTCTCTTCAGCGCCAGTTTGTTTTGAGACAGAACGTATTATTTCTCTTTCCATCAGGGTCACCTTTTTTGCCTTTTTGACTACCTCATCCGCCAGTTGGAAGTCTTGTTTAAACAAAGCCTCTATTGCATCTTCAAAAACGGAAATTGCTGATGAACTCATATTTTGAATTCCCTGAAAAACTTCTTGGGCTATTGGTTTTTTCAATGACGAAACATTCTCTGCGATTCTAACAGCGTGGTCAGCTGTTCTTTCAACGGTTTTTGTTATAAGCCTATATCCCAGACAATCTCTCGCTGTGGCTAGACCTATCTCCTTTATGATTTTCTCGTTTGCTACTGCTGCCTTCAGTTGGCGGATGACGTATAGGCTGAAACGATCAACCTCATCGTCCATGGTTGCAACGTCATGGGCTAACGCCAAATCCAATTCTCTCAGAGCCGTTATAGCGTCCTGATGCATGGAACTAGTTATGATGTACATTCTTCTCAGGGCACTTTGAACTGAGAGTTCAGGATAGCTGAGCAGTACTTTCATAACTAGTTCCTTAGAAGAATCTGCTATGATCTCCGTTCCCACCAGCTTTCTGCGAGTGAAATCTTTTATCACTTTTCTCTGGGCGGAATCTAATCGTTCATTTTTTGCTCGTATATGGATTACATTGTAGCCAACCAGATATGTAGAGACCAGTTTTCTTACAACCGAGTCAGGGTCGTCGGTAGATACGACTTCTATTATTGCGTCGGCTGGTTCTTCGAGTTTTTTCAATTCTTCCGGGGTTATTAGCAGGGATCCATTATCCTGTTTTACCAGAGCTAGCAGGCTTCCTTTCTCTAAGTTCATTTGAGCAATCCATTTTTTGGGTAGTGAAATGATGTAGGTTGAACCACCTGTGACTTGGAGTTTCCGCATTTCACTCTTTTGCAGTAGAGTTCTATTCATTAGTTTTTCACCGGGCTATATAGAGTCTATTTAGAATTATATATAATATTTGGACAAACTATATAATTCTTAGCCGCTCTTCAACGCTCAAAAGAGGTGTAAAGAATGAACTATAAAACTGTTGCATACATAGAAGCAGTTGCTTTAATAGTCATCGTCGCTGGCTTTACAGTTTACACGCTGTATCGCCCTCAGCAGTCAGTAGCATTGAGTGGAGCGGGAGCGACGTTTCCAGCTCCTTTGATTCAAAAATGGACTGAAGAGTTCTACGATTTAACTGGCGTGCAAATAAACTATGAGGGCATCGGCAGTGGTGGTGGAATAAAACAGCACACTGAGAAAACAATTGACTTTGGGGCGAGCGATCCCCCCATGACCGAGGAAGAGTTTGCTGCAGCTCCTGGAACCTTGCAGATACCTGAAACAATCGGCGGCGTCGTAATCGTATATAACATCCCAGGAATACCCAAAGGGCTCAACTTCACTGGCGAAGTCATTGCCGACATTTTCAGACTTAACATAACGAGATGGAATGACCCGCGGCTTGCGATCCTTAATCCGGGCATAACTCTACCTAACGAGGAAATCATCATTTGCCACAGATCAGACTCAAGCGGAACAACAATGGTGTTTACTAGCTTTCTTTCAGACGAAAACGAGGCATGGAAAACCAATTACGGGGCAAGTAAAGTCATCAGCTGGCCTGAGCAAACCTTAGGAGGAAAAGGAAACCCCGGCGTAGCCGCATTAGTACAACAGAATCAATATTCAATTGGCTATGTCGAACTTTCCTACGCGCTCGAGAACGACATTCCATACGGAAACGTACAGAACGCCGCTGGAAAGTTTGTTGAACCCTCCATGGAAGCTCTTGAAGCTGCAGCAGCCGCAGCATCGCTGACCCTTCCGCCAGGAGATCAAAGCTGGGCCTCTGTGGGAAATTATTTCAACTTACATAATGTTGAAGACCCCAACGATGGCTATCCAATAACCAGCTTCTCGTACATACTTGTCTACAAGGAGCTAAACGTTGTACCTGGTATGAGCCAAGAGAAAGCCAAGGCTTTAACGTGGTTCTTATGGTGGATAATACATGATGGGCAGCATTATGCTCCAGAGCTTTCATATGTTCCACTGCCACAAGAAGTTGTAACGCATAATGAAGCAACTCTTCGGATGATAACTTTCGACGGGCAACAAGTAAATGATTGGACTTAGAGAGGGAAAACAACGGAAAACGCAAAAAAACTCCCAACTTTTTCCTATTTAATACCTAAAATTTAAAATGCATCATGTAAAGAAACTTTCCGGGGCATCTTATGAAGCTTTCCGGCGATCTCGCATTCAAGATATTCACTGCAGTAATAGCATGCAACGTTTTTGCGATATTAGGTCTCCTGCTCTATAAGATCATCGGGGAATCTTGGTTATCGATAGAGACATATGGATTAGGCTTTTTGTGGGGCACAACTTGGCAACCAGTTCCGCCTAATCCGGCTATGTCGCCGTCTTTTGGGGCGCTTCCTCTCATTTGGGGTACTCTGATCACTTCTGCAATAGCGCTTCTCTTAGGAGTGCCAATAAGTTTAGGCATAGGCTTAGCCCTTTCTGAGTTCGCTCCAAAACGTTTCAATTATCCTGTCTCATTTCTCGTAGAGTTGTTAGCGGCAATCCCAAGTGTTATTTACGGTCTCTGGGGGATTTTTGTTCTAATTCCATTTCTTCAACGTAACGTATATCCCTCCTTGCAAGCAGCATTAGGGTTTCTTCCCATTTTCCAAGGGACAATACACGGTCCCAGCGTCTTAACCGGCGGTATTGTTCTTGCAATAATGATTATCCCCACGGTTTCAGCTATTGCAAGAGACGTTTTCGCTGCGGTTCCTCGTAATCAGCGAGAGGCTATTGTTGCCTTGGGCGCCACTAGATGGGAAACATCGAAGATTGTCATGAGTTATGGGCGCTCTGGAGTGGTTGGCGCGATAATTCTCGGTTTAGGCAGAGCAGTAGGAGAAACAATGGCGATCACGATGGTTATTGGAAACTCATTTAACCTGTTTACCTCGCTTTTTAACCCCGGCTACACCTTAGCGTCGATTATAGCAAACGAGTTTACAGAAGCCAGTTCCCCCCCAGTCTATATCTCCGCGTTAATCGAAGTAGGTCTCGTGTTGTTTATTGTCGCATTAGTTATCAACGCTTTAGCCAGATTGATAATTTGGCGTACCTCGAAAATTGCCCGAGGGGCGGAGGCAACCTGAAATGAACAATTACACGATCAGAAAAATCAAAGGCCGAATAATGGTATCCCTCGCTTACTTGGCTCTAATAATCGCTCTAATTCCGCTTGTAAGCATTCTAGTTGAGACTATTCTGAGAGGTGCCCCAGCGATAAACCTCAGCTTTCTAATTGAGCGAATACCGCCTCTAGGTCAACCAGGCGGTGGAATCGGACCCGCGATCCAAGGCACGTTAATTGTGGTGGGGATCGCCTCCTTAATCGGGGTGCCAATTGGGGTGTTTTCTGGAATATACTTAGCAGAATTTCGTGTAACTAAACTTGCTTCAGCGGCGAGATTTCTAAATGATGTCTCAACTAATATGCCTTCCATAGTTATAGGAATCTTCGGCTGGGCTTTGGTAGTAACTGCAATAGGCTGGTCTGTGATCGCGGGAGCTGTTGCTTTGGCTGTAATGATGATTCCGATAGTTACCAGAACAACGGAAGAAGCCATGAAACTTGTTCCCATAACAATAAGAGAAGCCGCGATAGCTTTGGGGGTGCCGCGATGGAAAACCATAATGACTGTTGTTTTAAGTGGCGCTAAAAGAGGCATCGCCACCGGAGTTCTGCTTTCTGTTGCGAGGGTTTCAGGGGAAACAGCACCGTTGCTTTTGACAATCTTGGGTAGCAGGTTCTGGTTCAGCGGGTTCACCGAGCCGACAGCCGCTTTGCCGTTGGCCATATTCAACTTTTCCCAGTCTCCGTACAGCGGCATTGATTGGCCTCGGGCTTGGGGCGCATCCCTAATCTTAATACTTATGATCTTGGGAATTAACATTGTTGTGCGGTATTTCACAAGGGAAAAATACTGATGGATGAACCGATGAGTTACAAGATTGAAATCGAAGACTTGAACGCGTGGTTTGGCTCCAAACATGTATTGAAGAACATCAGCATGAAAATCAAGGAGAAAGCTGTAACCGCGATAATAGGTCCATCGGGATGCGGCAAGACAACCCTTATTAGGTGCCTCAATAGGATGCACGAAATAGTTCCGAACGCCAAAGTCTCGGGAAGAGTCTTATTCAATGGAACAGACATATACGACAAAAACGTGGACCCTGTTCTGGTAAGAAGAAAGATTGGCATGGTTTTTCAGAAGCCTAACCCCTTCCCGATGATGTCAATATACGATAATGTTGTTGCAGGTTTGAAGCTGAACGGTGTTAAAAACAAGGAAAAGCTTGACCCAGCTGTGGAGCAAAGCCTGAAAATGGCTAACCTCTGGGACGAAGTCAAAGACGACTTGAACAAGTCGGGAGCCAGCCTTTCAGGAGGCCAACAGCAGCGACTTTGCATAGCTAGGGCTCTGGCAGTGGAGCCTGAGGTCATTCTGATGGATGAACCGTGCTCAGCCCTTGACCCGCTTGCAACCGCGAAGATTGAAAGCTTAATTCGAACTCTCACGGAGAACTATTTGGTTGTGATTGTCACCCACAACATGCAACAGGCTGCCAGGGTCTCAGATTTTACGGCTTTCCTTTATCTTGGAGAACTCATAGAATACGGATTAACAAAAAACATTTTTGAGAATCCAAAAAATGAGCTTACGGAGAAATATTTAACGGGAGAATTTGGTTAGGTGAAAAACGAATGAAGCGACTAATCGACGCGGGTTTAGAGCAATTGGCAAACATGCTGTTTCGCATGGGAGAACTTGCCCACAAGACGGTTTCTTTATCTATCACGGGCTACATTGAGGGCCAGAGCGCTTATGGGCAAGTGCGGAGTTTCTCAGCAACGTTGGTTTTAACGGGTGAGGAGGTTGAAGATAAAGCCGTTGAGCTTATCGCCCGATTCCAACCGGTCGCATCTGACCTTAGAATTCTAAAATCGTACATAAAGATAGCCTACGACTTCACCCGATACGGAAGATACGCCCTCGACATCGCCCAAATTCAGGAAAAACTCGGTGGGATAAAAAACTGCGAAGGCTGGATAAAGAAAGCTGTAGAGGAGATGAGCGAAAAAATGTTAAGCATGGTCCGCGTGAGCGTTGAATCGCTAAAAAGTCACGACGCTGAACTGGCAAAAACCTTGTCTGAAACAGAAGAACAAGTTGATAAAATGTATTTCAGTTATCTTGACAGATTAGTTGAAGAGGAACTTGCTGCAACCAGGTGCACAATTTCGAGTGCGCTAGTAGTGAGATATCTCGAGAGAATGGCGGACCACGCAACTTACATAGGTGAATCGATCATTTACCTTGCAACGGGAGAGAAAGTAACATTAGGATAAAATGAAAAATTCTAAGGGAGGCTGAAAGAGAAAATGGCCAAAAAAAGCTATGCATGGTTTGAAAAGCGCCGCAAAACAGAAGCACTGGACCTCGCACAGGAACAGATAACGAAAGCTCTTGACACCATAAAACTGTTACACAAAATCGCCAAGAGTGCCTCTGAAGGAAAGAAAGAAGAAGCAAGAAAACATATTGAAAAGCTTATGAAAGAAGAGGAGGAAGTAGATAACCTACGGAGATTGGCATTCGAGGAATTGACAAACGTTGCTATATCCATGGAATTTCGCGAAGACCTAATGCACCTCGTAAAACGCCTTGACGTCATGGCTGACTACATAAAAGACTCAGCAAGAAGCGTCATGATCCTGCTCGAAACAAATGTTCCAAACGAAATATGGAACATGACCGTCAAAATCGCTGAAGAGCTTGTCCAAAGCGCCACAACGATTCGCAACAGCATTGAGAAACTTGGAACCGATCCTGCCACAGCAAAAGACATTGCTAAAAGAGCAAACGAGATAGAAGGGCGAATAGATAAAGAATATCTTGACATCAAGAAACTGTTCATTAAATATACTCGCCAAGTTGATCCTGCCACGCTTCTGATCCTCAACAACCTCGCAGAGTTCATGGAACAAGCCGCAGATGTATGCGCTGACACGGCAGACTACATAATAGTGCTAGCAGGCTTAGGATAGCGCCAACAAGTCATACCAGCTGAGGCTTACTCGACTGAGCGATCCCAAGTTTCAAACAATCAACAGCTCGGGAAAAAGTGGAATACCTTATAATACGCTTTGGGCAAAGGCTCAGGTGGAGTTGAAGAGTTTTGGCAGAGAAAGAGATGTCTCCGAAGGAAAAGGAGATTTACGAGAGGCTTAAAGAGGTTCAGGACCCTGAGTTCGGCTTCTCCATAGTGGAACGCGGCTTAGTGGACGAGGTTAAAGTTGAAGGAAAAAAGGCGAAAATTCTGTTCCATCTCACTGTGCCCTTCTGTCCCCCGCCTTTTGCACTACACATCGGAAGGGAAATCAAGAGAATAGCCGGAGAGGTTTCCGACATAGAGCAAGTGGAGGTTCGGGTGCAGAACCACGTCAACGCGGACCAGATTAACAAGGAGTTAAAGGAAAGCTAGCTGCTATTCTGTCTTTCCCAGCTCTTCTTCCCTAAGTTTCTTTCGGAGAACCTTCCCAACGGAGGTCATCGGCAGACTTTCCCTAAACTCAACTTCCCTGACTATTTTGTAAGGCGCAACCCTTTCTCCAATAAAAGTCATAATTTCCTCTTTGGTGGCGTTCACGCTGTCTTTAAGGACGATGAAGGCTTTCGGAACTTCACCGGCAATCGAGTCAGGTTTGCCTATTACCGCACAGATTTTAACCGCCGGATGCTCATACAACACATCTTCCACCTCCCGAGGGTAGACGCTGTAGCCCTTGTACTTGATCAGGTCCTTCTTGCGGTCGACGATGTAAACGTAGCCGTCTTCGTCCATTTTCGCTATGTCGCCTGTGTGAAGCCACCCTCCCTTAAGCGTGTTTTCGGTTTCCTCAGGCAGCCCCCAATAGCCTTTCATAACCTGCGGACCCCTCACAACGAGTTCCCCTAGTTCTCCAAGCGGAAGCGCCTTAACGCCCGTTTCAGAGTCCACTATTTTCGCTTCGGTGTCCGGCAGAGCAAGACCAATCGAACCTATCTTCACCGTCCGCATCGTCGGATCAGGAGGATTAACGTGCGTAACAGGAGACGCCTCGCTGAGACCGTAGCCTTCGATTAGTACTCCGCCCGTGAGGTCCATGAACCTTCTTTGAACGTCCGGCGGAAGCGTAGACCCTCCAGACACACAGAAACGTATAGACGAAAGATCATATTGAGCGACTTCAGGGTGGTTTATCACCATGATGTACATCGTGGGAACGCCGCAAAACACAGTGATCTGGTGTTTTTCGATGGTTTCTAAGATTTCCTTCGGGTCGAAGCGTGGAACTAAAACGATTGTTCCAGCCGCGTAAACCGCAGCGTTCATGGATGTTGTCATTCCGTAGATGTGGAATAGCGGAAGCGCCGTTAGAAACCTTTCTTTTCCCTCTCTTAGTTGAAGCCAGGTGGCGAAGGCAACCGCGTTAGACAACAGGTTGAAATGCGTTAACATGGCTCCTTTCGGCAAGCCGGTTGTTCCGCCCGTGTACTGCAGCGCAGCGATGTCCTCCTTCGGGTTTATCTCCAGTCTCGGCGGTTTACGGGCGTTCTTCTTTATCAGGTCTTGAAAAGAATGAACTTCTGGTTCCTTTAATTGATTTTCCTCAGTGCCTGTTAGGATCACTCTTTTGAGGCTGGTTTTGTTTTTGACGCTTTTGACGGTTGGGTAAAGCGAGTCGAGGGCAACTATGGTTTCTGCTTCGGAATTGTTAAGTTGATACTTCAACTCTCGCTCCTTAAACAGCGGACTTGTGGCAGTTATAACCGCCCCGGCTTTAAGGACGCCAAAATAGCTTACAACAAACTGGGGGATGTTGGGGAGGAACAAAGCAACTCTGTCCCCTTTTTTCACGCCCATTTTCGTAAGAGCAGCGGCGAACCTGTCAGATGCCGCATTTAACTCTTCGTATGTTATCTTTTTATCTCGGAATACGATAGCCACGTTGTTCGGCTGCTTCTCCGCGGTTTTTCTTAGTAAACCGGAAAGCGGCAAGTTAGGATAGCTGATGGAGGGGGGCACTCCTTCAGGCCAGAACCTAAACCGTTTTTCTTTATTCACAATTGAAACTTTTCCTTTTGAGTGGAGGCGCGGTTATTTCATGTACTTCTTTAGGGCTGCTTTAACATCCAGTCCTTCGTGGACGATGCCGCATAAAACTCTAACCATGGCTGTCGGATTCTCATGCTGGAAAACGTTTCTTCCCGCTGCAACGCCTGCTCCTCCAGCTTGGATTGAACCGTAAACCATTTCGCAAAACTCCTCGTCCGTTTCTGTTTTCGGTCCTCCAGCCATAGCGACCGGAACGGGGCATCCTCTAACCACTTCATTGAATGTTTCAGGGCTTCCAGTATAATTGGTTTTTATGACGTCAGCCCCCAATTCCGCTCCCACGCGGGCAGCATGCTTAACGAAGTCCACGTTGTATTGATCCGAGATTTTTTTGCCTCTAGGATACATCATCGCAAGCAATGGCATACCCCACTCCTCGCATGTTTTCGCTGTGTTTCCAAGCATCCTCAGTTGCTCAGGTTCCGTTTTTGATCCAATGTTGATGTGGATGGAAACAGCGTCAGCCCCAAGCTTTATGGCTTCTCCAACCTCTGCGACTAACACTTTGTCGTTGGGATCTGGACCCAAGTCTGTGCTGCCGGACAAGTGCATGATTAATCCTATGTCCCTCCCGTAGCCCCTGTAACCAGCCTTTATGATGCCCTTGTGTTCTAGGACGGCGTTTGCGCCCCCTTCAGCCACCAAGTTGACGGTTTTCGACACGTCATACAGTCCTCTAATTGGACCCATAGTTATGCCGTGGTCCATAGGTATTATAACGGTTCTCTTGGTGTTCCGATTCATTATCCTATCCATTCTGATTCTTTTTCCGATATCGGTCATGATTCAACCCTCGACTAAGCAGCCTGAAAATAACAATGAAGAGGATTATAAGATATTCTACTTTTGCCGTGGTGTTGCAGAACACTTTTCCTCTAGTTTCTTGAAAGCCATGTTTTTCCTCTTAAGGTTTGTCTTGAAAAATCTTTAAAAAACAGGTATCTTCGACTGTTCCGAGATAATAGCACTGACTGTTATTTGCGTGAAAGCTCTTAGAGGAAAGGACTGGAACTTTTTGCCGTGACTAGAAATGCTACGTTCGAAAACGACCATCCGCTAGTTTATGTTGATGGTATGTGTAGCCTAGCGCACTTTTCTTAAGGATGTATGATAAAACGTTTTCCGTTTCAAGAACGATGAACAAGGCGCTTTCTAAATCCGACACTGTATGCGTCCTCTTACTCTGCATTGACTGCAGCGAATCAATAAGGGCCGCCAAAGATTCAACGAAATCCGCCTCATCGAGGTCTAAGATTTTGGTTAACCTTTGAACCCTTGTGAACCCTTTTTCTGGAACCAGGTGATGCAAGACTTGGTTCAATAGTTCCTTAATGTAATTCACACTCTGGCGGGGGCCGTCTGATTCGTCGAACAGAAGAGCGTTCCACGCGTCTTGATACAGCTTTGTGAATTGCGGATCTAAGCGGGCGAGCATTTTCTCCAGTTCTGTCCTTTCGATTTGTTTTGTTTTTTCATGCCCTGTGGTGGACACAACCTTTCCGTTGTCGATGTCGTAGATGAACCCCAGAGTTTCGAGTTCTCTTCTGAAACGGTGGAAATCGTTGCCCACAGCGATGAGGTCGAACGTGTCCTCCTCTATGATTTCGTTAAGAGTGTATTCAATGAACTTTCTGAAGCGTTCTACATCAGAATTGTACAGGTGATTCAAGAAATCGGTCAAGTCCTCAACTGACTTGGCTGAGCGTATTTCTTCTAGGCCGAGATACTTACAAGCCAAATTAATGTTTTCTTCATTAAAGTAATAGTCGTTGAGAAAATCGGATTTGTAAATAGAGGTGGCTAACCTAACTATTCTCAAGTCACGTTTTTTCTCTTTAGACGAAGTTGCTTTTCGTTTAGGAGGTCCCATTTTTCTTAATACACCCTAAAACACCAGTTATAAAACTCTCCCAATTTAACAATTGCTAAAAGACATTTTATCTTAATAGTTCAAACTTAAACGAGTCTGCCCTTAGCGGAGTGTTGTTTCTTCTCGGTTTACACGCTAGCTTCCTATTTTTCTTCTTTTAGGTTGAGGGTGGCTTTCACGGAGCCGTCGTCTAAATAGTCTAGAGTGAAGCCCATCTTCTTCACAAGCTTAATCGCCCGATAGTTATCACTTAACATCATGGCGTAAATGGTTCCGAGTTTTTTGTCTTTACAAATTTCAATCATGTAATCCACCATTTTTGAGCCTAAGCCTAGTCCTTGCCAAGGGTCTGCGACGATGAAGGCTATCTCACCGGTTTTTCCGTCTGGTTCAATAATGAGCCTAACGACGCCTAAGATTCTTCGGCGTCCCTCATCGGTTAATTCTGCCACGATGCCTATTTCTCTGTCATAGTCGATGTTGCAGTATCGAACTCTGACCTCGTGCGGTGTGTCTTTAATGATTGAGAAGAACCTGTAACGTATAGATTCTTCTGAAAAGTTTTGGAACATCTCCAACCACAGGGGTTCATCCTCTGGTTTTATGGGTCTCAGGAGGACTGTTCGACCATCGCGGAGCTTCCACAAGGTTTCGTATTTTTTGGGGTATGGGCTTATCACCAAATGTTCGTGGGGTTCGAGTTTCGCGAATACGCGTTCTTTGTCAATTATTATCCGAGCGTCAAGGGCAAAAGCTTCCTTTTCGTCTATGAATAGTGGGTTGATGTCGACTTCTTTCAGTTGCGGAAAGTCAACAAGCATTTGAGAAAACCGCACTATCGTCTCTTCCAGAAGTTTAAGGTTTGCCGGCGGCATGTTTCTGTAACCTTTCAGAAGCCGGTAGACCTTCGTTTCTTCCATGATTCTTCTAGCTAAGGTTTGATTTAACGGCGGAAGTCCGACGGCGACGTCTTTAAAGAGTTCAACGCCGATGCCTCCCATTCCAAACAAGATCACTGGACCGAAGAGCGAATCAGTTTTAGCTCCAAGAATAATTTCGTAGCCCCGTTTTTTAATCATGGGTTGAACTGTGACGCCTTGAATCTCCGCATCGGGGTTATGTTCTTTGGCTCGTCTTATGATATCATCGAATGCTTCTCTGAGCTTCGTTTCCGAAGGTATGTCAAGTGCAATTCCGCCAGCATCGGTTTTATGGATAATCTGGGGCGACAGAATCTTTAGAACCACTGGGTAGCCTATCTGCGAAGCTGAAATGGCTGCTTCATCTGCGTTTTTTGCCACTACTGTTTTAACAACGGGGATATTGTAATAATCTAAAAGTTGTTTTGCTTCCATTTCAGTCAATATTTCGCGGTTTTCCCTCGCAGCGTTTCGCATTATCACTGTGAGAGGGCGTTTCGGTGGAACGCTGTCCACAGGCAGCTCTTCAGGAGTTTCGTAAAGTAGATCGAGGTTACGTTTATACTGATACATGTACACGTATGTTGCAACTGCCTGTTCCGGTGTAGAGTATGTGGGAATGCTGTTTTCGGATAAAATTCGGTTCGCTTCTTCTACCTCGTTATAACCCATGAACGACGTCAAAACCGTTTTGTAACGTCCCTTACTCTTACAAAATTCCACAATGCTTCTGGCAATTTCAGCGGGATCTGCTACGCCTTGAGGGGTATAAATTATCAATAAACCGTCAACGTTTTCGTCTTTAAAGCATGCTTCCACCACAGCTTTATATCTGTCAGCTTTAGCATCTCCTAAAATATCAATTGGGTTTCCTCCACTCCAGCAATGAGGCAAAATGCTGTTAAGCGTCTTCATTGTTTTTTGGCTCAGTTTAGCCAGTTTCCCCCCTTTGGCTATGAGTGAATCCGTGGTCATTACTCCTGGACCGCCCGCGTTAGTGACGATGGCGAGGTTTGGGCCTCTCGGATTAGGTTGCGTACCTAAAACTTCAGCGCAGTTGAAGAGGTCAGCGATTTCATCAACGCGCACTAATCCAGCCCGTTTAAAGGCTGCGTCATATACAATATCTTCACCAGTAAGCGATCCTGTGTGCGAAGCAGCGGCCTTCGCGCTTTCACCGAACCTTCCAGCCTTTACCACAATTATTGGTTTGGTTCTTGCAAAGTGTCTCGCAGCGCTCATGAATTCTCTAGCATTGGTTATTCCTTCAACATACATCAGTATGCTTCTTGTCTTTGGGTCGGTGCCAAAATAATCTATAAGATCGCCGAAATCAACATCGATCATGGAGCCAACGGAAACGAAGTTGCTGAAGCCGACGTTTTCGTGGACAGCCCAGTCGAGAATTGCCGAGCCTAATGCGCCGCTTTGAGAGATAAATGCGATGTTGCCGGGCTTCGGCATCTTATTTACGAAAGTTGCATTGAGGTTAATGCTTGGGCGGATAATGCCTAAACAGTTGGGTCCGATGATTCTGAGGTTGTAAGCTTTCTTTATCTCGATAATTCTTCCCTCAAGCGCTTTGCCTTCAGGCCCAACTTCTTTAAAGCCCGCTGAAATAATGATGATTCCGAGTATTCCGGCTTTTCCGCATTGTTCCACCACGTCAGGAACAGTTTTGGCTGGAGTGGCGATCACGGCGAGGTCAGCAGTTTCTGGAAGTTTGTCTACGGTTTTGTAGGCTTTAAAACCGAGAATCTGAGGCTTGCGGATGTTGACCGGATAAACTTTGCCTCTATATCCTAACTCAGTGAGGTTTTTCATCAGCGTATATCCGACAGATCCTTCTTCATCGCTGGCTCCAATTAGGGCGATGCTCTTAGGATTGAAAATCTTGCTGAGATTCAGCGTGACCAAGATGTTTTCCTCCTTATTAGGAAGCAAATGTTGGTTTATAGCGGAATTTAAAGTTAGTATTAATTCCTATGTTCATTAATTTATGTCTCAAAAACTGATAGGCGCGTATTTCACGCGTGTGCTTAATGGGTGTACACAAGTTATTTAAGGAGAATACGTGATTATCGGTTTCCTAAACATTAGGAGATAAGAAAAAATGTTGAAAAAAGCATCGTCCAAAAAAACGGTTGCACTAACGGGCTTAGGCTTTATCTTTCTCGCGATGATGACCACAGCAGCATTAACGACCACAGTAAACGCAGCGGTTGTTGCCCCAGTTGAGAAGTATGGCTTCGGCGTAGCAATATTCAAGGATGAGGACCCTTGGGGTTATCCGTCTAATGAAATGGTTCTGAAGATGTATGGCATACCTTACGATGTTTACAACTCGAGCTACATGGGAAACGTGAGCCTTTCAAAATATGCTAAAGTGATAATCGCTTCGGTCCAGACCCAAGACTTTTATGACGCGGTGAACGCTTCGAGAGCGTGGTTCGAAGACTACGTGGAAAACGGTGGAGTACTTGAAATTCACGCTGCACACTATACGGGAACAGGGTGGATAGGTCTACTTCCCGGAGGAATAAACTATACACAATCAACTAGCGATGACGTTGTTATCGCAACGAGAACTCATCCGGTTGTGCGAACGCCGAACAACATTACCGACAGCGAACTCGACAATTGGGGTTGGTCTGTTCATGGATATTTCACTTCTTATCCATCGGGCTCTATAACTGTTTTGAGGCTGGGGGTTTCACCATATTCTCCAGTGTACCTAGAAGTTCCCTACGGGTCTGGTGTGATAATCGCTTCCTCTCAGACACTCGAATACGCTTATAGATATGAATACAGTTTCATTCTCGAGAACAGCCTCTTGTACTTGGCTCCCTACGAAAAGCTGGACATCACAGCCAAAGTAGGCACAGTTCATTTCCGAGGCGAAATAGCCGAATTCTACGTTGAAACCTCGCTATACGGAAACGCCATAAACGCTTCCATATGGGAAGCAGACCTCTACTACGACGGAGGCACAGAGCAAGTAAACTTGACGGCTAATGTTGAAATCGTCACAGTGGGATTATACAGAATAAGCTATAATATTCCGTCAGACGCGGCGACTGGAACCTACGTCTTGTCAGTTAAGGCAAGCTTCCGAACGGGAATGGTAACGGCAACTGGATGCGCAACTGCATCGTTCATAATAAGCCCGACGCTGACCAGCCAAGACGGCTACATAACCGATATAAAAGACGGCATCGCGACCATAGTGATTCCGAACTTGGACCCCATTGAAGCAAACCTCACTCAGATAAACGCGAAGGTAACGAGCATAGAAGGCGATACTGCAACCATAGAAACGGACATAGGCACGGTGAAAACAAGCGTGGAAAACGTGGGAGACCTGATCAGCGGAATAGACGAAACCACCAAACCCACCTACTGGTTCAGCCTCGCAGCAACGATCCTAGCCGCATTAGCAGCGGTAATCGCAGTAGTAATCATAATACTAGTCAAGAGGAAACCAACGCCGTAAACGCAGCGCTAAACCTGCCCTCTTCTTCTTTTTTATTTTTTTGTTGATAAGTATGTCCGCGTGTACGACTTTCTAAACGAGGAAGAGAATTAGAAGTTTATAAAATCTCAGCCTAATTATAACTGGAAACTCGTGGGATGTTTATGAAAGTTCTGTTCGTGTGTTCAGGAAATGCCTTTCGGAGTCCAGTTGCAGAGGCCCTACTGAAGAAGTTCAGACCAGAAATTGAAGTGGACTCCGCTGGAACACATCCTGCAATTCCAGTCTCGGAGACTGCTAGGAAATACCTCGCGAAGGAAAATGCGGAGCAGTACCTTAAGAAAGTTTCCGAAGGCTTAGACAGCAAGCAACTTGACGAATACGACCTTATCGTAGCTATGAAGCCAGAACACAAAGAGGTGGTCTTAAGCAGGTGCCCCCAGTGCGCAGGCAAAATAGTCGTGTGGAACATTGACGATCCTTACTTCTTGCCGCATGGATTCACCGAGAAGATATTCAAGCAGATTAAAGACAAGGTTGCAGAACTGGCTAACTCATTGTGAGATAGGCGCGCGCAAGCTCCTTACTTGCTCTTTTGTTCCTGAGCTTCTTGTTCTCGAAGCCAAGTTTTGATCCTTTCGCGTAGTTCAGGGTAGTCTGTGAGCACGCCTTTAATTATTTGAAATCTCTCTTCGTCAAATTCAGGCAACCAAGCAGACCTCGTCAACAAATTCCTCACTTACTCTGAAAATTGATTAAATAAGATTTATGGCACTGAAAACCAGAAAACTGCACACGTAATGGCTAATTTGGTGAGACTGTATCTAGGAGGCTCTTGGTAGCCCAGGATACGTGACTTATCTCGTTTAAATTTCTCATCTCGAACCAACGGAGATGACGGATCTGACAGAGGAAAATACTGCCTTAGATTATAGGGGGTGCAGAGGGAACTAACTTGCTCATTTTTATGTATATTCCATCTTTAATTGGAAAAGTGATTCTCAATTCCTCTGCATTCTTTATTATCATGTCATAGCATTCATCACAGTCGGAGACAGGTATACCAAAATCTCTGTTCAAGGTATTCTTTAGATACTCTCGTTTAGGTAGTCTGTGGCCGTCAAATCTGGAGAAGAATTTTTTGTAAAGGTCAATATTGAAAAGGGCTTGTTTTAAACTCTCACCCTTTTCTTGTTCTGATTTAGGGGATACAATTGATTTCCCTAACTCGCTCAGAGATATCTTGTCCGCCTTGTAACTGCCTTTTGTTAATCCAAAACGGTTTGAGGAACTAATCAAGGTTCTAAACATACTACTTTCAGGAGAATAACTCAAAGATTTCGCTAAATCTAACCTATTATATGGTTGGTCTGCATTATTATCGTGAATGGATTGGGCAATCCGTAAAGCGTCTATAAGAGTGTTCTTAGGAAAAGCATATGTAGCATATTTTCTCTTTTTCTCCTTTTTGGATTCTACGCTCATTCTAATCAATTTTACATAATGCTTTCAAAAAGAAAAACCTTTCTCTCCACTTTTTTGCATGCACACACAAGTTTCTTAGAGAAAAAGAGGGTGTTTTGCGGAGGATATCACCTTTCCAAGCGGTTAAAAGCTTAACGTTTGTTGGAGGCTAGGAACAAAGGATTAGATATTTATTGTGTATGGGATGAAAGTCCAGAAAAAGTCCAAAGAGAAAAACCCTTCTCTACGTGTAAAATTGTTAAGGTTACATGATATGAATTCAAGCTTAAGAGACGATATGCAGCGAAGGAATTCGCGGCTCGTGAACGATTTGTGAACACTTTGCCTACAACAACGGCGTCATTTTTTTCCAAAAGTCTTCAAAAGTTTACGGCACAGCGTAAGTCATGAATCACGTTCGTAAACACGGTGTAAACATCATTTTCCTTGACGATGACAGAAACACTGTTCTCTGCCATTAATAATCAAAGCTAGAATCACAGCTCGCTGACCCTTAAAATTGCTGACCGCATAAATTCTTCAAAACCGAGACAGGCGAAAAAGAAGATATGACAAGGACTGATTATTATGTGGGAGCTGATCGTTTAGTGGTTTCTGCGGCTTCATCCTTTCCGATATTTGTTCATCGCAGTGTAACGCTTCTAGCTTTTACATGAAAAATCATTTTATTGCCTGAAAACAACGAAGACTCCTTCGTACTTTCCCAGTTTCAGATTTAATGCAGTCTTGTCTCCGATAGCGCGGTAAGCTATTTCTCTGATTTCGCCTGTCATAGGATTCCAGACTTCCGGTTTTCCGGATGCTGAGAAGGTAAAGACATTTTTAGTTGGAGTAAACGATATGTTAGTGACGAAATATATGTCTATTCCTTCATTGAAATGCTTGTGAACATACAGAATTCGCGGATCATGTTCGACCAATCCCAAGTCCGCATTGCCTAAACAACGCATGAAATATTTTGCTTCGTGGAGGCGATAAGTCCTTCCACCCCCCCTAAATCTCTTTTCAAGGTAATCTCTCTTGTTGTCAATATCTTTTTCGAATAAGTCGTTAACCGTTTCTAGTGTAAATTCGTCATTTCCGTCTGCAGAATGTCTCGGTGGCGGATCTATTCCGATTACCGTTCCTCCATTCTGAGCAAATTCCGCTATTTTTTTTAGGGTTCGATCTTTTATGGTGTCTATCGGCGGAACAACCAGTTTTCTATATCTTTCATCTGCAATATGAAGCGCGTCGTTCTTGATTTGAGCTCGATTCAGGCTATCGTCATCTATGAAATCAAAGTCCCTTTGATGCGTTAGAAGCATTATAGCTGTACCCAAATAGCCCTTGGAAATCATTGAACAAGTATCTAAACTATCCCCTTCTCCGCGGACATAGTTCGCCCAGACGCCAGTGACAGGGTATAAGACAGCTATATCTGCAACATGAGTCCCCTGGCTTAATAGGCTCGATAATCGCCCGACATAGGTGTTATATTCCTTCCATTTCTCTCTCGGTAACTGTTTTAGGGCATAGAATGCGACGATAGTGTTAATCCCTAAAGCCTCAAGCCAGTTAACTGTTCCCAGCATCTCTTCAAAATCTATGCTTACGTCCCGCAAGCCTTCCCAGAAATTGGAAGTTTCGCACATCGTCTTTCTTTTTCCGTAAAGATGTGCTGCCGAGCTACAGACCTTGGCCGCAACCATAGTTGGATATTTATGTTGAATAGCGTTCTCAGGTCTAGAAGTTAGGCAGTCAATGCCGGGAATGCCCATCTGCCTCCAGACCCAGAATGTATTGCCTTCAAAGGCAACGTTCTCCGTGATCAGCTCCTCCCCAAGAGGATGACCCGTCAAGGCCGTCTTATGCTCTATGCACCAATCGTTGATTTGTTTGTAATATGAGTTCTCCACAAGTTCTGAAACAAGATTGTGGTAGTCGCATCTTATCTTTCTAGTCCTCTCCCCTACATTGTTGTAGAGAGCCGGCAAAACTTCTACTATGTTGTATCCATATCTCTCCTTGAACAACTTAGGAAACTCTCTATGCCATGGTAGGGCAGTATAAGGCTGATAAGTTGGAGGATAGGCGGAGCGGAAGTACGCAAGGGAACTTTCATCCGTAAAGAAGGCCTTTATGGTGTTGCCGAAGTGTTCTCCAATTTTTTTGAAGTATTCTTCGTGAGTAACTTCTATGAATCTGCGAACAGCTTCCCTATCCATAATATTAATATAACGCCTTGCCTCCTTAACAAAAGAGGATGCAGCAAACGTCCCTTCATACAGTTCCTTCTCAAAGAAGGCTATGATCTTCCAGGATTCTTCACCCTTGGATTTCCATCTTATATAACGGTTTTCATCGAGGGCTTCCTTCAGGTCTACCGCCGTCTCCAGCTGCAACTTACCATTCTCCTTCCTTAAAGCCTTCAGATAGACGATGTGACCTTTGGGTAGAAACATCTCAACCTCATCGTTCGATTCGGTAGCCATATAGTATAGTCCCCAAGCTTCATATTCCGGATGACCCTCCAGAACTAGACCTCCGGCATCTCCGCTTGGAAATCCCTTTTCATCATAAATCCATACTAAAAGCCCTCTATCCATCGATTCACAGACGGTTCTTCTAAGGGCCTCCCACTCCTCTTCCCCCTTCAGATAGTTTTGGCTCGGCACGCTCGTGATGATCCCGCCGAAACCAAGATCACGAATATCGCTTAGCCTCGCCGCCCAGCTTGGTACCCCTGAACCCTTACCGAAACCGAAACTGGCTATAGGCCTAAATACTGCCTCAGGATTTCTGAAAGATTTTTTTATCTCTTCCACACTCTCTAATCTCCTCTACAAAAAAGGGGAGTTTGCGGGGGATATCTCCACTCTGGGTCATTAAAAGCTTAACGCTTTATTCCTTTCGTTTAGCGCATGCATAATTTGTTTTGACTACTTCAATCCCAGGAAGAGGGAGTTTCTGTTATGATTGTGACTAGGATTTGGTTCCATAAGTTTTAAGTTTAATCATATCTAACAAGTTAGAGAAGAACATCTCGATGTTTACGCCAAAATTGGAAGGAGAATAGGCGATGGAAAGGAGAGCCGTTTCAGGAATAATGCTAACACTACTGTTTATAGGCATGTTAACGTTCGCATTTAACGTTCAACCAGTTAAAGCGTATTGGATTTGGACTGAAACCATTTATATTAGAGCTGATGGGAGCGTTGAGCCCGATGCAACACCTATTTCGAGCGTTGACAATATTACTTACACGTTAACGGACGACATTCTCGGATACCTTCCAAACGCTTCAAGTGCAGTTGTTGTTGAGAGAGACAACATAATCTTTGATGGGGCAGGCCACATCCTTGCAGGAACAAGAAGCGAAACAGGAATAGAACTGTCCGATAGAATAAACGTGACAATCAGGAACACTAAAATCACAACTTTCTCGACTGGCATCCGGCTCGAATCCTCTTCAAACAACACCATAAGCGGAAACAACATAACAAACAACGTGCAAGAAGGCATCTGGCTCGAATCCTCTTCAAACAACAGCATAGCTGGAAACAGCATAACAAACAACGTCTATGATGGCATCCGGCTCTGGTTGTCTTCTGATAACACTATCTCGGGAAACAACATATGTGATGGCATCACCCTCTCTGTGTCTTCTAACAACACTGTTTCTGGAAACAACATAACAAACAACATATATTATGGCATCTATCTCTATAAGTCTTCAAACAACAAATTTTACCATAACAACTTCATAAACAACACACAGCAGGTGCACAGGGATGTGGCTGTCTATGATAACTTTTGGGACGATGGTTATCCTTCTGGTGGCAACTATTGGAGCGACTACACAGGCGTAGATAATTATAGCGGTCCACACCAGAACCAAACAGGCAGCGACTGCATCGGCGACAGACCCTACATCATCGCCAAACCCTACATCATCGATCAACCCATCCAAGACAACTACCCCCTCATGAACCCATGGATGGTTCCCAACCATCCCACGGCAAACTTTACCTGCTCACCACTCCATCCGTTCATAAACGAAACAGTGACCTTCGACGCATCGACCTCAGTGCTTGGCTGGAACGGCACCCACAACGTGCCCATCGCAAATTATACTTGGGACTTCGGCGACGGAACAACCGCCACAACCAACAACCCAGTCATCTACCACGCCTACACGGCGGCGGGTACCTACACCGTGAACCTAATCGTCACTGCACCTGACGCCGTGCCAAAAACTCATAGCATACCAAAAACAATAACGATAGCAGTGCCTCCGCCTGGGACCGCGATTCCTTGGACATGGATCGCAGTAGGAGTGGTTGTGGCCGTCATCATCATCGCAGCCGCCTACATGTTGACGCGTAAAAAACAGCATAACAACTAACACGACAATTCTTCCCTCTTTTTTGAGGAAATACATTCATATCTGGATGGTGATTTCCCCGTTTGGCAGGTACTTCACCTTTTCCGTGTTAGCCTTGTAGGGTGCTCTGGTTGCTGTTCCGCTCATTTCCGTTATGCAGTTGTTTTTTGTTAGCTAACGCATCATGTTGCGAAACTCGGTGGGTTCCATGCTGTGCTTGTTAAAAGCTTAACGCTTGTTTGGGGCTAGGGGCCTATCTTTGTTGTTCCGCTCATGTACGGCTGCAAAACCTTTGGAACTTTGATGGTTCCGTCCTTTTGCTGGCACTGCTCTATCAATGCTACCATTGTTCTTGAGGTTGCAATAGCAGTATTATTCAATGTGTGAACAAAACCTTTTGGCGCCTGGCCTTCCTTTTCTCTGTATTTTAAGTTTAACCTTCTCGCCTGATAATCTAAACAATCAGAATTCGAACCAACCTCTCTAAAAATTCCGTCAGCCATCCATAACTCAGTGTCATATGTTTTTGCTGAAACAACTCCTGTTTCTCCTGAGCATAAAACTACTGTTCTAAAATGCAAGCCTAGATTTTTGTAAAGTTCTTCTGAATTTTTCTGAAGTTCTTCATGATATTTCCACGAATCTTCAGGCAAACAGAAAATAAATTGCTCGACTTTATTGAATTGATGCATCCTGAACAATCCTTTGGTGTATTTGCCATGGGCACCAATCTCTTTTCTAAAGTTTGTTGAGAAACCAACCATCTTCAATGGCAAATCCTCTTTGTTTAGAACTTCATCCTTGAACATAGCACCAATCGGGTGCTCGGCTGTGGCAATCAAATACAAGTCCTCATTGTCAATTTTGTACATCATGCTTTCAAAATCAGCTAAATCAACCATTCCTTCATAAGGTGCTCTTCTAAGCATGTGAGGAGGATAGACAAGCAAATAACCCTTCTTCATCAAAAATTCTATTGCATAGCTTTGCAAGGCTCTATCAAGCAATGCCAAAGGTCCTTTTAAATAAAAGAATCCCCTACCCGCTACTTTCTCTGCCCTTTCATCATCTATCAAGCCTAGACCTTTAAGAATATTCAAATGATTTTTTGGTTTAAAATCAAATTTAGGAGGTTCGCCATACTTTCTTATCTCAACATTGTTTTCCTCGCCTTTCCCTTCTGGAACAGACTCGTGAAGAATGTTCGGCAATCTCATCAGAATTTGGTTAATTTTTTCGCGGCAGTTCTTAACCTGCTCTTCCAACTGTTTTATTTTCGCCGAAATGTCTTCAGCCTCTCTCAGCTTGGCAGACGCGTCCGCGCCCTTCTTCTTCAACTCGGCGATTTCAGCGGTTATCACGTTTCTCCTGCGCCTAAGCTCGTTAACCTGCGCTAGGCGCTGCCGCCACTCCCCGTCGTAGGCGATGAGGTCGTTGAGCATTCTGAACTTTTCAGTGTCGCCCCTCTTTTTCAGGTCGTTTCTCACGACTTCAGGATGCTCCCGAATGAGCTTGATATCCAGCATTTTTGCTTCTCCACCAGCCAACCGTCGCCTATGTTCTAAGCGTAAAGGATAACTTCTTTTTTAAGTATTTAACTTCGCTTTTTCAAGAATTTTTCCGCTTTTACCTTTGTCGCGTTTCGAGTGTTGTTCAATTGTCTTTTTACAAATGAAATCACGTCGTCTTTGTTCCCGATTTGATCAAAATACGCATCAAAAGCTAAGATGGCTTTTCCCAGCAGAATGTTCTTGCATTCTTGGGTGAGAGGCGGTTTTACGGAAATTTTTTCCATCTTTAGGAGTTCGCGGGTGATTTTTTCGGTTAGACTGGATTTTGCTTTGGCGATCTTTCCCGAATTGTCAACAACGTGGCCGATGGTGATCATGCTGTCGGCTGAAAGGAAGCCGTAGTATTTTTTGAAGATTATGTCAAACTTGTTTTCTGAGTCAACCGAAGCTAGATTTCCGATAACGTCCATCGCCGTCCATTTGAGGATTCTGTTCTCGCTGTCGAGGAGGTTTACGAAAAAATTCATTTCGGAGTACAGCCTTTTTGGGTTTCTTTCACTTATGGCAATCAGCGTTTTTGCAGAGCTGAATTTTATCGTCGGGTTTTTCGCACATATTCCCTTGAAGAGTTTTGGAAGCAAGTCTGGATTTTCTGTCACCTCTTTTGCCATGTCTCCTTTTTTCTCAAGTTTTTCCATGCGAGCCCCTTGTTATCAGTAGAATTCAGATTTCATTTAAGCATTCTGTTTAAAAGGAAGCTCGTCCTGAAATGCTGCGTAAGGTGATGTTGAGTTGAAAGAATACGAATGCGTGGAAGTTAAGCACCACAAGGATGTCGGCAGAACAATCGAGGAATGGCAAGAGAGGGGCTGGCGTCTCCACACCTATCAAACGGCTGGCATGGGTGCGGGACCAATGTCCTACATCGTCAACCATTACTTGCTGTTCGAAAAAGAAACCGAAACATAACCTTCCCTTTTTATACCGCCTGGCGTCCATGCAATAGGGGAGGAGCGAGGTTTGGAGGCTGAAATCACTCTAACGTGCAGAAGCGCCAGAGAGGCTGAAGCCGTCGCTAAGGCGGTTTCGCCTGACAACCTGAAGACACCTCCGGGTTTAACCGTAAAAACCGAGAGAAGAGGCTCCAGCGTGGTTACGTGGGTGAAGTGCGAAAGAAAGCTGGAGAGCCTCATCGCTACGCTTGACGACCTGTTGATGGCGGTTCAAGTGGCGGAAAAAGCGATCAACACCACGAAATAAGAAATGTAAAAAGCATGTGCGCCACTCGACGTCTTCGTATAGAAGCGGTCTATCAAAGGTCCTTTTGAGACAGGGTTGTGAAGGTGGTTTCTAGTCTTTCATGGTTGAAGACTGTCTCATCGCAGAAACAGCTCTTCTATTTAGAGGATGAGAAGGTCTTCGGTGGGGACGTAGGTAACTATAATTTCCTTATTGGGATGTCTCTTTTCTAGCTCATCGATTTTCTTGTAAAGCTTCTTTCCAGAAGCTACAACCTTTCCATCCATGACTGCAACGTATTGCCCGACGTACTTCCTCATTTCTTTCAAACTAATCTGGTAACTAGCCATTGTCTCCACAGCAGCATCCCTCCATTAACACTTAATCTGAGAAGCATTTAAACACCTCCCATAATCTTCCATTAAGATAACTGCACTCAGTCTTCCAGTTCAACTGTTGTCTTCTTAAAGGGAGTTATCTGCTTACCACCCATCGACTCCGCTGTCTTAACTATAAACGGATCGATTTCTTTCTCCATTTCTCGAGTTTTTCTGTAGTAAGAAAGTGAAGGTCGACCAGACATACCTACACGAATTGCGAGCGGAATGATTATCATTAAACTTAGAAATATTGCTCCTAAAACGCCTAGTGATTCACGGAATGCTACAGCGATGCTGAACAATACTATTGACCACACCAAAAACCCCAAAATAAATAACCATCCAACATCAGATGACCCTAATTTTTCGGAGCTTGGTGCATAGTAGTAACCGAACCTGAGATCATTGCCTTGCGTTTCAGCTCGTAACGCTAATTTCCCATTTTTATCAGATACGAGCATGGCATTGGCTCCTACCATATTATATTTTATCAGCTCTTCAAGATAGCTCCCAAATGATTTGCTGATAGCATCTTTTAACCCCAACGATGGCGTAAATGGTTCAATCGGTGCAGACCTCCTAAATCCCTCAGCTTCCATCTCTTGAACTATTTTTTCTAGAAATTCATCTTTTCTTGAACCTAGACCTTCAAGTGTGCATGTATGATAGTTTTTCCCGAGGACCGGTTTCTTGCTCATCTGTTCTATCAATCCCCTCATATTACAAAAAATATTATTATAAGTATTATTAAAACAACTATATTCCACAGCCCAAACAAAAAACGAATAATCCCATAGATAGTTTCGCCAAGATCCTTCAAATATTACTGACAGGAGTCTAATTTGGTAATACCAGAAATACGCAACAAAACTATTATTTTGCCCGTCACACGACGATAGTCAATGCTGTTTGCGCTGTTTTTTAAGGGTGGAGCCACCGAAGTTGGATCCAGTATTCGCCCGCGTTGCGCCTACGGTTTTCGTCATGTCCGATTTGGAGATGATGTTTAAATACTGTTTAGAACAATCGTAGTAACTGTTGGGGAACAGGCGGGAAAGGAGAAGGGCGCGTTTATCCCTCCTCTCAAAATGGGGAGAAGAAGGCAGACAACGGGGAAAGGCTGGCCAAGAATAAAACTTGACGCGGCACATGTGTCTGCTCTGTTCTTACCCCCGCTTCTACCTTTTACCCTCGCCTAAATTCTAAGCTTTATGAACCACCAAACAGTATTAACAGAGAGAAATAGAAGTTAAGGTTCCTTTTTGTATTAGTCTAAGCTTGTTGTAGAGGGTCTCTCTTAGTCATTTTAAGAAGTTTCCATTTGCCAAAAAAACTTTGTTTGTAAAAGTGAAGCAATCCGCATTTTTGGCATTTCATAATCTTAGTATTTTTCTTTTTGTCTATTTCATACAATTCAAGAGGACCAGCACAATCGACACATTTTCCAGTATATTTTCTTTCTTTTACTTGAGTCATTCTCGATACCAACCGCATATTTTTGACTAACGATATAAAATGCTTTTGGGGGCATATAGAATAAACCACAAACATGCTGGCTGTCGAGCTTAAGTTAGCTCTGTCCACCTAATTGTTTTCCGACGCGTTCGTTTACGAGTTTGATGAAGGCTTCTGTTTCGGGGATGGGCACCTGAGCGCCTGAGGCAACGTCGTGTCCTCCTCCTTGGCCTTCGAACTTTTCAGCCGCCTTCAGCATGATCTCCCCTAGGTCAATGGTTTTGCCTTCCGGCATGTTTGGAGCCCTCGCCGAGAACTTAGTTACGCCTTCCTTGGGAATAGTAGCGTAGGCTAAGAGCGGCTTTTCCGGTTTAGGCATGCTCATGGACAGAATAGTGGCTATGGCGCTGACCACCTTGTCATCGATGAACTCTCCGCCGTGCACCACATAGATGTTCTCCAGCTCTTCAATGCGCCCCGGCTTTTCCGTCAACCAACTCATATACTGCGTTATAGTGCGCCTGTACGCCTCCAAAGCCTCGCTAGCCTGCTCAAACGCAGCACCCCGATCACCCAAGCACAACGCGACGCCGAGACCCGGCTTATCCATGCGCCCCGTAGCGTTAAGCAGAGAAGCAAACTCGCGAGCGTCCCTAAGCGGCGTCCTAGCCTCCTCGCGAACCAACGTGTAAACGTTCCCGATGAGGTTTAGGGCAACTTTCCCCGCGAAGCCCTTCGACGTAAGATAGTTAGCGAGGGCGGAAAACAACTCCTGCTTCTCCTTTTCAGACAGGTCCCGCAAAGCCCGCCACTTCTCCTTCTTCTTAGGCGCAATCTTCAAGCTCGTGAGAAACGCTAAGCTCTTATCCTCCTCCCCACTTATGCCAGGAATAAAAGGATCAGTCGTGTAAGACAACGCCTTATGAATCGGACGAGTCTCCCTCCCGAAGAAAAGCAGGTCAGTTTCAACTTTGAGGAAACCCGCCTTAACCGCGTCCTCAGCGATTTCTCCGTTAACCCCGCCTAAACCCCTCTGACCATACTTGTCCTGAACATCACCAAGGGCGCCAACAACCGCAAGATAAGCCAAATCCACGTTCTTCTCATCTAAAGCCTTCGCGGCGAGGTAGGCGACACCAGCTCCACTGAGGTCTCGAGACCCGTCGATCCCGTGAAGATGCGGGTTAACCTGCGTCAAGTTTGAACTAGCTTCACCCACGGGCTGATGATGGTCCAAGACAACCACAGGAAAATTAGACAGCCCTTCGCCGAGCAGGCCCAAGTAGCCGCTTCCCATGTCCGTGAAAACAACCAAAGACGGTTTCTCCGCGGCAATCGCCTTCACCAGCCGATCGTCCATCCACCTTTCGATTCTTATGCGCAAGGTTGCGCCTGACCTGAAGAGGACCTTTCCTATGATGCCTGCTGCGGTTAAACCGTCCGCGTCCAAGTGGGAAATAACCTGAACGGTTCCCCCCTCGGTTGCATGCTCTAAAATTACCTCAGCAGCCTCAGAGGCGCTCTTCAGCAACCCGTTAAGCTGCTCCTTCTTCACCGACATGAGAACCACTATGTGAGGGAGGCAGCTTTCACGTCGAACTTCCAATCGGGCGGCAACATGCCCTTGCGCTTGTAGTACCTCGCCAACCGATGGATTTTAGCTTCGATGACTTGGGTAGCCCGCTTATTGTGCAGGTCTCCCTTGTTCTTCTCCAAGTGAACGTGTAGGCGTGAAGCCTTCTTTAGAAGCTGGTCCAAGTCTTCGGGGATGGGCGGCGTTATACCCGCTTCCTTCAAAACTTGAGCTATGGACTTTCCTACGATGGGTTTAGCCAAGGGGACGCCGTGCTGGTCGCGCAGGATAACTCCGATGCTGCTTGTTGAATGCCCCTCCTTGCCGAGCTTAACGATTATGGCTTCAACTTCCTCCGGCTTGTACCTACACCACGCTGGAGGACGCTTAGTAACCGGCCGCATAGACTGGGACCTTCCCTTACTCCCCTTTGGCAACGTATTTCCTCCAGAGACTCTTTATGAGCAACCCACCCGCATATTTAAAACCTTCGTCGAAAGGCTGAAACGTACCATCTGGCGAACTTCCTGAAGGCTTTAGCCCGATGAGAGTGCTCATTCTTCTCTTCGATCGACATCTCCGCAAAAGTTTTACCGTTGCCGCTCAGAGGCTCGAAAATGGGGTCGAAACCGAAGCCTGAGCTACCGCGCTCTTCTTGAGAAATCCTCCCTTCAGCTTTTCCTTCAAAACACTCCAGAACGCCCTTCAGGTCGCAGTAAGCAACGATAGAGCGGAAATAGGCGTTTCGCTGGCTGGTGTCCCTCATGAGCTTAAGGACTCCCTTTGTTCCTACGGTTCGGTAAACATATTTGGAGTAAGGACCAGGGAAACCGTCTAACGCAGGTATGAAGAGCCCAGTGTCTTCCACGATGACTGGCAGCCGAGTTTTTTCAGCGGCTTCTCGGGCGCTGGCTCTGGCAATGTTCTCTATGTCGTCGTCCTGCAGCTCATCGACTGCAACCCGCAGGAGGGCGGCAGCAATCCCGTATTCGGCAAAAACTAGGCGCGCCTCCCTGAACTTGTGAACGTTACTCGTCACGAAGAAGGCTACCTTGCCCCTCGTAAAACCTGTTTTAAGCGTCAACCCTCATCTTCTCTTCCTCTTTAAGCGTGCTCCTAAGTAAAATCTTTCGCTCAATGCAGGTAAGCTGGATATGTAATGCCTTTTTTTAATCTGGATTGTCGGTCGAGAACCCTTAAATTGTTTAACTGTTTAAACTTTCAGAACGCTTAGCCAAGTTGCAGGTTTCATGCATGCTAGGTGAAAGCTTCATCGCCATGATTGTTTCTGCGTTTCTGTCAGCGTCAGGACTGCCCGTAACAGCGAACGGAAACATCATTTACGTAGCCTCTCTGGACCACACTTTCATCGTCACGCTGTCATGCACCCAGTGGGTCGGAATATTCCTCGAAACATTCACCTATCTACTTGTAGTTTGGGTTTACATCTCCGCAAAGGGCATCGTCACCGGAAGGCGAACCTACGTGGCTCTAGGCATAGCCGGTTTTGTCGGCTTCTTCTTCGCGAACATCATGAGAATGTTCCTGGAAATTTATCTTTTAGCCAAAGTTTACAGTCCAGCCTATCAGGTTTACCTCCTGAACTGGCAGGCTTTCGAAGAACAAATTGGAATCAGCCTGATGTTCGCCATGTTCTTTACGTTGCTGTTGTCGTCGTACACTTTGCTCAGAAGGCGAACTGCAAAACTCCCGTTTTTTTACTAGCCAACAGCCTTTCCAAGAAAAGAAGGAGAGACGAGGGAAAGGGAGGCTTCTGCTTTTCAAGCTACAATGTGGGTGCCTTTCGTCTTCTGAGAAGCAGAATTACAGCGGCGATGGCGAAAATCGCGGCTATGGCTGACAGTATCGATCCGACTGGTACGCTGAGTGTAGTTGTTGGTGTAGACGGCAGCTTGTCTTTAACGTCAGCTAGGTCTACTTTTACGTCGCCTAGGTCCGTCTTAATGGTAACGATGTCTCCTTGAATGTCTTCTATGGTTCCCTCAAGGTCGCCCAAGCTCGTGTTAAGCGTAACTGTTGTTCCGTTGATGTTTGTCACGGTCAGATTGATGCTGTCGATGCTGGTTTTGATGATGCCTAAATCAGTTTTAATCGTAACAAAGCTGTCCTCAAAGGCGCTGATCGTGGCATTTATGTCAGATACGCTAACCGTGATCTCGCCCAAGTCTGATTTGATGTTGGCGATTCTGCCCTCGATGGCTATAACCGTGGCATTTATCAATTCAGCGTCAACTTTGATGGTGCCCAAGTCCGTTTCAATGGTAACTATCTTTCCTTCTATGCTCTGCAGCTTGGCGTTTATACCATCTAGGGATATCTGAAATGTTGCAATGTCGGTCTCGATCGTGGCTACGTCGCCGTGAATCTCTACTAACCACGCGTTCCAGTTTGTCAAGGTTGAGCTCAGCAAGAAGGCTTTCATAGATACTCCGTTGAGGCTGAAATAGCCTGCTTCGGCAACGAGCGTGTAAGTGCCAGTGGAAGCATCCAAAGATATGTTGTAGGGCACTCGGTATAGCCCCGTAGCAACGTGCTCCACGGACGAACTCAAGTCCGCGTGCAAGGCATCGCCGTAATAGAGCAGGGCGCTGATGTTTGCGTTAACGGGCCTTCCGAGACATGAAACTAGGATGTAGAATTCGGCCATCTCACCCCTGAAATGTATGGAACCTACGTCAACCAAGACGTTCAATTCGGTGCGTTCTACAGTAACTGCGGCTGTGGCGACAGCGGTTAAGCCGTCAGGGTCAGTAACTGTTAAAGTCACATTGTAGTCGCCAGCATAGCCGTACCTGTGATGAACCACAGGGTCTGACACTGTTGTTATGTTTCCGTCGCCGAAGTCCCAAGTGTAACTAACGATGGTTTCGTCAGGATCGTAGGAGGATGAAGCGTCAAGCGTCACGGGTTCAGTGACAAAAGGATCATCAGGCGAATAGTTGAAGGAAGCGATGGGATGCACTCCGAAGTGAATGTTCGTGTCAGCCAACATTATGATGTAGTAGTGGTAACTGGATGGTTTTTCCAAGCTGAACAATAATCCGGAAAGCTTATCGTAGTAGTACGTATATCCGGTGGGTTCCTGATGCAGTTCCCAGCAGTCCACCAGGTAGCCACTGAAATTTATAATTCGGCTTCCAACCACCGTCGCTACGCCGTTATAAATGTTTATGGTTGAGCCGAGGGTGATGTCGGTCTGTATCCAGCCGATGAACCATGTGCAATTCCAAAAGCCGCTAACAACCTTCCTGTTCGTGATGTTGACAACCATCCAAACGGCCGGATCAACCTGAGCGGGTTGCCAAGGTATAAATGTATACCGAAATGTAACGTTGATCAGGTCAGGCGAAATATAATGGTCATAGGTGAAGTCCCATCCGTCTACAAGATATTTTTGACCAACCCAGACGTCGAAGTAATATATCCGATAGTTTGCATACTGTCCCTCAATCGGATGAATTATTGGACGCTTCGGAGGTACAATCGTTATCCCTTTTGACGTGGTATTCCAGAGCCCTTGGCTGTCTGTGACGTTCAGGACTACGATGTAGGCGCCCTCAAGGGTGTAAGTGTGATAAACGATCGGAACCATGACTGTTGTTGTGTTGCCGTCTCCGAAATCCCAAGTGTAACTAACGATGGTTCCGCCTTCGGGTGTTGAAGCTGAGGCGTTAAAAGTCACAGTGCCATTCACGGACGGGTAAGACGGAGAATAAGTAAAACGAGCCACGGGAGGTACAAGGGGAGAGTAAACCGTTATGTCCTGTGAAACGCTGGCGGACGTTAAGCCCTGAGCAATGAGCACAGGGTCGTCTTCGCAGGTGACGGTTAGGTTCACGGGATAAGTGGTAATCGCCGTGTAAGTGTGATAAATAATTGGAACCATGACCGTTGTGGTGTTTCCGTCTCCGAAGTCCCACCTGTAGGTGGCTATGGGCACGTCGTGGGTGCCGTTCCAACCAGGCAACGAGCCTGAAGCGTCGAAAGTCACAGTTTCACCTGCCTTTGGAGCTAGTGGGTAGTAGGTGAAGTCAGCCGTAGGACCATAGGGCGGAGAAATAACCACGTAAACATAATATTCCCCAGCGTTATCCTCTACAGCCACGTTGTTAGAAGTGTCGTAGGCAATGATCTTGTACCACACGGTGGTTGCTGCCGGAAACCCGGGGATACCTCCTTCATAAGTATCCCCAGTTGTCAGGCTCATAGTTACGTTTTCCCAAGTGGCGCCCGTATCGTTGCTGTAGCTTAATATAACATTTTGAACCGCAACATTGTCAGTTACATTTACTGAAACGGTAACCGCCTGATCAGGCGTCACCTCAGTCGGTCCCGGATTCTGCGTGGGAGTGCCAATGATTGGGGGTGTTGCTTCGTAAACTGTTATTTCCTGCCCGGTACTGTTGGACGTTAAGCCTTGGGCTATGAGCACAGGATCGTCTTGGCATGTTACTGTTAAGTTCACCGTATAGGTACCCTCCGCCGAGTAGGCGTGATAAATTGAGGGGTCAGTAACTATTGTTGTGTTTCCGTCGCCAAAATCCCAAGTGTAGTTAGCTATAGGCACGTCGTGGGTGCCGTTGAAACCCGCTAATGACGTTGAAGCGTCGAAAGTTACTATGCTGTTCACGCGGGGGCTCGGCGGCGAATACGTGAACTTCGCCTTAGGGGGCGCAGGTGCCGAGTAAACCGTTATGTCCTGTGAAACGCTGGCGGATGTTAACCCTTGGGCTATGAGCACAGGATCATCCTTGCATGTAACTGTTAGGTTCACGGTGAAAGTGTCCGCCGCTGTGTAGGCGTGGTAAATGATCGGAGTGGCAACCGTTGTGGTGTTTCCGTCTCCGAAGTCCCACCTGTAGGTGGCTATGGGCACGTCGTGGGTGCCGTTCCAACCAGGCAACGAACCTGAAGCGTCAAAGGTGACCGGTTCATTTACCTGTGGGCTAGAGGGTGTGTGCGTTTTTGCAGCCGTGGGACCATACGGCAAGGACAGCTTAAACGTGCCGTTGACCGTGTTGAATGGAATGGAGTTCTCGTCGAAATCTGTAAGACCCTCCACTGTGAGGTTTAGTAGGCTTTCCCCGTAGGCTTTCACTAGGAAAGAAGCTTGAAGCAGTGTTCCGCTGCCGTTGACTCCGCCAGTGGTGCTGACGAGCGCGTATGGCGGATATACTTCTCCTGCAGTGTTGTTTATAGCACCTGCGACCGTTAAGCCTGTGATAAAGGTAGTGTTATAGTCGAAGGCTGTGCATTCCAAGACTGTTGGATTCCATTTCATGCCGATGGAGTAACCAGCCAAATCGATGACGTTTTCGATGTTTATGTAAATTTTAAAGGTGCCACCGACATCGGGTGGTGGACCAACTATTTTCTGTGGAGATACGCTGACAGTGGCAACGCTTTGGGTAACGGGTCTGCCGATAACAGTTATGGGAAAAACGAGAAACATAGATATTATTAAGTAAACACAAACCTTTTTGTGCTTCAACCTTTCCCTCATCTCTCTAATCTCTCTATTGGGGAAACTCATTATAATGCTTTCTGTAACTAAAACCCAGACTTTTCCTATTGTCTCTTAAATTTCGACCTTTACACCTATAGGCTGAAACTGGAGGCATCTCTCCATGATCCTCTTTTTATTTTTGAACGTGCAAAAACTTTTTGTATGTTGTTTGTCTATTTATCATCGAGGGGTTAGTTAATGAGAGATAAAGTGATCTTTCTCGTTCTATTGCTTGTTTCGTCAACTCTAGCTGTTGGATCGTTTTTGTTGCCTGCGAAAAGGGTAGTTGCACAGCAGTCGATAAAAGATTGGTGGAATCCAGACTGGGGCAGCCGCAGAGTAGTGGTCATCAACGAAACTGCTGGATTGAACCGCGTAAACGAGCCTACAGATGTCGAAATAGCATTTGATCCGGGAAAATGCCTTGACCCAGTCAAGGAAGTTAGGGTGGTCCAATTTGACGGATCAGCTTGGACCGAGGTGCCCAGCCAAGTGTACAACGTGACGATGGCGGGTGGCTACGCCCAGTCAGCAAACGTTGTCTTCCTAGCCAACGTGTCAGCCTACAGCTCAACTACATACCAGATCTACTACAACGCTGCTGTTGAAGCGCCAACATACGATGGACTCCGCCTTCACACAGAAATAGCAGGTGACACCTACAACGTCACCGCTGTCAAAGACGGCGTAGAAAAGATTTATTTCCGCATATACTGGAAACACGCTATTACTCTCTATAGCGACGGGAAGAACATTACCTTGTCTGGAGGCCAGCCTGGCTGGGAGCTGTTCACCATAAGTTTTGCTAACCTTTGGACAGACGCGGATGACGCCGCTTGGTTCTCGTGCAGGATAGGTGAGACGTTAAAAGTCACGAACTCGGGTCCTATATTTGTTGACTTCGAAAACACTCAACCGATCGCTTCGGACCTCTGGGGTTCAGTTTTTAACTCGAACATCTCGAGTATATATCGGCTAAGGGTTTATTATCAACCAGACTTGAATCCGCTGGTAAGATACTGCATGAGCTTGACTTGGAAAAATGTCGAAACAGTGAATAACATATTATTCATGGACTTTAAGCTCGCCAACGACACAAGCACTCAGGTTTCACCGGGGGTCTGGGAAGAGGGCAGCTACGCGATCTACAAGGACTTCACGTGGAAAAACACAGACGGTGTTGTTCAGACGGTGCCTGTGGAAACAACTGTTACAGACCTGATCTGGAATCCAGCGAACCCAGTGGGCTGGTGGAGTTATAACGGCAACCGCTCCGATTCAACCATGAAGCCTGGAGCAGATATCGGCATGATCCCAACCTACACTGGAGGAACCATATCTGGCTCCGACTACACCATAGAAATTACACAACAAATCGAATACAACGACAACCATGCATCACCATACGTCAAAGGAACCTACGGCGGAAATACAAGTGATACGGTTGAAACTATAGGATACCTCGTCGTTAACACGCCGACAGACCAGAACGTAGCACCCACCATGGAAGACGAAGCCACGAAACTACGTAACCCCCTTGAACATGGACGCTTGCCCGTTTATAACGTCAATACCGGATTAGACTATGCCACAATCCAAGGAGCCATAGACGCTAATGAAACTCTGGATGGAAACACAATCCTAGTGAGTGCCGGAACATATTATGAAAACGTAGTCGTGAACAAGTCTGTGTCGCTTGTTGGAGAAAACAAAAGCACCACCATAATAGATGGCAACATGACTGGCACTACTGTTTACGTGACTGCGAGCAACGTTGAAATCACCGAATTCACAATACGAAACGGTATTGCGCTTAGGTCCGGCTTTTGGGCTGGTGTCTGGATATCCTTCTCAGAGAATAACACAATCAGCGGCAACGTATTTTCAAGTAACTTTTGTGACATCTTCCTAAACCATTCAAGCGGCAACACAATCAGCGGAAATACCATGGCATACGGCATTTACCTAAGGAATTCCAATGATAACGCGATTAGCGGTAACGAACTGAATGAAGCTTTTAGCGGAGACCTCACCGGTATTTCCCTAATAGATTCTTCTAGCAACACGATCATTGGTAACACTGTCTTGAATTTTTGGGTTGCTGGCATTTCAGTGGGAGGGGAAAGGAACATTATTAGTGAAAACACCATTTCAAATAGCGAACATGGGCTTCAGATTCAGGGGGGAGCAGGGAATAACAAAGTCGTTGACAACACGATATCAGATAATTACAACAGTATTGAACTGTATAACACGGGTGCGGGCAACACTTTTTATCATAACAACATCATCAACAGCAAAGTACCGATACTTAGTAGTGGAACACCAGTATCATGGAACACTTGGGATAATGGTGCTGAGGGAAACTATTGGAGCGATTATAATGGTACAGACACAAATGGCGATGGCATTGGAGACACGCTTCTGCCTCATCTGGGGGTGGATTCGTATCCTCTAATGGGAATGTATTCTGACTTTGCTGTAGAATACCAAGCACAGACAGAGCACGTTACCACCATCTGCAATTCTACAATTTCAGATTTCCAATGTTACTATGATTCAGAAATACAAAGTAACGTGTTGAGGTTTAATGTCTCAGGGGCAGAGGGCACCACAGGATTTTGCAGAATTACCATTCCCCATGCATTGGTTGCACCTGGATACAACGTCACAATCAACAACGGTTCACCAATTCAAAGTAAAGTGTTATCTTCCGATACTACGCAAACAACACTATACTTCACATACCATCACACAACAAAACAAGTCAAAATAACAATACCAGAGTTCCCATCAGCTCTAATCTTACTTCTACTAATGGCTGTCACTTTAGTTGCAGTTCTTGTGGAGAAGCTGGTCAATTTTAAAAAAGAGCAACGTAAGCCTACTAACTATGAAGGGATATCCGCTTGTTATAAACTCTAACCTAACAGTACGGAGGAACGGCCGCTAAGGCTGACATTGGCTCAGTTACCCTGTGGGTTGATACAGACGCAGTTCGTGTGTTAACCAAGCCTCTGGTTGCTAAGATATGATCTCCTTCTTCTTAGTATCTCCTGGACAAGAAGGACAACCGCAACGATAACACCGATCAGGATCATAGACCCCCTAAGAAGCACACCTACGTCTAGTGATGTTGCTACGCCAATGAAACCCGTTGCGTCGTATACCCCATGAATTATTGCGGGTACAAGAAGATTCCCCCCAGAGAGATAATACGTAGCTGCCATAGCCATTCCAAAGGTCACCAAGTCGGTGAATTGAACCAAGGAGACTATTCCGTATACAAGGGCGTAATAGAGGTGTGCAGCAGCAAACAATATTGACGAAATGAAAGCAAGACTGAGCCAGTGGTGACCCTTGAAAAGATTCAGCAAACCGCCATAAATGAAGCCTCTAAAGAGATACTCTTCAACTGGCCCCACAACCAGCAAAGAGACCCACACCATTATCCAAGCTAGTTCAGGCTTTATGTTAAGCACAGGGTTAGGCCTGTTTATAAGGCTAACAGCGGTGGGATCAAACATTATTATGATGTAGAAAATCGCAGTAGCCACAAGCGTGCCCAAAACTGTAAAGACGCCGAAGAAGCCTAATCCGAACTTTACAGCAGTGTACGTTTGACTGAAGGCCCTTCGGACTATTTCTGACCCCCAAAGCAAGCCCGTAGCCAACAGCGGCACTCCATAAACAATAAAGGTCCCTAAGATTGGACCAAAGCCTCCGATGAGATACTGGGAGTACGCTGAGGCAAAGATTATGACCAGACCAACAAGATAGAGTCTCTTTGTAAGAGGCATTTCACTTTCTATTTTTCTTATGCGCATTCATTTAAGGTTTTCTTCCTTAGAGAAAGAATCGGTTCGTGTTGAATAGCCTTATATCTCCAGAAAGATAAAGAATTGTTGTGTCATAAAATGAGTTGGAGGTGAAAAAATGGCGAAGAAGAAGGGGACAAAATATGAATGTGGAGAATGTGGACTTGTTGTGGTAGTTGACGAACCCTGTGGGTGTGCTGCATGTGAATTAGTATGTTGTGAGGTTCCAATGAAAGAAGTGAAACCGAAAGCCAAGAAGCGAACTTAGAAAATACGCGTACATTGTTTTCTAGGAAAAGTCTGCAACGAAAATTCAATATTGGCTCCATTTTCTTTCCCAGGTTCTTTTGTGATAGCAAGAGTATTTCAACCTTAAATCCTAACGTTGTTTTGATTAGTGGCAGCCTACACATTCATCATTTTGATCCATTTCATTCAACAAATAAGAAGGACACGCCAGATTTGACCGGGCGAAAATACCCTTTAAACCTATAAAGTACCTTGAATTCAATACATGCTTATATGCTTCAAAAGGGAACCGACTAGGCAGAAGGTTAAGATCGTGAAGCAGGCTAAAGCTCTCCTCATGCTTTTCATTGTATTCGAAATGGTTTTTCCGCCCATCTCCGCTCTCGGTTACGCACACACATACGAGGCTGCCGACTCTTCTGACCTTAAAGACGCAAAGTCGGTTTCGCCTTTCTCCTCCATCGGCGGAAACTGGAACTTCAGCAGGGTAGCGGAGTGGGGCAACTTTGCTTGTGTTGACAACGACTCGGCTGAGCTTGTAGTGGGCATTAACAACACGAGGTCGGAAAACTACGCTGAGCTGGTGAACCTCACCACCGAAAAAGGCGGCACAATCGTCAATAAGGTTTCATTGGGAGGAAAACCCGAAGCGGTTGTTGTTGACTTGCCCTTAGACGAGGTTTCCCCCTTCGCGGATGAAGTACAACAAGCCAACCTAGCGCGGTATGTTGAGCCTAACATGAAGCTTCACGTTGATTTTGTTCCGAACGACCCTGAGTGGACCAAACAGTGGGGTCCTAAAAAGATTGAGGCTGACTATGCGTGGAATACAACAACCGGCAACAGCTCCATTCTGGTGGCTGTCATCGACACGGGTGTCGACTATAACCATCCTGACTTGAATGATAACTATAATTCGTCGGGCTATGACTGGGTGAACAACGACTCAGACCCTATGGATGACAACAGCCACGGCACCCACTGCGCGGGAATCATAGCCGCTGAAATCAACAACAGCATAGGCGTAGCGGGACTAGCCCAAGTCCGCTTCATGGCTGAAAAAGCCTTCAACCAGTCTGGAGGCGGCTTGGAAGACGACGTAGCAAACGCTATCATCCACGCTGTAGATCAAGGAGCAGACATCCTGAGCAACAGTTGGGGCGACTACGAAGAAAGCCAACTTATCCGCAACGCTATAGATTACGCTTACGCCAATGGATTGCTGATAATCGCAGCGGCTGGAAACGAGGATACAAGCAGTAAGCTGTATCCTGCGGCATATGACGAGGTTATCGCCGTCACGGCAACCGACAGCTCTGACACCAAGGCTTCATTCAGCAACTACGGTAACTGGGTGGAGCTTGCAGCGCCCGGCGTCAACATTTACTCAACTATTCCAGTCTCCCGTGGTTCCTACGGCAATAAGAGCGGAACCTCAATGGCGTGTCCGTACGTTACCGGCGTCGCCGCGTTGATCTGGAGCAAGTTTCCGAACGTGACGCGGGACTGGGTGCGGGCTCAGTTGCGGTACACCTCAGACGATCTAGGCGCCTCTGGCTTTGATCAGTATTACGGATATGGAAGGGTCAACGCGCGTAGGGCGGTTGAAGAGGCTCCTCCTAGTCACGACCTTCTCATTATACATTCTAAGATTTCTTCAGCGGTTGAACTCGGAGAAAACATAACCGCCGACGTTACGGTGTTTAACTTTGGATTTGAGGATGAAAATAATGTCACGGCGCAGTTTTTGATTAACGGCACCACAGTTGACTCCGTTGATGTTGGTTTTCTGGCTAGCGGCACATCGACAACAGTCAGCTGTTCGTGGACTCCAAGGACGAAGGGAACGTACAACGTCACAGCGTATGTTTTGCCGGTTCTCGGCGAGAACAACACCGCAAACAACCTAGTGAGCAGTATGGTTCGCGTTCGCTATGTTGAAGTAGCTCTGATATCGGATTGGACTGAGCTTTCGGTTCTGACACCCACGCTGGACTCCATGGGCATCGACTATGACACGTACAATTACAACGAGATTTACTTCTACACGGCAAACTCCAGCCTGCTGCTCAGTTATCCGGCGGTAATTTTCTACAAGTCCGCGTCTTACTATAGGCTCTTGACCCCCCGCGAATATTCAACTCTGAACACCTATCTAACTCACGGCGGAAGCCTTCTGGTCACAGGTTTAGATTCTCTATACAGCGACGCGCTTCTAGCCGACATAGTCCGTTCATCCTCTTACGGCGACGACATGAACGAAACAGATTTGTTTGTGGTAAACGCCTCACATCCGATAATGAACGGTTCATACGGCAGCTTCTCCGCTGGCTACAACATTTCAGGATTATTCAGCGACTGCGACGCGGTTAAAGCAGACACTACGCGGAACGCTGTGACTGTGGCTGAACTAGCTGACGGATACGACAAAATCATAGCTACGGAGCTTCATCCTGGGAAAGTTGTTTTCTGGAACGGTGACGGAACCTCAGATTGGACAACGAACAACGACTGTAAGACCATGTTCAAAAACACTCTAGCTTGGTTCCTAACCCGCTATGAACATGAACTGGTTGTTTCTCTGGGTGCGCCTAACTACGTTGAACCCGGCGTCGCCGTGTTTCTTAATGCGACAGTTTACAACCGAGGGTTAAACAACGAAACCGTGGACCTGTTCCTGCTGATCAACGGTACAGTTGTGAACTCCACAACACTCCCTAACATGATGAACGGAACCTCCCGCACGCTGAGCCACCTGTGGATGCCGACGAATTTGGCAGCATACAACGTGACCGTCCACGCTTTACCTGTGTCTGGGGAAAGCTTCACGACTAATAACGTCTACTCGGCTTACGTCGTCTCGCGCATGCCCCTTATAAGCCCAAAACCAGGGGACTACGCACACTATATTTTCAGAAAGTTCGCCTCGACAACCAACGACACAGTAGTGGAGACCTACCTGTGGAACTTCACCTACCTTGAATACGTAGAACTCCACGTGATGAACGTCACAATTGATGTAACCGCTTTAGACGCGGAGGGGAACCACGTTACCACCACCTCCTATTGGATGAACGTGGATACTATGACCCGTTGGGTTGAAACTGGAGACGCAGGGTGGGAGGGCACATACTACGTTGGGTGGGTGGAGACAGGCATCGGCTTCGGGTCTGAAATTAACTTGTGGACCGGAACCGGAACAGTCATGGGAACCAGCAACTTCACCGTCGATGGGAGAAACTTCAACACGTGGCTAATAACGATCTTCAAAGATCCAAACGCCAACAATTATTATGATCAGTCCAGCGGGCTTCTGGTAGCCTTCGATGAAAAGTCTGTTTCATCGGATTATCACAGCAACTTGACGCTCTTAGAAACAAACATCGACGTCACCCCTCCAACCGTTCATGTTACAAGCCCAGTTCAAGGCGCCGCGGTAGCAAGCACTAACGTTACCGTGAATTGGACAGGCGAGGACAATGAAACAGGAATCGACCATTACTCGGTTTATTTGAATGAAACGTTGGTCGGCAACACCACAGCCAACTCCTACAATGTTTCAAGTCTCACTGAAGGATGGAACAACATAACTGTAGTAGCCTACGACAAGGCGGGAAACAACGCCAGCGACCGAATAAGCATATTCGTGGACCTCAACCCGCCCAACGTAGAAATTATCTCTCCCCATAACGGTTATGCAATAAACGTGGGCAATGTAACGGTGGAGTGGATCGGAAGCGACAACGAAACGGAAATCGCCCATTATCTGGTTTACCTTGACAACGTCCAAGTCGCAAACACAACTAACACGGTACACACGCTCACCGACCTTATCGAAGGCCACCACACCATAAAGATTGAAGCCTACGATCGGGCTGGAAACATGCAAAGCGACGAAATCACAGTGATCGTGGATATGACGGTCCCCGAGCTGAGCGTGATCAGCCCTGAAAACGGCTCCTTCGTCTCTGACCACGTGACCGTGCAGTTTTTCGTCTTCGACGCCAACCTTCACAACGTAACGTATCAGATCAACAACAGCACCCCTATAGGCGTTACAGGCGAAACAAACTTCACAGTTTACACTGCGTTGTTCTCGGACGGCGCGTTCAACATCACCATAATCGTCATGGACAAAGCCCTGAACGCAGTGAACCAAACTTTAACGTTAATTGCGGACAACACTGCGCCAGCAGTTTCCATCTTCTCTCCGCGGCAGGGCGCTGAACTGCTCGGAACAGCGACCATAAATTTCTCGGCTTCAGACGCCAACTTGAAAGAAGTTCACTTGTATATAGACGGCGCTGAAGTCAACATAACCGGAACAACGGTTTACAGTTGGGACACGGCAACCGCTGGAGACGGCGTCCACACCATACGGCTTGTAGCCATAGACAAGGCAGGCAACGCCGCCGAAGCCACCGTAACAGTAATCACTGCCAACCTGAGACGCACAGTTGAGGACACCCGAAACTTCTTCTTCATGCTCGGAACCGTTGCAGGAGTAATTATAGGCGCTCTAATGGTCTACTTCGCGAGAAGACAGAAACCCTCAACCCAGAAAGGATCGCCTAGGCGCCAGTTTATACTATTTTAAAATGTGCACACACGAATTATATTCTTAGTATTTGACAGTGAGATATAGCAGTACGGCTAATGCTACGCATGTAAATAAGTCTGGCAACATGGCAAAAGGTCCAAGACCGAATGCATGGAAGCCAAAAATCCAAGGCACCAAAGGATTGGAGACGAGAGCATAGAGAAGCAAGACCATTGAAAATATTATCAATCCAATTGTGAATTCTGAATGTGTCTTTCTGTATATGTCAATGTATGTGATCAACAAGAAGATCAAAAGTGTCGCATTGATTGTGGTAACTACAGTCTTAATTGTGTAGAATAACTCTATGTCCCCAGGAACTCTAGTAGGAGGCCACGTTCTATTTTCGAATGGAGGAGTTGGCACCTGTGTAATGGCTAAGAAAGCTGACAGCAGAGCCACAGCTACCAACGCTGCCAGTATTAGCCAGATTTTCATGTCTTTGTTCATATGATCGTTCATTTATTCTTCTCCCTTTTTTCTTTTTTCCAGATTTTATTCAGAATCTCCTCGAACAAAGCGTAATTTTCCTCCATTTCTACAGATAGAAAATATGTCATGCCATACCTATCTCCGGCGGATATAATTATTCTGTTCTTCTCAAGAACTCTGAGATGATGCCTTATCGTTCTATAGTCCATTCGGAGCAGATTCGCCAATTGATTTGCGTTTTGCGGAGCCTCCCTTAACGCCCTGATTATTTGGGCACGAGTTATGCCGCCTTTCGTGCCTGCAATGAGCCACCCTAGCAAATATTTCAACGAGCGCGTGTGAGAAGACATATATACCGCTCCGACTTCACGGACTTTTCGTTTCACTAAACCTATTTGAACTATGATAATAAATTTGTCCCATCAACTGTTGCCAATTCTACGCGCGTAGATTAGGAATAGAATCGGGTCTAATTCTGAAAAATCCTTTAATAATCTGCCGCTTAAGGCGAGATCGGACAACAGAAAAGAAGGATGATGAATGAAAGAAAATCAAAAACGGGTAAAGTTTTGCCCAAAATGCGGCTCTTCAAACGTAACCTTCGCCGTCTTCTTCAAACCGTCAATTTGGAAATGTTTAGACTGTGGCTACGAAGGAGCTCTCATGGTTGAAGACAGCAATCTGCCGGAAAATATTCGAGAAAAATTTGCATACGCCCACAAGCTGAGACCTGAGTGCACCAATACAGCAACTACCTGGGATAAACCATCGCAAGAGCCCAACTTCCCTTTTTTCTCGTGCCCATTTAATGTTTACCTTGAGAGTGTATGAATTGGGTGTCCTGACAAGAGCGTTCAGAAACATTTCAAGAAGGAAAATCAGGGTTCTGTTAGTCGTCATCGCCTTGGGCTTCTCTATGGCAATCATGGCTTCTCTTCCCTCTGGCATTGTGTCAAACCAGATAGCTTCACAGAATATAGCTAGGAACTTCGAAAACACAATCACTCAGAACGAAGCGGCGCTAAACAAGACGTTAACAGAGTTAACTTGTAGTCTTTCTTCAGGCTTGGAGGGTTACGGGTTTGCCAGGGGCGGCTTTAATGCTTCTGGTGGCCCCGGTGGCTATGGCGGCTATGGCGGCTATGGTTTTGGCGAGAGTAGTAGTAATATGAATGAAAGTCTTTACACTAACATGTCTTCCATCTCTGGCGTTGACGCGGTTGCGCCTATTCTACAAGTTTCTGAAGGAACCACCGAAACGATAATCTCCCCCTTTGGAGGGACATTTACTCGTCTTGTGGCCAAGTATGTGATTGAAGGTATCCCCTTGGAATCTTCTCTCATCAACAATTATTCTATTCTGCCTACGAGTATAACTGCTGGAACAAACTTGCAGGGAGGAGAAAGCGGAGTTGTTCTCTTGAGTGAGAACAATACAGGATATTTTAACGCTGGGGTGGGTGATACAGTTACAATATTGGGATCTACTTTCAAGGTGGTGGGTGTCTATGAGTCATCTAGTCTGGTTGGCACGAGTGCGTTAACGCTATACATGAACCTCTCTGATGCCCAGAAAATAACTGACAATGTTGGGAATGTAACCCGTTTAGAGGTGTTTGCAAATAGCACTTCATATGTTTCCAAGTTAGCCACTGTTATAAGTGAGGCATATCCAGAACTCACCGTTACGACAGCGCAGGAAGAGCTAAGCCGGCTTCAGAGCATGCAGAGCCAGTACAGTAACAGTATCCAAAGTGCTGCGTCAACTCTCAGTCAAACACAAAATACCGCAATTGAGGAGATAGCTGTCGCAGTTGCGGCTACAAGTTTGATCGTCTTGGTCGTGATGCTATATACTGTACGTGAAAGAACCAAGGAGATCGGCATCCTTAAGGCAATAGGCTTCAGCAAATGGAATATCATGAGCCAGTTTATGATTGAAGGGGTATTGATGAGCTTGATGGCGGGAGTAGTCGGTATTGTAATAGGTTTTATTGGAGCACCCTATTTAATATCGATTTTACTTCCCCACGTCAACCTATCCAGTGCGATGGGGTTTTCCAGATCGGGTGCATTTGCTGGGACATCCACGCCTGTTACGATAAGCCCAGAAATGATGTTGGTGACTTTAGGAGCAGCCGCGCTACTGGGAGCCTTAGGCAGCCTATATCCTGCTTGGAGAGCGTCTAGAACAAGTCCTATGGAGGCGCTGAAATACGAGTGAAATGGTTCTAGAAACGGAGAAAGTGGACAAGTTCTACAAACTGGGCGGGAGAGGAGTTCGTGCCTTGTCTGACGTAAACCTTCAAATAAAGAAGGGCGACTTCATTTCCATCATGGGGCCCTCCGGCTCCGGCAAAACCACACTACTGAACATATTGGGCTGCCTCGACAAACCGACCCACGGGAAAGTTATTTTAGACGGTGTAGATGTCACAAAAGTGTCGGAGAGTAGCCTCTACAAAATAAGAAGACACAAAATTGGGTTCGTCTTCCAGACTTTCAACCTGCTACCATACTTGAACGCCATCGAAAACGTGGAACTTCCCATGGAAGGCACGAAAAAATCGAGGGACGAAAAGAGGAAGAGAGCCCGCGAACTATTGAAAATGGTTGGGCTGTCAGAAAGAGAAGGACACAGGCCGCATCGGCTGAGTTCAGGAGAGCAACAAAGAGTTGCTATCGCAAGAGCGTTGGCGAATAACCCTGCCATAGTTCTGACAGACGAGCCCACCGGTAACTTAGATTCGAAAACCGGCTATGAAATCGTTAGGCTATTGGGCAAAATGAACGTTGAACAAGGAACCACCATTATCATGGTAACCCACGACAGCCGCATGGCTTCGTTTGCAGGCAGAATGCTCTTTCTCAGCGACGGAAGACTGGCTGCAAAAGAGAGGCGAGGGACGCATCTTCTGGAGAAGTTCAACTGTCCCAATTGCGGCAAAAGAATTCAACCAGATTACGTGAGGTGCCCCTATTGCGGCAAAAAATTATGAATAGACAGAGATGATTACAATTGGAGCTTCCTCAAAAACCAAAAGTAACACGCTTCTTAACCATTCTTATAGTAACAACTGTCATAGCCAGCCTATTCGCAGGAGGACTAATAAGCTATTTAACAACCTCAAAACAGATCAACGACCTGCAGAACCAAGTCTCGACACTCCAAAAACAACTCGCAAATCCTTCGCCCGTCCAAAACGTCACTTATATCTTTGGAAATAATACCTCTCTCTCCGAGTTATACAAAGAAATCAAAGACTCTGTTGTCATAATTCGTGGAGTCATAGTACAGACCACCTTTTTTGGATCCTCCTACACGCAAGTTCAGGGATCAGGCTTCGTTTACAACTTCACAGGACAAATAGTAATCATTACAAACTATCACGTAGTCCAAGACGCTATCAACATCACTGTAACTTTCATCGACGGAAACGGATACGCAGCAACGATTCTAGGCTCAGATCCATATGCAGATCTCGCAGTGCTTTCAACAGACGCCCCCCAGAGCGAATACAAGCCCCTCGAAATTGCCAGTTCATCAACCTTAAAGGTTGGCGACCCCGTAATCGCCATCGGCACTCCTTTAGGATACATCGGATCAATGACTTCGGGAATAATCAGCGCCCTAGGTAGAAGCGTCACGGTGAATTGGTCCAGCTACTCTATAGCTGATTGCATACAGACGTCAGCACCGATAAATCATGGCAACTCAGGAGGACCGCTTATCAATTATCTGGGCGAGGTTGTTGGCATAACCTCCTACGGTGCAGTTGACCCAAGCACAGGAGAGTTAGCTCAAGGTATGGGCTTCGCGATTCCCTCGAATACGATACTGCGAGAAATTGAATCTCTAGTGACGGAGGGCTCATACAATCAGCATCCTTGGCTAGGCGCATCAGGGATAGACATGACTTATGAAATCGCTACAGCCATGGACACCGACACCACATACGGTTGGTTAATCGTCCAAGTTGTGAGTGGAGGACCAGCCGATAAAGCGGGCCTACAAGGCGGAACACAACAGGTCCTAATTGCGGGAGAGTATGTAACGATCGGCGGCGACCTCATAATAGCGATCAACGGAACAAGAATCACTAACTTAGATGACTTCTCGACTTACCTAGAAGAGTACACTTTACCAGGGCAGACAATCAACATGACAATAGTAAGAAACAACCAAACAATGACCCTCGCAGTTAAGTTAGGAACGCGACCAAGCGTGACGTGAGTATCGTGAGACTGGGTGATGCGATGAATAACAAAGACCAAGACGCGTGCGCGTTACCTACTAAATTGCTGTTGGAAAGCACGTTAATTCTGCTTCGTAATTCAACTTATAAGTGTGGAAAATTAGAACGGCAAATCGTGCAATTTCTCCAGCGGAAACTCCGCAAAGCAACGGTGAAATCGCTACTGAACAACTTCAAAAATATGGGTGCCCGCGCGCGCCAGCGCATCTACGAGTCCATACGGCGACTGCACCACAGAAAAATTATAGAAATAAAAAATGGTGGACCTTGAGGCTTAACGAGGCATTTTCGATAACAAATCTTTTCGACAATTGAATCCGATTTTCATGTATACGCATTTACTTAACGTTCGGAAACATTGCAGGGGTAATCATAGGCGCCAGTTTATACTGTTTTAAAATTCGTGCGCAAGATTTAGAAGTAGTCTAGGTTTGTCATGTAGAAATTTCCGCCGTATACCTGATGGAATTTCGCATCCTTTAACGGTTTGACCATGAGCACGCCGTGGCTTTTATCTTGAATTTGGTAGCCTCTGGCTCTATAAACTCTTAGAATTTCTTTATCCAGTATCATTCTGTCGCAGACAATTGCTTTTGCCTTTTTCTCAACCAGTTCAAGGAGTCGTCCAATTGTTTCTGTAGAAGCGGCAACGATTTCTAAAACATTCGCGACCCCTCTATCCTCTGTACGCACAACGGCGTACCCATTTTCCAGTATGATAAAGTCTTTGGAGCGTAGTCTGTGACGGCTTTTAAGCATTTTCAAATACTGCTTGTAACGAATAACCAGACCAGTTCTCCCACTGGAAAATCTGTTGTATATATCGAGGATTCTGTTCCAGTCAAGCACTTTTGTTTCGGTTTTTCCGGGTTTTTCTGTTTGAACTGTCTTGTAACCGCTGGGAAACTGCAACGTCTCGGCATATCCCAGCTTACGATAGAACCCGTGGGCTACGAGCCCCCTGCTCGTAAATAAGAAGGAAAACTGGTAACCCTTTTCTTGGAAATACTGATGCGTCTTTTCTATTAAGGCTGTGGAAATTCCTCTTCTAACGTGGCTTGGAAGCGTGGTTACGCCCCATATTCCACCAGCGGGTTCGATTTCACCGGATAAGTTCCGCGAAGTTAAATCCATTACACCAACAAAACCAACAACACGGTTGTCCTCAACTGCCGAATAACCCACTGGGCTGCCTCTCAGCCGCGGGTTTATCTTAACATTTTTCTCGAATTCTCTCAGGTTGAAAGGCCACCTGAAAGCCTGATCCATTAATGGAAGAAGACCATTCTTTACGGACAATTCCCGATAAGATAAGATTCGCACGTTTCTTCTCCAGCAAAATTCATAGTACAGAAGCATGAGATAAGTTTTTACACTGCATTGCGTGTGCATTCCAGATGATAACAGTTAAAGCTCATCGTCTCTTTAGATTTCGGGCAGTCCGATGAGGGGATAACTGTGGCAAAGTTAGGAGTTCCTTTGACCGCGTATGCTGAAGAGACTGTACGTGCTCTTGGCAGTTGCGGTTGTCTACTCGTCTCGGGGAGCATGCGGAAAGCTAACGTGATGACTATCGGGTGGGGGCTCATAGGTCCTTTGTGGAATAAGGCTTTCTTTTTGGTGGCGGTGCGTCCTTCAAGGTATACCTACAGGTTTATGGAAGAGGTGAACGATTTTACTGTTAACGTTCCCAAAAGAGAAATGGAAGAAATCGTTGACTATTGTGGTTCTGTCTCTGGAAGGGAACACGACAAGTTTAAAGAGAAAAGATTAACCCTGACGCCCAGCAAGAAAGTCAGCTCCCCAATAATCTCCAACTGCATAATCCACTATGAATGCAGAGTCGCCTACAAGACGAACGTTGTCGCAAGTGGACTACCTAGAGACATTCTCACAAGCAGTTATCCAAGCGGAAATTACCACACTCTCTACTTCGGAGAGATCCTAGCTACACACGCCAACGAAAACACCAAACAACAACTCCCCATCTAAACCTTCATTATACGCGCGTCCTATTAAACTTGAAGGGGAAGTACGAAAGCCTTTTGGAAACCTATAAATGCTTTAGCAGTACCAAATTTATATTTGAGTTGGTTATAGACTTGGATGAAGAAACAAGAGGCAATATTGAGCATACAATAGATGATGAACTGGAATTAAGCGTTCTCAATGAAGACACTAAGTGGGTCTTTGATACGATTCCGATTTCTTCAGAGAAAGACTTTCTTCTAGGATTTATTGTTGGAAAACTTATGACAGCGGCTTGGACCACTTTGATTGAGAGCCAAGGCAGATGCAACAAATCAAGACCTACAAGAAGTTCAGGAAATCATAAGGCGAAGACTTCCAGAAATTCAGGGCAAAATTGTAACAGAACTAAACAAATAACTCTCGCGTGTATAATTCTAAACATTAATAAAAGAAATTGCGGAGATAAATTGTGATTGATACTTTAGATGCGGTATGTTGTCAGAAATCCTGCAGGAAATAAGAGGTAGATGGGTATGCTTAAAGAAACGTTAGGGACAGTTGTTGAGAGAATAAAAAAACATCGCTCTTTTTATGAGCAAAATGAGATGGCAGTAAGAGACCAAATAATAACTCCCATCCTAAAAAGTTTGGGATGGAACCCTGAAAACCCAGAAGAAGTTCAGCCAAACATCTTCACTCAAGAGGGGGTTCCAGATTATACACTTATAAAAAATGGCAAAAAGGTTCTGTTCATTGAAGTTAAGAAGTTATCTGTTGATGTCGAGCAAAAAGAGGTTATTCAACAATTGGCGAAATATTGCTTTGGAGAAGGAACGCAATATGGCGTTCTAACCAACGGGGCTATTTGGATAATCTTCAGAGCTTTTAAAGAAGGAACCACGATGGCGGAGCGGATAGTTTGGAAAACAGATATTGAAAGCGATGAACTAACGGCAAACATTAGGAGGCTCAACACAATCTCTAAGGAAAACATTGGGAATATTGAGAATCTTATAAAGAAACTCCAGATATTAGATGAAATTTGGCAATCTTTGGTGGAAGAACCAGAAGAAATTATTAAAGGACTTATTCCAGTTTTTAATAAGCTAATCGATGAAGGATACCCAAACTACAAATTTGAATCTTCAGAAATTGAGGATTTTCTAAGAGAAATGATTAAAGAATTAATTACTCCTACGGAAGCGTTAGAGGTTGTTCCTTCTACACCACCAATTTGGGAAGGGAGGCATCCAAGAAAAATGAGAATCGCCGGTGATACTCTTGAAATCAGAAATTCATACGAGATTTTAATAAACACTGCAGAATGGCTTATCAGAAAAGGGAAGTTAAAGAGAAGCGATTGTCCTGTACCAATTGGACGCAAGAGACATCTGATAAATACAGAACCTAAACATAAATACGGAGACAATTTTACGTCGCCAAAGAAATTGTCCAATGGGCTATACGTTGAAGTTCATTACAGTACTGCAGGCTGTATTAATAGTGCTAGAAGATTACTTGAGAGGTTTGGCTATAAAGGAGATACGTTGCAAGTGCAATAAAATCTTCGGTGCGCGCATTTAATTATCGTTCGGAAATGTAGCGGCCTCTGCGTGCGATTTCCCTGATTTTCTCTAGTACGTTTTTGGCTTCGGTTTCGCCTACGGTTTCGCTGTAGCCTTCAATAACCGCGTTAAAACACTTCTTCGCGTATCTCCAATGGGTGCTCTGAAGCGCCCTTTTCATAAGCTGCATGTCCACGCCTCTAGCCTCAAGTTCCTTCGATTTTTCGCTTAAGCCGAAGTCCATGAAAACCACTTTGCTGTGCGGCGTCAGAATCATGTTTGAGGTGGTTAAGTCGCCGTGGATTATGCCGCTGTTGTGGAGACGCCCGATGAGCCTGCCGATGTGTCTGCAGAGGCGAGTTCTTTCTTCGGCGGAAACTTCGTCTAACACCTGCTTAACCTGTTTTCCCTCCACGAACTCCATGATTATGGTTGCTTCAGCCACGTCAACCATGAAAATCGTGGGGGTCGGAACACCGGCTTCCTTCGCCATGTGGAGAAACTGCGGTTCACGCACGGTTCGCTGAGACTTAATCACCTCATCCAATTTAGGTAAGCGGTATCTTTTCGGTAACCGCCTCTTCATTATTACTTTGCGCCCATGCCACTTCTCTAAAAATAGGCTCGCCTCAGCGCCTTTCTTAATCAGCATCAGCTATCCCTCGATCCAAGGCACATGAACCTCGTCTAACCGCCACTTTACTTTAACAAAGCTTTCTTCCAGTGGAACCGTTAAGCCGTGCTTGTAGGCGAGGATGCCTGTCCAAGCGATCATGGCGCCGTTGTCCAACGCGTAAGCCTTAGGAACAACGCAGAATCGGGCGTTATGCTCCTCAGCGACCACCTGAAGCATCTGCTGGAGCCGACGGTTGGCTGCAACCCCCCCGGTTAGCAAAACCTCAGGCTTCTCAGTGTGCGCCACCGCCCTCTCCGTGACCTCGGTAAGCATAGAAAACGCCACCTCCTGAAGACTGAAACAAAGGTCTTCAAGGCGATATTCCCCCTTGTGAAGCAATTGCGTAACTGCCGTCAGAAGCCCGCTGAAGGAAAGGTTCATTCCCTTCACGGTGTAAGGAAGTGGCACGAAGGCTTTGCCTTGCTCAGCCAGTCGCTCAATCACTGCGCCGAACGCTGCTCCACCCTCTTGGCTTAATCCCGCTTCTCGGGCAAAGACATCGATGCAGTTTCCGACAGCTATGTCGAGGGTTTCGCCGAAAACCCGATATTTTCCCGCGTCGAAGGCGGATACGATGGTGTTGCCTCCAGAAACATAAAGCGTAACGGGGTCCACTGCCTCGGATATGAGTTTGCCTATTTCAATGTGGGCGACGCAGTGGTTGACGCCGACCAAAGGAACGCCTAGGTAAGAGGCTAAGGCGCGGGCTGCTGTTGCTCCAGTTCGGAGGCAGGGTCCTAAACCGGGTCCCTGAGAAAAAGCAACTAGGCTGATGTCCTTAGGCTTGATTTCAGCCTTTTGAAAAGCTTCAGCTAAGACTTTATCCGCGGCTTCCGCGTGGTGCCTAGCGGCTTCGCGGGGGTGAATTCCGCCTTTCTCGGGCACATAGGCGCTGATGACGTTGGCTAGCACTTCGCCTCTGAAGGAGAGGATGCCGACGCTGAAGTCGTCGGCTGTGGATTCTATGCCTAGACAATATTTTGCAGTTGAGCTTTTCAAGGAAGCCCGCCTTCTTTGAATCATTGAAAATACAACGTCTGGGGGTTAAAAACGTTTTACGGTTCGCTGGCGCCTAGAAACTAGTTAAGGATTTTTGGTGTAAACACCAAAATTGTTTATATTCCCCACTGAATCCTTTTCCTAAGGTGTCAAGATATGAGGAGAGACAGAAGCCCTCCCAGAAGTTTATCCCGGGTTCCGCTTGAAAAAGTCGATGACTATGTTTGGCGGATTCCTCAAAGTTATAAACCAGGCATGCGAGTGCCGGGCATAGTTCTCGCTGACGACGACCTGATAAAGAAGATGCAAACCGACAGGACGCTTGAACAATGCTCGAATGTAACCCACCTGCCGGGCATCTACAAACACGCGATAACTTTACCCGACGGTCACGAGGGCTACGGTTTCCCAATCGGCGGCGTGGCTGCCACTGACTACGAAGAGGGGGTCATTAGTCCAGGCGGCGTCGGCTATGACATAAATTGTGGCGTCCGCCTCTTAACCACAAACCTAACTGAGAAAGACTTACGGCCACACTTAGTTCAACTCGTGAACAGCATTTTCAACAATGTACCCTGCGGGCTTGGAAGCCGCCGGAAAGACTTCCGCGTATCCGCTCATGAACTGGACCAGCTTGTAGCCGAAGGCGTTCAATGGGTCATAGACAAAGGCTTAGGCAGACCCGAAGACATCGAACACTGCGAGGAAAGAGGATGCATGAAAAATGCTAATCCCGTTAAGGTTTCAACTACAGCTAAGAGCCGGGGAAGCACCCAGATCGGAACGTTAGGCAGCGGAAACCACTTCCTAGAGATCCAAAAAGTGGACAGAATCTTCAACCGTGAAGTGGCTAAGGCTTTCGGCATCACCGAGGAGGGGCAGGTGACTACTATGATTCACTGCGGCAGCCGCGGATTCGGGCATCAGGTTTGCTCGGATTACCTGCGCGTCATGGAACGAGCCATCCACAAATACAAGATCGCGTTGCCTGACCGCGAGTTAGCCTGCGCGCCTGGAACGAGCCCTGAAGCCGAGGACTATTATCAAGCGATGGCTTGCGCTGTCAACTACGCCTTCTCTAACCGTCAGGCAATCACCCACTGGGTGCGAGAGAGCTTCGAACAGACTTTGAAGAGACCTGCTGACGAAATCGGCTTAGACCTCGTCTACGACGTAGCGCATAACATCGCGAAAATTGAGGAGCACAAGGTCAACGGCGAAAAACGCAAAGTCTGGGTTCACCGAAAAGGTGCCACCCGAGCTTTTCCGCCGGGACACGCAAGCGTCACCGAGGACTACCGCAGCGTAGGGCAACCCGTTATAATTCCGGGGTCGATGGGAACCAGCTCGTGGGTTTTAGTTGGCGCGCCTAAGTCCATGGAGGTTTCTTTCGGTTCAACGGCGCATGGAGCGGGGCGTATGATGAGCCGCGCGGCTGCTAAGCGGAGGTTTTGGGGTGGTGACGTCAAGAAGGCTTTGGAGGAGCGCGGGATCGCTGTTAGGTCTGCGAGTGCGGTTGTTTTGGCTGAGGAGGCTGACCCCGCTTACAAGGATGTCGACAGGGTTGCTGAGGTGAGCCACAGGTTAGGAATCGCCACGAAGGTCTGCAGATTAACCCCTATGGGAGTTGTTAAGGGCTGATCTGAAATCTCATCAGGCATGACTATTTTAAATAGACTTATCTCAATAATAGGGAAGAGGCAAGTGGATGTCCGGAGCTCCAGTCAGTTTTGTAATAGACATTGAAGTTGCGCCCACTTATCTAGGTAACCTCATAGACTTCATCCAGCAACGCTACATTATGCCCCGCAGTCAACTTTTCACTTACGTCCTTAAGAAAACCGTTGACGACACTCAGATTCTGGCTTTCACGATCGGCGGTCCGGGGCAAAGAGGGTATATCGACGTTGAAATGAGAATGGGAAACCCTATCCAAGTGACTATGGTTCCCAGCGACGAAACTGTGCCTCAAGCGGCTTTAGACAAGCTTAAAGAAGACCTGTTTATTTTGGTTCGGCTTTTTGAGGAGGGGGTTAGGAGGACTACGCTTTATTTTGCTTGGGTGGCAGGAGAGGAAGTTATACCTGAGAAGACGCCGTTAACGCACAGAAAGTCGCCTCAGAGAATATTCTTCGGCAGCATGCTTCCGTTCTTCATCTTATTCTTCATGGTTAGCATCGTCTTGTTTTTGTTTTTACCGTTTATTTACGCAGTGATAGGTATAGTCGTCATTCAATTGTTGTTAGTTCTTAATACTGATAAGCTGATTGCGAGAACGGGAGACTGGCGAGTCACTCAGAAAAGGCCCTACGTTCACCTCTTACAGTATCATCTACCTGTGAACGAGCATGAACAGTTCCAGCAGAAATATTCGCGGGATCAGCTAATTAAAATGAAGGATGAAATCTACGAGAAAACGCTAGCCGTTGGAAAAGCACTTGACTGCCAAACCGCCATGGAGGTTCTTTCGAAACACGGTTTCGAATGTGTCCCTGAGAACATGTCAGCTAAAAAAGTGAACGTTTACGAACTTGTGAAGAAAGTTGCAGACAAATTTGGCTTACCTGTTCCGAAGATAGTTATTTCAAACACTATGCTGCCTAACGCTGCAGCCTCTGGGCCGAGCCCAAGCCACGGCGTTGTCCTCATCACCACGGGCTTACTAGTTCAACTGGAGGAAGATGAAATAACCAGCGTCATAGGACACGAGTTCAGCCATCTCAAAGGCAGGGATCCGCTTAACATGTTCGGCTTAATGATGAGCGAGTACCTGCTCAGATTATACATTCTTTACAGTTTGTTCATTTACGTTCCCTTTTTCTTCTTCTATTTCTACTTCATAGGCATAATGGCTCTGCTCTTCTTTATTGCCAAGTTTTTTGAAGCCAGAGCGGACTTGGAATCGGCTGTTAGGATAGGTCAACCTAAGGTTTTGGCTGAAGCTCTCAGGAAAATCGGATTTAGAAGACTGCAGATTGAACGTGCGCGAGCTGGGAGGTCGGGTTGGATTGGGTGGGATCCGCATCCGCCCATTTCCTTCAGGATCGCCAGGTTGGAAAAGTTGGAGACCCCGGTTAAAGTTAAGCATCTTCTCTTTCAATCAGCTAAGGATGTTGTAAACGGGTTTCTGGCGGCCATACGGTAAAATTGAAAAGGTAGTCCGCTATAGAGGTAAGTCAACTGGAGAAAGGTGATTTGAATGCCAGTTGAGGAGATCAAGGTTTTCACTCTGCCGAACTGCCCGAAATGCCCCGCAGCGAAAAAGATCGCCAAAGATGTCGCGGAAGAATTTAAGATAAAGTTCACCGAGGTCGACATCGGATCAGCGGAAGGACAAATAGAAGGTTTAATGCATCAGATTATGAGCACGCCGAGCGTCGCCATAGACGACGATGTCGTATCCCGCGGGGAAATAGTTCCGAAGAAGCAGTTGGAAGAAGAAGTGAAGAAGAGACTTTCTTCGCAATAGGACACCTGAAAAATGGAGATTAAAGGTTTCATCGACCTCAGCCTCGTGGATTGGGATGGAAAAGTAGCCTCAGTCATGTTTCTTCCGCGCTGCAACCTGCGGTGTCCATTCTGCTATAACTCCAGTTTCGTTCTTCATCCAGAGAGCCACCCGACGGTTCCTCTGGAAGAGGTTATGGGTTATCTAGAGAAGAACCGAGAGTGGGTTGACGGGGTGGCTATAACGGGCGGAGAGCCGACTCTTCAGAAGGATCTGCCTGAACTCTGCTCGAAACTGAAGACGATGGGCTTCCTGGTCAAGTTGGACACTAACGGAACTAACCCCGCGATGGTGAAAGAGCTGATCGCTGACGGACTTGTTGACTACGTAGCCATGGACGTTAAGGCGCCCCTGACCGTGGAGGACTACTCTAGGGTCTGCGGTGTAAACGCGGAGAACCTGCTGGGAAAAGTTCAGGAGACAATAGGGATACTGCTTAATTCTAACGTGGATTACGAGTTTAGAACAACCGTGGTTCCGACGCTTCATACAAAGGAAGACATCGTGAAGATAAGCCGCGCGATAGAGGGCTGCCGGAAATATGCGTTACAGAACTTCAAAGGCGACATTGACCCGATAAATCCGGAGTTTAAGAAGCTTAAGCCCTTCACCGACGGGGAGATGCAGGTTTTCCTCGAGGCTGCCAAAAAAACGGTTCCTACTGCTGTTTTAAGGTGAGAAGCAGAGATATGGCATCGAAAAGGGATTTCATGGTTTTTCTTGATGAGAACATTTCGAATGAAAACCTAAAGAAGCACATGGTCGCTGTTTCAGCTATAATGCAGGGCCTTGCGAGAAGATTAGGTGAAGACAAAGAAACGTGGGAGCTCACTGGACTGCTGCATGACATAGACTACGAAAAGGTTGATGGAAACATGGATAGACACGGCTTGGTCTCTGCAGAAATGCTCAAGGGAAAGCTTCCTGAAAACTGTCTACGTGCCATAAGAGCCCACAACGAGAGAACAGGTGTGAACGCCGAAAACATGCTTGACAAAGCCCTGATAGCTGCTGATGCTGTTTCTGGGCTGATTGTAGCCGCTGCCTTGGTTATGCCGAACAGGAGGCTTTCAGAGGTTAAGGTCTCGACTTTGAAGAAGAAGTTTAAGGATAAATCCTTCGCGAGGAACGTGGACAGAAACAGAGTAAAGGTCTGCGAAGATATAGGCTTAGATTTTGAGGAATTTCTTGAAATCACCTTAAAATCCCTCCAACCAGTAAGCGCCCAGCTAGGGCTCTGACCAACAAAAAAGAAAAGGACGTTTTAGTCGTTTAGCGGATTGATGCTCTGAGCAGTTTTCGTTTGTAGACGGCTACGGCAGCCGTGAGCACGATTAATATCGGTAGAATTGAGGTCCATGTGGGAAACTCGGGAACTACCGGATAGTTGTCTTGGTTGTCTTCTTCGATGAAGTAGGGCCCGTCCCAAAAGCCGTCGCTTCCTGTTTCGTTTTGACTTGGACCGCTGTAACTGTCTCCAACAAGGGGATAGCGGTCTGGAAAGTCACTCCAGTAGTTTCCGCCTGAGGGATAGCCGTCATCCCAAGAGTTAGCGTACTCAGCTGTGGCTATCGCCTGTTGCGTATTGTTTATGAAATAGTTGTGGTAAATAGAATTGTTTGAAGACGCAGAGAGCCAGATGCCATAATCGTTGTTTGTTACGTTGTTCCCAACTATAGTGTTGTTTAAAGCCCCGGTGACACCGACGCCTACGTAGTTTTCTGTTACGCTGTTTCCTGATACGTTGTTATAGTTTGAATTCTGATGGAGGTTGATTCCGTAGCCGTCGTTGCTTGTCACGTTGTTTCCAAAGATGTTGTTGTGGTTTGAAGAATCGTAGAGGTAAATGCCTCCCACATTGGCTGTTACCAAATTTCCAAATATGTCAGTGAAGTTCGAGGAATCGGCTAGGAAGACTCCGTATAAATCGTTTTCCGTTATGTTGTTGCCATAAACGTCGATGTAATAGGAAGAAGCACTTATGGTTATACCGTAGTTGTCGTTTGCCTCAATATGGTTGCCGTATATACTGCAGTTCGAAGAAGAGGCGAGTCTGATGCCGCTGCCACCGTTGTTCACTACGGTGTTCCCATATACGTTTGTGTGATTCGAATTATCGCTGAGGTAGATTCCATCCTCGGTGCTTGTTATGTTATTTCCGTATATTGTGCAGTTTGGAGAAGAATAAAGCTTGATGCCCGTCCAGAAATCCATGATTGTTACGTTCCTGACCGTCAGGTTGACTACTGCCTGCCCCGTCAAGTACCGTGTTGTTTCTTTCCACAACGATTCCGTTGTTAAAGCCGTCGGTGGTGATGTTGCCAGTGAGGGTATAAGTGACGTTGTCGGTACTGGTGATGTTTGCTGTTGGTGGATCAATGCTTCCGTCGGCTCTAATGTAAATGGTTACAGGCTCTGCTTTAACTGGCTGAATGGAAAAAGTCAATGCTAACACACCTATCAGAAACAGCGACAACGCCATACAGATAATTACTTTTGACTTCATCATAGACTCCGTTTAGATAGCTATCTCATTAATTAGAATTTAATGGTTTCCCTGTTGCTTACGTAATTGTTCATGCACAAACATGGTTTCTAGCGAGGTGTTAAGGGGAGAAGTGGAATATCACAGGATGGTTATCAATTGACTTTTTCAGTTGTTTTCTTGACTTTTGTGAAGTAGACTAGAAAGGCGACTCCTGTTATTGTCACTATCGCAGCTAAAATCCATGGGAAAAGCACTAGCTGACTTTCTATGGTGAAGTATATTATTTCATGAGCCCTAATGTTTCCAGTAGCATCTTTGGCGTAAACTATTAGGCTGTGTGATCCGCCAGACAATCCGGATAGGGTTGTGTTTCCAGCAATTGTGACATTCATTTGGTCGTCCAAACTGTAGCCAATCCACGAGGTTAATTCACTCACAGTAAGGGTTAAGGGAACAGCGTTTACAGGATACGTCTTGTTTTCAGGAGATATAATGGAAATAGTAGGTGGCGTAGTATCTGATGATGGAAGTTCCGGAATTACATATAAAGCCATGTGCGGATAGCGATCTCGATTATTCTCGTCGATGATGTGAGGCGTATCGCCTATTCCGTCATCATTCGCATCCGTGCCACTATAATTACTCCAGTAGTTTCCTTCAACTTCATTGTCCCAAGAGTTAATGTAGCCAAGCGTATGAATATTCACTTGATGGCGCGTGTTGTTTATGAAGTTGTTATGGTAAAAAATGTTGTTTGAAGACTCTATATCAATGCCGGTTCCATTTTCTGTTATGTTGTTTTCAGTTATGCTGTTGTAGCTCGAAGAATCATAGATGTAGATGCCATTATTCCCGCGATTTCCTTTTATGTTGTTTCCAATTATTCCGTTATAGTTCGAAGAAGAACCGAGAGTGATGCTACGCCACTGGATGCCTGTTATGCTATTTGCAGAAACAGTGCAAAAAGATGAATTGGAGAGCCAAGGCCCACAAACCCCTTTTATCTTGTTTTGGGAAACAGTGGAAGAAGAGCACGTGTCGAGGATGACAGTATAATAACCATTCAAGTTGTTTCTTGAAACAGTAATGAAAGAGCAACTGCTGGCTTTTACATTATAGGTACTTGAGGACATATTGTTTTTCAAAATAGTGATAAAAGAGCAGTTGTCGAGGGTGACATCAACACCCCAAGTGTATATATTTAAGTTCTTGATTGTCACGTTGCATATGCTGGATAAGTAGAGTCCGTTTCCGAGGTATCCCAGAAAATCGGGAGGGGGCTCAGCACCTTGAAGTGTATATCCTTTCCCGTCAATTATTATGTTGCTTCTCTCAACTACAATCTCATCATAAATGTTATCAGTAAAACAATAGGTGACATTGTCTGAACTGGTAATGTTTACTATTGGGGGGTCAACCGCGCCGTTAGACCTAATGTAAATGTTTCCAGATGCTTTGACTGGTTGAACAGCAAATGATAATGTACTTACTACAAATAATGTTACCATTACGAATGTGATTACTTTTGACTTCATCAAGAGACTCCAATTAAATACTATTCTACTGGCTCATCTTTAATAATGTTTCTCCTATCGCTTAGGTATTTGTATGCACATCTATGGATAATATCACAGACACGCATACGTAAACATTGTTTCTAAAGCTGTGTTAAGATAAAATTTTCTGGGCTTCTTCAATTAGTTTCTCTACCACGTTAGACCTGTTTTTCAGTTCTTTCTTTATCCTAGAGATGGTTTCCACAGGTGTAGGATCTGTCCCCTGCAGGATTGCCAAGTATACGCTGGTGAAGTCTCCGATGTACATGGCTGAGAGCATCTTCGCAAGTGCATGTTTACCCCTAGCGTGAATTTCTAAAATTTTCTGGGTTTTTTTCAGCGCAAAGAGTTTGGTGGCTTCGATTTTGTGTTTGATCTCCAGCGGCTCATCGCGATCTCGGATAAGCATTATTGTGAACTGTTTCGTCAAGGTTTCAGGGGCTTCCCACCCCATCACTTCGTTGTGGTTCAGTTCGGGGAAAACGTCATGCTTGCACGGAATCTTGGTGTTCTCGTTGAATTGGGCTTTCATCCTATGGGCTATGGCGCTGTACTGTCTGAAGCCGTAAACCACGGGTATGGCGCCGTTAAGCTCCAAGGCGAGTTTCTTTGAAGGATTGTTTTCTGCGGCAACTTGGGGCGCTGTTTCTAGGCTCAGTTTCTCAAGAACCTGCATGGCCTCTTCGAGTTCTTCGTTTATGTTTTGGAGGACGCCCAATTTTTCCAAGAGAACCGGAAGCGGAAAGAACAGGTAAGCGATGGCGGTGCGGGGGGGCATTCCGCCCGGTATCGTCACGTGGGGAATACCCAGTTTCTCGGCGAGGGGGAGCAGTTGTCCATCTGAGGTTATCGTTAGGGTCATGCAGCCGCGTTTCACGGCGTCCAAAAATGCGCTGAGGGTTTCCTCTGTGTTTCCTGAGTAGCTGACTGCGAAAACCAGCGTGTCTTTGTCCGCGTAGGCTGGCAACCTGTATTCTCTGCACACTTGGATGGGCGTCGGAAGTCGGTTTTGAAGCCAGTCTTTGAGGATTTCTCCTCCTATGGCTGAGCCTCCCATTCCTGCGATTATTATGTTTTTGGGCTTTCTGTACTGGATAGTGATGTTTTTGGAGATTTTGATCTCTTTCGGGATTTCTACGCGCTTGGCCCTCTGAATAGCGTCTCTGCAGTGTTCATGGGTTCTTATACAAATTCCAAGCATGTTGCTTTTGTCGATTTTCTTCATATGCTCCAGCTGGTCTAAAACTGTAGTTTTCTGCATTGTGCATCACATCGGGTTTATTGAGACTTTTAGATATACGCGGTTAAAAGGCTTATTTCTCCCGGATTAGAAAAATGGTTACAAGGAGCCGTTTAGACGTATCTGAGTTTTAGTCCTTCTCTCTCTGAGATTTTCTCTAAGAGTTTGACGATGTCTTTCGTGGTTTTGCATGTTTCCAGTTCGCGTTGGTATTTTTCGTTTAGAAGTTGTGCGACCTTTCCGGAAACTGCGAAGCCTATGGGCGGTCTCTTTGTTTTTCCGGCTTCTGTGGCTTCTGAATCCGCGCTTCCCTGCAAGGCAATTTTCCCTCTTTGTAAGCGGCAGCTTCTAAACTGTATAACAGTTGATCTTGAAGATAAACTCTATTTCCGCGCTCGATGTATCGAAATGAGGGTGATTCCACGTTTTTCTGGCGGTTTGTAACCAGTTTAGGGCGTTCGACGGTAACAGAACCTCTAAGAGCAACTTTTGCATTATAGTTTATTCACTGAGGTGAACGGAAGGCATTTCCCAAACCGGCTTCTGAATCCGCTTCTCCCCATCTTCCCTTCACCTCTCTCTTCCCCCATACTTCAACTTCACAGATTGGTTTTAGCCTTTTAACAAGGCTTTTAAGGGCTGCAGCTAGAAGGCTGAAAGCGAGGCAAAGGCTAATTGAAGCGCAGCCGAGAGCTCGTTGTGGCAGTTCCCGCATCCTTAGTTTCGGATGTTCCGCACCTGCGGGAGAAGACCCTCAAAATCGGGTTGGTAGGCAGGGCAGCCGCCATCTTCCGCGTAGACGAAATCGTGATTTTTCCTGACTTTCCCAGCACCGATCAAAGGCGGGAGATGAACCTAATTGCCATGGTTCTAGCTTACATGGAGACGCCCCAGTACCTTCGGAAGCAGCTGTTCAAGATCAGACCAGAACTGCGGTATGCGGGGGTACTGCCGCCTCTGCGTACGCCTCATCACCCCCTAGCGAACCGCCTGAAGGACTTGAAGATCGGCGAGTTTCGAGAGGGAGCGGTGGTCTCTTCAACCAAAGAGGGAGCCCTCGTGGACATAGGCGTAGAACAGCCCGTGCTTGTGCCTAACGTTAGATTTGGAGTGAACAGGCGGGTCACGGTTAAGATTACAGAACTCGGGAAAAAGCCTAGGGCAGTTTTGGCTAAACGCGAAGAAATCGAGCCGTATTGGGGCTATCAGGTGACGGTTTCAAACCAGCCTTTTGGACAGTTCGTTAAGAGCCGCGACTTCGATTTAGTTATAGCTACTTCTCGGCGGGGCAAACCGCTTAAAGCGATTAGGGCTGAGCTTGAGGCGAGATGGCGGAAATCTCGCAAGGTTTTAGTGGCTTTTGGCGCTCCAACCGTGGGGCTCTACGAAATCGTTGAACGCGAAGGCAAGCAACTGGAGGAAGTTGCTGAATACGTTGTTAACACCATTCCGAATCAGGCAACAGAAACCGTGAGAACCGAAGAAGCCCTAACCGCAACCCTAGCCATCCTAAACACACTCAACAACCAACACAACTGAAGCAAAGATAAAACTATGGGGCCTGTTTTTCCACCAATCAAGAGTTAGGCAGTTCTTGAAATATGACCTGCCCGGGACCGCTATTGATATAATGCGAAATGGCTTTAGACTAATTTTTTGTTTTTCCAGCCAAGAGTTGAGCGGTCTATGTAGGTTCCAGAATACCCCAATAATTTCAACACGATCTTATGGAATAGCGTTTCATAGGTTTGTGATTGTCGAATCAAACGTTTCCATTCCGATTTTTTATTAGGCATTCTTCCATGAGCAATGGCGTGGCGTGCGTCGATTGCATCCTGCTCTTTCTTACTTACATCGAGAGCAATTTCTTTAAAGAAAAATAGGAAGCGGTCTGCAACTCCCATACAATAAGCGTTTTGTATTCGATTCGTTATATTGTCGCCATATTGTTTGCTTTTTAATTTACTTTTTATGGCCCCAATCTCCTCATGCAATAAATTTTCAAATTTATCCTTATCAATGTAGACTCCACGACTGCTACTTTTAGTGGAATCAAACCATCCATTCATTATTGTCTCGACAGCAGCTGCAAGGATAGGAAGGTTTGTCCCAACCGGCATAGCGCGAGCAATCCAGTACAGCCACAACGCATTCTCGAGATGAAGAGAACTTCGAAGTTCATGATATTTAGACAACAATTGACTAATAAGGTCCTCGGCATTTGCTTGAAGGGATGGGTAGCTAATTCCTATTGGTGCAAAATCTGGTTGTGAACACAAGGACCTTGGGTCACTACCCCACGGATTACAAGCATATTCTTCCACTATGTTGCCGTCTTTGTCATAGATCGTGTAACCCACTGAGAGAAGCTGTCGTCCTAAAATAAAACTACACAATTCACTTATCGTCTCTCGTTCATCCACACTGGGAATCCGCCCCCAATCCTTCTGATATTCGATTCCAATGTTTGACGACCAATCAGGGCCAATCCCTTTCGGAACTTGGGTAACCAAGAACTGAATGTCGCTGGCTTTGACCCTGAGAAAATCACTAGAAAAACTTTTCGAGAGTCCTCCAGAGATTTTCATGGAATGAATTTTTCCGTCTTTAGGTGCCGAACGTTTTCGAAAGAACGTTCTTGACATCTTTCGCATTGTAGAGTTGCGAAAAATGAGAGCGTCTCGTGGTCCGTTGATGTTCCACTCGGTAAGCCACATGCCTTCTGCTTCAGTTTTGTGTCTTATTCTTATTCCATGAATATGTATATCAGTTTCAAATAAAGGTTCTTCTCCGCTCTCAATATGGGCATGACTACCACCAAGGCAGCAAGACTCAAGAGTGTACTGCTTCAAGTTCTGTTGATCAGAACCAGTAATCTTGAAAAGTTCAGTAAAACTACCCGGAACAATATCCATTGTTTTTTCTGCAAAGGACTTAAAGTCGCCTTTTGTGGAAAGCACTGCTCGGAGTTTATAGTGCTCATCCCGATTTATAACTATCTTCTTTTGTCCTTCTGGAAGTTCTTCTATGTTGTCCACTTTCGGAATTGTGATTGGTTTATGCAAGACTTCCCATTCTAGATGTGGAAGTATGTCTTCTCTCATATTTATCACAGTCATTTACGTGAAATTATGTAGATCTTCACATTTTTAGATTTTCGTCTTGCTATCGCTTCGTGTTTTTGTAGGAAAAGAGGGGTTCGCGGGTGATATCTCCAATAAAGAACGTTGTGACCAGACCAGCTCATAAAATAAATTTATAGGGGTCTAACTTCCGAACTGTCTGCCTGAAGGGAATTCGTAAGGTTTATAACGTAACTTTCTCATTGAAAGAGACGAGACGTTAACAGGGGGTCCTGAATCATGGGTCACAGGAAGAAGCATGCGCCTAAACGCGGCAGCCTATCTTACTTGCCTAGAGGACGCGCTTCCAGTCCCATCGGCAGAATACGCTATTGGCCCAAAGCGGAAGAAGGACCCCGAATGCTGGGTTTCACCGGTTACAAGGCGGGCATGACCCACATTTTCATGACGGAAGACAAGCCTCACTCGCCTGACTTCGGCAAAGAGACATTTCATGCTGCAACAGTCGTGGAAACCCCGCCCCTGTGGATATGCGCCATCCGCGCCTACGCTAAAACCCCTTACGGGTTAAAAACCCTCACAGAAGCGTGGTTAAGCAACCCGCCGAAGGACTTAGACCGCGCCGTCATGCTTCCTGAAAAGCCCGATCCGAAACCGAACATGAAGAAAATGGAGGAAAACCTAGAAAAAATCCGCGAACTTCGTCTATTAGCTGCCACGCAACCCAGACAAACAGGCATCCCGAAAAAGAAGCCAGACTTGATGGAAATAAAAATCGACGGAGGCGCAATTAAAGAGCAGTTGGAGTACGCCAAAAGCCTGCTCGGGAAGATGGTCTCAATAGCCGACGTCTTCAAAGAGGGACAATTCCTAGACGTGATCTCAGTAACGAAAGGAAAAGGCTTTCAAGGACCCGTGAAACGCTGGGGCGTCAGAATCCTAAGCCGAAAATCCAGAAAAATGAAAAGAGGAGTAGCATGCATCGGACCTTGGCACCCAGCCCGAGTTGTATACACTGTGCCCCGGGCGGGACAGATGGGCTATCACCAAAGAACCGAATACAACAAACGCATACTGAAAATCGGAACCGACGGAACCGAAGTCACCCCGAAAGGCGGATTCCTCCGCTACGGAAACGTCAAAGGAACCTACGTGCTACTGGACGGAAGCCTACCAGGACCCGCAAAACGCGCCATAAGGCTCAGATACCCAGCGAGACCGCCAAAGGAGACACCTGAAGCCTCACCAAAAATCATCCAAATATCCCTCGAATCAAAGCAAGGATAAAACAGGGGAAAACCGAAAATGGGCAAAGCCTCATCTAAAGTCTTCAACCTCAAAGGAAAACGAGTAACCACCATCAAGCTCCCAACCATATTCAAAACACCCCTAAGACCAGACGTCATAAAACGCGCCGTCATCACCCTTCAGTCTCATCGGTATCAACCCCAAGGCAGAGACCCCATGGCGGGAAAAAGAACAACCGCCGAATCCAGAGGAGTAGGCCTCGGCATAGCCCGCGTTGCAAGAACCAAAGAAAGCCAAAGAGCCGCCTTCATCACCACCGCAGTGGGAGGAAGAACCACTCACCCTCCTAAAACTGAAAAAAAGATCAGAAAGAAACTTCCACGAAAAGAAATGCAGTTGGCTGTCCGCTCAGCCGTAGCAGCCACCGCATCCAAAGAAACCGTGGCAGACCGAGGACACATCGTCGAAGACATCCCCGACTTTCCGATGGTCGTGGTTGACGACATCCAACGCTTAAAAAAGACGCAGGAAGTCCGCGATGCTTTTATTCAACTCGGAGTGTGGTCAGACATATACCGCGTCAAGGAGAGCCGAAAAATCCGCGCTGGAAGAGGCAAGATGCGGGGAAGAAGGATTAAACAGGCGGTAGGACCCCTCCTAGTCATCGACAAAGACGAAGGCATCGCAAAAGCCGCCGACAACATCCCAGGCGTAAACGTGGTCACCCTTAAAGACTTAAACGTAGAGCTTTTAGCGCCCGGAACTCACCCTGGAAGGCTCACAGTTTGGACTAATTCAGCTATAGAAAAACTCGATGAACGGTTCGGAGTGAGCTAAGAATGGACGCCAGCGATGTTATAAGCCACCCAGTTATGACTGAGGTCACAAGCCGCATTCTCGAAACCGAAAACAAACTCGTCTTCATAGTCAACAAAAAAGCAACAAAAACAGACATCCGAAAAGCCGTGGAAGAACTCTACGAAGTGAGGGTCAGCAAAGTTAACGTCGCGGTAACTAGGAAAGGCCAAAAAAAGGCCATCGTAAAACTTACGCCTGAATACAAGGCGGTAGACGTAGCGATCAAGCTTGGAATCATTTAAGGCTGGAATGCTTATGGGTAAAAAAATCCGCGTTCAAAGAAGAGGCCGAGGCACCCCAACTTTTCAGGCATCCACCCATAAGAGAATAGCCCCCGTTAAATATCCCCAAATGCCTGGGAAACAGCAAGAGACACCCGTTAAAGGCTGGATCAAAAACATTTTTCACGAACCAGGAAGAGGAACACCCTTAGCCTCTGTGAAGCTCGAAACAGGCGAAACCTATTACACGGTTATTCCAGAAGGCGTCTACGAAGGACAGCCGATACAAATCGGAAGCGAAGCCGAAATAGACATCGGCAACACCCTTCCCCTAGGGAAAATCCCCGAAGGAACCATGATCTGCAATGTGGAGCTCTCACCTGGAGACGGCGGAAAAATCGCCCGCTCATCCGGGTCCTACATAACCTTGGTAGCCCACACGCCTGAGGGCACAATGGTAAAGCTTCCGTCAGGGAAAACCCGTTACCTCAACGATTTATGCCTAGCAACCGTTGGAGTCATCTCTGGAGCCGGACGGGTTGAAAAACCCTTCCTGAAAGCCGGCTCGAAATTTCATTTAATGCAAGCTAAAGGTCGTGTTTACCCAAGAACCCGCGGTAGGGCTATGGTTGCGGCGTCCCATCCGTACGGGAGCAGCAAGAGGGGAGGACGGAAAGTCACGACAGTAGCTCGTGGCGCCCCGCCAGGGAAAAAGGTGGGTTTGATTGCGGCGAAAAGCGCCGGTCGTGGAAGGAAGACAAGAAAATAAGCTAGGCGGTTAATCGCTGATCAGTAGTCTATAGCCGAGCGTGTATTTTTTTCTTTGAGGCTTTCCGTTAGTTCTTTAATGGCGCAGATTAGGCATGTCTGCAGAGATATCTCGTTGTTTGCAAGGCCAAATAGATTAGCATAGGGACATGGTTTGAATTCATAACTGTCTTTAGCAAATTTGCATACAAACATTTTCATGTGCGGATTTTTTCGAAGTAGAGCGGATTCCTGCATCTTCCATAGCCTCCTAAAAGCCCAGTTGACTAACTCATTAATTGTGAAGTAGCTTCTATAAGTCTGATGTAACCTAAGAGTTGATTTCGCGGTGACAGATCGCTGGGGTTCTCAAAAAATCAGGCATACACATATCCAAAATGGGATACAAATGTTACAGAATTCGTAATCCATATTGCAACTTCACAACCATTTTTTAGCTAAAGATATAACTGAAGAGGAAGGACGGGGGAACCATGTCTTCAGTGCCTTCGTGGCAGAAACTTTCAGAACACGCGGGGTTGTCGGAATACGAGGCGAAAGTCTATGTTTCTCTAATCGAAAAAGGTTCTTCCAAAGCAAGAAAGGTAAGCATGATTTGCGGTGTGCCCAGAACAAAGGTTTACGGAACCCTAAAAAAGCTGATCGAAAGAGGCCTAGTGATTGAAGTACCAGGAGAACCACGAAAGTACGCACCCACATCTCCGGCTAACGCCTTCAGAATCTACCTGCAGTCCTACCAAGAAAAAGCAGAGAACCTCAATGACATAGTGTCATCTCTAGAGAATAATTACAAAAAGATGAACATTGAAACTGAACCTCAAAAGGAAGACATGTGGATAATCCAAGGACGCCATGGAATTCTGCGAAGGATCCGCGAGATGCTTTCTGGCGCAGAGGAATCTGTTGATGTCACAACCACTGAAAACGGTTTAATTCTTTTCTATAAAGCAGTCAACAAATTGCTAGACAAACTAGAAGCGAAGGGCGTAAAGATTCGAATAGGAGCACCCATCAGTTTTCATAATGAAAGCTTAGCTCAAGAGCTGAAGTACGTATGCGAAATTAAGAATGTGAACGTTGACTTACCGATTTTATTCCTACAAGTCGATGATCACGAATGCCTCTTCATAAAATTGACTCCAGACGATTTCAACACAGACTCAGGCGAGGACATTGGCGTATTCTCCGAAAACGAGATATTAGGCAGAATGGTCTCTCTTTTGCTTCCCAAGCCGAACAAGGACGTTTACAGCCGTCGTATTACGACTCAGGCTTCTCCCGTCCTGTCTCCGTAAAACCAACATTTCACAATAGAACAGGCAGAACCTTCGTTCCGATGGTTCTCTGCAAATTCTCCAAATTTACTTCGCTGAATAAAATAAAGACTAGATGATTTGGGGGATATGTATAGGCGATTGCGGTTGTTTTGGCTTTTTATCTGCGATGATTGTAGCTGAATGTTTTAGTTCTGGTGTAAAGCGTACAGTGGCACTTCTGAAATTGCTTTTCAGTTTGTTGATGCCGGGCATGCACGTTATCCAAACTCCAAACTCGTCCAGTATGAGGGTTTCTCTGTGAACATCCCAGATGCGTCGCCATCCGCATTTGGCGCAGTGGTCCGTCCATAATTTATGTTCGGTCATCCATTGTCTGTCTATCCAGCGGTGTCCCTTCGAGTTCTTTGTTCCCTTTGGGCAACGTTTCATGTATTCGTCAAACCACTCTTTAAAATCAATCATTGCTTTCCGCCTCTCGTTTCATTTACCGTGGTAGCAGGTCGTATTTTCCATATGATAATCGGCATCAAATCGTATTAATCTGGTGTAACCCAGAATTTTTGTTTTCGGTGACAGCCCAGCGTGCTCCAGCTTTTGAAATGTCACCATTACCTTTGCTTTATGGTCACACCATTTTTAGATATAGCCAGAACATGTTCTATGCTGAGTGTGTAGCCTAAAGGGATTTTGAAATGGTTCAAGGACGTGTTCCAACCGGGATAGAGGGCTTAGACCCGCTGATCGAAGGCGGCTTACCTAGGGGCAGTCTCATCCTTGTCGCGGGCAACCCAGGAACTGGAAAAACCTGTTTGAGCGCTGAGTTTCTTTATCAAGGCGCAATCAAGTTCTCAGAGAACGGTTTGTTTGTCTCGTTCGCGGAGGGACGAGAAACTTTCGTTGAGAACATGCTTAAATTCGGTTTGGATTTTAAGAAACTGGCGAAAAAAGGAAAATTTGAAGTTCTTGATTTAGTGACGACTAAGGAGAAGGGTATAGAAACCGTTATGGAACTGGTCATGAGCGAAGTTGCTTCGCTTGGAGCCGAGAGGTTGGTTATTGACTCCTTCTCCGCTATGACTCATGCATTCGAAAGGAAAATTGACGCCAGAATCTTCGTTCACCTTTTAAGCAAAATGGTCCGTCAAACAGGTTGCATAACTTTACTGATAATAGAGATCCCTACAGGCAGCAACCAAATAGGTCTAGGAATTGAGGAGTTCCTGTCCGATGGAATTTTAATTTTGAAAAAGACTAGAATCGAGGGCAGGTTGGCTAGGGAGTTCGAAATAGCCAAGATGCGGGGAACCAAACTGGAAGAAACGGTCTTCCTTTTTTCACTCAACAACGGCTTCCACGTTTTTCCTCCGTTTGAACAAAAACCTGTCGAAAAGCCCAAAAGATTTAAGCCGATTTCAAATTCAGCGACGCATTTCTCCACTGGGAGCCCTGACTTAGATAAATTGCTAGAGGGCGGCTATCCTAGGGGAGGCGTTGTGTTGATGGAAATCGGCGAGAACGTTTCGACGCCTAAATACCATCTGTTGCTTTTTCCAACCCCAATTAATTTCGTGTCTCAGAAAAGAGGAGCCATGATCATTCCTAGTATCGGAATAGACGCTGACTACGCTTTGAAGATGGGCCGTTCATTTGGCTTTAATGATGGAGAAATGCATACTTTTCTTCGAGTTGCTGAAGGGAGAACCCAAACTAGGGACAGGAACAGACCTTACGTGTTAACTATGGAATCCAGGACCATTAAAGAGGATTATTCTAGGTGGGTGGAAGCGCAGAACGAGTTGATGGAGGAGACGCATCATCCGGTCCTTGAAATTGTTGGGCTTGATGCAATGAAAGCCATGTTCGGTGAGGAAGCCGTGGATTTGGTCGTGGCTCAAGCAGCAGCTCAAACTAGACGTAATGGGAACTTAACCATCGCCATCGGTAAGCCGGAGTCAGGTCCTCTCACCCAGAAGATCGCCAACGTCTCCGACATTCACCTTAAACTCATAAGTGAGCATGGAGCGCTTCTGTTGTTTGGGCTTAAGCCTAGAACTGGTTTGTATATTTTGGAGACCGATGTTTCTAATGGTTATCCTCTGCCGAAAGTCACTCCTGTTGTTTAGGTTTCGCGGAAGGGGCTATTCTTCGGAGCTGAATTTTAGGGCTAAGACGGTTGTCGCCGCTGACGAAAACAAGACGATATAAAATGAGGTTGTCATCCAGCGAGGATGGGGAAACAAGGCAGTTAGGGTCCCAACGGTCCAGCAGTAGAGCCCACTGAACAGTGCTAAGCGGTTTAGGAGGCGGTCGGTTAAAGATAGGGGTTTATGTTTATGGCGTTCTCTTTGCATCTGTTAATCTTCCTTTCTCGGTTGTTTCCGGTTGACCGCCTGAAATTGATCGGAGGAGGAGGGAATTAGCCCCTCGGTTCTTCGTCAACTATGAACTGCGTTTTGTTTATTGGTTCTGTCACCACCCGTTTTTGCTAACGGTTACACCGGGCTTCGCACACTAGAAAGCATGTCTTCAGTGTACCCAATAGAGAGCCAACGAACGGTTCACGTCGTTTTGGAAAGCTTTAATAAATCCCGAAGGTTTCAAAGGGATAACTGAGGAAAAGATAGATGCCTAAGGAATTCAGTTACCGCGGTTTCACCCTTGAACAACTGCAAACCATGTCCATGGACGAGTTCATCCACCTGCTGCCGTCGAGGCAACGCCGAAGCCTACGCCGCGGGCTCACGCAGGAACAGATAAAACTCCTAGAAAAAATTCGGGAAGTCAAGAAAAATCAAGAGCCAGAAAAGGCGGCTATAAAGACTCATGCCCGAGACGCGGTTATTCTCCCGGAAATGGTGGGGCTCACCATACTGGTTCACAATGGAAAAGAATTCGTTGCGGTGGGGATAACACCCGAAATGGTTGGGCACTATTTAGGTGAGTACGCCATAACCAACAAGCCCGTCAAACACGGATCACCAGGCATAGGCGCCTCAAGGTCATCCCTGTATGTGCCCCTGAGGTAAACTTCTCTGGGCAGATGTAAGAAATTTATTAGGGAGACAGCAACACTATTTTTCCTAGGAAGCCCGGTGGTGTAGCGGCAAGCATAGCGGGCTCTGGACCCGCCGACGAGAGTTCGAGTCTCTCCCGGGCTACTATCAACCCCAAGTCAGGACGGCGTTCAAGCTCTCGGTTCAGTAATGGTTGGGGTAAAGTCTTGTCCCAAACGCACACTTTTTTTATGTACCTACTTTTCCACTTAGGCTCTCAGTTATGTGCGTGTACAACACCCGCATGCACTCTTTCATCCCGTAGGTTCTATGAAATCAAAAGAGCCTATAGCTTCTTTCAGAGACAATGAAAGAGGTTTTTGGTTATCTAGAGCTCGTTGCGGTCTATAAAGGAATCAGTCTTTTCTGGAAACGAAGACTAACCACTCCGCCTTAGGTTTTTTGGGCGGCTCAGTCTTCCAATCGGGGTAACACTTGATCTCCTTGAACCCAGCTGCCTGGAGATAGTGGAGGATGTCCCAGTAAGTGAAGAGCCGCAGATGTTCGCGTTCCCGAAAGATGTGCACCCCATCCGGAGCCTCGATTATATGTGTTTCCTCCCACCAAGCCACACTGTGAAGTGGGTCGAAGTCTTGGACTCGATCAATGCTTATGTAGCGCATGCCTAGAAAACGGGCTTCATTGAAATAATGTCCTTGTTGGATTGATTTGAGAGAAAACCAATTTTCGCCATCATAGAAGGGATTGGCAATGTTGCAGACTATTATTCCTCCTGATCTTAGTGCGCGGTGAACCCGCCTAAGGCATGTCAGTGCACTGTCATCGTCTGGCAAGAGAAAAAGTATTCTTAGTGCAAGTACCGCGTCAAACTCGTCCTCATACTTCAGTTTCGTGGCGTCACCATGCAACAGTTTCATGGGAATTCCCTCGCGCTTGGCTCTGGCTTGGGCTATCTGAACTTGTTCAGGGGTGTAGTCTTGCCCAGTGCATTTGTAGCCACGATGTGCTAACTCGACTACGTGTCTGCCGTTTCCACACGCAACGTCGAGCACGTCTCTAACTCTATGAGTCGCATGGGTGCGGAAGGCAAATTCAAGAAAGTCGAGCTCACGGGTAGTTTCAGCGGCACTTCGCTCTCGTTGAGCCAATAGGTCTTGGTAATAGCCTAGATGAGCGTAATAAGCACGAGAGGCCTTTAGAACAGTCTTCCTATTACTTTCTAAGCGGTCCATAATGCTAAGTCTGGTTTCGCTCAAGATTTAAAATTTCTCTTCTCTCCAGTTTATTCTCGCGCGCACTGTGTGTTGGGGGTAAAGTTTTATCACTTCACCAGGACATCAATACACTTTATGGCTCTTCTTATGGTAGCTTCAGCTTCATTTCCCCGTTTTTTGCGAAACTCAACCGCATCCTTGATGTGTAGAAGACTGTTACGTAACTTGTTAAGCTCGATTAACGCTGAGTAACAAGGCTGGTCGATTACCTTCAAACCGTAGAGAAAAACGGATATCTCTGCTAAACTAAATCTATCTATGCGTTGTTCATCGACATTTCTGTTTTCCATTTCAAGTTTTCCATTGATAGCCAATCTCCCGTAATATTCAATTATGGCTGCGAGAAAAGTCGCAGCTCTGAAGTAGTCTTGCTCCCTAAGTGATTTTTCAATCTCAGGAATTGGATTAATGATTAACGATGTCTCTACTGAGTCGGAGATGGTTATGCTATCGGCAACAGTCACTAATATCCTTCTACCCACTTCGCTCAGTTTCTTTCCACACTTAGGACATACCGTATCTGTTGACTTGATTTGTGAATTACAATTTTGGCAGTAGTATTTGTGCTCTCCTGCCATGTTCTCACGATTATAGATAGTTCTCACATTTCAGCTATAACTTTTCCGCAACTAGAGACAGCTAGCATCGTGGTTTTTTGGTTGGTTGGATATAATTTATACGCCCCCCCCCCCAGCGGCACTGCGTGCCGCTACCTCTGACACGCTGCCTTCGGCAGCGGATCAAAGCGTGCTAACGCACGAGCAGAAATAAGGCTGAAAAGAGGCACGGTTAACGGTTAACGATACTTATTACTATTCTTAGCTATTAAGAGCAATAGCAGAAGAGGGAAGCAGAAGACAGGCTTCTGAAAACCTATTATTCATCGGGGCTAAGTCTTCTTTCGTAGAGTTTATTAGATGTGAGATAGAAATAGAATCTTGAAATGAGATGAGAAAGTGACTAATGAGAAATTGACGAATAAAAATTTTTTAAACGAATTGATTTTAGCAGGGCTGACTCTTTGGGGCTGTTTTGAAGTCCTTATCTTCAGTTTACTGTTCATAAGGAACATAATAACATCTTCTGTTCTCAGTCTCTCATTCCTCGCAGTCATAATATTGCTCATAAGAATCGGCTGGATCCCGCAGGAGAACCAGTTTTCTATTCTTTTTGGTGCAAGCTTGCTTGTTTTGCCATTTGCCTTCCTCACTTCTCTTCTAATAACAACTGGCACGATTGGCGAGGAGTATCGCACAGTAGAAATACTTGAACACAACCCTAATAATTACGGGCAATGGTGGGGCATTTTATGGTGGGGCATTTTGCCCATTGCCCTAGGTTTAATCTCATGCATAGCTGATTTCATAGTACAAATAAGAACTCGTACGACAAGCTCAAATGCGCTTAAACTTGTTGCAGGGATACTCTCCGCCCTGTGGGGAATAACCTATCTCCAAGCTGTATATTCTAGCTATGTCAAGACAATTAGTTTGGCTAATTCATGGGGCAACTGGGGTTTTGGACCTGCAAGAGACATAAGCAGTTCGGTTCAAATAATCTACATGGGATATGAATGGATCGGCGTTCTCTGGTTAGTTACAGGCATATTCCTATTACTCACTTCTGCTTATGTCCTATCTACACGCCTACTTGAATGGGGAGCGAAATTTAAAGAGCGTGCCTAACGGAAATCGTGGATACAGGAACAGCAACAGTTGTTATCTCTATCAAATTTGAACAAATCTCCTTATAAATATCTTTTAGACCCATAAAACTCATGGAAAGACTCTATAAATAAGAAAAGAAGAGATAGAACTTAATGTCACTGAGTTTATTGGTTCAGAAGAACATCTATTCAATTAAGGAATCTAAGAAGTTAGAACAGCCTAGGAGTTTCAAAAGAATCAAAAAGGATAAAGCTTAATTTTTGATGTTTTCTAAAATAACTTGGGGGAACAGAAGGCAGGTAAACGGGTTTTAACCCATCTCTGGTTCGCCATTAGAGAAACCTGCTTTTTGTTTCCCCGATTTCTAAAAATAAGCCTATTTTAAGGCTTTTCAATAGATAGGCTTTTATAATTCTTATAGTTTCTAGATATATCGGCGAACTAGAATGGGAAGAAATATTAAAGTAGTGAAGTTAGTCCTAGATAGCTTTGGCTCTTTTCTAGGAATGGAAAAAGGATGCATAATACTGAGAGACAAGAAAGGAAATACTACGAAGTATCCGATGTTTGAGGCAGAAATAGGAGAGGTCATCTTAAAGAGCGGAAATCTGGTTAGTACAGGAGTTCTTAGTGCTTTAGGGTTCTGGGAAATAGATGTTTTAATCTGTACGAGAAACGGCTATCCAATAGCCATGCTGAAGAACCTAGAGGATGATGCTCACGTTAAAACTAGAATTAATCAGTACGAGGCTCTGAAGAACGGTAAAGCGGAGTATCTGGCTAAACAGTTCGTAATAGGAAAGATCGAAGGACAGAACATACTGCTTAACAAATACGGCTTAGAGCCATACCGTTCAGTAATTCCGACAATAAACAGCCTTAAAGAACCTGACTTGAAGATGTTGAGAAAAAGGCTTCTGCACATAGAATCAAAAAGTAGTCAACACTACTTCAATCGAATCTTTCAGTTATTTCCAGAAAAGATTAGACCTACCAATCGAACAGGCTTTAAAGCCTATGACGGCTTGAACAATACCTTCAACCTAGCGTATATGTTGCTATTCTGGAAATGTTATAGAGCCTTAATAAAAGCTCACCTAGAACCTTACTTGGGATTTCTGCACTACGTAAGGTTTGGAAGACCTAGCTTGGTATGTGATTTCGTAGAGCTATACCGCCATCTAGTAGATGACTTCCTAATCCAGTATTGCCAAACTCTCAAGCCTAGAGACTTCAAGGCTAAGACCGAAATGTACGGCAAGAAGAAAGGTAAGAGGATTTACTTGAAAAAGTCTAAGACGGATGATATGACGAATAAACTGCATGAGTATTTCACTCGGATAGTTAAGGTTCCTAGAATCAGGAGAGGACAAAAGCAAGAGTTAGAGACTCTGATTAACGAAGAGGCTATGCTATTAGGGAAATATTTGAGAGATGA
>CAZZLD010000003.1:0-228941 GCA_964655075.1 uncultured Candidatus Bathyarchaeia archaeon
TTTGGAAAATAATTATAGCCAAGCTTCCCGAAAGTCACTGCATCAACGCCAACCATAAAGACTGCTGCTCCAGCATACATTGCAACTAAAGTTGGCAACAGTGCAGCAATTGCTTTTCCAAGCAAAATCTCTCCGTCAGTAAGAGGGGTAGCGAGGAGCGGTTCTAAACTCTTCTCAATTTTTTCGCCGACTATGCTATAAGAAGCAATTCCTAATGGAATGAACGCCGCTCCGATAACAATGAAGAATGAAAATGAAGCTAATAGGTTTGGAAGATTTGCAGCTGAGAGCCCACCGCTTCGTTGTCCAGCATACTCGAGTATGAGTGGAAAGAGAACTGAAATTATAACAGGAAAAACGATGATTGAGTACCAAATATTCTTTTGACGTCTAAATATTTTAAAATCTCTTGAGGCTACAAGCCATGCTTTGGATAATCTCATGCTGATTCCCTCACAAGCTTCAAATAAACATCCTCTAAAGTTGAACCAACCACATTTACCGTGTTAACATGACCGCCAGCCAACACTATAGCTTCTACAGCGACCCAATTCTCCTTGTCTGGCTCAGCCACATCGAATGTTATCTCATTGCCTTCAGTGGTTAAGTTTTTGAGAGTCAACTTTTTCAAAGCACCCAGAATTTCATCGTTCACCTGCTCCAACATGATAACGGTTTTTTTACCTCTAACCGCCTCTTCAAGTTTCTCAGGAGTACCTATCCCACGGAGCTTCGTGTTCAGAATCGCTATTCTGTCGCATATCCTCTGCGCCTCATCAAGGTTGTGCGTATTTAAGAAGATAGTTCTCTTCTCTTTTTTCAATTCAAGAATAAAATCTCTAACAGTCTTTGCTGATTCAGGGTCCAAGTTTGCTGTCGGCTCATCCATGAATAGAATTTCTGGCTCATGTATTAGGGCACGTGCTATGGCAAGTTTTTGCTTCATGCCTTTAGAGAAAGTCCCTGCCAACTCGTTCCTCTTCTCCCAAATCCCCAGCATTTCAAGAAATCGTTTAATGTTCTCTTTCCTTTGAGCGTCTGTGCAATCGTATAATCTTCCGTAAAAATCCAAGTTGTCATACGCGGTCAGATGTTCCGACAGTCCGACATTATCTGGAACTAAGCCAATAATTTTTCTGATTTTTAAAGAATCTTCCTTGTTGCCTATTTCGTACTCGCCTATTCTGGCGTTTCCACTGGTTTTGGATATAAGACAACAAAGCATCCTGATGGTGGTTGTTTTGCCTGCACCGTTTGGTCCAAGGAAACCGAAAACCTCGCCTTTTTCAACGTGGAGAGTGAGGCTTTCCACCGCGGTGAGTTCGCCGAACTTTTTTGTCAGATTTTCAAGGTCAATCATTGAATTTGCCCAAAAGCATAGTTTTCCTAGTTATCGAATTGAAAATTGAAGTATATAAACATGAAGGCACGCGCCTCAACAAAACAAATATGAGGGGTAAGTTTTCGAGTCTTTTTTTACCCTCACACATTATTTTCTATGGTACCATCCTGTACATTTCTGTTCCATTAGGTACCTTCCATAAACAGGGATTAACAGGATAGGAAAGTCCGTTAACCGTCGTCCGTTTGGTTGGTTGGATGGATTAAATTTTAATACTATGAAGAGTTTGCTTGCTGAGATCGTGTCTTGGAGGCTTATGGCGTCGGTGACTTGTTTTAGGGTTTCGGTGATTACGTCGATTAGGTCCGCGAGGGTTATATTAAATTTTAATCCAACCAACCAACCCAAAAACTGATTCTGAGGAAAAAACACTGGCATGCAGGACTGTACACTGGATTCAGCATACACAGTATGATTATGAAGTATTCAAGATGTACACCTTAGCAGACGATTTTTTACAGCCTACTCAAACAGACGAAGACTTGACAGAACCCTATCTTTGTTTCTTTAGTTATATTAACATAACCATTTGGACTGGTTTCTAAAACTTTAAAAGTGATCAAGGTTCCTTTTTGCCTAAAGAATCCAAAAATGACGGGGAATAATTTTACAGATATTGTTTCTCCTTTTCTGAACTCTTTCTTCTGCTGAATCAATTTCTTTTTTATGAGATCTGAAAATCGCTTGTCAACGTTCAATTGAGTGTCTAAAGGTGCTAATGTTACCGTTTTTGCCTCACTAACCAATCTAACTCCCTTCTGGAAAAACTTTTTTTAATCTTGGAGATTTTTCGTAGGTTCTGAGAATAAACTCTCCGATGCCAATTAAACAGATTCCTGTAAGCCATATGTAGATGGAGCTGGTGCGTGCCAAGATATTTATTACGCAATTTCTATAGCCGACAATTACTATGGGGAGAAGCATGAGAGCGGCTCCGAAAAACTCGAGGTAGTAAAACAGATTAACTCGAGGTGGATATGAAGCACCTTTCTTTACCTTTAAAGCGTAGAACTTTGATGTAATTATCATTAATAAAGCCAAAGTGGCATACACCATGTTAAGAGTTATCAACATGAGGACTGAAAATAACGCGAATAGAATTAGAGTGAACAGCATCATAAACTTGTCAACGTTGCTTCCTGTTCCATTCATCTCTGATGATCACACCTTAAAGGACTAATATTAATATTATTATAAAAACGAATCCCCCCGCTATGAAACCTCCTATGACCGCTTCTTGTTCAGAGAAGCCAGCGATTCTATTAAATTTTAATCCCAGCCATGAAAGGCATAGGCTCAATGTTTTAAGTATTTTTCCACATTAAAATCTTCTTTTAAGCTCGTCTTTGGGATGTTTTTCTTAAAGGGTTAATAATTTTGCCGTAATCCCGATAATTTAAACCGATATGTGAACCTATCCCGGGCTATCAAAACATTTTGCTACAGTTTATAGCTTATATAAGAGCTTAATATACAAGCCATTAGACGAAGTTTTCAAAGATGTGAATAAGAATTTGCTATACGTGAATTTACATCAAAATGCTTCGTGTTAGAAGATACTACTGACCTCTTTTTAGATTGTTGGGTAAAAATCTTTATTATCGAGCCCTTTACGTTTTTCAAATACGCGTACTACAATGCCGTGTGTGAAGATGGATAGGCGAGTATTTACTGTACTTAACCTTTCCCTGGTGACTTTTCTGGTGCTGCTAGGTTTGAGTATGGTTGCTCCTATTCTCCCAAGCTATGCTGAAAGCTTTCAGGTTTCATACACCCTAGTCGGTTTTGTAATATCTTCTTTCGCCGTTGCAAGAATGCTTCTGGACATCCCCACGGGCTTTCTTTCGAAAAGACACGACAAGAAGATGATCATGATACTGGGTTTGATCGTTATCGTGATTTCATCTATTGTAGCGGGTCTTGCGCCCAACTATAGCGTCTTACTGCTTGGAAGGATTATTGAGGGTGCTGGCTCAGCGTTATATGTCACTACGGCCACAGTGTTCTTAGCTCAGATTGCAGGAAACAAAAAACGGGGCCGATTGATGGGCATATACTCGGGAATGTTGCTTCTCGGAAGCATTTTCGGCCCCAGTTTTGGCGGGTTTATAGCAACAATCTATAGTATTCGCGCCCCCTTCTATGCCTATGCCATAGTCTCTGGTCTAGGAGTAATTCCAACGTTGGCGTTACCTAAGATAACAAGTTCTGAAAACATCTCGCCATCTCAAAAACGAAGATCGTCTATTCACGACATGTGGCTGGTTCTATCTCATCCTTCATTTTTCCTCAGTACCCTTGTGACATTCACCTTGTTTTTCGTGCGAACGGGAGTAAGAAGTACGCTGGTTCCATTATTTGCCGCCAATAACATAGGTTTGGATCCAAGTGCAATAGGCTTAGTCTTGACATTCGCAGGCATAACGACCGCGGCTACGATGGTTCCCATGGGAAGTTTCTCAGATAAAATCGGCAGAAGGAATCCTCTCATATTATGCCTACTTTTATCGGCCGCCGTAACTATATGCATCCCCTATTCTCACAATATGTTAGAACTATCCATATGTCTGGCGGCATATGGCGCGGTTATAGGTCTGTCTGGACCCATAGCTGCATATGTCACGGACGTGTCGCCGCAGGACAAGCTCGAAGTATCCATGGGCCTATACCGCATGATCGGCGATGTGGGCTTCGTTTTCGGACCATTGTTGCTTGGTTACCTAGCGGACATATCAGGAACTCCCGCATTCGGAGCAGGGTCTATTTCAAAACAAATTGGGTTGCTTCCGTTCGCTTTTGCCTCCATCATTATAATCATTGCTGGCTTAACTCTTTTGAAGGCAGAGGACCCAGTGAAAAGCAGGAACACACACTACCACTTATAAAATTGATTTGAGGTAATTTTGAGGGTGTTTTCCAGGAAGAATGTAGAATTGTGACTTTACTCCGATATTTTAAACCGATATTTTCAGACATTTAATGTCGGTTTACATAAGTACTTTTAAATATAGCGAGAGAGATAAACATATCTTGACGGCGAAGAGCCGAAAAACAAAAGGAGTGTGATAGAATGAGAAGAGCGAAAGATTGGTTCCCAGAAGACAAAGCAACGCATGAATGGTTAAACTCAATGAAGAAGAGCAGTCGAGCAACCTATCAGAGCGCATGGAAATATTTTCTTGAATACACAGGAATGACAGGCGACCAAATTCTCGCAGACCGTAAAGCCGACAAGAAATATGCTTGGGAAAAGCGAGTGCTTGACTTCAAGCGTTGGATGATTGAAGAGAAGAAGCAAGCAGAGAAAACGGCGACAACAGCGGCAGCAACAGCACGATCATTCTTCGCTTATCACCGGGTTAGCTTAGAGTTTCGCCCCACAGAAAAACGACGCTTGAAAGAAGCGAAGACAAAATATGAAGATTATCGTTTCAGCAGGGAAGATTTAGCGAAGATGTGTGACGTAGGCGATCCAACAGAGCGATACGTGTTAACTGTAGGCAAAAGCTTCGGACTCAGAGCAGGCGACTTCTTAGCACTGGCAAGAGGCGATCTGGAGGCTTATATTGATCGTGAGCCTCCGATTTCCATAGGTGAATATGCGACAGAGAAAGAAAGTGTCAAAGCCTATCCGTTCATAGACAGCGACGCCAAACCTGTAATAAAGCTGATGCTTGGACAGATGGACAGAGAGGGACGTAAAAGCCCAGATGAGCGAATGTTGACCTACACAGACACGATCCAATTAAGCAGGATCGTAAGGCGATTAACAGAGAAAGCTGGAATAAAGGTCGGCAACAAACGAGTGCGTTTCCATTGCTTGCGGAAGTTCCTATGCGATAGGCTCAGCGATGTCATGAGCGAAAGCAAATGGAAGCAGGTTGTAGGCAAAGCAGTAGATGAGAAGGCGTATGTGAGTTCCGATTTATTGCGAGAAGATTACAAGCGAGCGATGAGCGAGACAACGTTTACAAAAATTGTCGGTGAAGAAGAAGTTGAGAAGCGTGCTAAGAAAATGACCTTAATGACCATTGCTGTAAACGCTGGATTAGTCAAAGACGAAGAAGAAATGAAGGCGATATGGAGAATCCGCAAGGCAGTAACAGACGAAGAACAGATAAAGGTTTTAGAAGAAATGACACAGCGAAAGACAGCGACTAACGAAGATTGCGCTAATGGACATGCTGACTGCCAAAAAATCGTCAGCGAAGAAGAGCTGCCGAACCATTTGAGCCACGGATGGCGAGTTGCTGCTGTGCTGCCGAGTGGGAAGGTTGTAATCAGCAACGATTAACCTTCCCCTCCCTTCTTTTTTATATCTATACGTTGAAATACAGCGACTTACATAATGTCAATGATCAAACATGAAACGGATACAACGTTTAATAATGAAAGAAAGAGAGTCGATAGAAGACAAGACGGAAGAAGAAGCGAAGTTGTTAGCACTTTTAATAGATACGGAAGGATCAATAAGCACAACAATGTTTTCTTCACGTTGGAGACATTACGGACGCCCAACAATCTCGGTTATGATGCGTAGTCTCCTACCTCTTATATATGCGAAAAAGTGGGGCGTTGGAGTTGTCGGAAAACTAAGACATCGAGATGGCAAAATCGGTTATTGCTGGCAAATAAATAAGCGTAAATTAGTTCGCTCAATTTTATTAAAAATTAAACCTTACTTGATACTTAAGAGAGAGCAGGCGAACTTATCCTTACAAACATTGGATATTTTAGATAGGAAATTAGACGGTTGGCAAGATAAAACGAGACAATTAAAAACTAAAATCAGCGAGCTTAACCACGCTCCTGCGCCTGATATTGACATAGAAGCTTTTTGCGATCCGTAAGCACGTTAACTATGCGAAGCGAAGACAAGTCGAAGTTAGATAATTCCAAGCGCAGCAACCGGAAATGGGAAGCTCCAAGTCGAACTTCGACCTTCGTCTCTTCGACCTTCGCTTTCAAGTCGAACAATGGCTTTTTAATGGGAAACGGAGCGAAGACAAGTCGAACATTCGGAAAAACTACAAAGAGTACGAAAGAGCGGCGACCTGAAGATGGCAGGTCGGAGCTTTTGGAATTCCACCGTATTCTTTTCCAGATGTTCGCTTCTGAGTCGAAGCATGGGGAATTGACGGTGTTTAAGTCGAATGGAAGTCGAAGGTTAGGATGTTTCGTTCCTTGCTGTGCTGCTAGACTGTTAGCTTCTGTCTGCTTCGCTTGGGATCTTCGAACTAACAAATTTGGTTCGCTTCGTCTTCGCTTCCGAAGGCTGCGAGTTGCCATTAAGCCAAAACATACGCCGTTAATTGTGTTCCCGCTGAATATCCCAAGTCTTCGTAAAATCTTATAGCCTCTTCCAAGCTTTCAGCGTTGGGAACAGCGTTTTTGAAACCGACTGCGTTGAGAAGATCAGCTAATTGTCCCGTCTGCTTCGAAACGATTTTTCTCCTGATGATGCATTTCCCACATTGAAAGACAGCTTTATCGCCTTGCATGGGTTTTCCTTTTCTAATCTCTACGTGCTTTTGCCGATTTTCTATCCATTTAAAAACTTCTTTCTTCACCATAAACAGAGGCAATCCCGTTTCACCTTCAAGCGATTAACGAAAGAACGAAAGCCTAGGGGTATAGGGTTTTATTTTTTCTTTATTTAAATAACACCTCTGTCTTGCACTATCTTATAGCCTGCTTTGCGGAGAATAGGCAGTATCTTGTTGTATACGGTCATGTAAGGCAAGCCTAACGCTGCTTGTATTTCTGCAATAGTAACTTCGTGGAGAAAATCGCTTACCCAGAGCTTGTTTATCCAAATGTTACTATATATACTTGCCCCTGCGTAATCTCCTTTTTTGCGAGCTTCATCTCTCTTAGCTGCTACTTCGTCAACCGATCTGTTAAACTCGCTTTCTACATGTTCTTTCACACGCTGTAATATCTCTTCTTCCGTCAAACCGCTAACAACCTCCTGCTTCTCAGGTGGAGGCTGACTAACTCCCCTTTTCGTGAAATATTCTCGTAAAGCTTCCGCTGTTATTTCTGACTTCTTTCCCCTCGGCTGCTTGTCCAATTCAGCAGCTACGTCTTCGGGAAGGGAGAACGTAAACATTCTTGAAGGTTTAATCTTTTTGAAACGTTTAATTTTCTTACGCATCTCCCCAACATCCAGAGTTTATTTAAATAAAGAAAAAATAAAACCCTATACCCCTAGGCTTTCGTTCTTTCGCATTTTATATCTGATCGTAAACTTCCCTTCCAGAAACTGCTTGCTTGCCTCTTTCAGCATGGCGTTGACAAGCTTCTCAACGGGAACGCCGCTTAATGAAGAAACTTGCTCTATCTTCTCCATGATGCGCTTAGCTGGTATAATCGCCAACTGCAAAGGCACTTCCACAGGCGAGTTCTTGCAGCGGCAAAGCCCGATCTCAAACGGAAAGCGAGAAGCAACCTCCGCTCCGCAGTTCGGACATTGCCCCACCATTATGAGTTTAGCCAATTTGTTTAACCCCTTGTCCACGGTGGTTGCAGGTTGAAGCTGGACCGTGCAACTCTTTACCTCCTGCTCTCTTATCCGCACAGGCGGGAAAACCAACAACCCGTTTCTCCTTCGCGGCTTTGAGAAGCGTGATGTATAAACGGAGGTGCTTGCACCGTTTTGGACGGGTGAGGCTGGGCAGCGGGAGAAAGAACAACCCCGCGCCCAAACCTCACGCCTTCTCCGTGCGTGGCACTTCCGAAGCTCGTAACATGGGCTTCGCCTAGCAGGTCAAGGACCGAGACGGGAAGCCTCTTCGTTACTGTCATGCTTGTAATCCCTTTCCCATTCTGTAGGCTCTGAGGCTCTTTGCACTCTCCAGCTCTGTCTGCGGGTTTTGATCGGTTAGATATTGTATTTCCTTGATGATCTGCTCTCTGTCAGCGATGAACGGATAACGCCTTAAAACCTGTTCTAGAGGCGTTCCTTTCCTTGTTTCAGCTATGATCTCGTTAATCTGATCTTCTCGGAGCGGAGGTTTCCTTATCCATAAAACTTGCCTTAGGATTGTTGATGTAGACACTTTCGGTTCTTCTGCTTTCTTTTTAGATTTAGGCATCTGTTCACCTCCTTCATTTCCCTTGAAGTTCGCGGATTTGTTCTCGTAGAGCTTGAAGTTCTTTGAAGACAACCTCAAAGGTGTCAACGATACCCTCCGCTTTTCTGCTTCGGACATGATGATCTAACAAATCTCGCAGCTCTCTACCCTCAGCGGTTAACAGAGGCTTCATTTTTTCTTCCATGCACTTACACCTCCTAAGGATATTTTTTGTATTGTTTGCCTTCTGCTTCTTCTCCAGGCAAAGAAGTGTTGGAGTCGTCAAAAATTTGCTGAAGACGGAGTTCCAATTGCTTCTTTAAATCTTCCCTTACTTCTTCCGCTTCTTCCAGCCATCTCTCTCGCATTGAAACCCAGCTGTCAGAAACGAGTTTCGAGTGAGAGTTGAAAGCCGTCAGCACTTTTTCGACCTTTTTTGTTTCTTTATCCAACGCTTGAAGATCATTATGTAAGCCGTTAACCATGTCTAAGAATTCTTTAGGTGTTCCATAGCCTTGTGCGTAACTCAGGCGTTGAAAGATGAAAAGTGTCAATTTAGTGGGTTTTAACGGATACTTCTCTAAAAGCTCAATGAAAGTCAGTTGCTCAGGAATTGGTTGATTATGTGTAATTTCTATAGTGAACGGCAGCTTCCTTCCGCATCTGCAATAGACGTAGCGAGAGGTTACAAGCGTGTCTGCGCCTCTGCTCATCTGCGAAGCGATTTTAAAATCCCTAGATTTTTCGACAAAGTCGTCAGCTGGACGATTTTGTCTTTCTCGAAACCTTCTTGCTGCTTCAACAGCAGAGAAGCCTTCAATATGACTCTCATATCTTTCAATTACTCCGTACTCTTCCTTAGCATGTTTGACGGTTTGTGCCGATTTTATCCAACTGTCATCGAGCGTATGCTTCACTCCGCAAGGGCATTTAACGTAAGGCGCGCCGACTTTGGGCTTCTTAATCTCCAATCCTAACGAGCCGCTATACGATACTATTGCTTTAATCCCATTTCCTAGGTCTCGTTCTACGCTCATGGCGGATGCCCTCCTTTGCGCTGTTGCATTCTAAGATTTTCTCTCCTAACTTCTTCTTTAATCTCCATGATGCGCTTCGCCCTCTGCCGTAACGCTTCTCGCTGTCGCTCCCTTTCTTGCATTCTTTCGACATAATCTGTTAACCAGCCGTCTCTTCGCGGAGGTGCGTGTAGAATTTTTTCTTTTCCCGTTATTTTGGCTTCTCCGATTTTTGCCGTTCCGATTATCACTCCTAATTTTGATCCGAAAGTGTATAGACCTAACCCGCTTGATCTTATTTTCATCTTGCCTTCTCGAAGTTCAAATTTAGGCAAATAGGAAGAATGTTCGCCGATCCATTGCTCAACCTTTTCTTTGCTCCAACCTTTAACTCGAAAGAAAATAAGGGCGATGAGCGTCCGAGTTGCAGGTTTGCCTCTAGGAAAGCCGTAGAGTCCTTGGATGCCCAGCTCCTTATCGATCCACTCTGCACTAAAGCGCCCTTCGATGCAGGCGGACGGATCGCTTACGCCGAAGAAGAAGAATTCGCCCGGTTCTATCAAATTTCCAACCTCCTTTCTGCGCCGACATCTTCGAGCCGTTTGCTACATCTGGGACAGCGTCGCGGATTTGCGACTCGTGGAATCCATTCATGCCCGCAGTGGGGACATTTTAATGTTGGCAACTCAATTTTAGACATGCCTAAAATACACTCTCCTTTAAAACATTTCAGAAAAACATTCTGACGTATTTTTAAGTTTCTTTGTCTTGTACGTCCGTTTTTAGTTGAATTGGGGATTAGCCAATTCTGCTGAGCAAGTTCGTTCTTCTCAGCCCCGATACAACATGATCGTTGAACGGGAATGACATCATTATGTATGGCGTGATATATAAACATTTTTATTATCTCTCACTGTTTAAAAAGACAAAAAAAGAGGGGATTTTTGGTGTGTCACCTACCCGTAGTTGGTGTTAGCAACGTTGATGTTTATGGTGAAGCTGAACGGTCCTGACGGCGTGTTCTCTGTTGTCCGCACTTGAAAGATGATGCGTCCCCAGACGTTTCCAGGCTGGACAGGTCCCCAGTGGTAAGTGTTAGGCTCCCAGCTTCCCCATACATTGTTTCCGTAGCTGTCTTCAACAATCGCTGTTACCGTTATACTGCTGTCGCTGAGATCAGTTACGTTCCAGCCGAGATAGATTGGAACATCGCCTTCATTCTTAATAACCAATTCAGGTTTCGCTAAATGTTCGCCGTTGATCAACACGTCAGTGCCCCTTACATCCTTGAAGTAGCCTGAAGCTGGAAAATTGCCCCAGTCAATCACGTTGGCCTCTTCCATTGTCCCGTCTTGGAACCATTCATCCGTTGTCAGCAAAATAGTCCATGTGCAGTTCGGCGGAAGGTTGACAACGCCTACATTAGCAGTTCGCTTAGAGTATTCAAGTGTAGCAAGGGTTTGCTGCACAAGAAGAAACGTCCAAGCGACTAGAACGGCAATGAAGATCACAGAAGCTACTTTCGTTTTTGTCCTGCCCTTTCGGGAAAAAGAAAGGGGAGTTTTAGGCTTCATCGCTGTCTCACCTAGTTGTGGATGTTGTAAATCTCCAGCTTCATTGTCAGCAGTCCGCCAGTTGATAGCGGATCAAACGGAACGCTGAAATCCACGAGTTGCGGTTTTACAAGCTTAACGCCTATTTCTTCAGCGATTACCTGTCCCAGCTCAACTATTGTAACCTTGTAATCGCAGAAGCCGTACGCTGACGTTCCGTCTGTCCATTGAAGCGTGAAGTTGCAGGTTCCAGGTTCAACGTAATTTATGCTTGCTCCGTAAACTGCGAAATTGCTTACACCTACTTTGCTTGGAAGTTCAACAAGCGTTTCCGTCTGCCACGTTATGCTTTCCGTTTCCACCCATTGAATGTTGGATATGTCCACGCTGACCGTTCCTGTTCCCACAAGCGATGGACTAAAAGTATCGTTGTAAGCCACGCTGTCGCCAACAGCAAGCCCATAGTCTGCATAGCTTCCAGCGATGATAACTTCGCTTTCTGCTCCAACGTTCCATGTAGCGTTATACGTCATGCCTATAATTGCGTAGTTCGGAATTGTCGCTACGTTTGTGATTACAAGTTCAACGTCATGCGGTTCTCCTTCATAGCTGCAGCCTGTAAGAGTTAGCCACGCTTCTACAAAATCCACCTTCTCAATGACTTCCCAAGGTTCTTGCCAGCCGTATTCACTGGGAGTGTAAGGCGTTTGGTTGAAGACAAAGTGGAAGGTCATTGCCGACACGCTGATAACCAATGCCAACAATCCAACTGCCAACGCTTTCTTACGTTTCGTTTTTCATATCTCCTTTGCTTTTATTGTCGGGGCGTCCACACTTCATCCACTTTGCATATGCCCGCTTCCGTCAGAGAGCTGAATTCCACAGGTGATAAGATGTGGACGCCCGACGTTTACAATTTATCGCTCTTTCTTTATTCCGTTTTCTGTTAGGCGCATAATTTATAGCTTATTTGCTGAAAGGAGCAGGATTTAGGAACGGTTATAAAGAAGGAGCGTGAAACGTTGTCTGTCGGACGGAGGTGAGAACGTGACTGAGAAAAAAGGGGAGAAAAACCCGAAAGTGAAAGCTGACAAACCTGGAACTGCTGAACTGCCGAAGCGTGAAAAATCGTCAAAGTCTGCAAAGGTGAGCGAAGAGCTAGCTCCGAAAGTGTTGGAGATCATGGCGAAGCTGCAAGCTAACGGTGTTGAAATATCCAGTCGATTAATAAGCGACAAGCTGGGGCTGGAGGCAGACAAAGGTCGCGGTGCTGTTCGCCGAATAATGAAGCAGTTAGAGAAAGCAGGCAAAGTCGTCATCGAGCAGAAAGCGTCGAAGGGGAAGCGGAAGCAGTACGTTTACAAGTTGAAGGAAAACAAATAGCGAGCTACAAACAGAGCAAATTAGCAGGTTATTCTCAAAGCAGTAGCCATAAGATAACCCCAAAAATCGCAACCATATCAATGACAAAAATTAAGACCCACCCCCACAATTTTAGTTTACGCTTCATTGAGGTTGAAGTTAAGCCTTTCACGTCAATTTTAAATAAAACATCCTAGATTTTTATATTGCGGGAAGTGGGAAACAGGCGAATGTTGTTCTCTGTTTAGGGAACCGCGTTCTATCACACTCCTAATTCCCTCTTCTCGCTCGCGCAAGCTGACATTATTGAATTCTTAAATTGTTTTTAGAAACCGATCCGCAACGTCAGAAAACCGATATTTGAACCTATCCACGAAATAGTCTATGTTCAGTTTTTGACACTTTTTGTCTGTTACTGCAACCTTTCATAAAGCATTGAAAACCAAGAATCTAAACAGTTTGATTGGTGCTCCGGCCGGGATTCGAACCCGGGTCTCCGACTTTCTCCCACGGCCCAGTGACGAAAGGCCGGAATACTTGACCGGACTATATTCGGCAGAACAGGAGAAAAAGGGGTTTCTCCTTTCTTCTACCGGAGCCAGAGCACAAAGCAACTAACTGTTTCCTATGGATAAGTTTTTCTGGGGGACGTTCAGGGGCGACTTGATGCGGTGAACTTGTTGTATGTAACTTAATACCTGTAAGCTTAAAAATCGCTCAACATTAATATGAAGAAACTGGGCGTTTAGTAGATTATGACTCGCAGATATGGAGAGAGGATGCGAGTCCTTCAGGAAAAATCTTCATTAGCCCGCAGGACTCCTCGAAAATTCAGAGGTGTGGCTGTTTCTATTCTTTTCATGGTTTGCTTAACCGCGGTTTTACTGGCACTTTTCTCAACTAGGGCAGTTAACGCAGGCACTGTGGAAGCAGTCGGGGTTGGAGTTTACTGGGATAGCGGCTGCAGCAAGGCAGTTTCTTCGATCGATTGGGGCGTTCTTACCCAAGGAGGAACGAAGAATGTGACAGTTTACGTTAGGAACGAAGAAACCGAAAACGTAACGCTCTCCGTTATAACGAATAATTGGAGTCCATCGAACGCCGTCAACTTTATGGCGTTAAGCTGGGACTACGCTGGAAACTTAATTGCCTCAAGCGAAATTGTTGAAATAAAATTAACTTTGTCGATTTCCTCGGACATAAGGGAGATAACGAGTTTTCGCTTCGATATTATAATAGAAGCCCAGAGCGCTAGTGGGGCAGTGGTTTCAGGCGACGTAAATGGAGACGGGCACGTGAACCTCACAGATCTCGTCCTATTCGCTAAGGCTTGGTATTCGCAACCTGGAGACGCGAACTGGGACCCCCGAGCAGACTTCAACAACGACAACGCTGTAAACATTAACGATTTAGCCATATTAGCGAATAACTGGCTGACGTAAGCGGGCATTAACTTTATCTCCTTTTCATTCTCTTAGTATTTTGTCGCTGAAATCGTCAAGTGGGGAAGATGAAGGAAAAAGTGGTTTTGGCTTCTTCCGTGTGTAAGGAGTATCAAATTGGAGATTTCGTAGTTGAGGCCCTGAAGGACTTGAATCTTGAAGTTGCAAAAGGCGAGTTTATTTCTGTTCATGGTCCTTCAGGCGCTGGAAAAACTACGCTGCTTAACCTCATCGGCGGTCTTGACAAACCCACCAGCGGAGAAATCGTTGTTTTCGGGCACGACCTCGGCAAACACAACGAAGACTTCCTGTCGACGTTCCGCTCTAAATATGTTGGATTCGTCTTTCAGTCCTACAACCTCATCTCCACGCTCACTTCCCTCGAAAACATACGGTTTCCAATGGAATTAGTTGATAAGTCAGAGGAATACGCAGAAAAACGCGGAGAAGGACTGCTGAAGCTGGTTGGCTTATCGCATAGGGCAGATCATCTTCCCTCTCAGCTTAGTGGGGGCGAGCAGCAGCGGGTTGCCTTCGCCAGAGCCTTGGCTAATAATCCGCCACTGATTCTTGTCGATGAGCCCACGGGAAACTTGGATTCAGAAACTGGGCTTGAAGTTGTGCGCATATTGGAGAAACTGAAAGCTAGGGGAAAAACCATCGTCGCAACCACCCATGATGAAAGGGTGATGCAGTTGGCAAACCGTGCTCTACAATTGCGGAACGGGAGAATCATAAAGGAAAATGAGTGAAATAGGCTTTCCTACGAAGGACCTTGCTCGAAAGAAGTTCCAGACCGCTTTAACTGTTTTAGGGTTAACTCTCTCCATCGCTACCACTGTTTTTCTCGTGACCTTCGGGCAGAGCCTCGGTTTTCATGTCGGCATCGTCACTGGGGGAAAGGTGACGCCGGGATTCTCCTACATGTTTTCTGCCTTCATCCTGATAATGGGGATTCTCAATTTTTTGGCCGGGGTGATGGTGACTTCCTTCCTTGTTTCCGCTGCTATGGCGGAGCGGGTTAAGGACATCGGCATAATGCGGGCGACAGGGTGTTCTTCTGCTACAGCCTTCAGCTACTTCATCACCGAGCTTTCCATCATGGTGTTCACCAGCGGCATCATCGGCACGATTTTGGGAATCTTAGCGCGCTCAGTCGCCATCAGCATCCTAAACGTCTTAGGCTTCTCCATGGCGCCGAGCCCCCTAAACCCATTTTCGATTCTGATAATCTTCGCTGCTTTCGTGGTCGCCGCCCACATTTTCGGTGTTCTCCCCATCAGAAGAGCAGCCAAAGCGAAGCCAGCAGAAGCGTTATCGCCTCTTTTTTCTGTTGGAACGATCGCGGCGCCTAGCGGTCCAGCTCCTTCAAAGCTCGGTTTCAGTTTCAAAGTAGCCTACCGAAGCCTAACTCGGAGGAGATTCGTGACTTGGCAAGCCATAATTTGCCTCGCAGCGATTCTAACCTTAACCACCTTGACCGTTGCAGGCGGAGTGGTCGCCAACCAAACCACGCAAAACTATGTGGAACGAGCTATTGGCCGGGACGTTATAGCCGTCGGTTACCCCAACATCACAGCACGGTATGAGACCTTGCTGACCCAACCGTTCGAAGCAGCTCCAACGGAGCAAATCAACTATTCCGATCTGCAATACGTGATTAACGAAAGCATAATATCCGAACTGAACGCCATCCCCGGTGTCCACGTGGACCCCCGCCTCATTTTAAACACCACCATAAGAGAAGTGTTCTTCATAAATGTAACAGAAGAGCAGTATACGCAGATTGGTGACAGCCGACTTAGCAAGGTAGTGCTTGTCGGCGTAGACCCAAACGCCGTTGTGAACAATTGGATGATTTTCGGAGCGCCCCTCAACGAAACTGACATGAACACTACAGTTGTCGGCGACTCGCTTGCGAACGAAAACTTCACGGACGCTTTGAAAGAGACAACATTGATTTTCGGCAAAAAGTTCGAAATAAAAGGCATAGCATTGGATCCCCTCAACAGCGGATGGGTGGTTTATGTGCCCTATAAAGCCCTAACTGGACAGAGCGGTTATAACCTTCTGTTGCTTAAGGTCGACTCCGCTAACCGTTCGGAAACCGTCGCTGAGCTTAGTAAGACGCTGGCGGGAACTGGACTGGAGCTTTTGGAGCTTAACGGTGCGCTAGACAAAAATCTGAGTTTCCTCGGTCAAGTTTGGTCCTTGCTGATGGTTCTTCCGCTGTGCTCCCTTGTAACTGCCACCCTCTGCCTTCTGAGCTATATGATGCTCTCGGTAACGGGTCAACAACGAGAACTCGGCATCATGAGAGCTTTAGGCGCTAAACCGAAGACCATAATGAAAACGATCTTCATTCAAGCCCTCATAGTCGTTTTGGTCAGTGGAGCCGTTGGAATCACAGCTGGATTCATTATCACGTGGCTGTTCTTAATCCCTGAACCAGTGGTTTCCTCTCTCACGCTAATGTCTATTACGGCATGGCTACTCCTTGCTTTAATCCTCATCGCTCTAACCAGTCTATATCCAGCGGTGAGAGCCACGAAAAAGTCGATCACCAAAGTGATGTCTCAGCCGTAACGCCGTTTAACATAAGGACGGAGCAAAGTGGACCATGGCTAATGCGCCGTAGAGCACCACGTCGTCGCCGAGCGGCGTGATTTTGATTTCGGGCACGCGGTTTATCGCATATTCGCCTACGCGCTGTCTAATCGGCTTCATGACCAAGTCAATGTTGTTTAGGGCTAAGGCGCCGCCCACTGTGATCAACTCAGGATCATAGGCGTTTATTATGGTCGCGAAGCCCATGGCGTTAAGCTCACCAGCCTTATCCATGATTTCCGAGGACAAGGCGTCTCCGTCCTTAGCGACATCACAGATCATTTTCGCAGTTATGTTAGCGGGGTTGCCTTTGGCGCGCTTCATAAGCAGGCTTTTCTCCACTTCTTTGAGACTTTTTTCTTCGAAGATTAGTCGGGCGAGGTTTGGGATGTTCTTCGCTGAGCAGTAGGCTTCCCAGTGTCCTTTCCCTCCGCATCCGCAGGTGAGGCGGCCCTCCATGTCTATGACTATGTGCCCGATTTCCGCCGCGTTTCCGTCTTTTCCGATGAGCAGGTGTTTGTCCACGTAGACGCCGCCGCCTATTCCTGTGCTCAAGGTTACGTAAATGAGGTTTCCAACGGCTTTTCCGGTGCCATAGTGCTTTTCGCCTATAACCGCGGTATTGCAGTCGTTAAACAAGTAGGCGGGCGCCCCGAAGGCTTTCTTAACTGGCCCTATGAGAGGAATGAAATCGTAGGGTATGTTAGCCGGCTTGACCGCTCCGCCTCTCACGGAGTCTAAGGGACCGATGGAGCCTATGCCTACGCCTTTGGCTTTTTCAGGCTTAAACTCGCCGTGACGAATTGAGCGGATCATCCTGATTATTTGTTGACTTATCCCCTCAGGACCCTTTTTCCTCTCGGTTGGTTCAGAGAGCCCATGTAGTATCCGCCCCTCCTCATCTCCTAAAACAACCCGCACATTCGTCGCGCCAAGATCAACGCCAACAGCAAACTTTTCTGAAGCCTTCACGTTCCCTCACCTGAAATGACGTATAAAATATTGCACGCCCAGAGAATAAAGTTATTCTGTATTTAAAGCAGTTATATTCTGTTGATGCACGCGATGGTGACATAGAATGGATAGTTTGGAGGCAGACATTCTAATTCGAGGTTGCACAATTCTTCCAATGGACGGCAAACCGGTCATCGATAAAGGACTGATCGCCATAGAGAACGATAGGATTAGTTATGTTGGGAAGGCTGCGGGTGCGCCGAAGATAAGGGCTGAAAACGTGATAGAGGCTCACGGAAAGGTCGCTGTTCCCGGCTTGGTTAATTGCCACACTCATGCGGCGATGACCCTTCTCCGCGGAGTCGGCGAAGACCAAGATCTGAACAAATGGTTAACCGAGGCCATATGGCCCCTAGAGGCAAAGCTTAAGCCCAGTGACATTCATGATGGTGCCCTTCTCGGTTGTCTGGAGATGATTAAAAGCGGAACCACGTGCTTCGCGGACATGTATTTCAACGAAGGCGCGGTGGCGAAGGCTGTTGAGGAAACGGGGTTGAGGGCGGTTTTAGCCCCTGGAATCTTGGAGGCGGGAGACCGGGAAAGAGGCGAAAAATACTTGAAAGAAGGTGTAAAAACCGCAAAGAAATATCATGGAAGCGCTAACGGGCGGATCAGCATGCGCCTCGGCTCCCACGCGACCTACACCTGCAGCCCCGATCTTCTGAAGCAGGTTCGAGAGGCGGCTTCAAAGCTTAACATAGGCATTCACATGCACGTAGCCGAATCTAAAGAGATGGTGAAACTGGTTAAGGAAACCTACGGGCTGACTCCAGTCGAGCTTCTAGACAGCATAGGCTTCCTAGGGCCGGATGTCCTCGCCGCCCACTGCATATACCTTTCAGAAAAGGAGAGGCGACTAATGGCGAAACACGACGTTAAAGTGGCTTACAACCCGGTTGCGAACATGAAAATCGCATTGGGAATTCCGAAGATTAAGAATTTTCTGGACTTGGGCGTAACTGTGGGCATCGGCACAGACGGGCCTGCAAGCAACAACACGTTGGATATGCTTGAAAGCGCCAAGTTCGCAACTCTCCTCCAAAAAGTGCATTATTTGGATCCGACAGTTCTACCCGCCCGGCAAGTCTTAGAAATGGTTACCATTAACGGGGCCAAAGCCCTTGGACTTAGCAGCGACATCGGCTCCTTAGAGACCGGCAAGAAAGCCGACGTCATTTTGATAAACTTTGATGAGCCGCATCTGACTCCTACGCATGATCCTTACGCCAACATCGTCTATTCGGCTCGTGGAAGCGACGTTGAAACCGTTATTGTCAACGGAGCCATATTGATGGAAAAGAGAGAAGTTAAGACGGTTGACGCGTGGAGTGTTATGCGGAGGGCTCGCCGAACCGCCCTAGACCTCGTGGGAAGATAGAAACCCTATTAATGGTCATGCGCCTTCTTTTATTCGAGAAAATCCATGCTAGACTCGCTCCTCAACGAAGGCGTAAGAGAGGCTGTGTTGAATTTCTGCAGTCGTATCGCTGAATCTCGAAAGATTGTCGCAGCGTGCTTTTACGGACCGCCTGTGTACGGGTACGCTGATGAAAAAGCTGATTTGAATGTTTTGCTGGTTCTCGGTGACTATCGGCCTCGGTTGATGGGCTACTCTGAGACTTTGAATGGAACCAACATGTCTGTTCTGACGGCGGATCAGAGGGCGTTTGAGAGGGACGTTGAACAGGGGTGGCTCGGAGAGTTCATAGCTGAAAAAATTGCATTGCCTTATGATGATTTGATTAACGGCGAGTATTTGAGGATTCAAGAGGTGAAGTTGAAGAGACGGTTCATCTGGGAACTGCTGGAAAACCTTGTTTCCGAGTTTCCGGAGCTCTCTCACGAACTACTGATCAAACCAGAGTATTTCTTGTATGAGGCTGTCTTGCGGCGAGCGCGGCTGTTCCCGCCTACGACCTACAGGTTTCTAAACATGACAGCCCAGGATTTGCGCGAGAAAAACGTAGACGCGATGATGAACGGGTATTTAAAAGCCCTCAACGAGCTGGCTGAAGAGAAATGGATAGTTTTCTCCGATGGGCACGTTAAGATTGCCGAGAATTTCGTGGAGACGGTTGATAAGAGGAAAGTTCAGGTTGCGGAGCTTCTTAGGTCTGTTCAGAGGGCGGTGTCTCTTTATGCCTTCAGCATATATTCGAAAATGACCCGCGCGCTCACATACGACGAAGAGAAGTTCATGCGATCTCAAAGGGAGATCAAAACCGAGGAAACAACCGCTTGGACTGAAGACCCCAAGAGGTACCTTTTCGTGCAGACCCCCTTCGGGCGAGTGCCTCTTTCAGAGGATACTATAATTGAGGATTTCTTGAGGAAGGCGGTGCCCGGAGGAGATATTTCGGAGGTTCAAATTGAAGGGTTAGGCGGAGTTTTGAACGCGGTTTACTTGCTTAGGTTTCAGAGGGACCACAAGGAACAGAAGATTGTGGTCAAGGAATACAAGGACTGGCGAAGTTTCAAGTGGTTTCCGCTGGCGTTATGGACGTTAGGCACCCGAAACTTCGCTGTTCTCGGACGTTCTAGACTAGAGAGAGAATATGCGTTGAACCAGTTTCTGGGCAGCCAAGGCTTCCCTGTTCCTGGCGTTCTGTATGTTAGTCCTCAGAAACGCTTGGTCTTCGAAGAGTTTGTTGAAGGCGAAAACCTAGTTGAAATCATCAAACGGATCATTTCAGCTAAGCAGGTAACTGCTGAGGAAGTCGCTGTGATAGGGGAAGTTGGGAGGAGAATCGCGGAAGCACACCGACTCGGCGTTGCTTTAGGAGACTGCAAACCCGAAAACTTCATTGCTGCAAAGGATGGGAAAGTCTATTTTGTTGACCTTGAACAAGCGAACAGAAACGGAAACCAAGCGTGGGACATAGCAGAATTTCTCTATTACGCGGGACATTATGTTTCTCCGATATCGCCAACGGAAACCGCCGAGCTGATCTCAAGAGAGTTCATTCAGGAGTATCTCAGAGCAGGCGGAGAAAGGGAAATCGTGAAGAAGGCGGGGTCCGTGTGGTACACGAAAGTTTTCAGCGTTTTCACGTGGCCCCACGTTATCTTAGCTATCTCTAATCTCTGTAAAAAGGCGGGTGCAGAATAGGCGAGAAGGAGGGTTCATTAAGTTTAAACGGTTTGTAGGCAATGAATGTTATGGATGGTTGGGGACAGAGTAAAAATGGAGACTTCTCTCACTTTTTATGGCGGAATAGGCGAGATCGGCGGGAACAAGGTTCTCCTCAAGGACGGAGACACTAGAATCTTTCTCGACTTCGGCATGTCCTTCGCCTTAAGGAGGCAGTACTATTCGGCGCCTTTCCTTTCTCCTAAAAGCGAGGAGGGGCTGCTGGAGTTCGGCGTGTTGCCGAGTTTGAAGGGAGTTTACAGGTTTGACGATTCTAAATCGGAGATTGACGCAGTCTTTCTTTCCCACTGCCACATGGACCACTCCGCCTACATCTCCTTTCTGAAAAGGGATATCCCCGTCTTTTGCGGGGAGACCACGGCGACTATCTTGAGGGCTCTGAACGACATGAAGATAAAAGACTTCGAGTTCGACATCGACGGCATCAAGTTCAAGACTTTCAGGACGGGAGACAGGGTCAGAGTCGGTTGTTTGGAAGTTGAGCCCGTTCACGTGGACCACTCTGTGCCGGGAGCCTACGGTTTCATTATCCACACCTCGTCTGGGGCAGTTGTCTATACGGGAGACTTCAGAACGCACGGCACAAAACCAGAAATGACTAGAGACTTCGTTGAGAAAGCAAGGGAAGCGGAGCCAGTTGCCGTTGTCTCCGAAGGAACCAACATGACGGGTGCACATGTTTCCTGTGAAGACGAGGTTGAAGCGAAGATAAGTCGAATTGTGGGGCAGACTTCTGGTTTGACGTTGGCGGATTTCTCGCGAACAGACATTGACCGGCTGAAGACCTTTCACCAAGCAGCAAAACAAAACGACAAGCGCCTAGCTATCACCTTAAGACAGGCGTATCTGCTCAACAGGCTGAGCTCTGATCCACACTTGGAAATTCCGAGCGTTAAGGACCCAAACTTGCTGATCTTTCAGAAAGCTAAGAAGCGGTATTATTGTTGGGAGCAGGAGGCTATGGAACTGGGGAGGGTTGTTGACTCTTCCAGCGTTGCGGATATGCAGGAAAACGTGGTCTTAGCCTCTTCGTTTTATGACCTTGAAGAACTAACGAAGATCAAGCCTGTTCCCGGCAGCTGCTACGTTCTCTCTGCTTCTGAACCCGTAAACGAAGAGGGGGAAATAGACTTCGCGAAGCTGATAAACTGGTTGGAGCACTACGGATTGCCACAATACCAAGTTCACGTCTCAGGACACATCATGCCCCTGCAACTCAAAGAGACGCTCGAGACGATAAATCCGAAGAAAGTTTTTCCGATCCACGGAGAACACCCGGAGCTGTTCAGCAAATTCATGAAAACCCTAAACAGCGACATAATAATCGTGGAAAAAGGAAAGGAATATGCACTCTGAGGTAACTACTTAAATTTTCTAAAGGAGAATATAGGCTTATGCTCAAACAGAAAGTCGTCATCCTAATGGGCTCCAAAAGCGACTTAGACTTCGCGTCTTCCATAGGTCGCGTGCTCGAAGAATACGGCGTAAAATTTGAATACCACATTGCTTCGGCCCACAGAACACCTGAACACCTGCTGAAAATCCTTAGAGAATACGAAGAGGCCGACGTTGAGATCGTTTATATCACGGTCGCTGGGTTGTCTGACGCCCTTTCAGGGGTTGTAGCCGCTTCCACGAAGTATCCGGTTGTTGCATGCCCTCCAGACGTAGAGAAGCACGGATGGGCGAAGTTGTTCTCGACGGCTATGACGCCGAAGGGCGTGGCAGTTTCCTTCGTCCTTAAACCGGAGAACGCTGCTTTAGCGGCTGTGAAAATCCTCGCCTTGTCAAATCCTTCGCTGCGCGAAAAGATTGTTCAGCTTAGGCGGAAGAAGGCTGATGAGGTTAAGCGAGCCGATGAGGAAGTGAAGGGGAGAACACGCTGAGTTGAAACCCGTTTTAGAAACCCGCCTGCCGTATCCTCTGTTCAAGAGGGGCAAGGTGAGGGATGTTTATGATTTAGACGATAAGCTGTTGATCGTCTCAACCGACCGAATCTCCGCCTTCGATGTAAATATGCCGAACGGCATCCCGAAAAAGGGAGAAGCTCTAAACCGCCTTTCCGCCTACTGGTTCGAAAGAACGAAGCAGATTTTTCCCAATCATTATTTGGAGTGCCATGACAGCCGATCTATGAAAGTCTTGAAGGCTGAACGAATCGACATAGAATGGGTGGCTAGGGCACACCTCTACGGCTCGGCTTGGAGAGCCTACAAGGAGGGAAAAAGAACCATAAGCGGCGTAAAGCTGCCGTCTGGTTTGCGTTTAGCCGAAGAACTGCCAGAAACGGTTCTTACGCCAACAACGAAGGCTGAAAGCGGACATGACATGGAGATGACGAAGAAGGAAGCAATTGAGAGTAAGCTGGTTACCGCCACGGAATGGAAAGCCCTCGAGGAAACCACCTTTAAGCTGTTTGAGTTTTACAGAAAAGAAGCTGGCTTGAGGGGCATTATCATACCGGACTTCAAGCTTGAATATGGGAGACTCAAGGACAGGCTTATCCAAATTGATGAGCCGCCCACTCACGATTCCGCTCGGTTTTGGGCGAAAAAATATTACAGGGTCGGAGAACAGCAGGAAGGACACGCTTTAGACAAAGAGTTTCTGCGAGAATACCTTCGGAGAACTGGCTTCACAGGCGAAGGAAAAGCACCCACACTACCGCCCTTAGTGATAGAGGAAATTTCTAAACGATGCGTGGGAGCATATAAGGTGTTAACGGGCAAAAGCAGAATAGAGGACCTAGGGCTGCGGACGGTGGATCAGCTTATAGCGGAACTGCGTAAGTAACTCGCGGTTACCATTGTTTAGGCAAGATTTTGTAAAAAACATTTTTATTGGAAGGCCCTTTTTTAAAGTGATAAGTTGAAGAGGGGAAGGATCAGTATGCCTATAGCAAGGGAAGACATGCAGAAAGTAGCTGCATCATATAAGGAGCCCATTGGCTTAAACCTAGGATCCCACTCTGCATTAGACGCTTGGCAGGGTCAGAGGAATTATGGAATACGAAGTATCATTTACGTTACCCCGCAGAGAGCTAGAATTTACCTTCAGAACCCCATGGTTGGCAAGCCCGGCGAAGAAATAGAAGAACTGCCTAAACTGGCTAAAAGGGACATCATCGTGGTTAATGATCCCGCGGATATAAAGAAGAGCGGCGACTGGAAAAGCGCCATTTTGATCGTGGACAAGTATTGGGACATTGTTAAGTATGCTGATAATTTGGTTGACTTGGAGTGTTTACAGATTCCAAACCGGGCTTTCGCTGTTTACGTTGGCGGAGACGAAAACTGCAGCACAATAGAGAACAAGTATCCGGTCCCGATTTTAGGCTCCAGAAGACTGCTGAAAATTGAGAACCGAGGCGAAATAGAAAAGGACTATTACTGGTTCGCTGAAAAAGCGGGAATTCCATGCCCAAAAGCCTACAAATACGAAGTCACCAAGCGGGGAATCAAGTTCAAGGAGCCGGTTGATGAACCTATGCTGTTGAAGGCGGAACTTGCCCAACGGCTCTTCGAAAGAGAGTTTATTTTCGCAGCGGGCTCAGCCGACTTGGAAGAAAAAGTGGAAAAGGAAATGGCGCTTGGGCATCTTAATCGCGAGAGCTTGGAGAACGCGAGGGTTGAACAAATTGTTTTGGGTCCTCACGCCAACTTCAACTTCTTCTTTTCGCCGTTCGACGCAAAAGAGGATTGGGGAGCCGTAGATAAATGGTATGCGAGGATTTACAAAACAACACCAGAAAAGGCTAGAATCTGTCTGGCGAACCAGTTTCTTTCCATAGACGAAAGAAGAGAGACCATCTTAGACGGGGTTAAGCGGCTTCCAATAGATGTGCAAGAAAAAATCAGGAAGGTGCCTTCGTTTGAGGTCACCGCCCACGTGCTTATGAGCCTGAGGGAATCCTTGCTGAAGGATATGCACAGGTACGCGGATGCGTTTCTGTTGTCCACAAGGGAGCATGAGCCTCCGGGCATAATCGGCGCTTGGTGCTTGCAGACGCTTGTCACTTGGGATAAAATATCGAAGTACGAGTTGCAGCCGATGGTTAAGGTTGATTTCACCAGCGGCGTTGAACCGAAGACTGGCGTTGATTACGGTTTGTACGATACCCCTGAGGGAGAGGAGCCTTACATGCATATTCCGGTTACGCAGGATGTGGCGCTGAGGCACGGGGGAGGAACTAACGTGCACATGGGCATTGGTTCGCAGTACGCTAACGCGAAATATCAGCGCAGAATGAGCATGGGAGACAGAATAGCCCTAGAGATCAAACGAGCGCAGAAAAGACAACTACTTAAAGACATAGTCACATAAAAGCCTAGCAGAACACTAGGCAAGAGGCAGAGTCATGAGCGAAGAAGAAGTGTCGATTTTCAATCTTTTCTCGCCCACAGACTATAGATACTTCGTCAAAGCTTTAGAACCCTATCTGACCGAAGAAGCTTTCATCAAATATCAAGCCCGAGTGGAAGCCGCCTTAGCGGATACCCTTGCGAAACACGGCTTTTGTTCGCAAAAAATCGCGAAAGCCTCTTCTCAGGTAACTGCAAAAGAGGTTTACCACGAGGAAAGGCGAATCAAACATGACATCAGAGCCTTAGCGAATGTGATAAGAAGCAAGGTAAGCGAAGAAGCAAAACCCTTCGTGCATCTAACCGCCACATCCAACGACATAAAAGACACGGCTAATGCTCTGAGGTACCGAGAAGCCGCAGAAAACGTTATTCTACCTGATATGGCGGCTTTGGAAAAAACTTTGATAGATTTAGCGAGAAAGGAAAAAGACACGATCCAGGTTGGGCGGACGCACGGGCAACACGCTGAACCCATCACCTTCGGGTTTGCCATAGCTCAGTACGTGAACCGCTGGGGAAACCGCATCCTCAAGCTGAAAGAGGCATCTGACGATCTTACAGGCAAATTTGCAGGCGCAGTGGGCTCCTACAACGCGTCTGGTCTGCTTTTTGACGATCCGGAGGGCTTTGAAAAGGAGCTTTTGGGATTTCTTGGGTTGAAGCCCGCGGAAATCTCGACGCAGATTGTTCCGCCTGAGCCCGTGACAGATTATGTTCACTCGGTTGTTTCAGCCTTCGGCGTCCTGGCAAACTTCGCGAGGGATATGAGGAACCTTCAGCGGTCGGAAATAGGTGAAGTAGGCGAACCCTTCGAGGAGAAACAAGTAGGTTCGTCGACTATGCCTCAGAAGAGGAACCCGATCAACTTCGAGAACGTGGAGAGCATGTGGAAGAGGTTCATGCCTCAAATGGTGACGATGTATATGGACCAAATTTCGGAGCACCAGCGTGACCTGACCAGCTCTTGTTCTCAGAGATATACGCCGGAGCTGCTTGTTGCCTTTGACTCCGCCGTGAGGAGAATGACTAAGGTTTCTATGCGGCTTCAGGTTGATAGAGACAACCTGCGCAAAAACTTTGAACTGAACAAGGATAAGATAGTTGCCGAGCCGCTCTATGTTCTGCTGGCTTTCCACGGGCACCCAGACGCCCACGAGCAAGTTAGAAAGCTGACCATGAAGTCTTATCAAACCGGCAAACCCCTAACAGAAATCATACAAACCGGAAGAGAGCTCCAGCCATACCTAAAGAAATTCACCCGACAACAACTGGAAATCCTCTCCGACCCGTCTAAATACATCGGCATCGCAACCGCGAAAACAGAAAAAGTCGCTGCACTTTGGGAGAGGAGGCTTAAGAAAGCGGGTTTATGGATGTAAACTAATTTATTGCAGTTTTTTTGTAAAAAAACATTTTTATTTGAATAAGTTTTTAACATAAGATGATGAAAATGCGGGAGCACTGCGGTGTACTCGGGATATGCTCTCTTAGTGGACACAACGTTTCTGTAATGTTACTTAACGGTTTGGAGGCTCTTCAACACAGGGGGCAAGAGTCATGGGGCATCGCTGTGCAGAACCGTCAGCCCTACAAGAAGATGGGACTAGTATCACGAAACTACGAAGAAACTTACGCGAGAATCAGCAGATTAGAAGGAAAAGTCGGAATCGGCCACGTGAGATACTCCACAACGGCTAGAACCGACATCAAAAATGCTCAACCCCTCAAAATAGGCACCCACAACGAGTTTTATGTAGCCCATAACGGCACCCTCGACAGGGACCCATTAATCGAGAACCTGAAGAAAGAAGGTTACGCTGATCTCTATTCTATGACGGACACGGAGCTGATGGGACTAACGCTCCGTCAGATTCTCAAAAACAAGGGCAACTGGCTTGAATCCTTTGAAATTCTCAATGAGAATTTAAACGGTTCCTTTTCCCTCGTTATTTTAACGTCAAAAGGAGAGTTGTTGGGCGCTAGAGATGAGAGGGGTTTCAGGCCCCTCTGCCTAGGATGGCAAGAAGAAACCAACTCATACATAATCGCGTCTGAAAGCCACGCTCTGGACAGCCTCAACGCAAAACTTGTTAGAGACGTAAAGCCGGGCGAATTGATCAAAATTGACAAAAACGGTTTAGAGGAACATCAATTTTCTGAATTAAAAAGAACCGCCCATTGCCCCTTTGAATACACTTACTTTGCGCATCCCGGTTCTGTCATTGAAGGAGTGAATGTTTATTACGCCAGAAAAAACATCGGAAAGGAACTGGCGAGAAAATATCCCATTCATGGAGACGTGGTCATCCCTGTCCCGGACTCCGCTAGGCCTTCCGCCCTTGGCTACTCGGAAGAAACCGGCATTCCCTTTGAGGAGGGGCTGATGAAAAACAGATATCGAAGAAAGGGAAGTTGGAGAAGTTTTATAGAGCCTGAGAGAAGGGAAGAAGTTGTTTTAAGCATAGACCCGATAACGCAGGCAATAGATGGAAAAGAAGTAATCCTAATTGACGACAGCATTGTGAGGGGAACCAGCTCTAGGATAATCGTCAAAGACAAGTTGAAAAAAGCGAGAAAAATTTCGCTTCTCGTGGATTTCCCGCCAATAATGCACCCGTGCTACGCGGGAATAGACTTTCCCACTGAGGAGGAGTTGTTAGCCCACAGAGTCTGCAAAACATCCTGTGGTCTGGATGAAATTAACAAGAGAGTGGGCGAAGCTGTGGGCGTGAGCTTTTTGGGTTACAACGACGTGGAGGGTCTAAGTAGAGGAATAGGCTTGGCAAAGAATGAACTGTGTTTATCCTGCATGACTGGAGACTACAGCTGCCTAAAGTATAAACCAAGGTTCAGAACCAGAGAGGAGATGAAGGCGTAACCATGTCGAAGTACGCTAAGTTGGGAGTTGACGTTGAAAAAAAGGGAATAGAACATTTCCAATCGCTGATAGACAACCTGTATCCAAAAGCCTTCTGCGTCATATCCCAAGACCTCGATTTCCCAGACTATGTTGAGTGCATGCACGCTGACTGCGCTGGTAGTAAACCAACCCAAAGCTACCTCCATTGGAAAGAAACAGGAGACACAAAATGGTTTAAGGGATTGGCTCAAGATGTTTTGGCGATGAACCTTGATGATGTAGCTTGTGTAGGAATTTTAAGGAGCCCAATTTTCGTTGATTACGTGGCGGTTAACCCGTTAAAGCTTCCAAAGCAGGATGTTCTAAAAGCGCTTAGCGACGGTTTTAAAGAGTGCCTTGAGGTTTTAAGGAAAAACGGCACAGATATTCGTTTCGCAGGCGGCGAAACGGCCGATCTGCCCGATCAAGTAAGAACTTTAGAGTTTTCTGGGATAATTCATGCTAAAGCCAAAAAAGACGAGGTTATAACCGGCGCAGAGATCAAGGAAGGCGACGTCATCATCGGCTTGCGGAGCGGCGGAAAGACGAAATACGAGAAAAAACTGAACAGCGGCATAATGTGCAATTTCATAACGTTGGCTAGACACTGTTTAATGAAGAAAGGATATGGAAGGAAGCATCCGGAACTCAGAGACCCCGCTGGAGAAGACTACTATGGGAGATTCGCCTTTGATGAGTTTAACGATGAACTCGGAATGACCGTTGGAGAGGCGATCCTTTCGCCGACAAGGCTCTTTACACCAGTGATCCAGCAAATACTGAGGAAACACCGCCGCTACGTAAAAGGCTTAGTCCACAACACTGGAGGAGGACAAACCAAATGCCTGCGGCTAGGCAAAAACATACACTACGTTAAAGACCAGCTGCTGACTCCAGACCCGATTTTTCGTTTAATCCAGAGGGAATCAAAGGAAACTTGGAGGAACATGTATATGGGTGGGAACATGGAGGTCGGCCTCGAAGTCATTGTTGACCCTGAAGCGGCGGATGATGTTTTGAGCGTTCCAGAAAGCTTCGGTTTAGGAGCACAGATCATCGGAAAATGCGAAAGAAGCAAGGAAGGAAATAAATTGACCATTAATAGTCCGTTCGGCAAGTTTCAATACAGGTAATTGAGGTGGATTTGCGCATGAAGTATCGAGTCAGGGTGGAGGTCAGCCTTAAACCGGGGCTCTCCGACCCTGAAGGAGAAACAACCGCGGGGTCCTTGAAGGATTTAGGCTATAAAGTCGCAGAGGTGAACGTGGGCAAGGTTTACTACGTCTACGTTGAAGCTGGTTCCGCTGAAGAGGCTAAGAAGCGAACGGAGGACATGTGCAGGAAACTGCTCGCTAACCCAGTGAAGGACAACTACAGCATTCAGGTGGAAAAAACCGAGTGACCTTATACGCGAAGAGAGCCCTTCCCTTCGAGGTTTTTGAGGCAGACCTAATCAGCGCTGGTGATAAACAGCTAATTCAAGTTAGCAATGAGCTTGGTCTGGTTTTAAGCCTGAAAGAAATGAAGGCGGTTCAGAGGTATTTCCTGAATGAAAAAAGGAAGCCAACGGACGTTGAACTTCAAACAATTGGTCAAACGTGGTCAGAGCACTGCTACCACAAAACCTTCAAAGGAGACATCGTCGCCCCCGACGGAACACTCATCACGAGCAACCTTCTGAAAAGCTACATATCTAAAGCGACAAAGGAGCTTGATCTGCCTTGGTGTCTCGACGTCTTCAGAGACAACGCAGGCATAGTTGACTTTGAGAGAGGCTACGGCGTCGCCGTAAAGGTTGAAACTCACAATCATCCTTCAGCTGTGGAGCCTTTCGGCGGGGCAGCCACAGGTGTCGGAGGCGTTATTAGGGATCCGTTGGGCGTTTGGGCTAAACCCATCGCGTGCACGGATGTTCTGTGTTTCGGTCCTTTAGATTACGACTACGAGAAGCTTCCAGCGGGAACTAAGCATCCTAAATACTTGTTTAAGGGCGTCGTGGCAGGCATAGGGTGCTACGGAAACAACATGGGAATCCCGACAGTTAACGGAGCAATCTATTTTGACGAAAGCTACATGGGCAACATAGTGGTTTACTGCGGATGCATAGGAATTCTTCCAATGAGCAAGTTTGTGAGAGCCACAAAGTCGGGAGACGCCGCAGTTCTGGTCGGCGGAAAAACTGGAAGAGACGGAATACACGGGGTTACTTTTGCCTCGGCGGAGCTGACCGAAGAATCGGAGATAGCGTCAAGATCAGCGGTTCAAATCGCAAACCCCATAGAAGAGGAGAAACTTAAGCGCGCCATCCTAGAAGTGAGAGACCAAGGGCGCGCCTCAGCCATAACAGACTTGGGCGGAGGAGGCTTATCTTGCGCCGCTGGAGAAATGGCGTACAGATCAAACTGCGGAATCCACGTCAACCTCGAAAAAGTTCCTTTGAAGTACGCGGGCATGACCCCTTGGGAAATATGGATTTCCGAATCGCAGGAAAGAATGCTTCTGTCGGTTCCTAGAGGCAACGTCCAGAAGGTTTTGGAAGTTTTCGAGGGTGAAGAAGTTGGGGCAACGGTTGTCGGCGTGTTCAACGAAACGAAGAGGCTTCAGGTTGACTATAACGGCTGCAGCATTGCAGACTTAGACCTGCATTTTCTTTTTAACCCGCCGAAGGTTGAGAGAACAGCAAAATGGACAAAACCAGATTATCCTGAGCCGATGTTTCCTGAACCCGACGACTTGACTGGCATTCTCACGGGGCTGTTATCGGCACCCAACATAGCAAGCAAAGAGCAGGTTATTAGAACTTACGATCATGAGGTTCAAGGGAACACCGTTCTGAAACCGCTACAAGGAAAATATAGCGGACCGAACGATGCTGCGGTCATAAAGCCTTTGTCGGATTCGTGGCGGGGCATTGCGATATCCAGCGGCATGAACCCGAACTATGGGAAGATAGACCCATACTGGATGGCGGCCTCAAGCATAGACGAAGCCATAAGAAACAACGTGGCTGTGGGCGGCAGGCGCATCGCCTTACTGGACAATTTCACTTGGGGCAACCCGGAAAAACCAGATAGAATGGGTGGACTAGTTAGAGCCGCTGAGGCTTGCTACGAATTCGCGAAGGCTTTCGGGGTGCCCTTCATCTCCGGGAAGGACAGTCTATATAACGAGTCGCCTTCTGGACCGGTTACGCCGACCTTGTTGATAACTGCCTTGGGCATAGTTCCCGACGTAAGAAAAACGGTTTCAGCGGATCTGAAGGCGCCGGGAAACCTAATCTACATTGTTGGAAGAACTTATCCTGAACTGGGTGGTTCAGAGTACTATAAGCTGAAAGGTTTTGTTGGAAACAGCGTTCCAAAAGTCAGGCGGGTAGCAAAGAAAACAATGGATGCGGTTGTCGCTGCCATAGACGCTGGTTACGTTGAAGGTTGCCACGACCTTTCCGATGGGGGTCTAGGCGTTGCGGTTGCGGAGATGGCTTTCACCGGCGGACTCGGCGCGGAGATTCTTTTGAGGAACGTTCCAAGGTCTAACGTTGAGAGAAATGACGGCGTTCTGTTTTCCGAGTCGAACAGCAGATTCCTCGTGGAAGTGGCTCCGAAGAATAAGGAAGGTTTTGAAGTGGTGATGGCGAAGGTTCCTCACGCTGTTGTTGGGAGGGTGAAGAAGGACAGCAGGCTTGTTGTCTACGGTGTTAACGACAGACCGCTGGTTGACGCCGATCTGGTTGAGCTGAGAGCCGCTTGGAAAACTGCCCTGAGGGATCAAATATGAGAAGAGAAGACATACGCGTCTGCATATTGAGGGTCGGCGGAACCAACTGCGACATGGAAACGCAGAGGGCATTCAACGACCTCGGCGTTAAAGCAGAGGTGGTTCACGCTAACAGAGTAATTAGAGACCAAAGTCTCCTAGACTATGATGCCCTTGTTTTTCCCGGCGGCTTCTCCTATGGAGACTACGTTAGAGCTGGGGCGATTTGGGGCAAAGGGCTCATCGCCAAAATCGGTGTCGACCTGAAAAAGTTTGTCAAAGAAGGAAGACTGGTTTTGGGCATATGCAACGGTTTTCAAGTCTTAGTTGAAGCTGGTCTGCTGCCCGGGTTCGACGGGACAAGTGAACAGCCCGAAGCGGCTCTAGCGCCGAACACTTCCACCAAGTTCGAGTGTAGGTGGATATTCCTCAGCCACGAAAATGCGGGGAACTGCATTTTCACAAAGCATATTCCGAGAGGAAAAAGGGTTTTTATGCCGGTTGCGCATGCGGAGGGCAGGTTCATTTTTTCAAAAGAAAACGAAGATGCTTGTTTGAAAAGGCTTTACGATGGCGACCAGCTTGTTTTTAAGTACTGCGACGAAACCGGCGCGCATGCTGAAGGCAGGTATCCTACAAATCCCAACGGCGCTTTTCACGACATTGCAGGCATCTGCAACCCTGAGGGGAATGTTTTTGGTTTGATGCCTCATCCTGAAAGAGCTTATTATGGTCGGCAGCTTCCAGATTGGACTGAGAGGCTAGAGCTGCTGAAATATGGTGATGGAAGGCTGGTTTTTGAGTCTGCGGTTGAATATTTGTTGAAAGAACGGTGAAGTTCTAAACAAGCGTTTTTGACGCTATTACGGTTACTGTCTCTTTCACGCCGGGCATTTTGCGTATTTTGTCGAAGACGAATTCGTCGAGTTCCTCTATGGCTTTGAATTCAACTTCGAGCACTAGATCGTAGGTTCCGTAGGTGGCATGCGCCTTCTTAATTTCTCTAAGTTTCTTAATTTCGTAAATCACGTCTCTGTCTTTTCCAGCCTCAACTTTCGCCAAGATATAGGCCAACACCAAACTCTAACACCTCCCCACCACGCTCTTAGCGGATCTCTAACGGTTCGAAACCGTGCGATTCGACGCCGTTTTTCTCGCATAACCCCAAAATTTTAGAGGTCAACCTTAAATGGATAGCCCTTATTTCATCCTCGCCTGGACCGGTTATTTCAAGGACTATGCTGTCTAAGGGTATCATGCCGGGATAGACATTTACGTTGTATTCGTGGGACAGCTTCAAATCGGCTAAATACTCTTTAACCATAACTATTAAACGCTCTACGCTTTTATGATTCACGTTTACGAAATAACACTCGCTGATTCCTGTTTTAGGCATCGAAATCCCACGATGACATAACTCTGTTATTGACGTTTAGAATTTATAAATTATGCATGGAACTTCAGACCGCAGACAAATCCGACAGCCCAGGAAGACCCTCTCTGGCGCCAGCCACTCTTATGCAGCGGGAAGCCACAAAGTTTCCAAGCTTTCCACATTCATACAAACCCTTATTTCTTATCAGCCCATACAGAAAACCAGCGCAAAACGCATCGCCTGCACCAGTGGTGTCCACAACATTCACCTGATAAGGCTTAATCAAATGGCTTTCTCGACCATCCGTGACGTAACACCCCTTTGCGCCAAGCTTAACAGCAACCAAACTAACACCCATTTCAATTAGGGCCCTAGAGCCTTCCTCGTGGTTTTTGCCTGTGAGCAGCTTTATTTCGCTTTCATTCGGAAAAACAGCGAAACACCGATTTATCAGAGGCGTCAGAGGCTTCAGCCCCTTTCTTGCATAAATATCTCCAGGGTCAAGAGCGACCTTAACCGTCCTAGGAAGCGCTTCCACCAGCTTTTCCTGAGCCTCGAAGGGCTTTTTCCCCCAGAAAGATGTTAAGTGCAGAAACTTGGCTGAACCAGCATACTTCACATTAATTTCCTCAAAGCTTAACTGATCGTTGACGCTGGGATCCAAATACATGGCACGCTCGCCTTTCCGATCGACAAAACCCATGACGGCGCCACTCTTCCCTCTCTGAGAAACAACTATTCCGTCGATGTTAACGCCCACATTTTTGAAATCGTCTAGGAGAATTTGCCCCTCTCGGTCGTTGGCAACCTTGCCTATGTAGCCGGTTTTCACGCCGAGTTTCGCTAAGCCTGCGGCGGTGTTTGCAGCGGAACCGCCCGGCGACTCCTTAAAACTGAGAACGGAGCGTTCTTCGCCTGCTTTAGCGATTTCGTTTACGCGGTAGAGGCGGTCCATGTTCAACGCGCCGAAACAGACTACATCAAACTTCATGGAGACAACTCGCGTAGGTGAATTTTATATTTTCCAAGCCTTCCGCCGTAGTTACCCGCGGAGATTTTTAACAGTCCTTTCACGTCCTTAACGCCTTGCATAGCGGCTTTCATCGCCTCTTTCACTGCTTCAAGCGATATGCCGTTGATCACGATTTCCGGAATGTAGTTTACGCCCGCTGGAACCTTTGAACCTTTTATTTTGTCTTTGAGCGTTGGGCAGTAGGGGTGGTTGGTTGTCGGACCTATCTCAGAATAACGGGTTTCAGGCTTCGAACCAGCCGAACAAACGTCAAACGGCGTGATTACGCCCTCCACCTGACCTATGGCTTCTAAGGCTTTGTCTCCTGCTTCAAGCGCTGTCTCTTCAGTAGCGCACATAAACCAGAGGTTGCCGCCTGCCACGCCCCGTTTACAGCCCAAATGGCGCTCTATACGAAACGTGGGCATCATAATCGGAATGTTAATCACCTCGCGACCCCGATACTTTTCAACCTGCTCGTATCCGTCGCCGCAGTGTCCCACCGTATTCATCATGTCAATTTTATTGCCCGAATCTAAAGCATTGAAAACCGAGGTCGTGGGCACCACGAGAACACCTTGACGAATGCGCCACCCCAACTCGTCTTCTAATTTTTCCTTAGCGTTTTTTCCATAGTTCACCCAAATCTGAATGATCACGCCTTTACGCCCATCAGGCGTTTCTCCTTCCTTCAGCCATTTCTCAACGCCTCCCTCAGATTTGCCGAAAACCGTTGAGGGCAACGCCGTGGCGCCGCAGGCTGCTCTCCGCAGTCTTTTATCGTCCTTCGCGGTGATGATTAAGCGCGAGAAAAAGCCGTCGAAAGCTTCACAATAGGTGTCCTCGATCTCCACCGCTTCATTACTCCATAAGATTATTGCCATCAAGCAGAGTTATTAAATTACCCGAGCTTTCCAACAGCTTCGCCTCTAATCGTTTTCCTGAAGATGGTGCTTTCCTTCGTCAGTCTTTCTCGGTTTCTGTCGGTTATCACCTCTACCCTTGGAAGTTTTGTGGGCCAAAGCTTGGTTACCTGTTCTCTGAGAGCGGAATCCACATAGTTACTCAGCGCAGCGTAACTCCATTCCCTAGCTAACTTAATCGCGCCTTCTCTGCCGTGGTTATTGAATGCATCAGCGAAAACCGAGGTTACGATCGTGTTGCTGGAAATAACCGCGATTTCGGCTTCCCTGATGGCGTATCGGTTGCCGTTAAAGGAAACCGTTAATCCCCCGTTCTCCCGCACCAGCTGAAACGGTGAAACATCTGTGATGCTGTCTCCAACATACAGTACGCCGCTGAAATCGGCATGCAACTTCTTAACGATCTCTTGTACGGCGTTCGCTTTTTCGTAGCCGCCAACGGGGTTAACCTCCTCCAGCATTCTGCCTGAAGCCATGCGTGGAATTTCTTTCCAGAATATTTCGTCTAGGCGCGCTATGGTCTTTTGGTCTTGCTTAGAAAACTCGCGTATTGATTCTGCGCCTTCGGGAATTTCTATCATCGGCATAGCGGAGATTTCTTCGCTTAACCCTTTTAATCGCCTAGTTTCCTTTTCTCTGATTTCATACTTGTCTATGTCGAGCCTTGTGCAGTAAACGTTCGCGAAGGGAAACCCAGTCAAATCGCACAATGAGGCGATGTACTGTTCATAGCTGGTGCTGACGATGAAAGAAGGCATAATGCCGTTGACAAACTGCAATGTTTTCTCAGCGCCTGGAACCAACAGCACATGGCGGGAGGAGTATTCTTTCATGTTTCGGTTTGTCGCTCCGCAGGCCTTCAAAAAAGGAAGAATCAGCCTAAGGGTGTCCCCCGCCTTATATCCGAGTTTCTTAACAACATCCGCAAGGATATCATCGTACTTACTTACTAACGCAAAGAAGCTGGCGCCGTTCGGAATGAAATGGGCGCATAGTTCAAAGGCGTTATCGTTCTTAGAGATTGGACCTTCGCAGTCTGTCACGAATATGCGCTGGGTCCGCTGCGGTTTTTTAGGCGTCATGCCTTTAAGCGCCTCAACTGCTTCATGTGATCCACGCTTTTTCTTATGTGCTCTTTCGATGCGATGTCGGTTCTGTGCCAAAGCGCGCCGCCCTTAACGGCGTTTAAGCCCTTTAGCGATAGCTCCCTTGCAGTTTGGATGTCGTCGCCTATGCCGACGGCGCATATCGCCCTCGACGTGAGGACGTAGGTTTGCCCGTTTCTCAGCTCCATAGAAGCCGGATATACTCTGATTTTGTCGCCGTGTTTTTCGCTGAGCCCGTATGCGCTGGTTAAATCCACAGCTTTACCGATTTCGTCTGACTTCACGCGGTTTGGAAACATTTCGTTGTAGCCGCCGTACGTCGGCGGAACTTTGTAGGTTACGACAGTCGCCTTTTTCTTGAAGGCAAGTCGGGTTAGATTTCCGTCGATCATTTTGAAGCATACGTCGATGAAGTCATCGTCTAAGATGGGCATCAGGTTGATTATTTCAGGGTCGCCTGGTCGGCTGTTGTTTTCGAGAATTTTGGGGCCTTCCGCCGTGTGGATAAACGCCCCGTAGAAAGGAATGCCGCGTAAACCGGGGTTGCTGCCTTTTCCCTTCAGTTTTTGGAAGATTTTGTCTATGATTTCAATTTCCTTTTTCCTGTCAGCGGAGGTCATGAAGGGCAGTTTGTCGCCTACATCTTTGTAGGAGCCCATGCCGCCTGTGTTGGGTCCTTTGTCGCCGTCGAAGGCTCTTTTGTAGTCGCGAGTTTCCGGCATTGGAACCAAGTGTTTTCCGTCGCAGAACGCTTGGAAGCTGGATTCTTCGCCTTCGACTTTTTCTTCCACTATGACGGCGCCCTGTGCGTAGTTAAGCTGAAAGTGCTGAAACAGCTGTTCGCGCATTGCGAAGTGGTCGCCCCAGACGCCTACGCCCTTCCCAGCCACGGGGCTGTCAGGCTTCACAGCCACTTGATTTTCGAGTTCATCCAACCAATTCCAGAGCTGTTTCTTGACCTCCATGAGGCTTCCGCTGGTTTTCGGATCAAAAACTTTGAATCTAGGGTTCACTTCGGGAGCAACTTCCTGAAAAAGTAGGCGTTGAGCCACTTTGCTCCCTTCGATGGCGTACTCCTTCGTGGGGCAGATTATGGGTATGTCGGTTTCCTTTTCAACTACGTCTCTTACGCCGGCTATGATAGGCTTTTCAGGACCCACTATGCCGAAGTCGATTCTGTCCGCGTACTTCTTGGCGAACCTGCAGATTTTCTGGATTTCAAGTCCCGGGACAACCGCGTGTACCTTAGCCTTTTTTGCGTTGAAGGGGTTCCTCTGCTTATCCGCCACGTAAATTTCAGCTTTGTAGTTTTCGCTGCGGCAGAAAGCATCGATCATGGCGGCGGCTCTGGAACCGTAAGAAACAACCAGAATCCCAACGCTGTCCATCGAATCCACCAAGAATAGATAGATTTCTTTTTATTATTTATTCGTTTAACCTCGGTCTAGGTTGGAGGACCCCGTAAAGCCCATTCGGGCACACGAGCGTCTGGAACTGCATCCGCCCTAGGAATGTAAGGCTTAATGTCGACTATCGGCGAGTTCTCCAACGCGTCGAGTCCCCTCGCGAACAAGGTGCAGTTTTCCACTTTAACGAGTTCAGCGACGCAGAAGCCGATTGGGTTCGGTCTGCTTGGGCTTCTAGACGCGAACACGCCGACAACTGGCGCTCCGGGATGTCTCTTAGGGAGCACTTGAATGGTGCCTCGTTCTTTTTGGTTGTCCCTCAGGTGAAACCAGTAGAGAATGATTATGTGTGAGTTTTCGCTGAGTTGTTTTAAGCCTTCGCAGAATTCTGGGAAAATTCGCACTTTAGCGGTTTCGCCGGCTTCTTCAACCACGCCAATGAAACGCAGCTTTCCTTCTCTGAGCAGTTAAACCACATCCTTTCACAGCTTTTTTCTCTCGCCGTATTTATACCAGATTCGGCATGTGCCTTCGCTGGAGACCATACATGGCCCACGCGGAGAAACCGGGGTGCAGACTTTTCCGTAGAGGCTGCATTCTGGAGGTTTTATGCGCCCGATCAAAACTAGGTGGCAGTCGCAACCCGGCAACAGATCCCTACTCGGCTCAGTTTTTATATCGTACTTCGCTCGCGCATCATAACTTGAAAACTCGCCCTTCAGCTTCAGCGCCGATTTGGGAACCCGCCCGATGCCTCTCCAATGTCCGTTGACGACCGTGAACACCTTTTGGATAAGAGCCTGCGCCTTAACGTTGCCTTCCCGCGTAACAGCTCGAGGGTATTCGTTCTCCAATTTGGCTTCGCCGTCTTTTATTTGTTTCACGAGCATGGAAACAGCGAATAGGACATCTAAGGGGTCGAATCCCGCTATGACCGTGGGCATGTGGTAAGCCTCGGGGAACATGCGGTAGGGCTCCATGCCGATGACGGTGGATACGTGACCGGGTGCGATGAATCCGTCTATGTGGAGGTCGCCTACGCCGAGGAGAAGCTCCATAACGGGCGGAATCAGCCTGTGCGAAACAAGGAAACTTAGGTTTTCAGGCGGTTCACCCAAGATTTCAAGGGCAGTAGCCGGAGCCGTTGTTTCGAAGCCGATGGCGAAAAACACAAAATCCTTCCCGGGCTCCTTAGCAGCCATTTTAACAGCGTCCCTAATGCTGTATACGATTCTAATGTCTCCGCCTGAAGCCTTCGCCTCCTGAAGCGACGTGGAGGACCCAGGAACACGAAGCATATCGCCGAAAGTGGCAACTACCACACCGTTCAACGCTAGGGAAATAGCCTCATCGATCTCAGCTGAGGGAACAACACAGACTGGGCAGCCTGGTCCAGCTATCACATCTAAGCTATCGGGGAGAAAACTGCGAAGTCCGTATCGGGTTATCGTCCACTCGTGGGTTCCGCAGACATGACAAAATTTAACGTTGTAAGAAGGCGCTAGACTTTTGATGTGAGCCGCAACTTTTCTTGCCAGTTTCGCATCCTTGAATCCGGACGGTTCCTCCATCGACGATACGCCCTACGTGTTAGATTCGGCTATTCGTATTTGAGAACTTCATTCCATAACTGAAGGGTTTCCTGAGCGGCTTTCCTGTCGAGCACCTGAATCGCGTAGCCCACGTGAACCAGCACGTACTCGCCGACGTGCGCATCAACCAAGGAGACATCTACCTCTCTGAGGACGCCACTGCCAAAGTCCACTCTAGCAATGTTCCCTTTGACTTCTTTAACTTCAGCCGGAATAGCGAGACACATTTCAAGCACTTTGAACCATTCACTTACATAAATTGATTCTGGTCCATCAGCCAAAGCGAGCAGCGACTATTGCCTGTCCGAAGGATATGCCGCCGTCGCCGGGAGGCAAACGGTTGTGAACGCAAAAGCTGAATCCGTTTTCTTCAACAATTCGCCTAATGGTCTGCGTGATGTGTTCGTTGTAGGCGACACCGCCAGAGAAGCCGATGGCCTTAACGTTCAGCCTTTCCGCTTCGGTTATCGCCAGTTGAGCGAGACCTTTGGCAATGTAAGCTTGAGTGGAGTAGGCTAGGTCAGCGGTTGAGTGGTTGCCTCTTTCGTTGAAGATTTCGCGGATTATGAACGTTGTGTTGAGGGTGTTTCCCTCGATTTTAGGCGTCAGATTCAGCACGTCTTTGCCTTTTGTTGCGGTGGACTCCAACTTCATCGCGGGTTCGCCTTCGTACGTGCGCTCATAGCATATGCCCAAGATCGCCGAGGCGGCGTCTAACACTCGCCCACAACTCGTGGTCTTAGGCACCGCCTGTTTCTTTAATTGCTGAAGAAGCAGTTCCACTTCATTCTTACCGTGGACAAACCGGCGGCTGTTCGCCATCAACCACTCCTCAACATCCGCGTCACCATGGAGAATTCCAGCCGCCATCCTCAGAGGATATCTTGTCGCCAAGTCGCCTCCAACCATCGGCTGCTCTTGAAGATGCCCTAAGCGGGTAAAATCAGCGGCACTGCAGTGCAAGATTTCGCCGCCCCACGCTTCGCCGTCGGAGCCGTAGCCGAAGCCGTCGCAGGATATGCCCACCATCTCTTGGGCGTTATGTTCACCCATGAGGGAAGCAATGTGCGCGTGGTGGTGTTGAACCGAAATAACCGTGCATCCAAGTGGGTCGCCTAGCTTGTGGGCCAGCGCCGTGGTGATGAATTTCGGGTGCAGATCGCAAGCTATGACCTCTATTTTGCTGTTTGTCAGTCTCGTCAAATGCTTTATGGTGTTTTTAAGGAACTCAAGGGTCTCCAGTTTCTCCACATCGCCTATGTGCTGAGACAAGAAGGCTTTATCCCGCAACAGCACACATGGCGCCACGTTAAGTTCAGCGCCGACGCCTAAGGCACAACGGTTCACCGCCTGCTTTAGGTACACCGGTTCAGGCGCATATCCTCTAGACCGCCGTATTATGCTCTGTGTTCCGCCTTGGAGCCGAACCACGGAGTCGTCGCATCTCTGGGCGATCGTCCTATCGTGAAGCAGGAAGTAGTCAACCACAGAGCTGAGCTGGGTCATGGCTTCACAGTTACTTGTAATGATCGGCTCGTTCGGAGGGTTAGCGCTGGTCATCACGAAGGCAGGCTCGTGGACTTCGTCAAAGAGCATGGCATGTAAGCCAGTGTAAGGAAGCATCACGCCGATGTTGTGCAGTCCGGGAGAGATCAGGTCTGAAAGACAGTAGTTGACGCTCTTCTTCAAAAGAACAATCGGTCGAATGTAAGAGCCTAAAAGTTCAGCCTCTTCATCGCTTACTTCCGCAAACGAACGAACGGCTGCGATGTCTCGAGCCATTATCGCGAAGGGCTTCTGGGACCGATGCTTGGTTTCTCTCAAACGCATAATCGGCTTGGACCGGGTGGTGGCGGTTGCGATGTGAAAGCCGCCGTTTCCCTTAATCGCCAAGATGGAGCCTTCTTCTAGGAGCCTGCCCGCTTCTCTAATGGGGTCCTCGCACTCAACGGGTTGACCGTTGCTGGTAGTTAACCAAACTTTCGGACCACATTTGCTGCAAGCTATGGTTTGCGCGTGGAACCGTCGGTTAGAAGGATCAACATATTCCTCGCGGCAGGCGTCGCACATGGGAAAAACCTGCATCGTGGTGTTCTGCCTGTCGTAGGGAAGCCCCTTGATTATGGTGTATCGGGGACCACAGTTTGTGCATGTTGTGAAGAAATAGTTGTGTCGCCTGTTCGCTGGATCCCTGAGTTCCTTTAAGCATTCACTGCAGATCGAAACATCTGGCGGTATGACGGAGCCGGAAAATTCCACTTCGCCTGAGCTTTTAAGGATCGTGAATTTTTTGAAGCCTTTTCTGTCTGCTTCGCGGCTTACGGTTGTTTTGTAGATTCTGACGAGGGGCGGACTTTTTTCTTTTAGGTCCTTCAAAAACTGCTCCAAATCAGTCTCTTTTCCTTCGACGACGATTTCGACGACGGCGTCCCCTCGGTTTCGCACATATCCGACTAGACTGTTTTCAACTGCGATTCTGTAGACAAACGGCCTGAAGCCTACGCCTTGAACGATGCCGCTCACCTTGATTTCAAAATGCAACAGTCTGCCTACCCCGTTTCCAACGGCTCTGATTTCAAAGCTACTTGTGCTTACACACTACCCAGCGAGCACCTCGTAATATTCCTTATGCTAAATTCTTTATATATCTTCGAAGATCTGCGAGCAGCATAAAGGAGAAAAAGTGGTCTCCAGCCCCATGGACTCAGCTAGCTGAATAGCTTCCGCGGTTGGAAACGCAATGGCGTTAACACCTGCACGTACGGCCATCTTGTCAGTTTTAGCTCGGTGTTTACCTTTTGGGCGCACGCAACCCAAAACCACAGGCGCAGAGGGAAGCATGAACCTCGCAGCAACAAGCACTCTTGTTATGTCCTCAGGTGTTGGAGGTACAGCATTTTCCATTGCCGTTCCTTTGATCGGAGTCAAAGCGATCACTATAACGGCGGCAGGATCGTGCTTCGCGATCATTTCAAGAGCGTGAAATTCGCCTTTTATCTTGCCATAGTGGAGACCGACGAGGACGTGAGGGACCAGCGGAATCTCGGCTTCATGTAACGCTTTGAGGGACCTATCGTAATCTTCAACCTTAGCGTCTAGCTGATACACCTCCCGTATGGTCTCATTTGAACCTATTACATCAATTAGGGCAGCATCCACTCCCGCTTCCTTCAGTTTCCTCGCAGTTTCGTAACTGATAAGCCCCGTGTGCACGACAATTTTTAATCCCGTATCCCGTTTGATACGGCCAATAGCCTCAGTGAACTTTTCGAGAGGAACTGAACCGTCAGGTAGACATCCGCCGCTGAGAAGGAAGCCGACGCCACCCTTCGCCTCAAGGTCTCTACTAATTTGGATTAACTCGGCGGGTTTCAATGCAGGAACCATCGTATTCAGAAGCTTTCCTCCACAGTGTTTACATTTTAAGGCGCATGCGGTTCCCGTTATCGAGATTGATGGGAAAAGCTTGGGCGATGAGCAGAAGCAAGATGATTTGTAGGGCATAAATCCGGGAGCGTAGAACCGGATCCTTTTGCCAAAATGCTTCCAGCTTAGCTCTCTAGCGGCTTTTATAGCTTCTTCGAGGTCTTCTCCGTTAGCCCGTAGTAGTCCAGAAAGACCGCCTTTGAAGGGGAACATAAGCCGCGCCTCTTATTTCGTTAAATCTATGCTGAGGGTGTAACTTAGCTTTCTAAGTCGAAGACCTTCGATTTACGCTATAACTTTTCCTGGGTTTAATATGTTGTTCGGGTCAAAAACTTTCTTTATCGTCCTCATTAAGTCTATTTCTTTCTTACTCAAGACTAGTCCGATGTCGTTAACCCTTATTCTTCCTATTCCGTGTTCTCCGGTTATAACTCCTCCCAAACTAACGCCTGCCTCATAGAACTCTTTCTTCATCTTTTCGGAATATTCCGGTTTTTTGCCTTTCTCTTTCATTATGTGCACATGTAAGTTGCCGTCTCCAGCATGTCCGTAAACAGGCACGTAGGCATTGTATCTTTCAGCTATTTCATTCACCGAGTCCATGAGACTCCCTAACTTACTTGGTGACACTGTTATGTCTAAAATGTCGACCATTTCTGATTTTAGAGCAGTGAAAAGGTTGCTTCTTATTTTCAGAATTCTGTCTTGTTCTTCTTTAGTCTCCGCAAGCATCGTTTCGACAGCACCGTTCTTTTGACAAACTTCTGAGATTTCCTCGCACTCAGAGTATAGTTCATCCTCGCTCATCCCGGTTAGCATTACGATGAGCTGAGCCTTGCCTTCATCACCTTTATCGACTGGCCATTTCTCATTCAGATGCTCTGCTGCTTTTTCTATTTCTTTCTTCTCTACGTACTCTATAGCCAGAGGCGTTATCCCTGACCGCAAAATCTTCGGAACCGCATTTATTGCATCAAGACGCTTGCTAAACAGTACGAGGAGGGTTGCGGAAAACTTAGTTTTGGGATACAGCTTAACCACCGCTTTGGTTATAACGCCTAAGGTTCCCTCGCTCCCCACCATTAAATGCAGGAGGCTGTAGCCAGTGTTGTTCTTTAGCAGTTTTCCTCCCAGTTTCAATACCTCGCCTGTAGGAAGCACAACCTCGATGCCCATAACGTAATTCCTCATAATGCCGTACTTAACTGCTCTTGAGCCTCCAGCGTTTGTCGCTACGAGTCCTCCAAAGTGGGCGCCTTCGTCACCTGGATGAAGAGGAAAGGACAAATCGACATCCTCTACAGCATGCATTAATTCCCCCAACGTGACCCCGGCCTCGACTGTAGCCATCAGGTTATCTTGATCTATGTCCATTTTATTCATCCTCTCCAAGGATAAGACTATGCCTGGGCTAACGGGAACGGAGCCTCCGACCAACCCCGTTCTTCCACCCACTGGAAAAACAGAGATTTTCTCTCTGTTGGCTAGTTTAAGAATGGCTGAAACTTCGTCGGTATTAGCAGGCTTCACTAGAATAACATCACTAGAAGGAAGTACCGGGGTCGGGGTTTCATCTTTCAAGTAATCTTCCATTAGACCTCGCTCGGTTACAATCCAGTTTTTCCCTACGATCCCTTCCAATTCTCCTCTGATGCTTCCTATTTTCTCAACCATAAATTACATCTCCTTCTTCATGCGTCTCCTTTTATTTCTCTGATTAAAGCAGGTAAGATTTCATATAAATCTCCGACTATGCCGTAGTCAGCTACAGTGAATATTTGCGCTGAGGAGTCCTTATTTATTGCTATGATGATGTCGGTGTCTCTCATGCCAAAAAGATGTTGTGGTGCTCCAGATATTCCGCATGCGATGTACAACCTTGGCTTGACCGTGTTTCCGCTAAATCCGACCTGATGCTCCTTGTTTATCCAGCCTTCATCCACCAGAGGTCTGCTTGACCCGACAACGGCGCCCAAAAGACCCGCTAATTCTTCCAAAAGTTTGAAGTCTTCAGGCTGTCTTAAGCCTCTGCCACATGAAACAATGACTTCTGCTTCTGTGATGTCAACTTCCTTAGACTTTATCTTTTCTATAATTCGCATTCCAGTGTTCTCTGTGACCTTAACTTCCTTCTTTATTATCTCCCCGTGTCTATGCGGATTTCTTCCCTTTTTCTCCATCACCTTGTATCTGACTGTGGACATCTGGGGTCTTGTCTTGGTCTTTATCCTAGCCATTATGTTGCCGCTGAAGGCGGGTCTAACCTGGACAAGGTTTCCCTCGTCATCCAAGTATAGCTCTATGCAATCTGCAGTCAATCCTGTTTTCAAAGCCGCGGCTATTCGCGGCCCCAATGATCTTCCGATATGCGTTGCCCCTACGAGAAATATTGCCGGTTTCTCCTCCTTGACTAGGTTCACAATGTTTTCTTTGTAGCGGACCACGTCAAAGTCCCTGAGAGACGAGTGGTCGTACAGGAAAACCTTGTCTGCGCCGTAATAGATGAGCTCTTTTGCTTCTTCATCCATTTGGTGGCCTAGGAGAACACAGGAAAGCTCAGCCGCTGATTTATCCGCTAACTCTCGCCCTTTACCTAGTAACTCAAATGTAACTGGGTGAACCCTTCCGTCCGCTTGTTCCGCGAAAACCAGTATGCTCTTATGTCCTTCCATTTACCTCACGCCAATGTGCCCGCATCTTTCAATATGGTCACGAGTTTCTTCGCTATTTCCTCAGGGTCTCCTTGAATCATCATGCCTTTCCTTTTCCCGCCTGATGGGCTGTACACCTTAACTACCCATGTTGGCGAGCCGGAGATGCCGAATTTGCTTACCTCAGCGATGTCCACAAGGTTGTCTGCGCTCCAAACCTCTATCTCTGCCTTTCTCGCTTTCAACTTGTCCTTTAATGTGGGAAGGCGTGGAACGTTGACGTCCTTGGTTACTGTAATTAATCCAGGAAACTTCAATTCGGTTAGATAATAATTTCTTCCCATCTTCGATTTAACCACTATTTTATCCTCTGTTACTTCTCTGACTTCTTCAACATACGCTATGTGCGGGATGCCTAACTGTTCTGCGACTTCAGCGCCCACTTGAGCGGTGTCCCCGTCAACTGTTTTTTCTCCACATATGATCAGATCGAAACATCCTAACTTTCTGATGGCGCTAGACAGGGTATAGGAGGTTGCTAAGGTATCGGCTCCAGCAAATCTTCTGTCAGTGAGCAAAATAGCTCGGTCAGCCCCTCTAGATAACGTGTCTTTCAGAGTTGATTCTGCCTGCATGGGTCCCATACTGAGGGTAGTTACCGTTGCCTCTGTCTTCTCTTTGATCTGTACAGCCGCTTCCAGAGCGTTAAGATCGAAGGGATTGGTAACTGCGCCTGCTGAACTCCGTTCAAGTCTTCCTGTTTCGCGATTGAATCTAACTTTTTCAATTTCGGGAACTTGTTTAACCAAGACAACGACGTTTATTGCTTTCATTTCAGCTTCAAACGGAGAGGTGAATTACTATTTAACTCTTTTTTTACTAGCTTATCATCTTTTTTGTTGCCAAAATAATTGCGCCTGACGTGATGAAGCAAGCCAAAAATAACATATGTGCCAATAAAGACCCAACAATTTTTATTCTTCTTTCTTGGCAAATACAACCTTGAAAACTGTGCGCTTTGTTCTACTCAGAACACGGGCTATCCTGCACGTTATAGCTTATTTTCTTCTACGTGTTAATAGTGATTTCGAGAGTTAAGCTGATGAAAAGGGCTGACGTTGAAATGGTTGAGGCAAACCTGCGGGCTTGGCTTTTGAACGCCGAGAGAGTGGTTGTGGCGGGTGTAGGCAACTCGCTTAGGAAGGATGACTTTGTTGGTGTAGAGGTTGTGAGGAACCTGCGGAACAGGGTTTCTCAGACTGTTTACTTAATTGAATGTGAGACGGTTCCTGAAAGTTTCATTGCTCCGATAAATGAGTTTAAGCCCACTCACGTTTTGATTGTTGACGCGGCTATGTTGGGTTCGAAGCCCGGTTCCGTGCAGTTGATTGAGCCTCAGAAGATCGGTGGCGTGGCGGTTTCGACGCATGCTCTGCCGCTTCGCATATTCAGCGAGTATTTGGCGGAGACGATTGGGGCGAAGGTTGCTTTGTTGGCGATCCAGCCCAAGGAAACGGACTTCGGAGAAGGCTTAACTCCGGAGTTAAAGGGGACGGCGGAGGCGTTAGCAGGTCTCTTGGTGGAAATTCTCCCTTGAACAGCTGCCGCCGTGTTTAGCGATGCGTAAGTTTGTAATTTTCCTTCGTGCTGTATGAAAATGCTTAAGTGTTTTTACGCTTCTAAGAATAATGTATATCAAGGATGTAAAGGACGCTTGACGAGGAAGAAAGGGAAGAAAAGGTTAAAGCGGGAAAAAAGAAGGATTGCGCAGAGGAAGCCGCCGAAACGACACTAGTTTCGCGCCGTGGCGGTTCTGTACATCTCAGGAGTTGATGATTTTGCCTTACTTTGTTTATGTTGTTCTCTGCGAAGGCGATACGTATTACACCGGGCATGCGAAGAACGTAGAGAAACGGGTTAGACAACACATGAACGGAAGCGGCGCCAGATACACTAGGATGCACAAGCCGAAGAGACTTGTGTACGTTGAGGAGTTCGCCACAAGACGGGCGGCTATGAAAAGAGAGAAACAGATTAAACATTTAAGTCACGACGAGAAACGGAAACTGGCGACCTCGAATAATTCGCTTTGCAACGAAATATAGTACCCTCTAATAGTGTGCGTGTGTGCAGGTTATTTTTCGTTTAGAGCTGATTTTATCGCCGCGAGGCTGCGACTAAGGCGCCTATGATAATCATCAGTCCTATCAGTATGAGGATTCCCGGCCAGAAGAAGTCGAAGAGCCACAGAATTCCGAGGCCGATGATGAAAACCGCGAAGGATATGGCGCCCCATAAGCCTCCGCCAGACCCCTTTGGACCGAAACAGGCCTCCCTCTCCTCAGCGTACCTTGCTCTGGGCCTAACCCTTTCCTTTACACCCACAGGAGCACCGCATTTAGGACAGAACTCGGCGTCCTCCTTCAATTCGGCACCACACTTCGTGCAAAAGGGCAATCATACTCCTCCGTCATCTGCGTTTATTGTTTAATCTTGTTTGTTTTTACTCCATTTAAAACTTGTGTGCTTAAAAAGAGCGAAGTTGGTTCGAATCTTTCGGGGGCCGTAAGTTTTTATTTGTAGTAGGTCTCTATTGGTTTGGAGGTATTTGATGTGAAGTTGAAGAGCAGAGATTTTGAGGACAGCGGCAATATTCCTTCCGAGTTTACATGTGATGGAAGGAATGTTTCTCCTCAGCTTTCGTGGGAGGCTGTTCCTGAGGAAACTGAAAGCTTTGCTTTAAGCGTCACAGACCCAGACGCGCCGGGAGGAAACTTCATTCATTGGCTTGTTTACGACATTCCTAAAGACGTTAAAAGCATCGAGCAGGGAAGCGTGCCTAAAGGAGCCGTTGAGGTAGAAAACGACTTCGGCAGAAGGAGATACGGAGGACCGTGCCCGCCTTCGGGAACCCACAGATATGTGTTCACCCTTTACGCGTTGGACACCAAACACTTGGAAGGCGTCAACAAATACAACTACTTCCGCAAGGTGGAGGAGCACGCCCTCAGCAAAACAACAGTAATAGGACTATACAAGAGAAAAAGGCTTTTCTGAAAACGGTGTGGGGGAATTCGAAGCCTCCCTTCGTTGAAGATGTCTCCCGCAACACTCTTTTTTCGCGTGTGAGGTAGCTGAAAAATTAAATTTATAGAATAAATCATGTGCGCGCATTTGGATAACAAAACAGTTTCTTATAGATTCTCCTCAAACCATCTGGCATTGCGTTCAATAACTTTCCATTGCCAATCCCAACGATTATAGGTATGATCCGCGTCTTCCACAATCAGGATATCCTTAGGTTCCCCTGCTTTTTCGTAAAGCTTTTTTGCATGCCAAAGAGGCACAACTGGGTCATGCGTACCATGTGTGATAAATACGGGTTTCGGCGATATTTTCGAAATATCTGAAAGGATGTCGTATTTTTCCATGTCTAAAAGCAAATCTCTACTTACGCGATCGCCGCTCGGGAGATCAAGGAAGCTTTGCGTTGGAAGTTTCATCTGAGAATCCGAAAGGATTTGTCGTATAGGCGAAAAATCTGAAAGGGTGCTCCAAAGAGAAACGGCCTTTATTCGGTGGTCTCTCGAAGCGGCTAATAGGGCAACTACACCGCCGAGGCTAAGCCCGTTGACTCCAATTCTTTCCCTGAGAACCTCTCTTCGTTTCGTAATCCAACTCACAGCGGTCTTCAAATCAGCGATTTCCCCCGAGATCGTCATGTCTTGGAAAAGACCTTCGCTTTCTCCGGACCCCCTGAAATCAAATCGCAGCACAGCGAACCCCTTTTCGCAGAAATGTCTCGCTGCGTGAACAAAGAGCCTATGCGGCTCAACACGGGTTCCAGTGAAGCCGTGGCAAAAAATGATCCCCGGAGCCGGTGTCTTACGCGGTTTGTGCAACACGCCTACGATACGGGTTCCTTCACAAGTGAAATGCACTGGCTCTTCAGACAACAAGGTGCACCAAGAGCGTTGTGTTTTGCTCTCAGCGTAATAACTTTTTGGCACCGTTGCACGCGCAAATTGATCAAGGCGGAGTTCAAATACGTCTGCGAGTTTGACGACATTAAGATTTTCAGAAAGCGGAAGTTTTCCTCCGAAAAAAGTGCGAAGGAGGGATTCGAAAGAATATCTTCGATTTCTTGTTTGAGCAAAAGTTTGCTGTTTAGAACTTGTCCAGCAAATCTAAAAGAGAACTTGCTTAGGCGTATCATATCGAGCATGGTTCAATATTTGGAGTGTAGAATATTTTAGTGTGCGCACTTACCGATTGGTTCTCTAAGACATAAGGTCGCGCAGTTCATGCTCTATTTTTCTAATGATTTCGCCGATATAGGGGGCATTAGGTAACCTTTTTTTGTCCCAATTCGGGTCTGACTTGCATATTTTAATGGCGATTTTATAGTTTGTTTTGGCTTCTTCTTTTTTACCAAGTTGCCGACAAATTCTTGCGAGCAATAGAAAGTGGTCATAATGCCCATGGTCAAAGTCCGCAAGCAATTTAGCCAAAGAATAAGCGCTTTGAAGGTCGTCCCTCAAGATACTATCGTTGATTAAATAATTGAATCCGAATCTGATTGTCCCCCTAACGTTTTCTCTTGCCTTATCGGATAGCTTTAGAATAGGAACATATCCAATTGCGTATCCTTCGTACCCTTCACTAACAAACTGAGGAATACCCCGATTCGCATTAACTACGATTATATCCTGCTTAATTTTTTGGATAAAAGCCTCATTTTGTTTCTTTTTCAACACTTTTGTTCTATCTATCGTGATAGTTATGTTCTCTTTATCTTTCAGCAGTTTATTCGTCCATTCTACGCGATTGTCTTCAACGGATGTCCAATAGCAGTTATCGCTTGACTCTTCGTAAACTACGACATAAACAGGGAACGGTTGAGTTAGCCAAAATTTTATTGTGTCTTTCTCAATTGATTCGCTATAGATTTTTTTGAAATTACACGTTGATTTGACTTCAACTCCAAAAATTTTGTCTGAAGGCTTGCCATTTTGAAGCAAGCGACAGTAAAAGTCTATAGCATATTCAAGCAAAGGTGCGGGACGTGATACTTGAGCGAAAGTTTTCAACCGTGCTTCTACATATGACTCTCCGCTTGCCGCACGACGTTGTCCTTTGGTTATTCCCTTTTCGTTTGCCGTTTGAATAATTCCCCCACAAAAATAGAATTGTCTGAAGTAATATTTGAACTTCCGCCAAGTTTGAAGTCAATAAATATGACAAAAAGTTCCTATGCTTCTGCATGGTGCGGGGGATTAGGTTTAGATCTCGATTTAAATTCTCGGAATTTTATTGAGGCAAAAATTTTATTATGAATTGATTTTTCGTTAGAAGTGCGAATAATATCAATTTAGAAAGGAAGGGTTGAACAGCGTTAATTGATCGTAGATTACGTCGCAGATAAGGAAGACGCCGTCATGGGTTATGCTGAAAATCCCGTTGATAGTGCATGTATGAAGCAGCTCTTGTAAATCTTGAACGACCAGGAGAAATACTCTTTGTTGTCTCTCGGGTGTTGCATAAGCAATTTATTAATGCAGGACGTAGGTTGAAGTGAAAGGTTGAACGACCATGGCGAGCGGAATCAGGGAAATCCGGACAAGAGTATTCAGATTACTTAAGAACAGCCTCACACTTGGTTTCATACTGATCTTCTTGGGCTTTCTTCGGCCAGAACTATCATCATTCATCAATTTTGAAATCGGAGGTTTCCCAATAACAGGTGAAATGGTTTTAAGCATAATCGCTCTCATGTTCATTATATACTTTGGATATTTCATATTGATTGATGCAAAGTACTTTTTGGACCTCATATCAATTAAACTTGGAAGTAAAGAACGTGGAAAGGCCAAGAGCGTCACTTATGATATAGCCATTATCATTTCACTTGTCTTAGCATCGCAGCTTCTAACACCGTTCTTAGCTTCCATTCCGAATGTTGGAGACGCTGTCGCGAAAGCCACTAACATAGTGTTCCTAGCTATCGGATTCGTCATCGTTTATCATCTCGCTAACGAGACCTATTATTTGATTAAGAAAAATATTGAGAATTTAATTGATGAAGCGTCAAAACAGATTAGAAGAGAACATAAAGAGAAGACAAGCAAAGGCGAAGCGAAGTGAGCGTAACATTCATCTTTTCCTTGCTCTTCATGCTCATTTTGATCATTCTCGTAACGGGTAGGTATCATAGAAGTGTAGCTGCTCTTCTAGGAGCTTTTCTTACAATCCTATTTGGATTAGAATACAATCTGTTTACCAGCCAGAACATATTGAGTGAGATAATTGGTTTCATAGATTTAAACACCGTGCTTTTGGTGATCGGTATCATGATTCTGGCTGAAGCAGTTGCCAGATCAGGATTTTTTGAGTTCATCGGCTTAAGCATAGCGAAAACTGTTGGTGGAGGCTTTCACAGAGTATCTATAGCCTTTATACTCTTGACAATTTTGTTTAGTGCAGTAATATCAAACATTACGGCAATGATTATCATTGGCGCGTTAACAGTTTCTTTGGCGAGAAAATTTCGGGCTGACCCAACCAGAACTATTCTTTATGAGAGTGTCGTGGCAAATGTAGGAGGTCTCATGCTTATGATAAGTTCTATTCCAAACTTGATTGTAGCGGCTCAGCTAAAAATTGGATTCATCGAATTCCTTATGATCGGCGTACCTTTGACGTTGATTCTTTCACTGGTTTCGATGTTTTATATACTCCGCAGAACAAAAGCAGAATCTTCTGAAGAGCAAGATGTTAAAGTTGGAGTTGATCCATGGTCTGTGGTTGAGAATAAGACTCTCTTCTATAGGGCAGCAATAGTTTTTTTGTTTGTAATAATCCTTTTCATTTTTGAAGACTTTATTAAAATACCGTTGGGACTGATCGCTATTGGCGGTGCGATAGCGATGCTGGTATTGGGTGGACAGGAGCCTGAATCTATATTCTCTGGCGTAGATTGGGGAACAATTTTCTTTTTAACAGCCTTTTACATCGTCGTAGGCGGCTTAGAGAACAGTGGAGCATTAGCAGCGTTTGCAAATGAGATGGTGCAAATCTTAAGTTTCAACCCAGGTATGGCCTCTTTGCTTAACATATGGATTTGTGGCTTATCATCTTCGGTTATAGACAACATCCCAATGACTTTGACGCTTATACCCGTAATGGAACACATTTCTGCAGTGACTGGCTTTTCTCTCAAAATTTTGGGCTGGGGCATAGTTTTTGGTGCCAATTTGGGTGGAAACCTTACACCAATAGGTTCACCATCCAATATAATTGCGTTAGGAATACTGAAAAAAGAAGGGAAATCTGTGAGTTGGGGAGAATGGTTCAATAAATGCGTTCCGCTTGTGCTGCTGCAACTTTTATTAGCAACCGTATATGTAACACTCCTGTCAGTGATCCTATGAGCGAGAAAGCTTCTGAAAAGTACGAAAAAGTTCAATTAAAAATAGAAAAATCGATAAGCCCCTATATAACTGTAAAAATTCCTATGCCTGAAGGCGTCGAAAAAGAAGCTTTTCTAAAATTAGAGGACGATCCAAAATTCATTGAATCAGTCAAAAAGCATGTTAAAGAATGGCTCACGCAAGAAACTACCCATTGAATGAAAACAAGCGTGAAAAAGACGGCAAAATCTAGGTTTTTGCTTTGGTGCGGGGCGTTAGGTTTAAACATCTGTTTAAATTCTCGGTTTGGCAAGACCTTACTCTAGCATGTTGTTCAAAAGAACCTTTAAGAAGCGTCTTGAGTGTGTATAATTAACGAAGGACGAAAATTGCTTAAGACCTATCGTTCTGTGCCGTCAAGAGGCGCAACCGTGGGGGGAGTAGTCTTAGGAGCAGTCATGGCTATTCCGTTCTTGTTGTCTGTGTACTTGCTTTCTCAAGGACCAGGAGCAGCCATCTTTTCGCTGTCTCTTCTCTCTCTGCTTTTCTTCGTTCTAGTGTTTATGGGGTATATGATCTACTCAGGGGTGAACATGAAATACGTAATCGGCGAAGAGGAACTTATCTTGCAAATAGGGTTTCACAAGCGGAAGATCCCGTACTCGTGGATTAAAGAAATACGCCCTGAAAATCTTTCGCTGATTCGGTTGCGGATCTTCGGTGCAAGTTGGCCAGGATTCGTCTGGGGATTCTTCAGCGTAGCGGGTGTTGGAACGGTGCATCTTTATTGCACAAAGTGGAGAGGCGACTTCACTCTAGTTGAACTCCGCGATGGAAAGAAAGTGGGAATAACTCCGGAAAAGCAGGTCCAATTTATTGATGAAGTTAAAAGGAGAGTAAAAAGGTTTACAGATGTGAAAATTCAAAAACCCATCGTGCTTACACACAACAGGTTAGTGTACTCGCAGGTTATCTTGGTCATCGCAGCTTACACTGCTCTTATTGCATACGTTCTTTACGCATACCCAGCACTTCCAGCTATAATCCCAGTTCACTTCGGACTGGGTGGTAATCCAAACCGCTGGGCACCAAAATCAGAGCTCTTATCCATACTGCTTCTCGCTGCTATTTTCCCAGTTCTGAATGTTTTCTTGACTCTGAAATTTGGGAAACATGAGAAAATCATTACACTCTTTCTGGGAATCATGTTTATTCTAACAATCGCTATTTTCTTTGGCATAGTAGAATGGATAATAGCAGCTTCTACGTCGATCTAAATCCTCTCGTTGATTGCATAATAAAGATATAGAGGCATGTGGTATGATTTATGGGATGCCGCCTTCTGGCTGGACACACGAAACCGGATCCTATGTTATATCAAAACCGAGAATCTAAACGTCGCTAGGGGTCAAGTGTCACCAAATAATGCTGTGTAAGATGTTCGAACCAGCATTCGAATCCGCTATATACCGATATTGTTTAATCTATCTCTTTATTTTTTGTACTTTTATAAATATTTCTTTTGCATAGAAAAGTATTTATATATTGACATGTATAAATGTATGTATGGACGAGTTGCTTAAAATTTTCAAGGCACTATCTGATGAAACACGTTTGAAAATTGTTAGGTTTCTGCTTGAGCAAGAAAAATGTGTTTGTGAAATAGTCCCATATGTCAGAAGGACGCAATCAACAGTTTCCATACAACTTGCAAAGCTAAAGACTATGGGAATACTCTCCTCAAGAAGGGAAGGAAAAAGCGTTTACTATAAACTTGCAAATAAGAAAGTTATGGAAATTCTCAAAATAGTTAATGATAAACCTAAATTGAAAGGGGTGTCAAAAAAATGAATGCAAGAGAATTACTTGAAACTGGAATCAAATTCCACGGGCATAAATGCCCTGCAATGCCCTTAGGCATTAGAGCAGGTCTAGCTGCAATGAATAAATTGGGAGTGCAACACGCAAGCAACAAAGAATTGTTTTGTTTTGCTGAAAGCGGCCCATCCCATGCAACGATGTGTTTTGTTGATGGAGTACAAGTAGCAACTGGTTGCACTTATGGCAAGGCAAACATAGAAAAACTTGACTATGGGAAAAATGCTATTACACTAATTGATGTTAAAAATAAAAAATCTGTAAGAGTCTCTTTAAACCCAGAATTTCAGGTAAAAGGATTATCTTCTGAATTTGTTAAATTAAGGCAGAAAGGTATTGAACCGAAGGATATTAAGCCAGAGATTGTTGATCCAATGATTGAAAAAATTATATCTGCAAAAGATGAAGAAATACTAAAGATAGGGGAAGTTGAGGATGTTGATTTTAAACCTAAAAAAGGAACTTTCTACTGGGAAAAATGTGAAAAATGTGGTGAAGTTGTATTTTCACACGGTTTGAGGGTAATTAAAGGCAAACACTATTGTATCCCCTGTTCAGCATTAGAAAAATAACGGTGAAAAAATGGATTTATTATTTATTGCACCCATATTGTTCTTTCTTATAGCATTTGTTTTTTCAATGCTTGGTATGGGTGGCTCTCAACTTTATATTCCAATCTTGTTTTGGTTAGGCATGGATTTTAAGACACAGGCAATTCCTCTTGGAATGCTATTAAATGTGGTTAACAGTTCATCTGCTGCCATAACTTATGGAAAAAAGAAATTAATTGATTGGAAAGTTGCAATACCTTTTGGATTCGCCATGATCTTATTTGCTCCTGTTGGAACATGGCTTAATATAGGTTTGCCAACAAAACCAGTAATTCTAGTCTTTGCAGTGTTCACTGCTACAGCTGCAATATTAATGCTCAGCGGCTGGAAGCCAAAAAGAAGAGAGTTTTCATCTAAAGAACGCAAAATTTTGGGCATTTCAGGAGGTTCAGTTCTTGGTTTCTTTGCTGGATTAATCGGAAGAGGTGGAGGTAGTTTTGTTGTGCCTTTATTATATATCGCAGGATTAGAAGCAAAAACGGCAGCAGCCACTTCCGCGTTTGTAGTAACATGTTCTGGCACTTCAAGTTTTCTTTCTCATATTTTTACTGCTGCACAACCAAACTGGAGTATTTGGATTCTTTGTGTATTTTCGGTTTTGATTGGAAGTCAATTAGGTTCACGTTTAATGGCTACAAAACTAAAATCAAAATATGTAAAAATAACATTTGGAACAGTATTGCTTGGAGTTGCAGTAATCCTTATTCTCCAAAATTTTCTATTGTGAACAAAATGGCGGGGACTTCCCTTTAAATTTGCCATGCCTCGCAGAAATTGATTGTAAAGCTCGGGGGCAAACTCTGAATTTTTCGGCTACGCCGAACGTTGCACTAAAATTCAGCCCTGACGGGGAATATAACAGGAATTCCGATGTTATCTGTAATTTCCTTACAGGATAGACAAATGCAGTAAATTCTCGATTTCCTGTCTTCTTTTTGTCTATAACGCCTGTATCTGCCTCTATTGACATTAATCTCTATTGCGCATTGGTGCGGGGGGATAGGTTTATACTGTCGTTTAAAACTGTCAAGTTCCTATTAGCACGTTTTTCATAGTGTGAAAATCAGTGAGTTCATACAGAAAAAAATAGGTGGGAATGCTCTCCAGAGCAGGTATCTGAATTATGCCCGAAGCTATGACTTATTCATGTTCTTGGTTACTGAATTGTTGGGCTATTTTCTTCTCAGCATATACAAGACTGCACTAACAGCTACAACAACCGTAGCGACAATCCAAGATTCTTGAGGCAAAGAAAACATCAGGATGATGCAACTAAGAAGACCGAGCAGGGGAATTAGAGGGTAGAACGGAACTCTAAATTTTGTGAAATTAGGCATTTTCTTCCTGAGCCTTATTGCTGAAAGATTTACAATTATATGGATTGAAAGGATTGCAAAACTCGTTATTGCCACCGTCTGTTTCAAGTCTAAAGCAAAAGCTAAAACAGTTAAGAGTGCACCCATCGCAAGAATAGAAATATAGGGTGTTCCAAACCTTGAGGATACTCGTGCAATCGACTTTGGTAGCTGACCGTTCCTAGCCATCGCAAATGCAACCCTCGACATGCCAATGAGGTTTGTCAAAAGAACACTTGCTGTGGCAATCAAAGCTCCGAAAGAGATGGCTGCAACTATCGTGAAATTTCCCGTTGCTTTGGCCGCTTCAGCAATTGGTGAGCCAGATCGTGCAAGGATTCTATAGTCTTGCAGACCCGTTGCAGTAAGCCCCGTCAAAACATAAACTACGACAGATATTATTAACGCAAACAAAACCGACAAGGGTAAATTTCTTTCGGGATTCTTTACCTCTTCGCCAAGCGTCGCTATTCTTCCAAAACCAAGATAAGCAAAAAAGATGAAGCCCGCTCCTTGAAGAATCCCGAATAACCCGTTTGGACTAAACTGAGCAAAATTTTGTGGATGAATTTGAAAGATCCCAAATCCAACGAACAAGCAAAGTATTGCAATCTTTATGATGACAAAGATGTTATTGACGGTGGCAGATTGTTTTATCCCGACAAGGTTTAAACCAGTTAATGCCAATGCTGCTGCGACCGCAACAGTCTTAAGGGAAACTATTGGGAAAATCGCTACAAAGTAGCTTGCAAAGCCCAAGCTAATAGCTGCTCCAGCAACTATCTGTGCGAATAGCCACAAACAACCTACCACGAAGGCCGCAAAAGGAGAGATCAGCTCGAATGCGAATTGATATGCACCGCCTTCTTTAGGAATTGCTGAACCCAACTCGGCAAAACTAAACGCAGTAAAAGAGGCAACTATTCCAGCTACAATTATGGAAATAACGACGGAGGGCCCAGCATTACCTATGGCTATGCCCAATACAACAAAAATTCCAGCCCCAATTATTGCTCCTACGCCAACAGCCGTAGCATCTAAAAGGCTTAGATTCCTTTTAAGTCCCACAATTCATCATCCATTTTAGTGACGACGCTAAGCAATTAAAAGAGTTTCTTATCGAAATATTTGCAAGAAAAACTCTATGTACTGTAAGCGTGCGTTGACCCCTTCAAAACCAAGCCTTTCATTAAGACAACATTGAACTTTTTAGAATACTTTGAACATCTTTAAGCCCGTCTCTAAGTCTTCGCTAAGACCGTGGAAAAATTTACGAGTTGACAGTTTAAACCCTTAAGTGATATTTGGTGCGGGGGGTGGGATTCGAACCCACGAACCCCTACGGGACAGCCGCCTCAGGGCTGCGCCTTTAACCTGGCTTGGCAACCCCCGCCTCCAAGCTAAACTAGTAACTTACTCTCGTTTAATTAAAATATTGCTAATCTTTGCCTAACCGATCAGGGTCAGCATCGCCAGCAGCGAGACGGTTGTTATGCTGTCCGCCAAGGAGCTCTCAATGGGTATTACGAAGTTATCTGGGTCCCAACCTCGTTTATACGTGAATATAGCCACCGCATACGAGATGAGGACCATGAAGAAAACAGCCAAAACATTGGTGGCTAAGAGCTGTACGGTGAGCTTCATGAAAGCCGCCACTGTGAACAGCCCCGCTGCGGAAGACGAAATTACAGAGTACGCAGTGAACAGTATAAGCGACGCCGCCCAAGCGCCCCCTATCTCCTGCAGATGCCGCTTAATCGAAGAAAAAGACGAGTCAATCAAACCCAAAGCCAGCTTTGTAGTGGCGGTGGACCCCACAATCGACCCTACATCGCCTACAGTATCTATCAAAGCAGGATACACCCGATAAATTGCCTGTTTGTCACCCACAATTTGCCTTTCCCCAAGTTTTTCTTCTATTTTGCCGAGGAATAAACCAGTTACGTTGACGATGAAAGCCACCAGAACAAGGGTGAGAAAGAACTCCTTAATGGTTTTCATATACTCCTTTTTTCTAAAATTTTTGATCAGAGCATAAAGCACGATGAAAAAGAAAAGAAAGCAAAAAAGCGCCATTAGGTAACGCGCCGGTTGAGACGACATAAAGAAAACGCTCAACGCGAAGACATAACAAATCGTGATGAGAATGTCAGCCACAGTGGATATTATGGGATACACAATTATGTCGGGATCCAAACCACGCTTGAAAGCCAAAAACGAAATCCCTACGGTTATAGGCGATACTAGAAAAATCGAAAACCCCATAGTCGAAATGATCACAGTCAGTAAAGCAAAAACGTCTGATACAGAAGCATTCCAGAGAAAAATTCCAAAAAAAGACGCAATGGTTCCCAGCATGATGCTGCTTTCAAATGCCAAAGTGACAATTGCAGACAGAAGCGAGTAAAAAGTGTCAGTATTTTGTGAGTAGCTGGGCTTAACTGTTCCTACGTGGAGAGCTGTGCTTAACCGTCCGCAGAATAACCCTCCTATAGCCCCCCTCATGCTTAGAATCCCGGGAAAAACAACAAGCGCCCACGGAGCGAGAGAAAAAACGTTAAGATATAAGACAAGAAGCGACCCAGCGAGGATTCCGCCTAAATTGAAGGACAGCGATAAAACTGATTGACCTAGAAATGACCATAACTTGGTTAACTTGTTCCGAAGGGTCATCTCCATCACTTCCATCCATCCCGCGTCGCCTCCACTCGAATTCCTCGTTCCCCAGACGGGTTCGGAGCCTATGAACAGTCACCTCGGTCTCTTGACCTATCTCCGGATCGATGCATCCGCTTAACGCTAACACTGCCCTCTTTCGGCTCCTATTTAGGCTAGAAGTGTGTAAACTTCTTTCTTAAAGGTCTTTTGCAAAAACTAAAAGCGTCACAGGCATATCTGCTTTCTAAGCGCGATTATTTATCGGTGTTATGTTCCTTTATGCTTGCTTCCGCTTCCTCAATGTCTTTATGGGTGTCTATGGCGTTCCAAAACACATCTTTGAACTTCAGGGCTTTTATTTTGCTCTTTTCAGCCAGTTTAGGAAAAGTCGTGGTTTCTATGTTCCCTTTTTTAGGCAGAAAATCGAAAATCTCGGGCGTAAAGCAGTATACACCTGCATTTATCCAATATTCGGGGAGCACGGGTTTCTCCCTAAACTGCCGAGCGAAACCATCATCATCCGTATCAACTATTCCATAAGGCGACTTGAGGGGAACAAGGGCAATCACTCCAGTGTAACCTTTAACCTCATTGGCTATTCTCGCCGGGTCTAAGTTAGTTATGATGTCTCCGTTGACAACCAAGAAGGCTTCTTCACTTTTAAGGAAGGCTTCAGTGTTCCTAAGAGCGCCGCCAGTACCTAAAGGTTCTTCTTCGACCACATAACCTACCTTAAGCCCAAACCGGTTCCCGCCGCCAACATGTTCAATTATTTTCTCTTTCAAATATCCCACGCAGAACATCATTTCGTTGACCCCGCTTTTCTTTAGCCACTCGATCTGCCAAGCCATTATGGGTTTACCAGCCACTTCGAGGAGCGGCTTTGGCCTATCGTTCGTTAAGGGTCGAAGCCTTTTGCCGTAGCCTCCGGCGAGAATAACAGCCTTCACCTTTTTCAACCTCTAGTCAGATATTCTATATAGTGTGAGTTTTTAAAATGTATTGAACAAACAGGAATCTGATTTAAGCTGAAAAGAGAAATCTGGATACATGAAGCTTATTTGAGGGACCCCAACATCTGCTTTATCCTTTCAAATTTATGCTCCTTCACGAGGCCTAAAATGTACTTTAGCCGTTGGACCACATCTTGTTTATCCGGTGCCCTCTCAGCCTCCTCCATGCAGAGTTCCACAGCGTCTTCGAATCCGTCTTCATAGCTCATGTGGTTTTAACCCCAACTTTGAAGTTTTAAGGAAAGAGAGCGGGGTTTAAGGGTTCTGCCCAATCAATTTCCGTCAGGGGAACTGCAGAAACCTCCCTTGTGGATGTTCTGTATAAAACATCGATGTTTTTTCTGCGGCTTTTCCGTTTCACGTTGGCTATGAGGACGTTGATGATCACAGAACCGTCCTTAAGATGGAGGTTTACGTAGCGACCGATGAACAGCCGAGCTGAGTTTAGGTTAATTCGTCTCAAGAGTTTCACTCCATAAGGTCTTTTTCTACGATTTCAGACCAGCAGTCTCCACATATGGGTAACCGACTGCCCTTGTGGTAAATGTAGACTTCAATTTCCGTGTTTCTGCACTTGCGGTTCCAAGGGTTCTTACACTGCTCCGCCGACTTCATTGAAACATCCCTAGCGTTAACCTCCGCCTTTTGAGGAATTTAAAACGATCGCCGCAACGTCAACACATGGAGGGGACAGAGGAGAATGAAAGTAAACGCATTACATAACCTAGAAAGTGACAAAACCTAAAGAAGCTAACCGCTATAGTATGCAGAGCATGAGCACTTGGAGAGGGGTGGATCAGACTTGTCCTTGATCATGACGGTTGGAAAAGAGGGTTTGGCGCCTGAAAAGCGGGGAGAATACGTAATCAGTGTTATGGGTTGCGGGCGGCTGGGTTTACCTTTGGCTTGTCTCTTCGTTGGCGCTGGGTTTAAGGTAATGGCGGTTGACGCTAATCAGCATGTTGTCAATTTGATAGGAAGAGGCAAAGCGCCTTTTGTTGAAACTGGACTTGACGTGCTTGTGAAGAAGCATGTGAAGAGTGGCGGTCTCACAGCGACAAACGACGTCAGAGCAGCAGCTTCAAAGAGCGATGTCATACTGTTGGTTGCGCCTACGCCTCTGGATCGGAAGAAAAAACCGAATTACGCGGCGGTTGAGAGGGTGTGCAGGGATGTCGGCATGGCTATGCGTTCAGGATCATTAATTATCTGCGGGAGCACGGTAGGTGTGGGAATCACTGAGACTTTGGTTAAAGAGACTCTGGAGAATGCCTCTGGTTTAAAGGCGGGAACCGATTTCGGTTTGGCGTACGTCCCAGTGCGGGCGGCTCCGGGGCAAGTGTTGCAAGACATCGTCTCGTATCCGCAGGTTGTGGGGGGAATTGATGAGCAGAGTTTGAAGACTGCCTATCTTGTTTTTGGCGCGGTGGCGAAGGGAGGATTGGTTGAGGTGCGGGATGTGAAGACGGCTGAGGCTGTTAGGTTGTTTGAAAATGTGCAGTGCGATGTTAACACGGCTTTGGCGAATGAGTTTGCCTTATTCTGTGAAAAAACTGGGATAAACTTCACGGAGATCGTGCAAGCGGCTAACACGCAGCCTGATTGCCACCTGCTTTTTCCAGGCGTTGTTGGCGGTTCTCTCGCTAAGGACTCTCATGTTCTTGTTAACGAGGCGGAGGACGTGAACGCGAGGCTTCGGATGGTGGGGCTTGCGAGGAAAGTGAATGATGAAATGTTGGGTTATGCGCGGCGCTTGATGAAGGGTGCTTTGCGGCGGTGTGGGAAGCCCCTGAATAGGGCGGTGGTTGCGGTTTTCGGGGTTTCTTGTCGTCCGAATGCGAAGGTGATTCAGGGGTCTCCGGCGTTGGAGTTTGTGAGAATCTTGCGTAAGAGCGGAGTGAAAGCCCGCGTGTATGATCCTTATTTTTCTTTCAGGGAGCTGCGGGGATTCGGTTTTCCGGCTGAGGAAACATGGACAAAAACTGTGGAAGGCGCTGACTGCATAATCATCCTCGTAGGACATGACAAGTTCAAGCGGTTAAACTTGAAGAAAACGGGGTTCCTAGTGAAAAAGCCCGCTGCCATAGTGGACATGGGGCATGTCATAGATCCTGAGAAAGCTGAAAAAGCTGGATTTGTATATCGTGGTTTAGGGCGGGGATTGCAGAGAAAATAGTGTTTTTGAGATTTGTCAGGGGACAGCTATGCCTCTTTCTGGGCGTTCCTCTTCTTCTTTGATGAAGGATCGTTCAATCATTTTTGTCAGTCTAGCCAGCACGTAGTACGTTGAGGTTAGGCGGTCTCTTCCTTTCTGGGTTATGCTGTAAACTCGTCTTTTTCTTCTGGAGTTTCCTGTCCATTCGCCTTCGATGTAGCCCTTCTCCTCCAGCATGTAAAGAAGCGGGTAGATGGTACTGGCGCTGAGGCCATGTCCGAAAGCCTTGCGGAATCTGAGGTTAATCTTATACCCATGCAGAGAACCCTCTTCCAGAAAGGCGAGAACCACTACGTCGAGAAGGTTTCTCGCAACCTTCGATTCTGCTGTTCTCCAACGGTTTGCTGTGCTCAAAGTTTTTTTATCCCCAAGTGTCCAGCTCGGATATATCCATTTTGGACATATTCTCGAGAGAGAAATTGTGCTGATTAATAACAAAAGGATTATGAAGCGAGAATACAGATTCCCAGTCGGTATCTTTGTTCGTTTAAAAGCTAAATCCTTATCTTTGTTAAAACATCCCTATTTCAGCATAGAGAGAACCTTTGGGAGCGTTTCGATCCGTGGATAAGTTGGGTGTGGCTGTTATCGGCGTGGGTTTTTGGGGTCTGAATCACGCGAGAGTGTTCAGCGAGCTGCCTAACACCGAGCTCGTGGCTGTCTGCGATATGAATCTAGAGAGAGCCCGCAGCGCGGCTAAGCGCTTTGGCGTTAAAGCCTACAAGGGAAGCGGGCGGCTGCTAAAGCGGAATGGCGTGGAGGCTGTAAGCATTTGCACGTGGACGACTATGCACGCTAGGGAGGCGACGAAGGCGTTGAAGGCTGGAAAGCACGTGTTAGTGGAGAAGCCTATAGCGGACACGGTTCGGCAAGCTAGGCGGATTGTGGATTTAGCTAAGAAGGAACAGCGGCGGTTGATGACCGGTTTCATAGAGCGGTTCAATCCAGGCGTGAAGCAAGTTAAGGATGCTATTGACGAGGGGAAAATCGGTTCGCCTGTTTCTGCTACCGCTCGAAGGGTTTCTCAGTGGCCTGAGCGGATTGGAGACGTCGGCATTGTAAAGGACACGGCGATTCACGACGTAGACATCATGAGATACTTGTTCACTGAGGATCCTGTGGCTGTTTACGCTATGACTGGTAACCTTCGGCATAGGCGGTTTGAAGACTATGCCCAGATTATGTTGACTTTCGAAAAAGGCAAAACCGCGTTTATCGAGGCGAACTGGTTGACGCCCTACAAGATTAGAAGCCTGTCGGTTACGGGCAGCGAGGCCATAATCAACGTGGATTACATAACCCAGAAGATCACCTTGGAGACGGCGGGACAGAGCCTGACGCCTAGGCACGAATGGCAGGAGCCACTGAAGCTGGAGCTTCAACACTTCGTAGACTGCATAATACATAACAAGGAAACGCGGGTTACAGGCGTCGACGGCTTAAAAGCGCTCCAAATAGCAGAAGCAGCACTAAAATCAGCACAAAAACACAAAACAATCAAATTGAAATGAAGTTAGCGTCTTCATTCTGAGCTAAAAAGCTAAAATAGGGAAACCCTATACCATATATGTGAGAGGGATGCCGAAATTCGTTTTCACTAAAAGGAAAGTTCTACTGATTAAAGTTGTGATTTTATTAGCCGTAATTGCAATTCTTGTCTTTAACCCTTTTTCAGGCTTTAAAGCATTCAGATTTACGGGGGCATCCAATCCCTCGGCCCATTATAAAACCTTCCTCATTCAGGGTGAAACTGTTTTAATCCTTGTCAACGTCAAAATCGGTGAGTTCGCCTCTGCGTCTCCTCACATAATAATCAATAACCCTGACGGGAATTATGAGTTACACCTTTTAGATGCAGGATTAAACTCCATGTGGTTCAAACCGGACAAGACAGGCTTCTACACATTTGACCTTAACGCCATCGTTGGTGGCTTTGGTCCTTGGGGTCCCGTTTCCTTCAACCTTTTCTTAGTTTTCGATCCCTTCTTGTTTCTGATCATATCTGTCCCAGTGTTGTCCATTGTTTTGTACTTCTTGTTTTTCAGGCATCGAGTACCAAAAAAGGAAACAGAAAGGTAATATTGAACTCGTAGTGGAGATTAATAATAAAAACTCAACTGAAACTATGTTTTCTCATTTTCCTTTTAGGTTGTAGGGTTTTCCTTCTGAGAGGATGTTTTTGGGCATTTTTGTTTTCCATTTTTTCAGGAAGGGCAGTTCGTCTTTTTCTTCGCGTAGTTCATCCGGCAGCATCTCTGGAATCTCGTCTCGGATGGGGTACCAACGCAAACACTTCGGGCAGATGATCACGCCCTCCACGATTTCATCCTTCTCTTCGAAAACATGCAACTCGAGAGGATAATACTTGTCGATGGGACAAGCCAGAATGTCCATGAGTTTACGTTTTATGGTTGTTCCCTCCCTCGCTAAACTGACGGTAATGTTAGATCGTAGAGCCTATAAAAGATTTACCGACAAGTTGACAGTGCCCAAAAAAAATGACGTAATGTTACATAACATTATACTATAACAATGATACAAACCTGAAAGGTAGACCGCTAGATAGTACCGCCTCCTGTCAATAACTAGTTACACAACCTCTATCTGGTTTCCCGACACTAATAATATGTAGAGTGAAGAAAATGCAAAAGAAAACCGTAAGAAAGCTGATTATAGTTTTAGCTGTTCTAGCAGTCTTCATCTCAATGCAGCCAGCCCAAGCGAAGACAAACGAAACACCCCAACAACAAAACGCCATCCCGGAATCCATAGAAGCAGGTGTAACATGGCTGATCTCCGTCCAAAACCAACAGAACTCAACCTTCTGGCAGTCCTTCGGGCAAGAATACTACCAGTCAATAGAAGGGCTCCTCGACGGAGGATGGGGCTTCCTCCCAGGCGGCTTCCCTAATGTGATGTTTGAAAGCGACACCCTCATCACGGCCTCAGCCCTCTGGGGACTATGTGCCTCTTTATCATACGGTTACGAAGTTGCCGGACAAAAAGCAGCCGTCAAGAGGGGAGTTACCTACCTCCTTGACCAGCAGGAAAGAAGGGGAAGCTGGTTCTCACCCCTCCTGAATGCAACTGCCCCAGAAGGAGTACCCTCTTGGCAACTAGGAGAATACGCCCGAACATACTCTACAACCCGAGCGGTGGACTGCCTCATAAGCTTCAAAACTTTAGTGAAAGCTGGCGTGTTCCGCTTAAGCTGGAGAGACCAAGCTCAACTACAAATATCCATCCGCGATGGTCTTAGATGGGTCGAATGGCACAATCTGAAGGGTTTAGGGTTCACCAAAGCCACCCGTGACGTTGCTGACGGAATCGTAGTCTTCGAAGACGCCGTGAAAGCTGGCATAAACGTAAATTGGGCAGAGAAACAACTTGGAAAAGCCCTCGATTGGCTCATAAACACTCAAACAACCTTCTTCAACATGGAGAGCGGATGGGCTGTTAACCCCCTCGTCCCGAATGACGACATCTTCCACACGAGCTTCGCCATAGCAGCATTAGCAGGGTCAACGCATCTACCCACCTAAAACAATGAGGCAGCAATACTTCAAAATTGACAAGGCTGCCCAGTTGGGGGAACGTCCCTAGATTCTCTGAGGGATTCAAGTTCACGTGGGCTTCGGCTAGGGCAAAGCATTCCAAGCTATATGTTTCACTTTAATGTCCAATACGATCTGAAACCAGTTTGGCCCCGTTCTCCTAACAATCCGTTGAAAGGAAAAATCGAAGTCAACATTGAACCTTCGCAGTTTCTCGGTTACTTTCGCCTCGACCTTTTCCATGGAGTCTTCAGGTTTTCTAGCATGCTCAAACGCGTAATAGTGAATGCGGCCTCCAGCGGGTTTCAGGGCGAGGAGAGCGTAATCAAGATACTCATAGGCTTTTTCAGGCAGGGGCATAAGCACCCGATCCGCACAGTTCCGGAGACTCTCCTTTATAACCGCCTTTGCGTCTCCTTGGATAACTGCTACGCGACTGTGAACCCGATTTAAAAGGACGTTTTCAAACATGAAATGAACCGCGTCAGGATTAAGGTCGATTGAATAAATTTTGCTAGCTTGGCTGTGTTTGGCGATAACAATGGAGAAGCAGCCTACGCCGGCAAACATGTTAACAATCACCTCGCCGGGCTGAACTTGCCGCGCGATCCTCATCCGCTCATAGGATAAGCGGGGCGAAAAGTAACACTTCGCGAGGTCAACCTTGAAAACGCAGTCATGCTCCTTGTGAATGGTTTCGGTTCTCCTCTCACCTGCAATCCACTTCAGCTTGCGTAAGCGAAACTCGTCGAAAACTGGACTAGCCTGAAGCAGAACGGTTTTCACATGCTTGTTAGCCTGCATAACAGCCTCAGCGATTATCTTGTTTCTTTTCCTCAGAGATTCGGGCACCCGAATAACCGCAATGCCGCCAACAACATCAAACGAACGGTAAAGAAGCCTGAGTTCTTGCGAGTTAAGCCTGCTCGCGAGAAAAGCTTTGAGAGTTTTCTTTGCCATAGAAAGAACACCGAAAGAGTTTAAACACCTTTCTGTAAGACTTCGCTAGTCCGTTTCTTAAGACATTTTCCTTTTTTTAAGACGGCCAAATATAAGTAGAGCAAAGCCATGTTTTGCCACGGTGCTAGTTTATGCGCGTCAGATGTTGTTCTTTATAGCGTTAGCGTGTATCTCTCTCCTCGGAATATTCTTTGTGCAATTACTTGTTCTGGCTTGCTTTTCCTAAGTAGACTTTCTCCTCTGTAGGATTCGGGTTTTTCGATTTCCAATAGGTCTAGAATTGTTGGAGCTAAGTTGATAAGAGAAGCCTTCACGTCTATAATTTTTGGTTCTAAACCGCCCCCATAAACTATTAAAGGTACATGCAGCAATTCAGGCGTTAACCTTCCAGCATGACCAATCCCTTTCTTACTAAATTCCTCGCCGTGATCCGCCGTAATAATCACATAGGTATCTTCGGCGTTTCCTCCAACAAGCCTTCTTAGGTAGTTTGACAAAATATAGTCTAGTTGGTATATCTGTACATCGTAGAGATATTTAAAAACTTCAATCCACTCGTCAGTGAATTTTCTTCGTCCAAAAGGTTTGTAAACAGTGCGAATCACGTTGAACTTGCTGATTCTAAACTCATCCAAGATTTTATGCATTGGAGAATATGGAGTATGCGTGCCCATTAAGTGGGTCCACAGGAAGTATGGGGAATTAGTTTTTCGAACCCATTTGTAAACTTCTTTAAACACGGTTTCTGCATTAGTATTTAATGGAATGTCCTGAAAATACCACCTCAAATAGGACGTGAAATTCTTAATTCTCCACATAACCTTTTGAATTTTTTTGTTTCTAAAAATGGAAAGAACTGGCCGTTTAATCTTTGGAGAAACTTGGCCTGTTTCCCCGAAATCGACAACAAGGTCAAATCCTCTATTGTAGCCAAAGATAGGCGATAAGTAGGGGTTATCATGGAAAAAAGCTGTTGAATAGCCATGAGTTTTCAATATTTCAGATAATAAGACTCGTTTTCTCGATAGTCTTGCAGGGGTACTGAATTCAAAATATTCTCCATAATCGAACGGATAGGTACTGGTTATCATCGAAGCAACAGAGGCGCAGGTATAAGAAGAATTTGAAAACATGTTAGTAAACATCCATCCCTTCCGAGCCAAAGAGGAAATGAAGGGCGATGTTAACCGCTTATACCCATAACAATTCAAGTGGTCTGCCCTTAAACAATCAACGGTAATCAAGATTACATTTTTCATTTCTATCGTGCCTTTTTCAGATCCATCCGAACCCGAGAGACATGTTTAATCTATGAAGCGTAACTGAGCTTCAAAGATGAGTTAACCTCGATATTAAAGTTATCTTCCTCCCCCCTCCTGATTCAATTAAAGAACTTCTCTGTGGATAAACAGTTTCCAAGTTCGAAAACCTTATTCTTCGCCCCCCAACACTACCATTAAAAAACTACCGCCATTCGGGGGACTAAGTTGAAGATCTGTTACGCCGACGATTGCGTATCAATCCACACAGAACGGTTCCTTAAGCATTTCAAGGATAAATATGACCTACACGTCATCTCGTTTGCGAAGCCCCAGAAAATAGAAGGCATACATTTCCATGGCTTTAATACAGAGAATTTTTCGGGTCTCGAACGTTTTTTCAAGCCTCTATGGTACCCAAGAGGGCTGATAAACGCTGTCCTCTTGAAGAACACCGTCCACCGCGTTAAACCAGACATACTCCATGGACACTACGCATTCAATTATGGGGTTTACTGCGCTTTAGCTGGTTATCACCCATTCCTGCTTACTTGCTGGGGTTCCGACATCTTGCTGAGCCCCAAGCAATGGCTCCACCGTCTCTTGGTGAAGTTCGCTTTGAGGCATGCGGACATGGTCACCGTCGACTCCATGGCGGTCCTAGAGGGAGCCGTCGCCTTAGGCTATCCCAAAGAGAGAATCTGCTATTTCCCTTGGGGTGTGGACCTAGAAGAATTCAATCCGAAGATCGATGGTACCCAAATAAGAAATGAAAAGGGTTGGAAGGACAACCCCATCGTTATCTGCGTAAGGGGCCACAAACCCGTCTATTCCGTTGACACCTTGATCAAATCAATTCCACTAATCCTCAAAAAAGAGCCTCAGACCAAATTCATCATAGGAAACGAGGGACCACTCACGCCTTATCTTAAAAAATTGACTGAGAAATTGGGAGTAGACGAATACGTTTGGTTTGTTGGCTTCATTCCCCACGATAGGTTAGCCGCCTACTTCAACGCCAGCGACATTTACGTGTCCACCAGCTTAAGCGACAGCACGTCCGTCACGCTGTTGGAGGCTATGGCGTGTGGCTTGCCGATGGTGCTTACGGATATACCAGCGAATAGGGAGTGGGTTGAAAACAACATTAACAGCTTTATAGTGCCAAAGGAAAATTCTGCCGAAGTGGCGAAAAGAGTGGTTGCGCTCATCGAGGATGAAAGTCTCAGAAGAGAGTTCGGTTCAAAATGCCTCAAAAAAGTGGGGGAAGAAGCCAACTGGGTGAAAAACATGGAAATCCTCGACAGCATTTATCAGAGGCTAGTCTGAGACATGCTTTAAGCATCGCCTCAAGACGTCTAAATGGTCTCTTTCGTTTTTAACCTTAGGAACTTGTTTTTCCTTCCTTCTTAACGTAGTCTATATACTTTCTTAGACCTGTAAGGAAAGATGTTTGCGGTTTCCACTTCAGCGTCTTTTTGGCTTTTTCGATGCTTGTTTTGGACCCTTTAAAATCTGCTGGTCTTGGCGGTTGATGCTCAACTGGGATGTCGCCGAAGGTTCGTTTTAGGCCTTCTACTATCTGATTTATGGTTACAAACTCGGCTCCCGCAATATTAAAAATCTGATTCTCCCCCGCTTTTGACAAAGCAGCCACGTTTCCTTCAGCGAGGTCTTCCACGTATATGAAGCATCTTCCCTGATTCCCGTCTCCAAGGATCGTTATTGGCTCTTTCCGCATCGCCTTTCTCACGAAGATGGCTATTGCCATGTTTGTCCTCATTCTAGGCCCATAAGGTATGTCGTACCTTAGGATGGTGTAGGGTAGTCCGAAATGGTTTTGCCAAGTGATTACGAGGTGTTCTTGTCCGATCTTTGTCTTTGTATAGATGTGTTCAGGGGGAGGAAGCAGGCGATCTTCGGTAACGACTCCCTCGGCTTTACCGTATACCCATGTTGAGGAAGCCAGAATGATTCTTTCTACTTCGTGAGAACTGCAGGCCTTCAGCAGGTTGACTGTCCCAACCTCGTTGATGTTTATACAGGCGCTTGTGTTAGCCACAGCAACGCCTACGTCTGCGATGGCGGCCAGATGATACGCAGCCTCTATATCTTTACAGGCCGACAAAAGGTCTTGATCATTCAGGAGGTCGCCTTGGAACCATTCCACATCGTCTCTTAAGGGCTTAATCGGATCGAAAACTCGAACGTCATATCCCTTCTCAACTAGTTTGTCTACTAGATGGCTCCCGATGAAGCCTGATCCACCAGTTACGAGAACAACCAACCATTTCATCCTCCTTTAAGCTCAAACAATGTTTCCTTAACATTTTCAATTACGTATCGCGCATCTTCCAAGGTCATTTGGGAATACATGGGCAAACAGACCATCCTTTCGCAAACATCCTCAGCCACTGGAAAGTCTCCTTTCTTTACGCCTAATAATCTTTGGTATATCGGTTGCAGGTGGAGCGGCGGCCAGTAGACCTCGCCCCCGCATTTTACGCCTTTCTCTCTCAGGTTCTGCTTAAATTCATCTCGGCTTATTTTGCCGTCTAGAAAGGCAATGTGCTTGTAGTAGTTGCTAACCGTGTTTTTCGGCACCTTCAGCGGTTTTATCTTACTCATTTTGTTTAGTTCCCCGTCATAGTATTGAGCTATCTTGTTTCTTTTTTCAATAATTTCAGGCAGTCTGTTCAGTTGGGCCATTCCGATTGCCGCACCTATCTCAGGCAGCCTCCAATTATATCCCAGTTCAACTATGGTATTACTGTTGAAACTTTCCTTCCCTTGATCTCTGAACACCTGAGCCTTTTCAGCTACTTTCGAATCGTCAGTAGTTATCATGCCTCCTTCGCCCGTCGTCATAACCTTAGTCGGATAAAAGCTGAAGCATCCCACATCGCCGAGGGATCCAGCCGGCTGCTTATCGATTGTAGAGCCTTGGGCGTGGGCTGCGTCCTCAATTAGAAACAACTTGTGGTCGTGGCAAATCTCCTTAATTGCCTTGATGTCTGGACAGACTAACCCGCCTATATGGACTGCCATTACTCCTTTAGTTTTGCGCGTCATGTATTTCTGGACATTTTCGGCGTCAATACATAAGCTCTCTGGATTTATGTCGGTGAACACGGGCTTTCCTCCAGCGAAGAATACAGTGGCTGCAGTTGCAGTGAAGGTGTTCGTTGGAACCAGTACTTCATCTCCGCTTTTTAATCCCTTGGATCTCAGGGCGATTTCTAGGGCGCTTGTTCCTGAGTTCACGGCTACAGCATAATTTGTCTTGCACAAGTTCGCAAATCCTTTTTCGAATTCCTTGGTGTACGTGTACAGGGTGAGCATTCCCGATTGAAGGATTTTTTCCACGTCATCCTTTATTCGTTCCACATCTTCAGTCGGAAAATACGGTTTTACTGGGGGTATCACCTTGGACAAGGCTTTCACGCTTCCTATATTTTAATGCAGGAACAGTTTATAATTGTATGGAATTATAAAGACGTTTCGTAATTCTTAAAATAACATTTGTTCATCTTTGTGACAGAGGGCGTGTTACCAGAAGGAGCTGCCATGAAGAAGGTTTTGATGATAGCCCACGACTTTCCGCCGATGGTCACCGTAGGCGCTGTTAGACCAGTAAAATTTGCCAAGTACTTGCCGCAGTTTGGGTGGAAGCCCTCGATATTAACGGTTAAACATCCCGGCCCCCTATCATACAAGATTGACCACCAGTTTATGCGAGGAGAATTGAAGGACGTTAAGGTCCATAGGAGCTGGGGTTTCCCGCTAGCTTGGGCGACTAAGGGACTGAGGCTGCTTGGGATCGATAGTAAATGGTTGTTTGTTCCAGATTCCTTGTACGGCTGGCTCCTTCACTCTGTTTTTGTAGGCAGAAGAATCATCAAAAAAGAAAGAATCGACGCTATATATGCAACTAGTCCGCCGACAACAGCTTTTCTTATAGCCGCTTTTCTAAAGAGGATATGTGACAAGCCTTTGGTAGTCGATTTCAGAGACCTGTGGATAAACAATCCCTTCGTTTCTTATCCTTCGGAAGTTCATTATAATTTGGAGAAAAAGATGGAAGAATGGGTTTTAAGAAACGCCGACGCCGTTACGGTGACCTGCGAAAGTCAGAGAAACAAATTAATGGAAACCTTTCCCTTTCTCAAGCAATCGAGGGTTTCTGTGATTTATAACGGGTATGACTCAGAGGACTTCGAGAACATGATACCACATAAATTTGACAAGTTCACAATATTACATGCGGGTTCCATCTACGGCTCCAGAATAAGAGCTTTTAGACTTTTTTTGGAAGCGGCAGACTATCTAGTTAAAAATAGTTACGTGTCGGTAGATGACTTCCAATTAGTTTTCTTGGGGTATCTAGCTCGGCAAGCGAGGAAAACCCTTAACGAGTTGAATCTATCTAATGTCCGCTATCTCGGAGTTAAGCCTTACAAGGAAGCCCTCCAACTCTCGATGGGAGCTGATGTATTGCTAATAATACCCGGTGCAGGCGAAGTTCTGCCTGGAAAAATTTTTGAATATCTAGCCACTGGAAATCTTATTCTTAATCTTGGAAATCCGGAGGATGAGGTTTCAAAGCTCATCGCCAAAGTAGGCAGCGGCAAAACCGTTAAAATAGACTTTTCTTCTATAAAAGAGGCGTTGCACGAAATTTTAAAACATAGAGGAAGTGGAGTGCAAGCCGACTCTGACAAGATAAGTGAATTTTCCAGGTTTAACTCAACGAAGAGCTTAGCTAGGATCCTCGATTCCTTACATGCTTCACACTCAAGAAAAGCGTGATGAAAAATGCCCAGAATAACCCGCGTCGAAGTCTATACTCTCAGTTTTCCTGTCGAGATACGCTTAAGCACTGGGCCTGTGACGGAAACCAAGCACCTCATCGTTAGAGTTCACACAGACAGCGGGATCACGGGAGTGGGCGGAGGCACCCCATATCTTATGAACATCTACAACTCCTACAGCCTTTGCAAAAAAATCGCGGGCAAACTAAGAGAAATGGACCTCCTCGAAGCTAAGAACATGTTACCTCAAATGCAGAGCCGACTCATCGAAAAGGCCTTCTTTGATTATGGACCCTTTCTAGCTCTTGAAGCCGCAGTTCTCGATGCGACAAGTAAGATGAAAGAGGTTTCCTTCTCTGACTTGCTTGGAGGAAAATTTAGGCATAGAGTTCCGGTTTCAGGAACAGTTTTTCTGAGTTCGCCTGAGAACATGGCGGCAGTTGCTCAAAAGTGGGTGTCCAAGGGAATATCCCACTTGAAAATCAAAGTAACCGGAAAAGCCGCTCAGGACGCAGATAACCTGAAACACATACGGGATGTAATAGGCTACGACGCTCTGATCAGAATTGACGCCAATCAAGCCTACGGAACTGTGGACAAGGCGGCGGCGGCTCTTAAGAAACTCGAGAAGTATGATGTTGCCATAGTTGAACAGCCCCTGAAAGTAGACGATCTAGAAGGATCGAAAAAGCTAAGAAAGCTTGTGCGCCCGAAAATCATGTTGGATGAGAGTCTGAGAAGACCTTCGGATGTTGAATTGATAGCTGAGAGACAAGCTGCTGACATCATCAATTTCCATCCTTCGAAGCTTGGGTGTTTAACGACGACGCGGGAGGCGCTTGAGAAGACCTTACACCTAGGCTTGGAGTACATGATCGGCTCGGCTGTAATGACGGGTTTAGGCGTGGCAGAGCACCTTCACTTAGCGGCTTCAATGGAGAGGTTGCCTTATCCTAATGAGGAGATAGGTCTAAGCGAGCTCTTCGGCAGAGACATAGTTAAGCGCCCTTTTGAAGTAGCTCACGGAGCCATGGAGGTTCCTGAAGACTTCGGCATAGGAGTGAGCCTTGACCAAAACAAGATGCAAAAATATGTTTTTAACCTGAACTCTGTGGGCATGCTTTTCAAACGTTTTGTGCACCGTATGAGCCCTAAAGCTAAGTCACCGATGAGAAGGATTGCCAGGAAAGCTCTGTCTCCGGGCAGAAAATAATTTTCAGCAAAGGTGCGAGCGTTATCGAAACAGTAATTTACTTGGGTTTTGCATAGTTGGTTGGGTTGGAGGACCTATGAAACAGGTTTTCGCCAAGGGAGGCGCCGTGCACCTTGAAGACGTGCCTGTGCCAGTGTGCGGTGACAATGAGGTTTTGGTTGCCAACGCCTATTCTGCTATCAGCGTGGGAACCGAAATAGCCGGGATTATAGGCAGCAAACGCACTTCTTTTTTGAATGTTTTGAGGAACCCGGCCTTGATTAGAAAAGCCCTAAATTACATGAAAAAGAAGGGAGTCAAGAAAACAGTAGGCGTCGCAAGGGAGAAACGGGAAGCACAATTCCCCCTCGGCTACAGCTGCTCAGGCACCGTAATTGCCGTTGGAAAGAACGTGACTAAAATCAATGTAGGAGACAAGGTTGCCTGTGCTGGCGCAGAGAGGGCCAGCCACGCGGAAGTTGTGGCGGTTCCAAGAAACCTTGTCGCCAAAGTTCCTGACGAAGTTGGTTTTGATGAAGCGGCCTTTACAACCCTCGGCGCAATCGCCATGCACGGCATCAGGAGGGGTGGAAGCCAATTCGGCGAAACCGTGGTTGTTTTAGGCGCGGGGATTCTAGGGCAACTTGCAGTTCAGATGGCAAAGGCTGCGGGATGCAAAGTCATCGCTATAGACACAAGGCCTGAAAGGGTTGATTTGGCTAAGAGTTTGGGAGCCGACCTCGGGTTGGTTGCTGGAAAACATGACTTGGAGAAAGAGATTCTGTATTACACTGACGGAATTGGAGCTGACGCTGTCATAATTTACGCGGCTACGTCCAGCAGTGAACCGGTAAAGCAAGCCATGGAGATGTGCCGAAAAAAGGGGAAAATAGTTGTTGTTGGTGCCGTGGGCATGGAACTTTCCAGGGAGCCTTTTTACGAAAAAGAGCTGGATTTCTTGATTTCCCGTTCTTATGGTCCTGGCCGGTATGATCCGCTCTATGAAGAAAGGGGCGTGGACTATCCTCTGCAGTACGTGAGGTGGACGGAAAACAGGAATATGCAGGCGTTTTTAGACTTGCTTAAGGAGAAAAAGGTGGATGTGAAGCCCCTCATCAGCGACGTTTTCTCCATTGAAGAAGCTGAGAAAGCCTACGGTTTGTTGCTTGCGGGTGAGAAAAAGCCTTTAGGATTACTATTGAAGTATGATCCTTCTAAGTATTTTGCTGCCACAGGTAAAGTAGCGCTGGGCAAAAGAGCGGTTGAGATTAGTCCAAGGGTTGTTGAAGGCAGGATCAATGTGGCCGTGATTGGCGCTGGCAACTTCGCTAGAAACATCCTTCTGCCTGCTATGTCGCAAATTTCAGACTATAATCTGAAGGCAGTGGCTACCACAACGGGAATTAATGCAAAACAAACAGCTTCAAAGTTCAACGCAGAATATTGCACCACAGATTACGTGGAGGCGCTGAGGGACAAGGACGTGAACTTGGTTGTTATCACCACGCCTCATAACCTTCATTATTCTATGATAGTGGATGCGGCGAAGGCGGGAAAGGCGGTTTACGTTGAAAAACCCATGTGCCTCACAGAGGAAGAGCTTGAGAAAATAGTGAAAGTTATACACAAGACACAGGTTCCTCTGGTGGTTGGATTCAACCGGAGATACGCGCCTTTAACCGTGAAAGCCAAGGAGCTGATGAAGCAGAAACATGGACCCTACTTGATTAACTACAGAGTTAATGCGGGGTACCTCCCTAAAACTCATTGGGTTCAGGATCCTGAGTTTGGAGGGGGAAGGCTCGTAGGCGAGTGCTGCCACTTCTTTGATTTCTTCAACTATTTCGTAGAGTCAGACGTTGAAACCATGAATGTAACGAGCATCCCGGTGAATGAGAGCACGGTGGTTGCTCAAGACAATCTGGTGGCGACAATAAGATGGGCTGACGGGTCCTTAACGACGCTGACTTACACGGCGTTGGGGCACGCTGACTTGCCGAAGGAGCGGATAGAAATTTTCGGAGATGGAAGCAGCGTTGTTATTGACGACTTCAAGGAAATGAAACTTCACGGATTCGAGGAGAAAAACGTAAAACTGAGAGAACAAGACAAGGGACATAGCCGCGAGCTAATAGAACTGTCCAAGTTTCTGCGAGGTCAACAATCCAACATAATCTCTTTCAGCGACAGCGTGAAGGCGATGGAAATAACCTTTGAAGTTGAGAAATTGGTGAAAAAGCGTGCCTAATTTTTGTCAGATGACGCCTGTTTTTCCTTTATTTGGTATAGGTGGGGTTTCGAATTATGTGTTTAACCTATCCGAGGCTTTATCTAAGGATGGAAATAAGGTTATTGTAATTTCTCGGAGATCTTTGAGAAAGAGACTCCAAATTAGTGCAGAGGGAGAAAGATATTATCGAGATTCTCTTCGCAGACATGAAATTGATGTTTATTGCATTGATTCTGTCTTTAAAATGCCCTACTACTTTTTTCGGTTCTTCTATTATTTGTTGAGGTTTAGAAGTAGACTTCTCTTGGAATACGCAAGATTTTTTCTGACGCCCAATATTGTAAAATGGGTTTACACAATTAGCACTCTTTCTCTAGCTCTTTCCGTTCTTGAAAATAACATAGTTGATGTCGTGATTGGGCATACAGCTTCTGATTTTGGTCTAATTGCTTTAGTTGCAGGACGGTTATTGAAAAAAACACAGTTTACAATTTTGCATGGAGGAGACTTGTTTAAGGGACATGAAAGAAATGAGCGAACGCGAAAAATGATAGATTTTGTGCTCAAAGGCACACCCTTGTTTCTGTCACACCAAGATAACACTACGAAGAGAGCAATTGAGCTTGGAGTCCCAGAAAGAAAAATTGTAAGGACTATTTCTTGCGTCAATGTTGACTTTTTTCATTCTCTAACTAACTCAGAAATTGAAAAGGCTGTGGAGTCCTCAAACATATCTATGTTGGGAAGAGTTTTGAAATTTAGAAAAAGAGGCGGACGCGTCATTTTGTATCTTGGGCTTATTGAAAGGGCGCATGGAATTGGGTATCTGATAAAAAGTGTACCCTTTATAGATAAACAGGTTAGAAACATACTGCTACTTTTAGTTGGACCTGACTACGAAGGAATCTCTGGTGGATTAAGAGAACTTGCCCAAGAATTAGGTTGCTCAGACAAAGTTCTATATCTGGGCGTTGTTCCCTACGAACTGCTGCCAGTGGTTTATAACCTAGCGGACCTCGTCGCCTTGCCGCCTGTCACAAGGACCTCAGCTTTACATTTAGCCGCACTTGAAGCTCAAGCCTGCGGAAGACCAATTGTCGCAAGTAAGTACGCAGGCCTTCCTGAGGTTGTGGAAAACGGCGAAAGCGGCATAATCGTGAACCCGAAAAATGTCGAGGAGTTGGCTAACGCTGTTGTTCGTGTGCTTTTAGATAGAGATTTTTCAGAAAAACTGAGTAGTGGAGGGAGAAAAAACGCGGAAAAGCATTCTTGGGACATAGTGGTCCAGAAAATTAACTCCATCGTCTCTGAAATCAGTTATATGGGTGGAAGAGGATAAATATGAAAGACAATACTTACAAAATGAAAGAATACTGGAACGGAAGAGCCAAAGTCTATAGAGACGTAGATCGAGAAGGGCTCGCAGCTGTATGCTACATAGGTAGACCAGAGTTTTACAACCGATTTTTTGCGAGATTCCAAGAAAAGGCATTTTCTAAACTGCTTAAATCATCAGTTACTATAAAGACAAGACAACCCCTAGCCTTGGATGTAGGTTGTGGAACTGGAAGGTATCTCAGACTGATTTCAAGACACAATTTTTCTGCTATCGGAGTGGACATTAGCGCTACAATGATTGAGAAAGCAAAAAATTTAGCCTCGCATAATTCGCAAGACCTTTTCTTAATGTCTGCTGCATCCTTAGGTTTCAGGACTTCATGTTTTGACATGGCGTACTCAGTAGTAGCATTACAGCATATTCCCAAGGATAAGCAAATATCAGCTATAAAAGAAGTGTGCAGAGTAGTTAAGCAAGGAGGTTTTATCTTGGCTCTAGAAATAACGGACATGAGAGCACAACCGCCTCATGTTTTTGCACACCCCGAAAAAGAATGGATTCATCTATTCGAGAAATTCGGATGCAAATGCCGCAAAGTACTACCCTATGAATACGCCTTCCCTCTACGGATATTCGAAAGAATCGTGTCGATTTTCCGTTACAAATTCTCTTCTCCCGAAAAAGAGTTGCACATCGATGGAACGACTGTTGAGCCAGAGAAAATCTCTAATATCAGAAAAATGCTGAGATTAATGAACTTACTAGCCCTAAAATTTATGGTGTATTTGTCATACCCCACGGAGTATTTATGTTTTGAACTTTCCTTGAAAGGAAGCGCCCAGCATAGAGCTTTCTTATTTCAACGTTCATAATAAGTAGGAAATAAGGCTAGCGATTGCGCACGCGCCGAACGATGAGATTGAGTTAAGTTGTATTGTCAAAGCGACCTCAATCTATTCCTCATATTAGGGGGTGGGAGGGGGGTATGGAGATAGTGTATAAACCAAGTCTGTCGAAACCATCTTTAAAGTGAGACGCATTATAGTATATATACTAAATCTGTTGAAGCGAGCGGCTGGCAACAGCAACCAGATGCTTCATTCCCATATCATGTTCTTTGCTATTACCTTTTGAATTATGTTTTACCTTGGCAGAAGGCCCTCTTTTAGCCTTTCGAGAAGGATTTCTGCTTTGACTTTTGTATCATGGTCTTTTGCTTTGGCCCTAACAATTTCAAATAAGCGTTTTGAAGTAAGACCCGCTAATTGTTCCATCACCTCGTTTCCAAATTCACTGCTTGGATCGCTTTTGTTGGAAAACCAAATTTCGAGGAACTCCTTTTCAGCTTCATTTTCTAAGGATGGCTCCATGCTCGCTATCTGACCAACCTTTTTGATTGCCCACAATCCAATTTTCTCATTCTTGTTTTCTATATTCTTGAGAAAAATTGGGTAAAGTTTCTTCAAAACCCAGTTGCTCCACTTTTCACGGCGTAATGCATACGGTAGAATAGCAGATACAGATCTCATCAAATCTTCTCTAACCTTGTCGTGAAATGGATCGGCCACTACTTTCTCAAAAAGCTCCTGTGTACTTTCATGCCTCATCATCTCTGTTGGATGATCACAGCGTTGATGACACCCGGGACATAGGGAGACGTTTCGGATGGGAAATTTATGAAAACCCCGAGTGGGGCGTCGCTTCAGGCGCAAACGAAGCCCTCAGACACGTCGAAAGCCCCTTTTTCATCACGTTCGAACAGGACATTCTGTTGGCTAGGGATTGGTGGGACAAAATCCCGAAATACATGGAAAATCCGAAAGTTGCGATAGCCCAAGGGGTCAGGGTTGCAACCGTGGAATCCTTCAGGCAGCTGAGAAAGTACACTTTTTCCAGAAAAGACGTCATCCTCGCATCCTTGGATAACAACATCATGCGGACAAAGGCTATGTTGGAGCTGGGGGGATTTCCTCGCGACTGCCCGCTCTGCGTAGATGGATATTTGTGGAAGAAAGTTTTGGCATATAATTATGAGTGGGTCGTTGACACTGAAGTTGTTTCCGACCACATAAGAATGGGCATACTCCAAAATGTGAAAAAGGACCTTCGGAGGCAAAGTCTCTGCACCTGCCCAAAAGCAACAGGCCTTTCAAAAAAGTTCAAGATGTTGGAACTCTTCGCTTTTTCGCCGATAAGAGGGTTACAAATGACTTTAAAGACGAAACACCCCCAGCTCTTCTTGCTTTACCCGTTTTTGCGTTTCATAGATCTAAAAATCGCCCTAGAACATAAAATGGCTCTTTTTGAGTAGCTAATTGCGAGGGTAGATAGATTTCTGGAACATAGAAGGCTGAGCCTGAACAATTTCTGATGCTCGTTTTCCAAGCCTCCGAAAAGAAAGACATGAATATGAATTTTCAAAAATCATTCCTCACCGCTTTAATTTCGTATTCCCATCTAAAGACCCTTCTTTTCAATAAAGGTAAGGGCGCATTATTAGACTTGACCTCTGTATCAAATTTCTTTGACTCCAAAAATGTGACAACTAAATCCGAATTTATTATCCAATAATGACAGTGTTTTTTCTACATTCAATTGCATCCAACAACTGATATGGACTTAACCGTGTTAACAAATATATTAAACCTAAAATTGCTGATCTCTCGAAGCCGTCATCTATAGGAAATCTTAAAACAAGGGTTTTTTTACAGACTCTTACAGCTTCTTTGAGCCCTTTAACACAATCAGGCAATTCCTCTAAAACATGGAAACTATGCACCTCATTGAATACTTCCTTAAAAGGCAAGTTTTGGGCATCAGCTATAATTGTAGGCAAATTGCTTCGTACTCTATAATGTTTTGAGACATCAAGTCTAACATCCCCCCAAGGGTCTTTGCCGCACCCAATGTTCAAGTTCACTCTAAATCCTCCATTGCCTTTTCTTCAATCGTCCTTATGTTTAGCTTAATAAGCATTATAAATATGGCAAGTTTTATTTTTCGCGCCGATGCATGCGCGCGCATTTTTTTGATGTTATTTTAAAAGCCTCAAGGGACAAGTTGTATTGATCGTGTAGGCTAACGGATACGCTAGCCCTAATGCTGATTGACGATACTAAAAGATATAGCTTCAAGTTCTCATGTATATAACAGTGGGACCCTTCATTTTCCTTTTGTCAATGACGGCCTTCAACACCATGAAACGAAGAAAGGGATAAGCAAAAACTGCGCTTGGGCACTGTTCTTTTAGTGCTATATGAAATGCTCTTAATGGGCTAAACAAGAAAATCTTTAGTGGGCGCGTGCCTAACAACTCTTCTACTGCCGCTTTTTTCACAAATTTGTAGTGCATTTTGTACATGTGTAAACCGTGCTCCCAGACGCTGTCGCGGATATGGCCAGAAATCACGTTTTTGTCTATAATCCATTTATATTTCGCGTCATTTTTCTTACCCATGCGGCTGGGAAGACAAGGACGAAAATCCTTAGGCGACGGGTGAAAACCTCCAAATTTACGTATAAGGTCTGTGCGGTAAATGTTGTTGTCTATACTCAATACCTTTTCATAGACATACTTGTCAATGTTATTGTCCATGTTTAGTAATCTTTTATATGTATACTTTTCAATGCTACGCAATGTATTGTTCGTTGGGAGTCTTATGCCCTGTGCAATCGCTACTTTAGGGTCTTTCATATATGGAGGTATTTTTTCCCACCATTCTCTGTTAAGCAGAATGTCTTGTTCCACAGATACGAAAAATGGAGTAGTGACGTGACTTAACGCGATGTTGGCGCCTTCATTAACCCCTCCATGCTTATTTTCATAAACTTTCCAGCCGTGTCTCTCTGCAATTTCTACGCTATTGTCCGTGCTGTGGTCATCAACAAAAATTTTTTTGTTTACACTTTCTCGCGGAATAACCTCATCAACACGCTTTAAAACCGAAGGTAAAAACTCCGCCCCGTCTTTAGCCCACATAGTCAAATCTACTTTCATTATTTCTCGATCACCACGACTATTTCGTGTGGTACGTTAAGAAAGGGAAAAGGAAGGGACAAGAAAGGGAATCGAAAATATGTGAATGTAGTCTTTATTTTGCAATCGTTAAGATTGAGACTTTTTAGAACTTTTCTGAACCAGCTGACATTGAATAAATGATGGTGATGGGACATCTTCGCCCCTCTGTAATACCTATGCGGGACCTCAACGATGATTTTGCCATTGGAAACCCTTTTCAACTCTCTCAATACTTTAATTGGATTTCGGCAATGCTCTAAGACGTGGATACAAAAGACCTTTGTAAAAAGGTCATCCTTAAAAGGCAAATAGTGAGTATCGCATAATACAAAGTTAGGAATTTTCTTCGTGTCAACGTAATAGGCTTTTCTCTGGTCGCGAATCTCTGGATTCCAATTCTTGTAGATGTCACAGTTCACATCCCCCCTCGGACTTTCTCCGCACCCAACGTCAAGCTTCACTTCCTTTAGCCTCAATCAATATTACATGGTCAGATATACTGTCGGACGCCTAAAAATAACTATTTCTGTTATCGGGATGCGCTTGAAAACTAAGGGATTAAGCGAAATTAAAATTTAAAGTTCAGATTCCGCGATAAACGATGACAACGAGCACATCTGCTCCCAGTGTTCACGCGTGCTTATGTTTCATTGCTTCTTGGAGACCCAAAAAACCACTCTTCCGACAGGTATGATTTTTGAAAGGTCTATGGGGATAAATATTTTTCTTGGAAGTTTTATTGGGAGAACTCTGCTTTTCACTTCAGTTACTTCAAATCCGCACTTTGTTAACAAATGCTTAATTGTTTTCTTATCGAAAACATAGTTGTGGTCTTCATGGATTTTTCCACCCACAAACAGGTAGGGATCAAACCTGTTAGGCGTGCTTCCTATTAGTAAGCCACCGTCATCCAAAACTTCTCTAACGTTTTTCAATGCTCTCATCGGGTTTTCAAGATGCTCAATAACTTCAAACATAACGGCAAAACTGAATCTTTCTCCTATCTTTGCTAGACTCTGTTCTTCAACATTTAACAAGTAGCTGACGAATTTGCTTGGGTGTATGTCAACACCTACAACATCGTATTTCCCGTTCATTTTACTCCAATAACCTCCTCCGCCAACACCTACGTCCAACACCCTTGAATGCGGCGGAATATGTTTAGCAATGAACTTGCTTGCAAAAGTGAAGCGCAGCTCCTTGAGTTTGTCTTTAGTTTTTGCCACTTTTTGTTAATCCTCTCCGCAAAGTGTTAATTTGCAGGAGTATAAGTAAAACATTAAAAAATGCGCCGCATACTTAAGCGACGCTCACGATAAGTGAGTATAGTCGCGCGCGCATCGTCCTTTCTTGAAATCTGCGAGCGCGTGCACACACAAACCAACGATCATTTTGACGCATGCCATCTATTATCTTTAAACATTTTCCGATCAAGCATGAGTGTACGGCTGTTACAGAACTGTATACTTCTCCAGAACGCCTGTAGCATTGTAACAGACCATTTAAAAGATGCCCCTGGCCTAAATTCCGCGATAAACGAAGCCCATCTGCTCCATTTCTCGAGGGTTTAACATTCTTCTTCCGTCGACAATCACCGGTTTCTCGTTCATTAGCGCCTTCACTCTTCTGAAATCCAGTTCTAAGAACGCCTTGTGGTCTGTTGCTATGATTATGCAGTCCGCCTTCTCAACGGCTTCCTTCACGTCTTTTGCCTTTTCAGCTCCGAAAGTTTCTTCGCTGTAGGGGTCATAAACCACCATTTGAGCGCCCAAACTCTTCAGCTCACGTATTATTTTTTCCGACGGACTGTTGACAGAGGTACCCACGTTTCCCTTGTAGGCAACGCCGAACACCGCAATTTTTGAACCTTTAACTTCTTTGTTCTCTTTCCTCAGAGCCTCTGCAACCAACTTCACTATGTGGACGGGCATAGAATCATTCAGCATCCGCGCCGGCTCTATTATCCTCGATTTGAAGCCTTTCGCCTTCACTGGATACAGAAGCAAATACGGGTCCTTAGGTAAACACGGTCCCCCCACGCCGCATCCCGGTCTACTAATGTCTACCCTTGGATGCGTGTTAGCCAACTTTATCACCTCCATCACATCTAAACCCAGCTGTTCACAGATCAAGGCAAGTTCATTCGCGAAGGCTATGTTCACGTCTCTAAAGGTGTTTTCGGCCAGTTTTGCTGTTTCAGCGGTCGTTGAATCAGCGATCAAAATTTCTCCCTTCGTCGTCGCCTTATAGAGCTCCGCGGCAATTTCGCTGCTCTCTTGACCATATCCGCCTACGACTCTGGAATTTTCTATCAGTTCCCGCAAAGCCTTTCCAGGCAGTATTCTTTCCGGGCAATGGGCTAACCAAAATTCTTTCCCACATTTCAGTCCGCTTTCTTTTTCAAAGATCGATTTTGCGAAGTTCTCAGTGGTTTTCGGCGGAACCGTGCTTTCTATTATCACCAGTTTTCCCTTTGAAAGTCCTTCGGCTGCTGTTTTGCAGGCTTTCTTCAAGAAAGTCAGGTCCGGTGCTCTATTTTTCGTCAACGGAGTCTGAACACAAACAATTATTACGTCAGCTTCTCCAGCGGCTTGAAGGACATTGCTCGTTGCCTTCAGTTTGCCTTTTCTAACCGTTTTTTCCACGATTTCGTCTAGATCATGTTCAATTATAGGGCTTTTTCCCGCGGATATCATCTTAACTTTTTTTGGGTCTATGTCTGCCCCGATCACTGTGAAGCCTGCGTCGGCGAACACCGCCGCTGTGGGAAGCCCAACTTGACCTAAACCTATTACCGCTATGGCTGCTTCTTTTTTTCTGATTTTTTCCAGTAGTTCTTCCTTTCTCAACTTAACTCCTCCAAGACTATCTTGACTATTTTCTCTCCAGCTTTCCCGTCGCCATAGGGCGAATTCTCAGGAAGCTCAGGCGGATTTCTCAGTAGGCCATCTAAGGAGTGCAATATTTCGTCGCTCTTCACGCCTACGATCTTTGCGAAACCAGCTTCAACAGCTTCAGGTCTCTCCGTTGACTTTCTCAAAACTAGGACAGGCTTTCTTATCGAAGGCGCCGTCGCCTCTTCCTGTAGACCACCAGAATCGGTCAATATTAGTTTGCAGTTTTTCATTAGCAAGAAGAAGCCAAAGTAGCCCACGGGCGGCAAAATCTGAATTTTTCTTGAAGCCTTTACCTTTTTCCACAGGTTGTATTGTCGCAGCCTCTTCACAGTTCTCGGATGGGCTGGAAGAACTATCGGCATCGGCGATTTTACGAAGGCTTCCACAAAATTTTTGAGCACTCCAGGATCATCGACGTTTTCGGCTCGGTGTGCAGTCGCCAAAATATATTCTTTGAACTTCACTTGGTGCATTATGTTGGACTTTTTTTCGGCTGTCGGCATGTACTGCAAGATGGCATCAATAACGGTGTTTCCGACAACGTAGACTTTTCCCCAGATGTTCTCTTTTACGAGGTTTGCTTTCGCGTTCTCGGTTGGCGCGAAAAGGTACGTTGACGCGTGGTCCACCATGCGCCTGTTGTGTTCTTCCGGCATGCGCCAGTCATAGCTTCTGAGTCCAGCCTCCACGTGGCCTACTGGGATGCTCTGTTTGAAGGCTGTTAAAGCCGCAGCCAGCATAGTGTTCGTATCGCCTTGGATGAGCATTAACTTGGGTTTTTCTTGTTTAACGATTTTCTCTAGTTTTATCATGATTCTGCCCGTTTGGGACGCGGGCATTTTTTCCCTGAGTTTTAGGCTGTAGTCTGGTTGAGGCAGGTTTAGTTCCTGTATGAACTGTCTGGATAAATTATAGTCGTAATGTTGTCCACTGTGAACGAAAGTGAATTTTTGCCCTCGTTTTTGCAGCGCAGTGATGACGGGCGCCATTTTGATTACTTCAGGCCTAGTTCCAACGACGATCATTAGCTCGGTCATTCCCTGATTTCCTCCCGCTTCACCTCGAAAAGCACTGTTCCACCCTCGGTATATGGCGGTCCGGGGTCTGGACACTGCAGATAACCAACATTTTCTTTTGTTCCGATTCCTAGTTCAATGGCGGACGACCCGTGGATAAATGGGGATAACAGTGTAAGCATTGCTGAAAAGGCGCGCATACAAACGTTTTTCGATTTCTTTGTATTTATGTAGAATTTATCTAGAACCAGTTGGTCGCCAACCTGATACAACGGACATTTTCCCTGAATTTCTTTCACAGTGACTACCAATCGATATTGGGTCAAAACCTTAACCTCAAGATTTATAAAACGTAAAATGTGAAGTGCTATTTAACTCGTTTCTCTCAACAGAATCGAAATGTTTTAATGTGAAAGAAAGCAGTTCTTATCCAGTTTGGAGACGCAAACTGTGTCTGAAGAGAATGCGAGTGGACTTGTTTACGAGTGCGTGAGGTGCCACGCCAAAGTGAAGTCTGAGGAGCTTGAGATGCGGGGCGGCAGAGTTAAATGCACTTATTGTGGATACCGCGTCCTCAAAAAAATACGGCCGCCAGTTGTGAAAAGGGTTACTACCGGGTAAGCCGCTCCGACTGAACAACCTTTAAAGATGTCTGCGCCAGACGCACCTTGGCCTCCAAGTTTTTCATAATAGTGTCTGTCACGACCACTTTTAACCCCAGCTCTTCTATCCGTTCCTTTTCGCGGCGATCAACCTGATCAATTACTAGAACGTCGAGGAACTCAAGGTAGAGACTGGCGACAGAATATGCAGAGACCGCCAAACCTAAGCCACGCATAAGCTTATCCGCTGGGCCTTTGATGGGGCTACCGCCCACGATGGGACTAACCGCAACAACTTTGGCTTCAGTTTGCTTCAATGCGTCTTTGACACCCTTTACCGCTAGAATGGTGCCTATGCTTACGATGGGGTTGCTGGGACAGATGATTATGGTGTCCGTGTCTACAATCGACTCAAGGACTTTTGGAGCGGGTTCCGCTTTTTCTGCGCCGTCGAACAGGACGCTTTTTACTTGGTCTTGGGCGCCTCTTTTAACGAGGTATTCTTGGAAGTGCATTGTGCCTTTATCTGTCACGATTTTGGTTTCGAACTTGTCATTTGTCATAGGCAGAATCTTCGGCTTTACACCTAGGTGTTGGCAAATTTTTGCGGTGGCTTCAGAAAGGGAGAGCCCGCTTTTCAGAAGGCTGGTTCTTTGGATGTGGGTGGCGAGGTCTCTGTCGCCCAGTTTAAACCATGTTTCATGCCCGTATTTTGAGAGGGTTTCAAGACAGTTGAAGGTGTCCCCGCGGATTCCCCAACCTTTCTCCTCGTCCACGATTCCCGCCAGAGTGTAAGCGACTATGTCGATGTCTGGCGATATGTGCAAACCGTAGAGTTCGATGTCGTCGCCCGTGTTCACGATGATGGTTACCTCTTCAGGCGGCACAACCTTAACTAACCCTTGAAGAAAACGGGCGGCTCCAACCCCTCCAGCAAGCGCTGTAATCAAACTTTCATTCACCCCAACGATTGTTGTAAACCATATTCCCTAAAGGCTTTCTAGGCGGAGGTTCAGGTTCACTGGCTGCGTATCCAATGGTTATCAGCGCTTGAGGGTCAACGGAAGACGGAACACCCAGCACCCTTCTGACTTCGCTCTGGCAAAAAAGCGGCGCGCAGAACCAGCAAGCGCCTAAGCCTTGAGCATGAACCGCTAAAAGCATGTTTTCGATGGCTGCGGCTACGCTTTGAACCGCTAGGATATGTTCGATTTTTTGTCTCCGCCTGTCAGGGTACGTGTCCATGTCTTCCATGGTTAGGCATGCGATTACGAGGATAGGCGCGTTTATAAACTGTTCAATTGAAGCCCTAGTGAGGTTTTCACGATTAACGCGTGGGACACCGTTTTTTTTCATGTCTTGGTTCCAGCGGTCTGCCATAGCTTCAGCCAGTTTCCGCTTTGTAGCCAAGTCCCTGATGATTATGAACCGCCAAGGTTGAGCGTTGTGGGCAGAAGGCGTCCATCTTGCGGCTTCAAAAATCTGGGAGATGACGTTGTTTGTAACTTGTTTAGGCGAGTACCCGTGGACGCTGCGTCTGTTCTTGAATAAGTTGAGCATCTTCAAAGGTTTCCACTCTCCGATACTCTATTGCATTGAAACAGTGTAAACAGTCTTTTGTGGCTTTAGTTTTAGAATATTTCTTTTTCGCCTATTTTCCTCAGGGCTTTTCCGCGAAGTTTTACGGTTGGAACTATTTCTTCTTCGGGGTTTACGTCTATGGTTTTCCGCTTTACGGTTTCTCCGCAAACGCCGTTGGTCAACAGCCGCCTTTTTATGCATGAAGCATATGTACAGTTCGCCACATTACAGTCTTCTTCAGTCCATCTGCACCAGAAGGTGTTTCCGCGAGGCACAACAGCGTGTTTTCCGCATCGGAACAATTTACATCCGGGAGAACACATTTTTCTAACAGACAAGACGAGCACACTCATTTGTATTGAACAAAATCTTTCATGAAAGCCAGCGTCTCGACGCTATTATGACCCTCACAGAATTTTATAAATCTTTCTGATTCTAGTTCTGTTGCATTTACGAGTGACGGGTGATAAAAAGGGAAATAGAAGTTTAGGTGTTGCGTCTTCACGTGATGGCCCCTTATCTTGAGACAGGTAATACGTTCCCAAAATAATCACGGTAAATATAGACACATGCTTTCAGTCTTTAAAGCAAGAAGATTACGATATTGGCTCTTTCAATAAGGCTTCTAGTTTCGGAGATAGAAGGAACACTTTCAAATAAGGGACGATTCTCAGTGTAGATAGTTCTTTGTAGGAGGCCCACTTCATGTCTAGAACTTCTTGTTGGCTTGGCTTGAAATCTCCTGAGACAACTCTGCATAAGAATATGTGTTGTGGTGTTCCAGAGATCGCGCCTTTGAGCTTCCCCACTTTTTTGACCACCTTCACATTGAACCCGGTTTCCTCAGCAACCTCTCTCGTCACAGTCTCGACCAATGTCTCTCCTTTCTCTTGCCCTCCGCCAGGCATTCCCCAAAAACCAAAGAAGGGCTTAACTCCTCTTTTAATTAAGAGAATTTTACCACATCTAAGTATTATACCATGAGCCCCAGTCACCATAACAAACCTCAACGAGTAGAGTTTTGATATAATCTTCTTTTTTTATTTTCCTTCTTTAATGGATCGCTCAACGCGAGCGTGCGTGGCTCCACGATGTATATACGGTCTCGGACAAAAAGATAAAGATGAACAGCCTAGAGAAATTAGCAGAGATCAACGAAGTAGAACTCCCATAGCTGTCACCCTGTACGCATGAAAGCCTTTGCTAACAACTGCTGCTGAAAGAGCGATAGTCCACAAAAAAAGCTTGCCTTCATTCTGCAATTCCTTTCTTGTTAGTGTTTGTCTAAAATTCAGCGTCGAATATAAAAAGGACAGCGCATCATGGATGTCAACAAAAATGAAAACCAAACGCAACGGAAGGAATAGGTTTGTATGTTGGTAGGCTTCTCCTTGTGGGCGCAGCTAAGAGCGGTGGACTGGTTGCGGCATACAGGTTGGCGAGCCGAAGTTTCCCAAACCGCGGAATTCAGTTTAACGCCGAAACGAAAACTGCAGATGTAGTCCCGCTTTCCGGCTACGAGGTAGAAACTAGTAAAAACCCTCTTCTTGCTTATACGTGCCTCCGAGTTTTTAACAACACCTCGGCGCTGGTAGCCAACGGATCCCACCTAGACGGGATCTACGGCAAAATACGCTTAGGCTTATCTCCAACCGAATCGATGAGACGGGTGCTCCGGGCTTTGGGACCTGAACATGACGCTTACAAAACTCCGAGAATCGCAGGTCTCGCAAGCCCGAAAGAGCTTATTATAGGCATAATCTCAGAGAGAAAGCCCGTTATCCAAGTGTTCCCGGTTAAGTCTGGTTTTGCCTGCTACGTCGCAACCTACGGAAGGACGCAGCCGACGGAAAACACTTTGGGGGACTTCAACGTGAAAAGCGCAGTAGAGGCGGCTGAGACAGCTCACGGAGGACCCGCTTTTCGAAGTTTTACACATGCAATTAGCACAGTTGCTGCATTTATCAAAAACCAAGTTGCCGAGGTCAGCGTTTTCCCTACAGCTTAAGCTTAATTTCTTCAGAATTATTCTATTTTTGATTTGGCTTTTGCTTCTGCTTTTTCTGATGTTTCCTTCTCTGCGGGTTTTGCCCGGAGTTTTCTGTATGCGAATATTATGATGAGCGGGGCGATTAATAGAATAAGCAATATTAATGTGATGAACAGCCCGGTTCCTACGGGAAAACCGGCGACCACGATGTATTTGACGATTTTGAACGTTTCCTCGCTCGAGGCTTGCAGGTTTACGGTTCTGTTTTCGCAGAGGTTTCCTCCGACGTAGAGGGAGATTTGATAAGTGCCTCCGACGAGGTTGTGCAGGGTGATTTTTCCGTTCGCTCCGGTTTTCAAGTCGCTGTAGAGCTGGACGCCTTCACGTTTGATTTCTATTTTAGCGTTCGGGAAGGGCTGTCCGAAGAAGTCTATGACCTTCACGGAGAAGTCTAAGTTTAGAATTTTGCATTTAACCACTAAGAGCTGGTTTTCAATAACGTCGATTACGGTTTCGTTGAAGACAACTGTGCCTCCCAGCGCCTCGCTGTAATTATACACTTGGACCTTGTATTTGCCAAACGTAACGTGGAAAACAGCGCTCCCGGACGTGTTTGTAACCGCGGGTGGACGCACACGAATCCATGTGCTCCATTCATAAACTGAAACATTTGCATTTTGAACGGGGACGCTATTGGAGTCCAGCACCGTGACGAACAGGCTGTATGTGGGAACTGTTATGTTAACCCAGAGTGAAGCCGTTAGATTTTCAATTATAGTACGGTTAAATAGGTGGTCGAAACGCCGCGCCTCAATTGCGTAGGAGATGTTTGTAGGCGTGTTGCTGAGAATTGCGAGTCCGGAGGCATTCGTTTCATAGGATAGAGTCTCCGTACGCGATGCAGCATACCACGTTGTGTAGTTGTACGCAAAAGTTACGTCGATAAGGGGGAGCGGGATGCTGGCTTCATCTCTTATATTTACTTTGATGTAGGCGAGCCGACAAGTCATGTTTAATACAACGTCTTCCATGACGCTCTGATTAGTTAAGCTGCCGACCACAACCTCCTCCTTCCATAAAGCCAAGAATGTGTAATTGCCAGCTTCGAGCACAAATTTCACCCAACCCGTTTTGTTAGTGTCGCCAGAAGATACAGGTAACTCCTCGAGTGTCATGGGCTTTGTAGCATTCCATGCATAAACAGTTACCCCAGTCACGGTTTCATTGTCGAGATTCCGAATCTGAATCTGGCAAAAAACGCCTGTAATTGTGAAGTTTTGAACATCAGGCGGAATCTTTACTGTGCCTGGAGTAGACACGCTGGTCACGTTTACAGTGTAAATTCCAGGCAGAACATAGATAAGGGTTAAATTCCAAAAATCAGTTACAACACCGCCCTCGGTGGCTGTTAAATTCTTCGGATACCCCGAGACTGATTCACCGTTATGCTCTATGTTAAGCGACACATTTTCGTTAGACTGATATCCCGAGGCTCGAATAAAAACGGTTCCTAACCTTCGGTACTCAGGTTTGTCCGTTAAGCCGACTGTGAAGTTCCCCGTTGCAATCGTAGTGTTTGCTGTCATGGCGTAGACGCCTAAAAAGTTGGTGTTCGTATCCGTGAAATGCGCCAGATAAAGTTTAGTTCCGCTTCCGGAGCCAGTGCTGCTGGTCGTTAAGCTGATGTTTGCGGCGTGGAATGCCCCAGTGGGGTCCATCACGTTAACTAAGAAACTGTAAGTTTTGTTCGCCTCTCCTCCCGTCACATACACAGTTATTCCCGATTCGGTATCTTCTTGAATCCAGCTCGGCTGTGCTTGAAGACTGTAGGACGTGACTACTGTAAACAGAAAAGGTTCGTATTCAGTGTTTAGAGCCACGTCGAACAAGCTTACGTTGTGGCTGCCCTTAACCGATGAGGGAACCGTGAATGTGTCGTTAACCAGTGTGCTTCCAAGCGGGCAGGCGCCCTGCTTCACGTCGGTTCCGTCCCACCGAATCTTGTAGGTGCCGTTAGGTGTGCCGATTTCGCCTATGACCCTCACGGTTTGTCCTACGGGTCCGCTGTTTGGGGAGATGGAGATTACGCCCGTCACCGTGAAGTTTTGAACATCAGCTATTGGCTTTACTGTGCCCGGCGTGGTAGCGTTAGCCAAAATAACCGTGTAACTTCCGGTGATTGTACCTGAGGGGACCAACCAATCAGCCTCCACTGTGCCGTTGACCGCTGTTACATTCGCGGAGTAGATGATCCCTCCGGCAAACGTTATGTTAACCCATACAGCCTCGCTTGGTTGGAGGTAACCGACTCCTCGCACATGAACCGTGTCCAGCCGCTTGTATTTGGTCGCGTTTGTCAAGCCAACCGTAAAGATCGCGTTTGCAAATGTCTGGTTGACGGTTACACTGTAGGTTCCGGTGTAGTTAGTGTGGGCTCCAGAAAAGTCACCATAATAGACCGTGGTGTTCTCCCCCACGCCGAAGGCATCAGTCGTCACTGGGAGAAGCTGAGCGTAGGAGTTGCTGGCAGGATCGGTTACGTTGATTAGCAAATTGTAGGTTGTGTTTGCTAATCCCTCATGCAAACCCAGAGTTAAGGTTGTGTTCAGTCCTTCTCCTGGGATGCGGGATGGAGTTGCCGATAGGTGATATGAAGGGTCAACTGTGAAAGTTAAGGTGGCGTTAGTGTCTGCGGTGACATCGTGCAACGTTACGTTTTGGGCGCCTCCTATGGAACTGGGAACCGTAAAAGTAGCGTTGACAAGAAGGTTATTGGCGGTTCCAGTTTTCACTTGCACCTGCGCTGTGCCGTTGTAGAAGTAGATGCGGTAGGTTGCGTTGGCGGTTTCGATTTCTCCGATAACTCTCACGGTTGTTCCGATCGGACCGTGATCAGGATTAAGAGAGGTTATTGTTGTTGCCGCCACTCTAGGCGTGAACGGTACGATAACCGTTACTAAAAACAGCATCAGTGCCAAGCTCACTGTGAATCTCTTTTCCCGTTCCATGTTTAGCCCTCGAAGTTGTAGGCACTTTCTAGCAACGAACGTTTTAAGCTTTATTATTTTGCGGTTTCTTTGTCAAATAAGACTTCTTAAAAAGCGTGTCAAGAGGAGCTTTCATGCTACGGCTTCGACCAGCTTCGGCCTTTTTGAAGAAACATAGGATATGGGTGCTACTTCGCGACCATCTTAGAGGCTACACTCTGTACTTTAATGGCGTCTTCAACAGTTACCGTTGGTTTCTTTCCTTGAAGGATACATTTTACAAAGTAAGCGTCAATTTGATAGTGACCCCAAACTTTCGTGCCTTTCTCTTTGAACGCCCACGTGTGCTCTAAGCCTTCTTCAGTTAATGTTAAGCAATTGTTCCACTCAGCCTTCAAGGTCTTAGTATTATCCCCAAAGACCTCCAATCGGCTTGTCCCTTCTCCGGATAAAACTGTGGCATTATAATGCAGAGTACCTACAGCGCCGCTTGAAAACTTGATGATGCCCACAGTGTTGTATCCAAGGAAACCGTCAATTCCTACCAACGGAGCATAATTCGATACCCAGTGTGCATCATCTATTTCCGAGTTGAGCAGCCATCTAACAAGGTCTATGGACCAGACTGATAGAGTGAAATCAGGATATCCGCCGCTCTTTTTGATGTTCCAAGCCCATGAGTTAGACGGCCATTGAACAGCCAAATCTTTAGCTGGGATAAACTCGCTAAAAGTGACAGCGATAGGCTTTCCTATGGCGCCTTTTTCTACTAACTCTTTGGCCTTAACATAGTTGGGAGTGAAGCGGAAGTTAAGATCAGGCATTAGTATGACACCCGACTTCTCAGCCTCTTCGCCTAACTTTTCTGCCTCTGCGATTGTAGGTGTTAAAGGCATTTCACAAAGCACATGTTTGCCGCTGGCTATAGCCTCTGAAACCATTTTATAGTGAAAAGGCGTTGGCACAGCCACAACAACGGCGTCGATATCAGCGTTCTTTAACGCTTTTTCGTAATCGAGATAATATTTGACATTATACTTCGCTGCTACTTTCTTCACTTTTTCTTCTATTACATCAATCAAGGCAACCAGTTCGGCGCCCGGAATTTTTCTAAACGCAGGTACATGAGCCTGACCTCCGACGAAACCAAGGCCAGCAACAGCCACTCCAAGCTTCTTTTTTGACATTTTTCTTTCACCGCTTCAAACCGCTAACATAGTAACTTTGGTAACCGATTCATTAGCGTTTCTACTTTAAACCTTTTTGCTTAGATGAAAAGGTAGTAAACGATGATAACTCAATGCTAGTTCATCGGCGACAAACTTGCTCAACGTCTCTCAGTGGTAACGTTTTTTATATTTCTTATTAGGAATATTCTCTTTGCTCAGAAAGGGAGACGCGTTACGGTGTATAAAGTTGTAAAAATCGGTGTAGTAAAGGCTGGTTGCATCGGAACCCTGCCCCTCATGGAGTTCCTGCTAGACGAACGCGCCGAAAGAACAGACATAGACGTAAAAGTCGCAGGGTCAGGCGCCAAACTCGGACCCAAACAATGCCGAGAAGCAGCGAATTCGATAATCAAGCAAGAACCAGACCTAGCGCTCCTAATCGGACCAGCCCAGCAAGCACCCGGTCCCGCGGAGGCTAGGAGGCTGCTGACTGAAGCCCACGTACCCACCATCGTCATTTCCGACAGCCCAACCAAAAAAATCGCGAAGGAACTTGAAGCTGCCGGTTTCGGTTACGCCATAATCACCGCGGATTCCATGATCGGCGCCCGAAGAGAATTCCTAGACCCCACCGAGATGGCGCTTTACAACTCAGACGTCATTCTAGTTTTAGCCGCCACAGGCGTGTTCAACCTCCTAATAAACGAACTTGAGACGGTCATCCAAGCCTTAAAAAACGGAAAAAAACCGAGTTTACCGCACGTAATTGTTGACGAAGAAAAAGCGGTGGAGGCCGCTGGATTCAAGAACCCTTACGCGCGGGCTAAAGCAGTGGCAGCTTACGAAATAGCGAGCCATGTTGCCGCCCTAAATACGAAAGCCTGCTTCAAAACCGAAGAATGGACGGAATATGTGCCTTTAACCGCGGCAGGACACGAAATGATGAGAACAGCCGCTAAATTGGCTGACGAAGCTAGAGAACTCGAAAAATCAGGGGATGCCGTTCTGCGAAAACCGCATTCCAAAGACGGCTCTTTAGGTGAAAAAAGAGCGTTGATGGAAAAACCGAAAAAGAGTGGCGAAACTTAGACAAAATCCGTTAGGCTTCGCTGCTTAATTTTCGCACTAAAGACCTCTTCCTCTGTGTTCTGTTCTTCGAAGGTTTTGAGTTGCCCATATACGCCGTCGTAGCCAGGCACGACCTTCACTCTGCCTTCTCTAACTCGGACAACAGCTTCAGCGACCTCTCGGTCAACAACTTCAGCCATCGCTTCTTTAGGCGCTTCTATCAGCACGCTGTATTCGTCGCCGAATCGTGCAATTAAGGCGTTGTATATGTTCCAGACCTTCTGCACACCCGGATACGTCATGCCTGTGACAGAAGAGATGATTTCTGAAAGCGGAAGGAGACGCATGTACCCTGTGGCGCCTTCGGGTTTGAAGCCCATGGGACGGTCGGCGAGTTCCTCAACCCGCTGTTCCACGCCCCTCGTGAGCATCCTGCGGCACACTGGACAGCGGTTCCCGAGTTTTATAGCCTCCTGCGGCGGTAGGGAGACCTTGCAGTTTCGGTGACCTGTCCAGTGGTATTTGCCGTAAGCGGGGTTAGTTTCAACTGTGAAGCGGAAACGCTTTGGGTCGCGCTCGCGGATGGCGTCAACCACCTCGCGGTAGCTCAGCCGTTTAAGCTCGAAAACGTTGGCTTCTCGCCCGATGCGCCAAGGCCAAGCTGAGTGGCAGTCGCTGTTTGAAACTAGGGCGTATTTGTCTAGGGCGCTCAGCCGCCAGTTCATAGGCGGGTCCGAGGAGAGCCCGGTTTCTAAAGCTGGAATATGGCGCGTCGTGTCCTGATAGCAGTCTTCTATGCGGTTGAAGCCGCTGAAGGCGCCGAACAGACTGAACCACGGAGTCCAAGCGTGAGCGGGAATAACCACGTTTTCGCGGGAAACCTCCATGACCTCTTCTACGAGTTGCGGCGCCGTCATATCTAAAATTGGTCTCCCGTCGGCGGCGAGGTCTCCGTGTTTCGTCAGTCTTTCGTTGATTTGGATGGCGGTTTCGAAATTCGGCGTTAAGATGACGTGGTGAATCTTTTTTGCTTCTTCCTCGAAGGTGAATATGGTGCAGACTTCGCCTGTTATCATGAACTGCACAGTAGAACCGGAGGCTTCGGCTGGTCTGTAGAGGCTTGCGTCTTGGATTTCAGTCAGGTTGTTTCTTAGTTCTTGGAGCCACTGGGGGTGGGTGAAGTCGCCTGTTCCCACGAGGTTTAAGCCCTTTACCTTAGCGAAGCGGGTGATTTCTTTTATGTTCATTTTTTCGCTTGTGGCGCGGCTGTATCGGCTGTGGATGTGGAGATCGGCGAAAACCAACTGCTTCTCTGGGTCCCTTTCGAACCTCACCTGCTGAGCGCCATATTCCGTTAATTTCGTCCTCTCCAGAGCCTGATTTCAGTAACTTGTGTGTTGCAACGGAATTATAAGGCTTAAAGACCTTTTCAAAATATTTTCTGAGGGCCGAAGGGACAGGAAGTGTCAGGTCCTAGCCAGTCTCCATGGGCGATGTACGCTGTGTATCTGCATCCGCCGCATAGGTCGCTGTAGGCGCATATTTTGCAAGAGCCTTTCAGCGCTTTTCGGTTTCTGACGTAATTCAACAGTTTATTGTGAACCCAAATTTCCTCTAGGCTCTGTTCGAGAAGGTTGCCCAGTTTTATCGGCGCTGGAACGCACGGAAGCAGGTCTCCAGAAGCCGTGAGCCCAGCGTAGGTTAAGCCAACCGAGCACCCGCTGAACCCTGTTGCAAGCGTTCTCACGATCTTGGAAACTTCGAGTCCAAATTTCTCTTGAAACATGTTTTCGTACCCTGACAGGGCTTCGCTTACTGTGAAGACTCTGCCGTTTGAACGTTCGTAGCCGAGACGCGCGTAGTAGGTCATTCCTCGGGCGTAGCATTGCATGCCGAACCCAGCGGTTACGCTCTTGTGGAACTTGTTGTACAGCGTTTCTAGGGCCTCAATTTTCTCTTTAGACGTCACGTCGAGGTAGTCCGCTTCTAATCCACGGCCAGCAGGTATAAGCCGGTTCAGGTAGAACCTAGTGGCTCCAAGCTTTTCAGCTAACTCCATGGTTTCCTCTAGTTCATTAACGTTCTTCAAATGCAGGGTCATGGTGGTAGCCAACTCGTCAAAGCCCAAATCAGCACAATTCCTTATTCCCTCAACAGTCGCTCTAAAACTTCCACGCTTGTTCCTTAGGAAATCGTGGGTTTCAGCTCTTGCGCCGTCTAAGCCTATTTCTACCCGTTTGATGCCCGCCTCAGCGAGTTTCTTCGCCATCCGTGGGGTTATGAGGGTTCCGTTGGATGCGATTGTGCATAGCATGCCGCTGTCATCGGCTCGTTTAATGGCGTCGTAGAGGTCCTTGCGGAGCAGCGGTTCGCCTCCTGAGAAGGTCAACACGGCTACTCCTGCGTCGCTCATGTTGTCTATGACTTTGAAGACTTGAGAAGTCGTGAGCTCCGAAGAGGAAGATGTGGGTGAGGAGTTTTGGTGGCAGTGGAGGCAGTTGAGGTTGCATCTGTTGGTGAAGTTCCAGACAATGGTTACGGGAGCGCCGGCGGGCTGAGGATACTTTATTCCGAAATGGGCGATTCCCTTCACTACGCTGAGCATGCATCTACGGAGAAGCGGGTCCTTCAGCAGCTTCTTTGTTGCGTCGTCGTCAACTCCGAGGCTGAAGAACAGCAGGCGAATCAAGGGCGTCAGAGCTTTTGATGTCAGTAAGCAGCTTCCACAGATAGAGCGTTGACTTGCCGAGTGATCGTCGAAGACTGAGAGCAAACGTTCTTGCCCGCACATTTCGCATTTCCTTGTCAAATAACGCGCGATGGCTTTCCAGAGAGGGTTAAAGGCTAGCGTTAGAGAGTGGCCGCCGTCAGGTATTTTGTTCATTGCTTGCCCGCCGATTCTTTCCTCTTAATAGTTTCAAGTTCCTTGGGCGCCCTAAAAAAGGGTTTAGTTAATAGTAAAATGTGTGCGCTGGTTTTTATTGGAAAGGTGATTGTTCTTTCTTCGCCAGAATCAGCTGTATTCCCCGCTGGGTTAGTGAGGAGCCTATCCAAACCATCACGACTAAAACCGTTATTCGCATGGCGACTTCCACAATTGGTCCCAGAGTTTCGCCTAAAGTCTCAACGAGACCTGGATGCGTCATTATGGGGAGTTTGCCTATAAAGTACAGGAAGGCTGTACTGAACGACACTATCAATAACACTAAGCCTATGCTTAGAATCCCCAAACCTACTTTGTCGCTGTTCACAACGGTTCAGCTCCTTTCAGCATGTAAAGTTCCGTGACGTGTACGCAGTTTAGTTCTGGGTGAAAGGAATATTAAATTGGTTATTCTAGATTGAGATAGGTCCAGAACAGATTGATAACTTTATGTCTATGTGTGTCAAATTCTTATGAGCATTAAGCGCGTTGTGACCCTCATTTTTTGTTTGTTTCTTCTTCTTTCGCTACGTGTTTTTCGAAGATTTTTCCCAGTCGATTTTGAGCATGGCGACCATGATTAGGATTAATAGCACGCTTGTGACGATGGTGGTGAGCCAGCCGCTTCCGCCGAAGAGGGTTCCGAGGATGTTTGAGAAGAGTTGTCCGCCGTAGGCTAGTATGAAGCTCATGGATAGTTTGCCTAGTAGGCAGGGGATGAAGACTTTGACGATTTTGTATCTGAGTATTCCTAGGGGTATGAGCAGGAGGTCGTCGGGCAGTGGCGTTAAGGCGAAGATGAAGATGGCTAGGGGTCCGTAGCGGCTGAACACTTTGAGCATGTAGTCCATTTTTCTTTGGCGTTCTTGGCTTATTGCGGCGCGTCCGTAGTATCCCAGCGTGTAGCCGAAGAGTTCGCCTATGGCTGAGCCTAGTCCCGCTGCGACGGCGACGAAAAAGGGGTTGAAGAGGGGGTTTGCTCCCATCCAGACGATGACTAGGGCGTAGGGGATGGGGTAGACGATGCTCATGGCGCCGATGAGGCTGACTAGGAAGACGCCTGGGTATCCCAGTTGGATTGCGAGGTTTTGGAGCCATTCGTTTAGGGTTGACAAGTTGATCCGTTCTTTTACTCGGTGAATTGTTTTCTTTTCTAGTTTAAGACTTCCTATTCTTCTTCTAAGAGCGGTTCGGCGTGAAGCATATTAGGTAGGTTTTTGTATTTAGCGATGTTCAATAGCTGTTAGCACGGGAGGATTTGCAGTGAGAAAGGATGAGAACTTCAGCGAGTGGTTTGATGAGGTGTTGTTTAATGCTGATGTTTTGGATGATCGTTATCCGGTTAAGGGTTTCGGTGTTTATCGCGGTTGGGGTTACCGCGTTGTGAGATGTATTGAGGAGTTTTTGGAGGAGCGGTTGGAAGAGGCGGGTCATGAGCCCTGCTTGTTTCCTGTGGTTATTCCTGAGGATGCCTTCGCTAAGGAAGCAGAGCACATTGCGGGTTTTTCAGCGGAGGTTTTTTGGATTACCCACGCCGGCGAGACGGAGTTGAACAGGCGGTTGCTGCTGCGTCCTACTTCGGAGACGGCGATTTATCCTTTGTTTAAGCAGTGGGTTCGATCACATGCTGATTTGCCTCTTCGGGTTCATCAGAGCGTTACTATTTATCGTTATGAGACGAAGGCTACTCGTCCTTTGTTGAGGATGCGGGAGTTTTTGTGGAACGAAGCACATACTGCGCATGTGGATTGGGAGGATGCGGAGCGTCAGGTTAAGGAGGCGGTGAAGATTTATGTGGAGGTTTTCAGGCGGTTAGGGTTGAGCTATTTGCTTTTGCAGCGTCCTGATTTTGATAAGTTTCCTGGGGCGGTCTATTCGTTAGCGTTTGACGCTTGGAATCCTGACGGTAGGGTGAATCAGATCGGTACAGTGCATAATTTGGGGGAGAACTTCGCTAAGGTTTTCGGGATTACGTATGAGGATTTGGGTGGCGAGCAGCAGCTGGTTTCGCAGACTTGTTACGGTTTCGGCGTGAGCCGTGTTTTGGCTGCTGTTGTCGCTCAGCACGGTGACGACCACGGCTTAGTTCTGCCCCCTGAAATTGCGCCTTGCCAAGTGGTTATCGTGCCGATTCCGTACAAGGGCTATGAAGAGAAGGTTAAGGCGTACTGCGAGAAGGCGTTTAAGCGGTTGAAGGAGGCGGTTATCCGCGTGGTTTTAGACGACGGCGACAAGCAGCCCGGCGAGAAGTTCTATCACTGGGAAATGTTCGGGGTTCCTGTCCGCGTGGAGGTTGGACCTAAGGAGTTGGATGCTAACTGCGTGACTTTGTGTAGGCGGGATACGCTTAAGCGCTCCACTGCGAGCTTTGAGGATTTGGTGCCCTCTGTTCTCAGCCTATTCGAGGATATTATGGGGAACCTGCTGGATAGGAGCCACGAAGTCTTAGAGAAAAACATCGTGGATGTTGATGATGTCAAAGCATTAAGAAAGGCGATTAAGGGCAAGAAAATCGCTAGGGTGTGCTGGTGCGGAAGCGAAGAATGCGCTGAGAAGCTTAAGGAGGAGGCGGGTGGAGGAGAGGTGCGGGGACACCGCTACGACTTGGAAGAGAAGCCCACTAAACCATGCCTAATATGCCAAAAACCCGCAACCCAAACAGTCTACACAGCAAGAGCATACTAAAAACAATTAATGCGCATGCTTTTTACAGGATATATTCAATACCTCTGATCGTGTGGGGAATACCATATTTGGATAGATAGCCTACTTTCCTTGAGAATTCGATAGTGGCGGGTATTCGTATGTTGACTTCGGCTGTGTTCCAACGAAGTTTGGTGAGCGCCAAAATCTGCCTACAAACTTTCTCAATCGGTAGATCACCAATCTCATTGACCCCGATGGGTTTGGGGGTTCCGATTCCACGATATCTGAACGAAGTTTCTAAACCATTTTCCAATACTTCAAGCTCATCTTCAATTTCAGGCGAGGTACCAAGAATTCTACATCTTCCTGTTGTACATAGAATAGCTCTTTTGTCTGACAACTCCAAAATTGTTCCTCTACAGACGTTTCTACTAGGGGCATCGAGAGAATAGATTCTTGTAAGACTCTCGGTTTCTAAGTGGACCAATGTCTTTTCAGGAATTCCAACGAGAGCCTCTCTCACACCATCGATCTCATCTTGATTAAATGGAGTCGCATAATGGATAACCACACTTTCCACTGGAAAATTGACAGCTTTTAGACATTCTTGAACGAGTTGCTTTATATCTTCTTTCTTCATATGAAGCTGTTTTCCAACGTATTGGACTGGTTTTGAACTAACCGTAATTATATGTTCACTGAGAGCAGTAAGTACGGTTGCCACGCCCACAAATGATTTTGCATCCCGTTGCACGAAACATATTCCGATAAACAAGTCCACATCTATGTTTTCCTTCTCAACAGGTGGGCTAAGCGCCAATGTCCAAGGAATACCTCCCATTTTAGCGTAAAGACTGACAGAAAGATTCCAATATACCAGAGGAAACTGTAACCTAAAGGTTCCGAGCCTGAAAAATTGACTAACTTGCTTTTCGTTGAAACATATACTTTTCAATCGATAATAATCTTCATCTTGAAAGTGATTTGGCAGAGCCACTAATAACATATTGAAATTTTCACTCTGTATCTTTTGAATCGCTCTTCTTAACGCAAGCATGTATCCTTGTATATTTTCGTGAGTAGGAGTTACTATTGGCGGTTCCAAATCAGCCATGCCAAATCCATAATCTTTGAGATTATATCCTTCAAACGAAGGCTGATTACTAGCTGTTGCTTTACCTTCACAAAATTTACCCCAGAAACTATAGAAATCGCGTTGTATCTCCCTTGCATTCGGAAGCAGAACACACGGTTTTACATCTCGTTCATCTTTGTAGACCCCGTGACTAATTATCCCACTTATAGGATCCTCATTCGTATGTCCTTCATCGGTGAAGATCAATTTAATATCCCGAAGTCTCTTAATTCTCAAAGTTCAATTTCTCCTTCAAATCTCCTTCCAAAGGAAACTTGTCTTTCTTCAAGTGGAAGAATGAAGTAATCATTATCCCCCGCCAAAGTTGAAAAGACATGATCTGTTAGCTGGAGTCTCTCGTAAGATCTTAATAAACATCTTTTGCGATAGAATACAGTTAAATCCCGAGAAGGCATATCTTGTATTGTTCCAGGGTAGTATATGAATCGCCAAGGCAAGAAGAAATCTTTCCCTCTAAATTTGATTTTGACAGCATTGTCCGTTTTCCTAAGTTCCTTATAGAATGGGCAATTTGTTCCCATCATCTCTTTTAAAAAGAGTAATTCATCGTCAGTTATTAGGAAATTGACGTAACGTGTTCCTCTTATTTGAGCATTGTTACAGTATGAGTGAATTTCACAGTCCATCTTTGGACAGTAAGAAAAATAATAAGGCCGATCGAAATCTGAATCTTCTCGCTCGTTTCCTTTAATTAAGACGGTTTGTCTCGGATCAATCTTCAGCCATATTTGGTCATCGATTATTTCAACTTGCGCCACAAAGCCATCATGAAATCTGATTTCATTCATTTTTCCTGTCCATTGTTGCACTGATACTAACTCGTGATTTTCCTGTATACGTTTTATAGGATTGGATATTCGGATTTCTTCCTCGTGATCTACAAAACAGCGTACTCCTAACCGACGTGGCAAAATAGCGAAACCTTTTTCTTTTGAAAGCTTTCTGAGAGCCGAATAGATTGACCAGAGTAACGTGTTCTTCTCTTGTTCTGTGAGATCTTTTTCAATCTGTAGATCACTAGGAAATAGATTTACGCAGCCATTTTCCAACGAGCTCATGAAGATTCATCTTTTCCTTTTTTAAATAGTTCCGAGATTAGTTGAGAGAAATATTTTCTGGCAAAGCCGATTGACAATACACTCAAAGCAATAGCGACAAAGATTATCGCGGGATTGGACAAGAGATAAGAAAGGACTGTTAACGAAGAGATGGCGATAACCACAAAAGAAATAAAGAAAACTAGATCCTTCTTCTCCACCGGAATATACTTCGATGGTTCAAGGGCGGGTTTACATTTCCAAGTGAAGGTTTGTTTGTCAAAACTATAAAGGTCATCAAAAAGGCTTTTCTTTATTGCTATGATTGAAAAAGCGAGATCAGACATATGTGGTTTTTCGAATAACGCTTTGACAACTTTGTACGGGATTTTAATAGACACTGGATCAGTAAGTTGGCTGTATTTTTCCAGCGAACCGACAACTCTTTCTTTACCAGATAAAACTGATTTTTCCTTTATTACAGCCTTTTGCAATTGACTGTAAAGATGCATTAAGAGACCGTTTCTAATTTCAAGAAATTTCTTTCTGAGGTCTTTTTCGAGCCGATCATATAGAAGATACCTATATTTTTCGTCCATTTCTGCTACCACAAACAGCAGAATGGCATTTGACCTTATGTCTAGTCGAACGAGACCACTTTCTTCCGAGCCGATCAGTGTCTTAAGCAGTTCCGCAATACGTTTTCTACCTTCCTCAAATTGAAGCAGTCCAAGAAGACTGAAGATGGCTGAACGTCTTCTTCCCTGTCTCATTAATACATAGATATTATTCAAGAGGTATTTTCTAGCTGTCTCAAGTTTGGCTGACATTATATCAGATAAAGAGAACAGAATTATTGAGGGGTACTCAGAATCGTTATTCCAGTCCATTCTATTAAGCTGATCAATCAAATCTTCTAGAAGGGGCAATATTTGCCTATGAAATTCCGGTACTTCTTTCAATACAATCTTTGTTCCAAGAAAAGCGCCTAGAATCAGATGTTTATCCTTCAATAGTTCCCGCATATTCATTTCTTTGAGAGAAAGCAGATCATTTCTAATCCATTTACGTGTCTGAGAACGAATCTTATTCTCAACATGAAGTAAGGCCAGTGCACAAAGCGACGTTAGATACAGGTCGTTGCTCCAACTACCGTCCTCAGAAATAAAGCACTTTACCAGACTTAGAGCATCCTCGAGTACGTAATTCTCATGGTGCACCCATCTCTGGTCCTGTGGCATAATATTTACTTATAAATAAACCCGTATTTAAGTCTCAAGGGATTTCGACGGTAGAAGCTTTTCAAAATTGTTTGCCTCAAGAATTGGTTAACTTCTTTCAGACTTTTGGTAAGTGTTTCTATATTCTAGCCCCTTCCTTCTAGGGTATATTTGTGGTTTGTGTAGGCTTCAATTAAATCTATAGGGGGTCTAGTCGCTATCAGTTAAAGCATCCTTTCGAAGCCGTTCATTCTTTTCTCCAGCAGAATCTTGAATAGGCGATTAAGCCTGCAACGAAAAGCAAAAGCGATATTATTACCGTGAGGGCTGTTTGACTTGTAGTCAACGGAGTATATCCAGCATAATCTGCTCCCACCAAGAGGTAAATGATCGAAGAATTAGCTGAAGAAACCGGGTAAACCCTAGAAAACTTTTGAAGCAGATCTGGCAGAGCATAGTAGGGCACCATCACCCCTGAAATGGCAGACGTTATCACAGAAGCCCCAACGCCCGTCATGATGGCGCCATGCACGTTCTTGATGAAGGTGCCTATGAGCATCCCTATCCCAGCTGAGGCGATGATTAAAAGGAGAAAACCGACGGCTTGCAGAGCCCCCGTCGCCGTGAAGGAAAACCTCGCTCCAACACCGTAGCCGACCAACGCCACCGAAACCAAAGCCAAACAAGAAAAAACCAGCAACCCGAGGAACCCGCCAACCAGGTCCCTCCACGGGCTTATAGGCATCGACATCAACTTCGAAAGCAAACCCCGCTCCCTATCCTGAGCTATGTTCCCAGGAAGATTAGCCATTCCGGCCATCATCAAAGCGAAAACCATCATAGGAACAGTAACAGAACCCCGAACAGCCGGCAGCACCTCAGCCGGAGCATCCCCCGTGAAAGAGAAACTCCCAATGAGAACCCAAAGGATAGGCCAAGCAACAGTCCAAAAAAGCACCGTCTTCTCCCTAACAAGCTCCTTAACAGTCTTAACCAAAGCAGCAGTTACCTGACCCAACCCTAACCCGCCTCCCCCACGGTTCTCTCCGTCAGCTTAAAAAACACGTCCTCCAGCGAAGGCCTCACAGCCTCAATCTTCAACACCTTGCACCCAACCGCATCAAGCGACCTCACAATCTTAGGCGTCGCCTCCTCAACATCCTTACTATAAACCCGGTACCCTAAATCGGTCTCCAAAACCTTCCCCTCTCCACTAAAACCACTCAGCACCTCCGCAACCCTCCCACTCTTAATCGAAGCCTCAATGTTAATCACGTTCTTAAGCCCACTCGCCTTCTTCAACTTCTCCGGCTCACCCTCCGCGATGATCTCCCCTTCGTCGATTAAGCCGACCCTCGAAGCCAACTCAGCATCCGCACCAATATGAGTAATCAACAGAATGGTCGTCTTCTCTCCCTTCACGTCATTAATCAAACCAAAAAACTTCCTCCTAGCCGACGGATCCAAACCCGTAGTAGGCTCATCCAAAATCAGAATCTTCACACCGGGAAAAAGCACAGTCGCAACCTCCAACCGCTTACGCATACCACCCGAATACTTAGAAACCCGCTTATCAGCGTCCGCAGACAACCCAATCTTAGCCAACAAATCACCAACCATCCGCCCAGCCTCACTCTTTGAATGCCCCAAAAGCCCAGCAAAATACATCAAATTCTCTCTACCGCTAAGCATCGGAGACGAAAAATTCTCCTGAGGAAGATAGCCTATGAACCCCTTCGCCTCATCAGGTTTTTTCCCAAAAACCTCAACTTTCCCGCTGGTGGACGACCTAACCGAAGCCAAAATAGAAGCAAGCGTCGTCTTCCCAGAGCCGTTAGGACCCATGAGGGCGTAAAACTCCCCCTCCGTAATCCTCAAACTCACCCCTTTAAGGACCTCGTTGCCCCCATACTTCTTAGTCAAATTCTCCACACAAATGACATCCATCCCAAATCCACCAACCCTATTTCCATAAACCGAGGTAATTCCACTCATATTAAACGATTTGTTTATAATTATTAGCAAATAAAAGCTTGAACTGTTTGAAGCAAGTCTCCCTTTATATATTTCATAAGTAAATCTTTTCATCGCCCATTTTTCTGCTCTTTTTAGCCTTCGAGAGAAGAAACGCAGCCGCCGATGGTTAAAGGCATTAAATTTTGTTCACTTCATTCATCCACATCTGTTTACAACCAGAATCACGCCGGCAGACACAATTCTCAGACTTTCTCCGCGGTACAAAGCTTTATCTGGATACCGCCAACCCTCACTACTCTCACGGCTACTACTTGTAGAACAGCCTAAATTAAAAAACTAGAGAAGGAGGTGAACACGCATGCCACAGAAACCAGCAAAGAAGAAAGAAGAGGAAGAGGAGGAAGAAGAAGAGGAAGAATGGTAAACTCATTTAACGCCATAAAAGCGCTTATTTCACTTTTTCTCTTCCCTTTTATTTCTCTTTCATATTTTACCGCCCCTAGTAAATGAAGCAAAAACAGCATATTTGAAGCATGTTTGAATGCAAATAAAACTAGTAGGGGTCTTTCTCGTCACCAGTTAGAGCATCAGCCTAAGAGCCTGTTCTCCCCGCATGCCCGTTTTCACGCCTAGTCTCTGAGCCTTAGTTGTAGCTGCCTTAACCTCCGCCCCCAAAACGTCCTCAAAGCTGTTCACCCCGCTGACAGTAGCCGCACAAACCCCAAGACGCTCAGCCGCCTCCAAGCTGAGATAACCACACATAACGAAACCCTTCTCGGCGACGATTAAAAGCAGAGGCGGACCCTCAGGCAATTCTACACGTAAGCCCGTAGCTGACCGTTCTCCAATTTTAACTGGTGCCACAGTGAACAACAAAACCACTCTCAAATAGACAGCTATACACGAAACAACCTTAAAAGCCCTAACAGGCAAAGAAGAAAACGACAATGCTGACTAAACTCAAAAAACAAGTCCAACAGGCAATGACGAGTCAAGCAACCGCAGCCCACCGCCTAGGCTTAACCCCGAACCAAATCAGCGCCCTAGGCATCGCCCTCGCCATCCTAGCGGGAATCACCTACACGCAGGCTAAAGCCAATTCTATCTTGCTCATAGTTGCGCCCATCCTCCTCCTCGCCTCAGGATACTGCGACGCATTAGACGGAGTCCTCGCAAGAACCCACCACCAAACCACGCCCTTCGGCGGACTCCTAGACAGCCTACTAGACCGATACGCAGACTTCGCCGTTCTAGCAGGCATCATCCTAGGCGGCCTATGCAACACCTTCTGGGGACTCATCACCATAGCAGGCTCGTTGCTAGTCAGCTACGTGCGGGCGAGAGCAGAAGCCGCAGGACTAAAAATGGAAACCATAGGCATAGCAGAACGCGCAGAACGCCTCCTCATAATCATCCTAGCAAGCTTCCTCACGCTAGCTTGGCAGCAAACCCTAAACTACGCCGTAATCCTTTTAGCCATTCTCACAAACATAACCGTGCTCCAACGCGTAGTCCACTTCGCAAAACAGAGCAAAGGAGAAGCTTAATGCCTACGCCGCCTATAAGGAGTCCTACGCTCACTTTTAGACCGAACCTTAACCACGCCGCGATGCACAGCACAAGAAACGCAGTAGTAAACCACCTGCGAACTGCTGCTCACGTAAGCCCCGCGATCATGCAACTCCTTAGCTAACTGCCGATCCAAAAGAGAAACCCGCTTAAAAACCCGCTTAGCCTTGTCCCGAGGCACCTGCTGACCGCAGCCGCTGCACTGAACCAAAGCACCCTTGCCTTTACTGCCCTTCGAACGACCCCGAGACTTCCGCTTAACAGGCAAACAAACCCACGTTCCTATGTTAATTCATGCGCAAACACGCTTATAACGCCTAAGTAAATTAACCTTACGCTCAAAAAAACAACAGGAAAAACAGATTATGCACGACGTAATCACCATCGGGCACATCGCGATCGACTACATAATCTCTCCGAGAAAACCCGAGTTGAAACCAACCTTAGGCGGATCCCCAGTCTACGTGTCCCTAGCAGCAAGAAAACTAGACTCAAAGACGGGCATAATCTCCAAAGTCGGACAAGACTTCCCTGAGGCTTACATCCAGTGGCTACGCAACCAAAGCATAAACCTATCAGGACTGAAACGCATCAAAGGCGCCAAAACCACAAGCTTCACCCTGAAGTACCAAAACGAAAAACGCCGACTGCAACTGAAAAGCCGAGCCCCACCAATAACGCCCAGAGACATACCCGCCAACCTAAAAGCAAAGGCCATCCACATCGCCCCCATCGCAAACGAAATACAAACAGAAACGATTCAAGCGGCGAGAAAACTAACAGGCATTCTATCACTGGACCCCCAGGGACTCGTGAGGCACTTCGACAAAAACGGAAACGTAAACCTGAAAAAATGGACAAACACCGAAATCCTAAAACAAATCGATGTCTACAAATCGTCCCAAGAGGAACTAGAAGCCGCAACAACACTAGCGGACCTCCAAGCCGCAATTAAAAAAATCCAAACCCACGGACCCAAAATAGTCATAACAACAAAAGGCACAAAAGGCTCCACGCTGCTCTCAGAAGGAAAATTCTATGAAATCCCAGCGTGCAAACCACGAACTATGATGGACCCAACAGGAGCAGGAGACGCTTACATCGGAGCCTTCTTAGCCGAGTACGTCAGAGGCAGAGAGCCCTACTGGTGCGCGTGCGTAGGCTCCGCCGCAGCCTCCTTCGTCATGGAAGGCATAGGACCCGCAGTTTTCGGTGAGAAGAAACAGGTTTACACGCGGGCCGAAAAAATCTTCAACGCCTAAAAGGCGGAAACAAAGATTTATCTATGGCGAGCAACAGCGACATATCCCGTTAAGGTCAACCGAAAACCAGGTGTCTCCGATGGGACGAGTCTCTAAAGGCGTAAAATGCACCGTTACAGGATGCGACAAAGACGCCATTCGTTCTCTTTCAGCCGAGAAAGCAAGTTCCGCAGGATTAAACGTCGGACAGGCGAAGCGGGCTTACCTCTGCAAGGAGCATTATAAACAGTTTAAGAAGGGAAGTAAGAAGGATCGGATGCTGGAGAGGTGGAGGTACCGACCCTAGATTTTACGCAAAAGGCTAATTTACAGTTTCCCTTTATTATGTGATTATTCGCGCGCAATAAAGAGAGAAGGGACACAAACTGAGAATCCTACAACTCCACTCCAACTTCATAGAATACGAGCCGATAAAAAAGGAAATCAAAACAGCCGAAGAAACCGAGAAAAAACCGCATAGACTCGAAGAACTAGTTGTTTTGTTCACCTGCGCCGAGAAAGGAGACAACGAATCGGTTGCAAGAGAAGCAATAAACGAAGTTAAGGAATTCTTAGAGAAAGTGAAGGTAAACCGAATCCTGATCTATCCCTACGCTCACCTGAGCAGCAACTTAGCATCGCCCCGCGACGCCCTGAAAATCCTCAAAGAAATGGAACGCTACGCAAAGCAACTTGGCATCGAAGCCCATCGAAGCCCCTTCGGATGGAACAAACGGTTCACCATTTCAATTAAGGGACACCCCCTAGCTGAGCAACTTAGGATAATTGTGCCTGGCGAAGCCAAAGAAGCCGAGAAGGAGGAGGTTTCAGCAGCTCTTAAGGCTGAAGAGAAACTGAAGTCCTTCTGGTACGTTCTGCAACTGGATGGAAAACTGGTTCCCGTTGACGATTACGACTTCGCTGGGCATGAGACGCTGGAAAAATTTGCTAAGTACGAGATTTCGAAGGCTAGAGCGACAAAGCAGACTCCCCCCCACGTGAATTTGATGAGGCGACTGGAGCTCTTGGATTACGAGCCTGGAAGCGACCTAGGGAACTTCAGGTGGTACCCAAAGGGAAGACTAGTTAAGTCGTTGCTGGAGCAGTACGTGACGCAGAAGACCGTCGATTATGGTGCTATGGAGGTTGAGACCCCCATTATGTACGACTTTCAACACCCCAGCTTGGCCAATTACCTTAACCGCTTTCCCGCAAGGCAGTACACCCTAGAATCAGGAGAAAAAGAGCTTTTCTTGAGGTTCAGCGCTTGCTTCGGTCAGTTCCTCATGGCTCATGACGCTCAGATTTCCTATCGGAACCTCCCTCTAAAGATTTACGAGTTGGCCAAATACGCCTTCAGAAGGGAGTTAAGTGGCGAACTGTCGGGGATACGGAGGCTAAGGGCCTTTACAATGCCAGATTGTCACGCCATGTGCGCAGACTTGGATCAGGCCAAAGAGGAGTTTGTTAAACGGTTTAAGCTTTCTAAGGAAATTTTAGATGACGGGCTGGAGCTTGACGAGGACGATTACGAGTTGGCTGTACGGTTCACTCGCGGTTTCTACGAGGAAAACAGGGATTTCATCGTTTCGTTGGTTAAAATGATGGGGAAACCGGCGTTAGTTGAGATGTGGGAGGAAAGGTTCTTCTATTTCATATTGAAGTGGGAGTTCAACTTCGTGGACAATCTGAACAAAGCTTCCGCTCTCTCCACGGATCAAATCGACATCGAAAACGCGGAACGATACGGCATAACCTATACTGACGAAAGAGGAGATAAGAAACACCCGCTGATTCTGCACTGTTCCCCAAGCGGGGCCATTGAGAGAGATGTCTACGCGATGCTTGAAAAAGCTTACCGCGAACAACAGGAGGGAGGCGTTCCAATCCTGCCGCTGTGGCTTTCTCCAGTCCAAGTTCGAGTGATTCCTGTCGCTGACAGATTCCTGAAAGAAGCCGAAAAACTCGCTGAAGAACTGGATGAAAACGAGGTAAGGGTTGATTTGGACGACAGACCCGTAACTGTGCAGAAGAAAATCAGAGAGGCGGAAACCGAATGGACCCCGTACGTGCTGGTTTTCGGCGAGAAGGAAATCGCGTCTGGAACGCTTGCGGTGAGGGATAGAAAAGCCGGAAAACTCAGGAAGATGAAACTGGACGAGTTGGTAGACGAGATAAAAAGGAAAACTCGGAACAAACCCTTCAAACCCTCGACGCTGCCGAGACTGCTTTCTAAAACCCCCAAGTTCTACGGGTAAAAGTTAAAGGAAACATGTACGCATCCATAAACCAGCACTCAGGCGTGGTTTAGATGGAAATCTTATTGCTTACTGAGAGAGAGGTAGTTCCCCTTCTGCACATGGACGAGGTTATGGAAGCCGTCGAGACCGCCTTTAAGGAAAAAGCTTTAGGCCGAGCGCAGATGCCGCCGAAACCCTACTTGTTCTATGCCAAGTACAACGGCGATCTGAGGACCATGCCCTCCTACCTTGAAGGACTTGACGTTTCCACTGTGAAGGTCGTGAACGTTCATCCAGACAACCCGAAAAAACACGGGCTTCCCACAGTTATGGCAATAATAGTCTTAATTGACCCGAAAACTGGTGCTCCTTTAGCGATAATGGGAGGCACCCGTATAACTGCCATGAGAACAGGCGCAGCGGGAGGCGTGGCAGCGAAGTACCTCGCTAGGAAAGAATCGAAGGCCGTTGGGCTTGTGGGGGCAGGAACTCAGGCTAGAACCCAGTTGATGGCGCTTATTTCTCTATATGGCAAGCTTGAGGAGGCTAGAGTTTGGAGCCCAAGCGAGAAAACCAGAGAGGCATACGTCGCAGAAATGAGACCAAAGTTTGGTGACGTGGCCAATATAGTTTCTGTGGATGATGTCAAAACCGCGGTTGAAGGGGCAAACATCGTCGTCACCACCACGCCTTCAAGGAAACCTCTGGTTTCAGATGAATGGGTATCTCAGGGCACGCATTTCAACTGCATCGGCGCGGACGCTCCGGGTAAAGAAGAGTTGGATCCAGCGATTTTGGAGCGGGCGAAGATAGTTGTTGACGATTGGGAGCAAGCTTCCCATAGCGGTGAGATTAATGTCCCTTTAAAAAAGGGAATGCTGGCAAAGGAGGACGTTTGGGCGGAGATAGGGGAGGTGGTTGCTGGCTTGAAGTCAGGCCGGTCTTCCTCGGGGGAAATAACTGCCTTTGTCTCAACTGGACTGGCAGTGCAGGATGCTGTGACCGCGCAACTTGTCTACAAAAAGGCTTTAGAGAAGAAAAAGGGGAAACTTGTTGAACTATTATGATTCTGGATGTTGCTAGCCGGCAACGGCTTGTACGATGCTTTGCGTGGAATATGTAGCTCGAGAAGTGTATATTGTGATTTCAACGAGGTTGCCAATGTCGTCGAAGAGGATGACGGGGTTAACTATGTAGACTATCATGGTGTAGCCTGAGTAGAGTGTGGCGTTGCCTGTTGAGGTGGCTAGGAAGTAGGTGGTGCCATTTAGGTTGACTGAAGACGGCGTGCCTGGAATCCAAGGTAGATCGGCAGTTATGGTGTCGTTCGTTCTTTCCCAATACACCCTTGACCAGTTACACTCTTCACCTCTAACGGTTATTCTCTCTATGACGGCGTCTGCTTCGCCGGTGTTAACTAGGAGAAACGCTGCTTTCGAGGTGGAGTTGCTGGCGTTAAACCATACGTGTTGCATTGTTATGTTTAGCGATTCTTCCTTCATGGGCGTAACCAGAGTGCGGTTCGCTGTGTAACCCTCTGCATACACGGTGATCATTAAAGGTACACCTTGGTATTCAGTCCAATTCCACAAGCAGATGAACTCGCGGGACGAGTTGGGAGAAAGCACGCGGGGAAGCGTAGGCGTTACGTCGGTTACGTTGGTTTCTTGGGCGCCTTCAGGAGTTACGCCTATCGTTGTGATGGTGACGTTTGCTATGGAGAACTCGGAGTTTTTCACTGTAACGTTGAATTGGCTTGTGTCGGTTGCGTTGAAGGCGGCTCTTGTGATTGTGAGGAAGACCGGGGGAGGCGTGGTTTGGTTGTAGCTTGCCGTGAGTCCCTCCAGCTGATACACGGTGATTGTCACGTTTTTGTCTCGGTAGTATGTCCAGTTCCAAGAGCACGTGAAGGTGGTTGAGGCGCCGATTGGAATTATGTTTGGAAACGAGGGTGTTGTTTCGTTTATGTCTAGGCTGGTGGCGTTTTCCGTTGTTAGAGATATTTTTGTTACGTTTGCGTAGGCGGGGGACGAAGCGGAGTTTTTCACGGTGAGGTTGAAGTGGGTGGTGTCGGTTTCGTTGAAAACAGCGTCAGTGATCGCCAGGTTTACTGGGAGAAGTGTTAGCTGAGTGTGACTTGCCATGTAGCCCTGCAAGGTTTGAACTGTGATGGTGACGGATTGGTTTCGGTAGTAAGTCCAAGTCCAAGGAACCTTGAAAGTCTCTGAATCGCCGGGATTAAGCGCGTATGGAAGCCCCGGAGACGGAGTGAGTTCGTGCACGGTGTCTGCGGTGACGATTATTTTTGAAATGTTTACATAATCTACGGATGTCGGTTGGTTTTCCACGGTTACGTTGAAGGAGTTGGTGGTTTCTGTGGCGTTGAAGTATGTTCCAGTGATGGCTATTCCCATGACAGGAGTGGTTGCATTAAAGCCTGATGATTTTTGGCTTTCGGCTATAAATGCCAAAATTGTCACTTCTTCGCCTGTTTCGTTGCTCCAATTCCATTGGCAGGTGAAGTTCTTAAGCTCTCCCGGTTTGATTTCACGCGCTGAAGGATGAAGAATTTCTGCGTTGTGAACCGTGTCTCCGGTTATCACTTTAACTTGGTTAACCGTTGCGAGCGTAGGGGAATAGGAGGGGTTCAAAATAGAAAGGTTGAACGTTGTGGCGTTTTGCGGGGAAAAGCTTGCCTGCTCAATGTCTATGGAGGTTTTTTCAGGAACGCGGAGACCTAGGGACATATAATATCCCATGACGAACATGTAAGAAATTAATGCGCCGATTACACATGCAACTATTAAAAGCGTAGTAAGAGAAAGCTTCGAAATTCCGCGTCTGTTACGTATTAACCTCAACGTTTTTCCTCCGCAATGGCTCTAACAGTTATAACTCCTAATATTCAAATCTTTCTAACCCAAAAAACAGAAAAGCCTTATTAACTTAAAGGAAAGGAAGTGTTCTCCCGGCGGGTGAGTGGGTTCCTCCCACCCGTTCCGCTGAAGCATAAACCCCGGGTTAGGGAGGTGAAAAGAAGATTGGATGCTAGAGACGTTAGTTTGTCGGCGGTCTTCGCAGGGTTATATGCGGTTCTCGTCGTTGTTTTGGCGCCCATTTCCTTCGGTCCAGTTCAGCTTCGACTGGCGGATTGCCTGATTCCCTTGGCGGCGCTGTTCGGGTGGCCTGTTGTTGTCGGCGTGACTGCTGGCTGCTTTTTAGGTAACGCCTACTGGTGGGTCGGCAGTTTAGATGTTGTTTTAGGTCCAGTTGCGAACCTAGTCGCCGCGAGCCTTGTCCTCGTACTTAGGAACCGACGTTTACTGGCGTGCGTTGTTGGCGCTCTGCCCATCGGCGTCATCGTAGGCGGCTACCTGTGGCTGTTCTTTCCTCCGCCCAGCATCTTCGGATTAAGTTTAGCCCCTTGGGCGGCGATGATGGCCAGCATCACCATAAGCAGTTTGATTGCGATGGCGGTGATAGGCTACGGCTTGCTTACAGTGTTGAGTAGACCAAGCGTCATAGCGGCGCTGAAGTCGCGTGGATTAAAGGTCGCCGCTGAAACCGAATCTTAATTAACGCAGAGCGGTTAGGAATTGCTTATTGTAGTGGAGTTGAGGTAGATGACTGCGGAGAAGATTTCGTATGAGTCTGTTGACGTTTTCAGCTGCGCCCCTGAGGAGGTTGACTTTGACGATAATGTTGTTGCAACCTACTATGTTGAGAGCAGGGACCTCTCTTTGCGTGCGGTTGGCGTCGAAATTGCGGCGGAGGAGTCCATCGGCACGTGGACCGAGATGACGTTGGCGAAGCATGTTCTCGCGAAGAAGCTTCAGGCGAGGGTTTTCGAGGCTGTAGCTGAGAACGGGAACACGGGCGTGATTAAGATAGCCTTTCCTCTGGATTTGTTTGATTATGAAACCAGTGGAATTCCGAATCTTCTGAGCATAGTTGCAGGCAACCTCTTCAGCATAGGAACTGTGAACAACATACGGCTTCTGCACTTGCGGTTTCCAGAAAAGTATGTGAGAGCGTTTAAGGGACCGAAGTTCGGCATAGAGGGCGTGCGCCGGCTGGTTGGAACCGCTGAGTCTAGGCGTCCGCACGTGGGCACCATAATTAAGCCGAAGGTTGGGTTAGACCCGAAGGAGACCGCCCGCGTGACTTATGAGGCTGCTGTTGGAGGCGTGGATTTCATAAAGGACGACGAGACGTTGACCAACCAAAGATTTTGTCCACTTGAGGACCGCGTGGCAAACGTCGCCGAAGCCCTAGACCGAGTTAAGGAAGAAACGGGCAGAACCGTGTTATATGCGCCTGACATCACAGCTGAGACTTACAGGATTCCAGAATTAGCCGACAGAGCCATAGAGAACGGAGCACCTGCACTTATGGTGGACGTCATCACAGCGGGTTATTCGGCGGTTCGCCTCTTAGCGGAGGACCCGTCGGTTAAGGTGCCTCTTCACGTGCACAGGTGTATGCATGCGGCTATGACGCGGAATCCGAAGCACGGCGTCGCCATGATGGTTATCGCCGAGTTGGTGAGGCTGGCGGGAGGCGATCAGCTGCATACGGGAACCGCAGCGGGGAAGATGGGAGGCGAAGAAAAGGAAATAGAAGAGATTAAGGAGATTAATGGTTTTCTTCGAGGCGAGTTCTACGGTTTGAAAACGGTGTTTCCGGTTGCTTCAGGTGGAATTCACCCCGGCATCGTCCCCCTAAACATTGAAACCCTAGGAAGAGACATCGTCATTCAGGCGGGAGGCGGAATCCACGGGCACCCATCAGGCACAAGAGCAGGAGCCACAGCTATGCGACAAGCAGTCGACGCTGTGATGAAGGGTATTCCAGTTCAACAATACGCAAAAGATCACGATGAGCTGAAGGCTGCCTTAAACAAGTGGAGTTTCAAATACGCCAAAGGAAATTAGCGCGCAACATAAAAAGACGCAAACTTTTTGTCAGAGACATTGGTTGTTTCTATTGAAGATCAAAGATGATTTACGGAATTGTTGTTGCCTTTGTTCCGATTTGCAGACCAGTGCATAGACCTATTGTGCTAATCTGTCCTAAATGTCAATCTCGCATTCCAGTGAGCTCAAAGTTCTGCCCGGAATGTGGAGCTGACTTAAGGGCTAAAACAGTTTCCCAGTTATCGTAGAGGATGATTGTGGAACCTTGCACGCGTAGACGACTTACATGAAGCGTTCTAGTTTGGTTAGTCCGATTATGTCGTCGAAGTCTAAGCCTATGGCGTCCAGGACCTGCGCGAACGTTGACTCCAAATAGCCCACGTACTTGTCCACGTCCACCTCAGACTTGCTCGCCAACTGAACGGGCTTCACGTGCGGGTCCTTCGTCACCTTAACGAAGCTTATGAGGTCTCCGGCTTTAACCTCCAAGCCTCTCTCTTTAAGGAGGTTTGCGGCTTTCACATGCTGCGGCGTAGTCTTAGTGTAGCTCGCAGTGGATTTCCCGAGAACCACGTGGAAGGTCAGTTCCTCAAGCGGGTACTCGCGGTGCTTCAGCTTCACGTAGCTGTTTCGCACGATTTTCCTGATCCCCTTCTTCGCTTCTTCGAACTCCGCGGGATTCTGCACCTCACCCAACCGCCTAACCATCTCACCAAAAGCCTTCTTCAAGAAAACCGGGATGTGCCGCTTCTTGCCGGTTAAGCCCTTAATGTCCACGCTTCCGTCGGAAAGCACTCCCAAATAGTTCTTTTTCCGGGAGCTGAAAACTGAATACCGATAGAACTTGTCCAAGTCCAAATCCATTTCAAGAGTTTCTTCAGACCACTCCGCTAACGTCTCTATCTGATCCGGAGAAGGCGCCCTCAAAAACACACTGTCCGTATCGCCATATAGCACTTTGATGCCCAGCTCCTGCGCCTTATTAATCGTCTCCGTTATAGCGTGTCTCCCAAGCGCAGCGGTAGCTTCAGCAACTGGAGGACAGTAAAGAGCGAAGGTTTCAGCGCCGAACACTCCGTAGCTGGCGTTCAAAATGACCTTGAGGGCGCTTTGTATGATATTGTACCAGTTCCGCGCGTCTTTCCGCAACGACTTGTCCTTAGACTTCGGCTTGTACCACTTAACCCGCAGGTCTCGGAGGGAGCCAACGAGGAGACTTTCAAGCGCCCGATGTTTCGTGCACACCCAATGCGGCGTATCCGGAACCAAGTTGCTTTCGCACTGTTTGTGGGGGCACAGGATCGTCTGATAACCCAAGTTGTGCACCTTAATCACAGAGGGATACAGACTTGAAAAGTCCATGACCGCCACGTTGAAGTGAACGCCGGGCGTAGGCTCAACCACGATGCCGCCCTTGTACTTTTTCCCCTTAATAATCGCCGTCGTGCTGGTTTTTCCTTTTAAGGCGAGAATGTCCTCAGCGTTCGGAATAAGCATGTTCCGCCGACGATGCTCATACTGCAGAAAACTGCGGATCCACCTTGAAACGCCTTGGCGGGTAACATCCTCCATGGGCATACGGCTGATCCGAGTCAACGCTAACATCAGCTTCATCACCAAGTGATCGTTAAACGTAATGAGCCTGAGGTTTATCTCAGCGTCTTGAGCGCAGTATTTGGCAAGCTCCGTGTAGCTCAGCTCAGAAACTGGCTTGGAAATTTCCAGCTTAGGCAACCCCACCACGGCTTCACCCACCTCGTCCAAGGTTACGCCGCGGTACTTCTGACCGAACGCATAGGTCTGAATCGCCCTGTTGAAGAACAGCCTGTAGAGGTCGATGTGAACTCCGCCTTTCAGAAGGCAAACCCGCCTGCCGACCTCGATGGGAATCTGATCCCTAGCGAAACGCAGATTCTGAGCCCGCTTCCAAAGATACCGAAAGTCAAAATCATCCCCGTTAAAGGTCACAGCGAAAGGGTAGTCCTGAAGCGCCTCGAAAACCTCGCGGAGAAGCGCCTCCTCCGAATCATAATACTCCACGGTCAAATCTGGCGGAAGCTTCGCCTCGCCCGTTTTAATTCCCTTCCGCCTGAGGAGGAGAACTCGCCTTTTACCGTCGGTTCCCAGAAGCGACACGCAGATAACAGGGTGCTCGGCTTCAGCAGGGTCAGGAACCCGAGTGGCGATAGGCGAAGAAACCTCTATGTCGATGGCTAAGCTTCGGAACTCAGGCGCTGGACACTCTAGGAGGTAGGCCCAAAGCTCTATGTACTCTAAGGATTCTTTGTCCGCCTCTTTGAACAGCCGCCGGATGTTTTCAACAATCTTTTCAGATGAAGGATACGCAACAGGAACAAGCTTGCCATTCTCCACCTTGTAGAGCATGCCGGGAGCCAGCTGACGATCGTAAATGTAAGACATGTAATATCTGATGTAGGCCTCCCAAACCTTCGGCGCGGTGTCGGTTCCCGCGACTTTAGGATAATCTTCGGGTATGATGTCTCTAATACAGCCCTTGGCGCGACCACCAATCGCCAACGGGTCCTTAGCCACAACTTTAGTCACGGTCACCTGCTTATCGAGAAGCGCATCATACAATTCAACAGTTTCAAAATGGTCAAAGCCGGGATGTGAAGTCAACCGCTCGATTTTTTCAAGTTCGCTGGGTGGCAGGTTCGTGAGGCAGTGGGGCTTGTGCCCCGTGTTGTCATACCAAGAGTAGATTCTCTGAGACTTCGGCTCATACAGCTTAATGCAGGCAACCCGCTTGCTGCCGTCGTATGTGGCGGACACAAAATAGGATGGAGGAAGACTCTCCGGAGCCTCTGCTGAACGGAGTGACCGTCTAGGAGCTTTCTGCGGTTTCCTAACCTCAGGCGTTTTAGAAGAGTAGTTCAGAAGACTCTTTTCCATCTTGCTGTATCCCGTAGAATATGTGTTTTACGCTCTTAAATCCTTGTTTCCTAAAAAACGGAACCGAAGATGCAGCGAACTAACTGGAAGCAAGCATGTTTGAAGCTTATATAAGAGGCAAATAAAACTATTGGGGGTTGAGGCGTCTATGAGTACGCCGTGTTAGGGCAGATATCCGAGTCCTCGGAGTCTCAGCTTCAACTGTTCTTCGTCTTCCAGACTGTATGGTTTCCCATTTTTCTTAAAAATAAGTGGCGGAACAGCCCGGCTCTCCGTAATGTATCTCACCGGGTGCAAGTCCAGATGAAACGGCTTTATGATGTCAACCAGCACTTTTCCGTCCATGTCTGTGGGAATTGGCATACCAAGAATCTGTAACACGGTTGGAGCAACATCCATGATGTTAGCGTTTTCCAGCTCTACGCTTCTCTTGATTTTGGGTCCTTTCATTAGGAGAATGCCGTTAGGTCTGTGAGCGGCGGAAACAGCTTCTGCGCGTGTGACGACGGAGTCAGCTCCAAACTCGTATCCCTCAAAGGTCATGTAGCCCTGCTTAGGAAGAAAAACCAAATCAGGCGCGGTTCTTGAATGCGCTCCCGCGTAAACTTCCTCCTTTCTGTAGACTTTTTCAACGATGTGTTCACCAGTTTCGGGGTCCTTAAGCTTGTACAACTGCCGGATAATCCTCTCCCTCAAGGTTTCGTATTCTTCACCTGGGTTAACCGCTCCGAAGGGGTCTCTGCCCTTCAAGTTGATGTAGATGAGCCCTGAACCGATGGAGTAAGCCTTTGTTTTACGCCAATTTACATCAGAAAAGGAGAGAAATAGCTGCTTGAGAAGAAACCGGAGCTTTGCGTCAGCCTTATCTGTTTTAACTCCGAGGTTTCCGATGCGTGCCCTAAGCAAGACGTTATAAATCTCCTCAGGGTTCACTCCGATTTTGTACATGAACCGCTTGATTCGAGTCATAAGCGACCCTTTCATACTTAGAAAACCCGCCTGCATAAGCCACGAATTGATATGGATGTATTTTCGTAGCGGTCCAGCGCCATGATCAGACATAACGATTACTGTTACATTTTCGCCGGCCAACATAGAAAGTTCGCCAATTATTTCATCCATGCGCTGATAATAGTCGAGGAAGATCTTCTGATATTTCTCGGCTTTGTCAGCTCGATATTTCGGATGGCTAGGATCTATGTGCCCCCAGAATCTGTGTTGAATGTAGTCAGTCCCGTTAAAAACAACCATGAAAAAGTCCAATTTATGCTCCTTAATTAGATGCGAACTGATTTTCGCCAATCTATCCGTAGACTCAAACAGGTCATTAAGGAAAACTTCCTCCCTTTCCAAATAAGTGAAAAAGGGGTTCAGTGTATCTTCCCCGATAAGTTTCTTAACCTCCTCCTTAAGAAAAACAGGATAAGTAAAGTTGTCTGATCCAGGGGGCGTCATCATCCCGGTTATCATGACCCCGTTAACCTTTTTTGGGGGATAAGTGAGAGGAACGTTTACTATTCCAACTTTCTTGCCGCTTTCACCCAGTATAGTCCATATCTCTCTTGCGGATCTATGTGTGGAGTTCGCGACTTCTACGTTGTAGCCGTTGTTTTCACGGTTGAAAAAGCTGATAATTCCGTGTTTTCCAGGATTTTTTCCTGTCATAAAGGAGGACCATGCGGGCGGCGTTAAAACGGGGATTGTGGAGGTCAATTCGCCGTAGGCGCCGTTTTCCATCATGTCATGGAGAAAAGGCAGTTTTCCAGTTTTCACCCAAGGGAGAATCAGGTCGAACGTTGCGCTATCTAAACCAACAATCAGAACCCGCTTCGTTCTGTTCATGACTTGCTTCTCCCAACTGAAATAGAGCAGTGTCGAAGATGTTTATGTAATTTGCGCAATTAAAAGGACAAACAACGCCTAAAGCGGTTCAGGCGCTCCGTTTCTTTTTCGATGATGCGATAAATGCTGCCATGCCGACTATTGCCGCTATCGAGGTTAACAAGCTGTACGTGAAAGCTATGTTCATGCTAACTTGAGTCCACAACACCCCAACTGCGGTGTTTGCTGCGAAAAAAGAAACGCCGACCACGAGGTAGTATACGCCGTAGGCGGTAGCCCTCAAACCGCTAGGCGCATATCTCGGTATTAAAGCCCTCTGAATGGTTTCAATTATGCCGGAGTAAACGCCGTATACCGCTGCGATTAGAAAGGCGAACAAGGGGTTACCTTCAAGCACTATGCAAAGCAAAGTGGTGCCGAAGAAAACTGCGTATCCTAAAGTTAAAACCTGTTCTTTACCGACTCTGTCTGAAAGCAAACCAGCAGGTATACCTATTAACGTGTAAGTCACGTTTATCACCGCGTAAACAATCGGAGTGACGTTCTCTGATACCCCGAGCTCAATAGCTTTGAGTAGTATGAAAGAGAAGTTGAAGGCGCCGATCGAGAAAACAGCGACAACAAAGAGCAGAAAAGCAAACTCTCTCCTGAGAACAGCCCTAACATTGCTCAGAACCTTAACCTTCTGCCTCTCACCAATTTTTTCCTTTACAAAAAACATCAAGATTACTAGAGCGATAAGACCTGGAAAGAACGAAATCCAGAAAATGCCTCTTAATCCTACTAAGGGTATGAGCAAAGCCGCTAAGACTGGACCGATTATGGCGCCTATCTGGTCTAGAGTTCTGTGGACGCCGAAGGCGCTGCCCATGTGTTTTTTTGGCGCTGTTTCGCTGAGGAGAGCGTCGCGGGGCGTGGTTCTGATTCCTTTACCGATTCGGTCGCCTATCCTTATCGTTAAGACATCTATCCAATTTCTGGCTATGGAAAAGAATGGTTTCACGATATTGGAAGCTGCGTAACCAATAAAAATTAGCAATTTTCTTTTCCTTAACTTGTCTGAGACGAATCCGGAAAGCATCCTGAAGATGTAGCCCGTGGCTTCACCTGAACCTTCAATTAGCCCTAGAACAGCTTCTGTGCTCCCTAACTCGGTTATAATGAACTGCGGAAGAATGCTGAAGCACATTTCAGATGAAACATCCGTGAAGAGACTGACGAACCCCAGGGCGATTATGTTTCTAAACGCGCTAAAACTCGGTCTGTTTTTTCGTTCATCAACACCGTTTGGCTCCATGGTTCCCATGAGCTATTCCGCCTCCTAGTCAACTTGTGAAACTAGTAAGAAAGCGTCAATTCATTGTTTAACTTTTTTCGATTTTTCCAAGTGAGATAAAACCTCGAAAATCGTTTTAGCGGCCTGTACCGCCGTTACGCCCCGGTCATAATGCGGAGCTACCTCCACCACGTCGAAACCAACTGTTCGGTTATCGCAAACGCCACAGAGTATATCAAAAAAGAGGCCCATGGATAATCCGTCGGGTTCCGGGTTCTGCACAGCTGGAGCAAAAGCAGGGTCCAACACATCCATGTCAATTGACAGGTAAATCCTTTCGCAGTCAGCAATGATCTTCGCAATGTTTTTGGCAGTTTCCTCAGAGCCTTGCTTTCTGATCTGTTGCGCCGTCAAAAACTGGACACCAGCCTTTTTCGCGTAGTCTATTTCTTCTTTGCATGCGGCGCGAGTTCCGATTTCCAGAATTTGTTTAGGTTTAACTTCCTCGCTGATTCTTCGCATAAACGTGGTGTGCGACACGGTTCTGCCCATATACTCATCGCGTAAGTCCAAGTGGGCGTCGAAGCTTACGACGGCGGCGTCTGAGCCAACTCCCCGCATTGTGCCTAAGGCTATAGTGTGTTCTCCTCCGATAACTGCCGGCGTCTTGTTGGCGTCAAGCAGTTCTTCCGTCACTAGCTGTAATCGCTTCAGGGTTTCGTCAACTTCACCGGTAACGTGTAGGTCCCCTAAGTCGTGAAGCCTCAGGGCTTCGAGGTCAACGCCCGCTCGGAAACTGTAGGTTTCAATGTTAAGTGAGGCTTCTCTGACTGCGAGAGGCGCAAACCGTGCTCCTGAACGGTAGGTGCTTGTCACGTCGAAGGGCACGCCTAAAACGACGTAGTCGGCTTCCTCGAAGGATTTTTGTAGACCTGAGAAAACCAAGGGTGAGGAGACGTAAAGTTCACGGTAGCCCATTTTGTGTCGTCCTTCCTCTAAGCTTAATTTCGTTATGAGCCATTGTGTTCTAAATACTTTCGCTTACGGTTTGCGAAATCGATTTATATAAGGCGCTGGTTAACGATTAAGGTCTAAGGTGCAGACAAATGGCTTTGAAGTCCAAGATTGGGAAGCTGGGTTGGCTGTTCGCGTTTGCCATTTTCTACGCAGTTGCTGGGTGCTTGCAATTCTTCATTTTAGTCCTTTCAGGCTTCCGCCTTTTCCCAGTGGGAGTGCTCGGAGTTTTAAGCCTGATAACCACGTATGGGCTGATTAAAAAGAAAAGGTGGCTAACCTGGCTGATCACTGCCCTCCTGTTCTTAGGTACAGCCTTCGGCGGAACCATCCTCTACTCTTCAATCGTAATAGAAACGTTCAGCCCCAACATCCAAGTGCTGCTGTTCCAATTGGCGCTGATAATATATCTCGTCCTAAATGCAATTGCTGTAGTCTACGCGCTGGCGAAAAGAGAAAACTTTCAGTGAAACTGCTCCTCGCTGACTTCTTTGAGAACAAGGTTTTTAAGAGCGTGTTTTGCTCAATCATAACGAACGTAGGGGTGAATCGAAATTGAGCATGTGGAAACTTCGCCTTTCCATGTATGGGACTCTAGCAATCATAATAGGCGTATCCACTGCCTTTTTTGCTGCCATCCTGTGGTTATTAGGCATATCAAACATAATTTTTCTAATAGCGGTGGTTGCTACTTTCAACATCGTCCAGTGGCTTTTCGCACCTTACCTGATAAAAGCCATGTACCGAGTGAAAGAAGTGAAAAGCGGAGAAGCGCCGAGGCTTGAAGCCACAGTTGACCGCCTCGCTGCCCAGAGCGGAATCAAGAAACCAAAGCTCGGAATCGCTAAGATTTCAATTCCTAACGCCTTCGCCTACGGTTCTCCCATCGCCGGAAACCGCGTGGCAGTAACACAGGGGCTGCTTGACACGCTTGATGAAGGAGAAGTTGAAGCAGTTTTAGGCCACGAGTTTGGACACCTGAAACACCGCGACGTACAGATAATGATGTTCGTCAGCTTCCTTCCATCCCTCTTCTTCATTCTGTCAAGGTACCTGATGCTTTCCGCCTTCCTCGGAGGAGGGAGTAGAGACAGGAATAATGGAGGCGCATTGTTGGCGCTGATTGGGGTGGTGAGCCTAGTTATGTACTTCGTTCTACTGCTGTTCACTCTGGGCTTAAGCCGCTTGCGGGAATACTACGCGGACAGACACAGCGCCAATGTCGTAGAGGATGGTTCTCGAAAACTGTCCGAAGGCCTAGCGAAAATCGTCTCGAAAACCGGAAAAATGCGGAGGAGCCGCCAGCGGGAAGCAATCGCCTTTAACAGTTTTAAAGGACTCTTCATATCCGATCCGGATAGAGCGGAAGAAGAATCCGCTCAGATTGCGAAGTACGCTCCGGCACTTTCAGATCAAGCATTAGTTGAAGAGCTGCTGAGAAAGAAGGTAACCTCCTCAGATAGACTTATGGAAATATTCTCTACTCATCCGAACATAACAAAGAGGCTGAGGGCCCTGCAACCACTAGAAGTGCCTAGGCGCTAGCATATAATTCGCTGACTTAACTGGCCTCCGCACAAGATTTATATACAGCAAGCTTTCTTCAACTTTCCGAAACATTTAGGGGAGAATTGTGTATATGTCTACGCCTCAACTTACAGGAACACCTGTTTTAATATTAAAGGAAGGCGCAACCAGATCGCGGGGAAAGGGGGCTCAGCACGCCAACATTATGGCTGCCAAAATTGTCGCAGAGGCAGTGAAGAGCGCCCTCGGCCCGAAAGGCATGGATAAAATGCTTGTTGACAGCCTCGGAGACGTGACGATAACCAGCGACGGGCGAACCATTCTGGACGAAATGGATATTCAGCATCCTGCTGCGAAGATGATGGTGGAAGTGGCGAAAACCCAAGATGATGAAGTGGGCGACGGAACCACCACTGCTGTGATTATTTCCGGAGAATTGCTAGAAAAAGCTGAAGACCTTGTGGACAAGAACGTCCACCCAACGGTTATCATCGACGGATACCGAAAAGCAGCCGAAAAAGCCCTTGAGGTCCTTGAGAAAATCGCCATTCCAGTAAAGTCGAATGACAAAACGTTCCTAAAGAAAGTCGCTATGACCTCTATGGCAAGTAAACTAGTTGCAGAAAACAGAGAACTTTTAGCTGAAATAGCGGTCTCCGCTGTTCTTCATGTAGCCCAAGAGATTGAAGGTCAATATAGAGTTGACTTGGACGACATCATGGTGGAGAAGAAAGCCGGTGAATCGATAACAGAAACTCAGCTCATCAAAGGTCTCGTCATCGATAAAGAAGTGGTTCATCCAGGCATGCCGAAACGGGTGGAAAAGGCGAAAGTAGCGCTCTTAGACTCAGCTCTCGAAGTGGAGAAAACTGAATTCGACGCTAAAATTAACATAGAAACCCCAGATCAAATGGAGGCTTTCCTACACGAAGAAGAAACTATGCTTAAAGAAATGGTGGAGAAAATCGCAAAGAAAGGAGCCACCGTTCTCATATGCCAAAAAGGCATCGACGACCTAGCTCAACACTACCTCGCTCGGAAAGGCATACTCGCCATCCGCAGAGCGAAGAAATCTGACATGGAGAAGCTGGCGAAGGCGACAGGCGGAAAAGTTGTAACAAACCTTGACGATCTGTCAAGCACGGACCTCGGATACGCTGCGCTTGTTGAAGAGAGGAAGATCGCCGACGACAAGATGACTTTCATCGAGGGATGCAAGAACCCGCAGTCAGTCGCTATCCTAATCCGCGGTGGAACTGAACGAATCGTCGACGAGGCAGAGCGGTCACTGCATGACGCTTTATGTGTTATCCGCGACGTTGTTCAAGAGCCGAAGATTGTTGCAGGCGGCGGTGCACCTGAATCAGAAATGTCAAGCGAACTGAGAAAATACGCAGATACACTTCCAGGGAGAGAACAACTCGCAGTTCAACGTTTCGCCGAAGCGCTTGAGGTAATAGCCATAACTCTGGGAGAAAACGCAGGCCTAGATCCCATCGACATAATATCGGAACTCAGAGCCCGCCACGAGAAAGGCGAAATCTGGGCAGGCATCGACGTTTTCGACGGCAAGGTCAAAGACATGAACAAGCTTGAGGTCTTGGAGCCGCTCGCAGTTAAAAAACAGATAATCAAATCAGCCACAGAAGCCGCCACCATGATACTAAAAATCGACGACGTAATCGCGTCTGGAAAAATGAAGGCTCCACCAACACCGCCTGGAGGGATGGGCGGAATGGGAGGCATGGGGGGTATGGGAGGTATGCCCCCTTACTAAAAACGTGAAAATGGAGGTTTGGAGGAAAAAATTATGGCATATTTGACCACTCAACAGGGACAACCGATACTTATTTTGAAGGAAGGAACCGAACGTAGTCGAGGTAAGGAAGCTCGAACAAACAACGTTATGGCGGCGCGAATTATCGCTGAGGCAATAAAGAGCACACTTGGGCCTCGTGGAATGGACAAGATGCTCATCGACAGCCTTGGAGACATTACCATCACAAACGACGGAGCTGCGATTCTTGACGAAATTGACGTACAGCATCCTGCTGCGAAGATGATTGTGGAAGTGGCTAAAACTCAGGATGACATGGTTGGCGACGGGACCACAACGGCTGTGGTTTTGGCTGGGGAGCTCCTCGGGAAAGCGGAGGAACTTTTAGATCAGGACATTCACCCCACAGCTATCGTTAGCGGATACCGAAAGGCATTCCAAAAAGCTGAGCAGGTTCTTGAGAAAGCCGGCATCCCATTGGATCTTAACGACCGTAAAACCTTGAAGAAAGTCGCTGTGACCTCTATGTCCAGCAAAGCTGTTGGTACTGCTCGAGATCACCTAGCGGAAATTGCCATCGACGCCGTGAAGCAGGTCACTGAACAGAGGGGCGACAGGAAAGTCGCGGATATCGATAACATTCAGATAATAAAGAAAGAGGGTAAGAGCCTCCTTGACACTGAGCTTGTTAAGGGCATAATCCTCGACAAAGAGGTTGTTCACGCAGGTATGCCTAGAATGGTTACAAACGCGAAAATAGCGCTTTTGGACTGCCCCCTCGAAGTGGAGAAAACCGAGTTCAGCGCTGAAATCAGGATAAAAGACCCAACGCAGGTTAAGGCGTTCTTAGATCAGGAAAACCGCATGCTTAAGGAAATGGTGGGCAAAATCAAAGCTTCAGGCGCCAACGTGGCGTTTTGTCAAAAGGGCATCGACGACATGGCTCAACACTTCTTGGCGAAGGCAGGAATCTTGGCTGTGCGGAGAGCTAAGCAATCTGACATGGAGAAGCTGACTAGAGCCACGGGTGGAAGAATCATTACGAACCTTAGCGACTTAAAGACTGGAGACTTAGGCAAAGCAGGACTAGTTGAAGAGAGGAAAATCGGCGACGAAAAAATGGTGTTCGTGGAAAAGTGCAAAAACCCAAAGTCTGTGGCTATTCTGATCCGCGCTGGATTGGAGAGAATGGTGGACGAAGCGGAAAGAGCCCTCAACGACGCCTTATGCGTGGTCTCCGACGTAACTGAGAAAAACAAAGTAGTCGCTGGCGGCGGCGCCATAGAAGCGGAAATAGCTAAGGAACTTCGCGATTACGCGACGAAGATCGGCGGAAGGGAACAGCTCGCAATAGAAGCCTTCGCTGAAGCCATGGAAATTGTGCCTAAGGCACTAGCTGAAAACGCGGGGCTCCAATCTATCGACATCCTTGTGGCCTTAAGGTCCGCTCACGAAAAGGCTGGAGGACAGACCATGGGCGTCGACGTCTTCACGGGTAAAATCATGGACATGTACAAAAACGGCGTAATTGAACCCTCGCGAGTGAAGGAACAAGCCATAAAGTCTGCGTCTGAAGCTGCTTCCATGATTCTCAGAATCGACGACGTTATCGCATCCACCAAGCCGAAGGAAGCAGGCGGACCGCCCGGAGGTCCTCCGGGAGAAGAGGAATAAGGCACACTGTACACTCGGGGGCTAGACCCCCCATTGTTTTATTCGCCTCTTATATAGGCTCCAAACATGTTTACGTCGCGGAAAATGGCGCACTAAAATATATACTAGTGAAGACATTTGTGTGTATGTGTACTCACATAAAGGTGGAAGGCGCAGAAGGGGTGGCTGAGATAGTGGCAATACAGGACTATATGATATATAACATCGTAAAGGACCGCGGGGGCAAAGCAACGAAAGCGCAGATCGCTGAGACTTTAGGAGGCGGCGATGAGGTGAAGATGCTTATCGAGGAGAAGCTTAGGATGATGGCGCGTTTTGGGCTCATTGTGGTTGAGGGAGACACTGTTAAGATACCGTGAGGCACCTAGTTTAGACGCGTTTTTATCGTTATGAGAAGGGTTCTATGCGTAGCGGTTGATTATTTTTGGCAGTTCAGTTATTGAGCGTATCGTGTGGTCCGGTTCCTCTATGATTGGTTCTTCCTCGTTTTTTATCCACACAGTTTTGATGCCCGCAGCTTTTGCTCCGACAACATCTTGTTCCATCAAGTCGCCCACGTGGATGGTTTCCTCAGGTCTTACACCCAGTTTCTCCAGCACATATTGGAATATTTTTGGGTCTGGTTTTCTTATGCCCAAGTCTCTGGAGATTACAACGAGTTGAAAAAATTTTATGAGACCAGCTTTCTCCAGTGCAAGCCTTGGAAGTTGACTCGTAGCGTTTGATATAATTGCAAGTTTGTAGCGACCATGAAGCGTTTGAAGAGCCTCTGCTACTCCTGGAACGGGTTTAACCGGGAAGTTTTCAGCGTAAATGTCGTGAATGTGATTTAACATTTCTTCGGTTGGGTTTATTCCCAGCTTAACTAAAGCACGTGAGTGCAGTTCCTCAAAGGTTAACTCTCTGTTGTCTTTCCGCGCCTTCATCAGAACCGCGAGCATCCCGTCAAAGGTTTTAGCTAAAGTCCTCTCGCTTAACGCATACCCTAGGCTGTGGATGTAGGCAAGCAGCTGGTGCCTGTAACTTTTCGAATCTAGTTCACCTGTTGCGAGGGTTCCGCCGAAGTCAAAGATCACAGCCTTAATCAACTTCAGTCAGCCAGCAGTAAGATTAACGCTTCAGGTTTAAAAATGATCGTTCAGTTAAAGTAGATAAATCTCAAAAGGGAGAATTTTTATGCCTTTAGGCGCAGGAACAGACCAATCTAATAGAAAAGGGGATGTGAAGCTTTCATATTTTAACCATGAGGAGTTTAAATTTTTAATTTTGTTTTATATTCTGTTACTGTTTCACAAGAATCTTTTGTTAAATCCCGAAAGTTTTAAATTAACAATGATTAAATTAGATTCGGTGATTTAATGTTGACAAGAAAACGAAAGAATTGCTTACTGATGATCTGTCTCTTAGCGGGTGTAACCATGGGCTTAGTGCTACCATCCATTGCGGGTTCGAAGAGTCTGGTCAGCGTCATGAGCACAAGAACTGTAGATGGCGATCCAAGTGACTGGGTTGGAGTCAATAACCAAGCTGACTCGTGGAATGTAAGCAGCGGAGAGGGAATATGGAATGATGCTTACTTCGACGACACGGGAAACGGCTCCTACATATACCCGAACGGTACACACACCGGCCCTGCCATAAATGATTCACTGGGGTGGCAGGGTTATGCCTACGCGTACACGGGTTATCCTCATGGTGGAATGGTTGATCTCAGGGAGTTCAGGGTGACAGGGGACAACTCAAATCTTTACATGATGTTCAGAATGGAGAACATGGGCAGCCAAGCAATCGTAAACGAATACAACGCTCCTGGAGGGACCCACGAGCCGACGGACCCTCGTTTCCCTTACGTGAATGCGACTGGCTTCGGAAAAATACTGATCCAAGTGTACGTTAGCAAGGACCCGGAGGCAACTTCAGGGCGCACAAATGCGACGATGTATGGAAACTTTAATCTTTCTTCACCGTGGAACTTCGTCGTCGACGTTGCCGGCGACGTCACTCTCGGATACCCAAGGATCGAGTTTGCCAACGGAACGATTGCCTATCTAAACCAGACGGTTTCCTCGTCAGACTTGTATCAACCTTATAAAGCAACCTACGTCCAAGCGAACTGTAATATCTATCCTGCGTGCATAGAAATGAAGGTGCCTTATTCGATGATTGGGGATCCCGCATTGAGCACGTGGAGATTCTATGTGGTTGTAGGCGGCTTTGACGAGGGACGATGGCGGCAAGTGTGGAGCACCACATGGGCTGTGGAAATGGGTTGGCCTTACATGTTTAGGTTCGTGGGCGGCGAAGGAGAGGACCCTGGAGGCTCTGTGTTTCACCCCGCTATGGGTAGCGACCCCAACATCATAGACATGGCCTTCACACCAAGCACAGCTGAACAAGAAGCGCTACTGAACGACTTCGTTAAACTTCCTGGAAACGGCACAGTCGTAATCAACGCTTACGAAGACATAAAGTTTGACGCAGAGAGAAACGTGATACCTTGGACACCGTTATTGGCGATACCGATTGCCTTAATAGCTCTAGTGATCGCGCAGAGAAAACTGAAACTGCCAAAAACAGAACATCAATAAAAACCCCCTTTTCTTTTTCATTTCGAAACAACTCTGCTCAACATTAAACAGCAAAATGTTTGTTGATGTGAAGTTCAGATGGATCTTTACAGTAAAAGCGTTGAAGTAATTCGGAAGTATCAATCGAAATATGGAAGCTTTGTGGCTTGCCCAAACTTTCCCGTTTACCGTTTCTGCTGGCTACGCGACGGAACGTATATTGCCTACGCTATGGACATGGCTGGCGAACATGACTCCTCCTTGCGTTTTTACCGGTGGGTTGACGAAGCCGTTAGGCGGTACGCTGGGAAACTCGAGGTTCTAATGGAGAAAAAGAAGAAAGGCGTTGTTGCTGACCCGAATGAGCATCTTCACACGCGTTATCAGCTAAACGGACTGGAAACCAAGGAAGAATGGGGAAACAAGCAGTTTGACGGTTACGCGTCTTGGCTCTGGGGCTTAGTTGAACACATTAAACTCACCGGCAGAGAATCTCTGATAGACGACTTTAGCCAAAGCGTTGAAACAACCGTGAATTACCTCGTGAACTTTTGGAATGAACCCTGCTTCGACTGCTGGGAGGAACTGCCGAACAAAATCCACACCAGCACGCTGGGCTGTATTTCAGGCGGACTCGAAGCGGTAAACCAGTTTCTCAAACGCAAAGAGGTGGAAAACTGCGTCAAACAGGTAGACGCTTTCATAAACAAAAAGTGCACTGTTCAAGGGAGACTGGGCAAGTTCTACGATCCTAAAACAAAAAGAGCTTCAGGCGTCGACAGCAACCTACTTATGCTGGATTACCCGTTCCACGTTTTCAAACATGACAACAAAGTCTTCAAAGAAACAGTAAAGGAGATCGAGAAGAAGTTGCTGACGGACGGCGTGCACAGACACCCCAAAGATTCCTATTACGGAGGCGGCGAATGGATCATCCTAACCCTCTGGTTGGCGATACATTATCAGGAGGTAGGTCACCGCGAAGAAGCCTATCGGCTGTTCAAATGGGCGGAGTCTACCGTAGATGCTAACGGTGAAATGCCAGAACAGGTTCCGCATAATCTAATCAAACCAAGATACTACGGGAAGTGGATGAAGACATGGGGGCCCATAGCTAAACCGCTGCTTTGGTCTCACGCCATGTACATAGTTGCCCAAAGCCTGCTCAATCAGCAATAGTTTTCTCCTAAATTGGCGATATCCACATCGCCTTTGATATGAGCATAAGAGCGGCTGAAATGGCAACAATGACCCCTTCTCCTAGAAGGACCCCAGCTACGATAACGGATTTGTATTCATCCCACCATTCTTTTCCAACCTTGCGCATCAGCAGCTTTCCAATAATTCCGCCTATTAATATGGAGAATGTAAATGGGATAGGTTGAGTTATGCCAAGGCTGAAGGCAATTAGAATAAAGGGAATTTTGAAGCCAGCGCACAACAAAGAAACTATGGAGCCTATTATGAAGGGTATTATTACCCAAATCGGCTTTATTATTGAGAGGGGGTTCTTTATCCAGAGAAGATCAAATAAGGATTGGACAGGCCAGTTTGCTGCGGCATAAGGATAAGCTGCAGAGGGAACCGGCGAGATGGTCCAGAAGGCTTGAGTAAATATGAAGCTCAGCGCGTATGTTAATGGGATAGCGAGGATATACGCCTTAATGTAGTCTCGATTGCTGGTGCCTGTAAATCTGGTACCAGCGAAACCCCCAATCCAACCCACTCCACTGGTGCCAATGTAAAGAGGTGCAAACCAAGCATTAAGACCATAGCCAGTAGCAGGATTATATAGATATCCCGCGGCTACATAGCTTCCTTGTTGTATGTATGGAACGGAAAATTCTAGCCCTGTTTCGCCAAGCGCTCTTCCAGATATGATGTTGGACAGAAAAGACCAGCCTATGGATAGGGCGACGAATAGCCAGATAGGAAAGTCCGGGGCAAGAATGTGAGATAAAATAACAGAGCCACCAGCTGCTGCAACAAACAGGAGTAGGGGGACCCAGGTTGGAATTCCCTCAACCTTTTCAGATGTTGATTTCAAGATGCTGGGGCGTCTAAATGCGTTTATTATATACTTGCGGCCAAGGATTAAGGGCACAACGCCTGCAGCGATTGCCAAACCGATTATTGGGCTTGCCCAGAAATTTAGTTGCGATTGATACCTGAGAGTCCCTAAGTCTAGGCCCGCAGTTCCCAACCAAGCTCCGGAAGCGACAAAAAGATAGTTGCCAATGACGTATACAGCTATTGCCCCCATGAACATAGAGATAATAACGGGCCACGAGAGTATGAAACCGAATGCAACCCAGTAAATATCCGTCGCGATGCCCAGAGATGCTCCAGGTAAGAGAATGCCGATGGTACTTGTCCAGTCAACCCATGGTATCGGTAATATTGACTTTCCGAACACAAGAGTTGGAGTATACAGAAGCAGTCCGTAAAAAACACCTATAATTGCGCTGAGAGTGAAAATTCTCAGTTGTTTAGGGCGCCTAGCCTTTTCAGCCATAGTTATGCAGGACGCAGCCCAAACGCGTTGAAATGGAAACTCCAGCTTTTCTTCAACTAAATACACTCGGTTAAAGAAGTACCCCAGAGATATGTCGGCGACTTTGCTTAGAACTCCGAAAAAGAAAATCCACAGCACAATCGGCGTTATCCAACTGACATCAATAAAGGTTCTTAAACCCGCAGGCGGCACAAACCAAGTAGGAATTACACCAGTCAAACCAAAAGCCTGTGCAGTAGGGCTGTATCGGGCTTTGTAGTAATTGTACATAAGTACTTTGCTGAATATCGTTTCAAGAACTACTGTTCCAGTTGTTGCATAAATGATCCAAGCTTCCTGTCTGCTGAGGGGCTTACCTGAAAAATCAGCGAGCGTAGCGGCGAAAAGAAGAACTGTATATTCAACAGCCAGAACTATTCCGGTCACGCCTGAGACCCAATCAAGCCATATTGCCACTGGCTGGAAAACGATCGCGGCATAGAGGATCATCACCATGGCTCTCCAGGTTAAACCTTTTCCAGGCGTTGGCTCAGTTTTAGTTTCTTTAGTTTCCAAACTTGTTTCCTCCTACTTTTCATGCGTTCCCAACTTAGATGCTTGCTCCAGATAGGACTTCTTTTCAGCGGGGCTTAATCCTCTCCAAATTAGCAACTGTTTCCTAATAGCGTCTATGAAGTTCCGATTTGCAGTCTGCCAAATTTTCGGATGCCCTGAAAGCCTCTTTAAATAAAGTTGGAAAGACCACCTTTCCTCTTTCGGGGGTTTGACAACGTTTATTCTTGTTTCTTGCTGAATAGCAGCTTCCCAAGGGGCTATTGACACCATTGTCTTTACGCTCTTGATTTTTGTTTCCTCCGTTTCCGACTCTTCGTAGGTTGTGCCACTTGAAGAGAAGGTTCCGGCCCGCTCAATTCTATGGGCCTCTAAGAATTCACTCATGAAAACCAGAACGGCTTTTGCCTCGTCCTCTGTTGCCGTAAAGGGCATTGGAATCGTCCACTCGTCTCCTTCAGGTTTTGTCTTTAGCCCCCACTTTCTCTCTAGGCTCGGGGTTACGAGGCGTGCTGCCTGTCTTGCAGGATATAGAGTTGAAGCTACCACGGCGAGTATTGCGAAACCGACCGTAAGTAGCACGTAGGAAGCTGAATAGTTGACGTAAAATCCCTGTGCAACCGCATGGAATGTGACCAACAACGAAAGGACGGCTACGCCGATAGTGTAACCTATCACAGCAGCGAGAATAGCATATGTGACGGATTCAGCCAGAAACATGAAAGCCACATCAAGTGGAGATAGGCCTAAGGCGCTGTAAATTGATATCTCTTTTTCACGTTCGTAAACTGAGCCAAGCATAGTGTTGAAAAGGGTGAAGAAGGCGGTTATTACGGGTATTATCAAAAGCGTCCATCCACGAACCATGAATGCGCCTGCCCGTTTGAGCTCCCATATGGTTCCATCTCGACCCGCAAAAATATCTAGACCAGTAAACTGATAAGCGAGATTTATGGCAGCGCCAGTGTTATTAGAAGTGTCGAGAATCTTACTAGAATTTTCGAATTTCATAGCTATTTGATATACGCCGCTTGCGGCGTTGATAAGCGAGGTTCCCATTTCACCGTTCCACCCTGCAAGTCGGAATGGGACAATCATTACGAGGCTTGCAGGCATGTGTATTCTCTGGGCGAGAACAGGCGTTATTGACTCCCCGTCTAACTCGATTAATCGGCTGAGTTTGTTTTCATCAAAGATTCCTACAACCTTTAAATCGAAGCCCCTAGCAATCAACACGTCACCGATTTTGGCGTGTAAAACGCCGGCTGTGAAGTTGCTGATGATGCAGGATTGATAGTCTGTCTGATCGAACCATCTGCTACCATTAATAAGAATGCGATTGGCTATGTCTGAAACGTTGACTTCTTCAGGTGCCATTCCCATAATGGCGCTAATTTCCGTATAAGAGGTCAAGTTGGCGTTGTAAAGATCCAAGCTTGTTTCAGTACTGTGGATTAGGGATGGAAAGATCCAAGCTCTTGGTGCGATATATGCTTCGCTTCCGTACTTGTCGGTTATCGAATCTAATAGTTGTTCACTGAGGGGTAAGTTGCCCATACCTGTGATGCGTTCCATTAGAATACCGTTGTATGGTGTCGCCCCCCGATGTGATGGAATTCGCACGACTGTGAAAGCTGATGTAGAAGTGAAGGATACAAGAGCGATGGTGATTATTACAACTGTCATGAAAGTTAGCGTCGTTCGAAGGCGGCGTTTCCGCATGTTTTCGACGCCTGTGCTGAAGGACATGAGAGCCGCTCCTAAGCGGTTTATTTCAGTATAATGCTTACCTACAGCCTTTACCCGAAACTTGCGGATGTATCCAAAAGCGTCGCTTATGACCAGCAGTAAAACAGGTATTGTGAGGACGACGATTACAAAACCTAAGAGAACCATATAAACATTTGCGGCTAGGTGGAACCCTGGGTGCAGAAAGAAGAGAATTAGTGTAAAGAGCGCAAACACCACGATGGTCGCTAATGCCTGTCGGAAGCCCGACTTAAATTTAAAGACAAGCCGCTCAACAAGCAGTGAAAAAGGTATCAGCGCTACAAAAAAGAATATTGTAGTCTGGATAACACTCATTATCACGCTGTGAACAGTGTTGTAAGCCGATTGTTCAAAGCCGAATGCCTTCAGAGATTCCGTCTGGAAAGCATCATAGCGTTTTTCTCTTGAAGCGTTTAAAGCTTCCTGCATGTAGATCCGGGTGGAGTTGTGGTATTCTTCTGCTTGCTGGTTGTGAATTGCGAATTCATGCAATTGCGTGATCTTAGCTTCATCGTACCAGTACATGTCCGCTGCAAATCTTTGTGCTGTTCCGTTTAAGTTTAGAAAACCTCCTAGCTCAACTTGGTATCCTACTCCTTCAGGATGTTGCAAACTTGCGTTTGTGAGAAAGGCTATCGGAAAACTTCCGCCAGCACTCGTTGTGAACATGACTGGGAGGTCTGGAACAAACAACAAAGCTTCGCCGACATTAGAGCTTACAATGCCCCAAGAGTCAGGTTGGCTATTGTCAGAAATCTTCAGAACATTATAGGATAGAGAAACTCCCTCTACGGATAGGAGTTTTTGGGGATTAAGGGTGTCTGGCATGGAGAGATCATGAACAGCCATTGTGCCACATTTGAAAACTATGAACCATCTGGGGTTCGTTTCGGACCCCAGTTGCCCAGTGCTTAAGGAAAAACTGTTTGAATAAGCTGCTGCGCCATATTTTCCTAAATCAGTTGCATAAAGGATAGAACCTGAACTGTTAATGGCGTATGCTTCGAGGGAATAGGCTGCGCTGACTCCAGATGCAGGCGTTACAAGACCGTAAATGGAGAAGTATCCATGTTCGTCGGTTTTGACAACAAAGTTGTGATCAAATAAAATAACTTGCTGATCAAAAAACCCTGGATTCTTAAGGTAAACTATGAAGGGCATGTCTACGCCAGCTTCAGTCAAATTGCTGTACGAACCCTTGCTGTTATTCCAGAGCAATATTTGCCCAACAAGCTCGCCAAAACTCGCTCTGTTGTCTCCACCACTTCTGCTAGGGAGGTTCTTTACGAGCTGTGCTATTGTATCTCTGTTTATCAGACTGCTTAGAACATTGAAAGTGAATTCCAACTGCGGCTGAAGGTTCCCAATCGCTAAAGTGTCAAATGTGTCAGAAGGTGTTTTCTGGTATATTCTGAGAGAATAGGCTGTTCTAAAGCTTACGGCGGTGATGCCGGCTTCTGCTACCGGTTCACTATCAAGCCAGAAAGGTCCAGGTTGTGTTGCCTCCCAACCAGAAGAAATTGAGCACTTATCTCGAATAAGCAACTTTTCTACTTCGAGGTATGACTGATTCATAACTCCGCTGGTTAACATGTTGGCGATGATTGCGTTGCATGCGCTGTATAGATTCTGGAATCTGGCAGCGGGAGAGAAGCCAGCAGTCCATGGAGCAGCCAAATAGTAGAAAAATCCAGTGTAGTAAATTCCGACGTACTGCCCATCGGTTGACATGTCTAAATTTATAAAAAGCTTTATCCTATTACCAATGTTTTGGTAGACTGTGCTGTTAAAGAAGTATTCCTCTGTAAAGTATCTTGAGCCGGCTAATGACTGATAGTAGCCTGAAAGCGCTACAAACATTAAGGTTCTTCTGGGCGTATTCTTCGAGAAGTAATCAGCAAGTTCAAGAAGCGAGGCCGCACTACATGCATCTTGAGCACCTGGAGCTGAGGAGGGTGCCGCAGATGACGAGTCAAAATGTGCGGCGAGGACAACTATTTCGTTTTTAAGGTTTGGGTCAGTGCCTTCAATAAATCCAACAATGTTTTTCGCCGTCTTTACTTCATAGGTCATGGAGGAATGTAAGCGTATTTTTACATTTCCGTTCCCATAGGTGTTAATCAGCGACTTTAAGTATGCCCCGTCTCCCTCAGAAACTAGGACCCTGGGCATGTAGATCGGAATGTCAATAGTTTTGAGCTCAGCTTGATTGGTGTCGGTGCTTTTTGGCGTGATGAATATTACCGCTTTTGCTCCCAACCTCATTGCGTTCATCCAGTTTCTGTCACTGTTGAACTCCAAAAGGACTATGTTACCAGCAACCTCCTGTCCATTAAAGTCTGAAAGGTTACCGTCGCCAGCATAGATTAGGGAGCCTTCGATTCCTTCAGGCGGGGTTGAAGATGCTTGGGCTTCGTTGGGTAGGAGTGGAAAAGCGGTAATGTTGCCTACTGTTGGAGAGAGTATCGTTATGTTGGCACCGTGGTCTACAGGTACAGTTAGAGTGTATGGTTCATAATGTAGGTCAGAAAGCCCGCACTGGTTAAAAAAATTATAAATGTATGCGGCTGCCGCTTCGCAGCCTGGGTAGGTTGTGAAACGAGACCAAGACGTTAAGTTGCGGATGTGGCTTTCAACCGCTGACATGTTAATTGCGTCTTGTGTACTAGAGTTAATGTAACTGAGAGGGTCGGTGGATGTAACTTTTGAAGTGGTGACTAGAGGTATAGAAATGAATATGATCATAATAAAAAATAAGGGAGCGATTGTGAAACCATGTCTTCCAATGAGCTTGCGCATGACACTGCATCAACCGACGGTGTTAGTTAGTTAATCTAAGCTCCAGAACCGAGAGTTTGTATATAAAGCATTAGAAGCGCAACAACGAACAAACCAGTGAAGAACGGTAGGAGAATCTTCTCGTAAAGCTTTGTACCTCCAATTCTCAGTGCTAGCGTTTTTCCTATCCACGCCACGATGAGGGCGGTGAACATGAACCAACCGGTTATCGCGGAACTCCCAAGGATTACGCCAACTGGCTCGATGGGCCACCAAACGAATTGCATCCGCAAGATTATGAGCACACCTACGAAGACAGTTCCGACTATGAATTGAGGTAGCCACGAACCCCAATTTGCTGGAACGAGGACGTTGCGCCCGCTCATGAATGCTGTGAACCACGTAGACCAATCGCCCCTGTTTGGACCGCCTATCCATTTGTTATCCCATCCCCATGTGTAGGCGCCCCAAATTGTCATTGGAAAGGCTATAGCGACGCCTATGATAACTGCTATTGCCTGTGGCATCACGATTTTCTTGGGGCTTATTCCTGCTCTATCAGCCAGTTTAAAGGACTCCATTGAAGCAGGTTGAGGAGTGGCTCCTAAAGCTCGGTCTTCCATAAGCATCATACTTATGCCTAATGTTCTGAAGGCTGCAGCTGTGTTGTATGTGTCAGTCACGCTGAAGGGAATCCAAGGAAGTGAAGAGGCGACGTCCTGATACCAAGGTCCGTAAAACCAATAATCTGTGTAACCGCCACCTATAGAACGGACTCTTGTCCACGACCAGTATATAAGCAGAGCCCAAGCGGGTATTAAAATACCTGCTATGACTGGCAGCCCTGCTAATAAAAGAAGACCTACAACAATAGCGAAAGTGATTATTGCGCCGATGTAAGCCATTCTGTAATTATCTCCATCGGAGGTTCCTGCGGCCTTCCCTAAAGCCTGTCTAATTGTTCCAGCAATGTAGCCTCTGTTGAAGAAAAGCATCCAAAGCGGAAGACCAAGCATCACACCCCACATAATCCATCCTGCCATGATGCCTTGACCTGCCCAGTGATTGGCCCAAATGAAGTTGCTTGAGTCGCTCTGAGTAGGAAATGGACGAGACCATCCTATTGCAACTTGAATTGGTGGAAGGACGACGTAGAAGATCGCGAACCAAAGCCAAGCTGAGAGCAAAGTGTCAATGGGGATAAGAAAAGCCAAGGCGATCCACATAGGGTTGAGATTTATGCGTAGAACCACATTGTGGCCAATTACGGAGGTAGCGTCGTATCCCATTATCCAATTGGTGTAGACGTTTGGAAGCCCTCCTAAAGCTGGGAACCATGGGAAGAAGCTATGCATTACTGTAAGCACTGGATAAAGCATGAAGAGGAAGCCCGCTAGGGCACCCCACCAAAATGGTCCGAACTTCCAGATTTTGGTTGCTTTCTCCAAGCCGCTTACGTTTCCCCCTCTAACGATTTCTGTGGCAGCATCAGCGTAAGGGAAAGGAAGCCTCTCAATTTCGACGAATTGTTTTCTCCAGATAATGTTTATGAAAATTTGGCAGAGCCCGAGGCTGCTGAAGAGAATTATCCAGTAAATCAGAGGAGTTAGCCAGTTGCCCCAAGGAACCGCGGTGCCGCCTGAAAATGCCCCGGCGACGATGCTTGGCTGAGTGGGACTTGGTATCCAAAGGTTTGGCATGAAGCTTCCGCTGCCGAGAACCGCTGCTCTGTAAGTATCCGACTGAACGAGGTACGAAAACCACGGCATCAGAAAATACGGAATCACTGCAAAGGTTGAGCTTATCATAAGCATTGAGTAAATGGTCACGCTTTGTCTGTAGCTTAGCCCAAGTTTCGGCGCGGCAAATGACCAGATTCTGTGGATGAGCATCATCATAAACAGGAAAAAGAGGGGACCAGTAATCCATGACCATTCGAAGACTTTGCTCTTAATACCTAGATTTATGACGAATACTACAATTATGGTCGACAATATGGAAGCAATTATACCCATGGTAATTGTTTTAAGTGACAGTGCCGATTGAATTTCTTCTTTAACGTTTTTTTCAGCCATCCTTTACTTCCTCCTTCTAATTACGCTTATGACTGCGATTAAGCCAATGCAAACTCCCACGCCTACGACTACGTAGATCAAGAAGGGACGAGGCACCATGACTCTTATTCGAACCGGCCAATACGGTTTTTGATTTGTCACGGTGACATTTTGGGATACACCCATAGCGGTAACAGTGTAGTTTCCAGCTGGCACATCCTTAAAAACGGCTGTCCCTTTATCGTTTGTCTCGACTTCTGCATATAAGGTTCCGTTATCTCTAAAGAACATGTCAACTTTTATACCAGGTGACGCTACTCCTGAAACCTTATCGATGATTGCAGCTAGAACAGACATCGATTTAACGGGTCCAAGCCCTGGGGGCGGAAGGAGTAGATGTTGTGTCTGGTTGTAAAGCTGTTCAGCTACCAAGTAGTTGCCCTGATGTAGTAGAATCGCTAGGTTTTGGTGGGCTGCTAGTAAGGTGCCGTTTTGGAAGGGAGCAATTCCGCTTTGGTCGCTTCTGAAACCCGTATAGGGCGGGGTTGTCCCGGGCATTGATATGAATGCCATGCCTATTGGGTTGTCTGTTGTGTTTGTGGTTTCAGCGTCGACCCAAGTGCCATTCCAGTCTAGAAGATCTCCTTGTGAAGGAGCGATGCCCATAGTTTTTGGTGCTCCAGCCTTTGTTGGGTAAGTGGCGAACGGAAACGCTTCCCTCGAGATGTAGGCCTCGGTTTGTATGTGTTGGTAGTTGGCTCCGGTTAGGTTGAAGTTTGAAGATATGGTGAACCAGGGTAGGTGGGCGTAGAAGCGGTAGGTTTTGACGAGGGAGTTAACGCTCGCAATTTTCCAGTCCCCGTATACTGCTTTCACGTCGATGAAGATGGGCCCGGATCCTTCAACGGTGACGTTGGTGCCTGCTATGGGCACGCCGTTAAATGGGAGGAACCAGTAGGGATCGATGTTTATGACGGTTTGGAAAAGCTGATGCCAGTCTGATCTTCCGAGGCTTAGCGTTGTGCTGTAGGGCTTATAGTAAAGATATTGCATCGTGTCGGAGATGCCGATCTGTATGTACGTGAAGGTTGCTTTGTAGTAGGTGTTCCATACGGTTATGTTGCTGCTGGTCGCTTCCGCCGCTATGTCAGTTGCGTACGTTGGCGCTGGGGCGGAGGGATTTCCCCAGTAAATGTAGTATTCAGCAGGTGAGAGAGCGGAGGCGTTAGCCAGCCAGACCACGTTAACAGCTTCGACGTATCCAGAAGCATAGGTTGACACGTTGTAAACTTGGCTTGGAACTTCCACACCGTCTACAGTTGCAACTCGGACCTCCTTTGTCGCATTTAAACATTGCCCATCATCAATTTTAAGGTAATACTCTGCAGGTTCGTTAACCCGAGCGATTCCCTGCTTCTCTTCTAAAGGAAGATACAAGGAATATTTCCAATCAGTAAATTGCTCCTGCACTTGGTGGTTTGAGCGACCAGAAGCCGTTAAAAACATGCCCGTGAAAGTGGGAAATACAGTTAAAGTCAATATCAGAATTAGCAAAATTAATCTTTTTAAAGGAAATCTGGAAGCCAACTTGATCCAACCTTTCCCTCTTTTCGAGGTAACGTTATTAACGTAGGAAGCTTTTTAAGTTTTTTGAAAAAAGCATAAAAGTTCGATATAAACTATAAATATTGCACGAACTAATAAAAAATGTGTAATAAAATGATTCGGGGGAACAGGGTTATATATAAGGTTGTTAACGGTGAAAACATATTTTTAATCGTTGTCTATGGTGTTCGCCGGCTTCTGGAGCATTGTTGGCTCCTCGACAGGGTGTAAAGGAGGCTTTAAGGAGAATCCACCGTGCCAGTTCAGGTCGAATTAACTAGTGACAAGGTTACATATGAACCAAAGGAAAATGTTAGGGTTACCGCCCTTGTGAAGAACAATGGAAATGATAGTCTAGAGAAATTGACCGTTAACTTTACTTTTAAGGATGCTTTAGGAGCAGAGATTCATAGTGTTTCCAAGGTAATAGATAAAATTGAGGGGAAATCTGACGAATCCGTTTCCGTAATGTGGAGGGCTGTCGAATCAATGCTTAGAGGATACGTCGCAGATGTAAACGTTGAAGCCGACGGTGAACCCCTTTGGAAAGGGCGGATTACATTTGATGTTGCTGAGTGGACGCGGGTCCCCAGATACGGTTTCTTCGCTATCTACGGTTATGAAGGCACAACTCCCTCACCGAGTGAAAAATATATTGAAAAGAAAGTGGCGGACTTAGCGAAGTTTCATATTAACTCCATTCAGTTTTATGATTGGTTTGAACTTCACGGAAACTATGTGCCTCCAAGAAAAGGTGTATACTGCATAAAAGGTTTGGATAATTACACTGACGCTGAGAAGGTTTCGGAAAAGATCAACCATGCGCACAAGCGGGGAATGAAGTGCATGGCCTACGTGGTTGTCTATGCTGTTGCAGATGTTGTCTTTAAGGAACACCCAGAATGGGCATTAACAAACAAGGAGGGCGTGGCTCTTCCTTTTGGAAACGAGGAGTTTAGGCTTCAATATGTTTATCCTGGCAGGGAGGGAGGGTGGCATGACTATGCTATTGATCAGTTTGTTAAGTCCATGCGGATTTTCGGTTGGGATGGAATTCACATTGATCAGTATGATAGCATGTATAAGGCCTACTGGAACGGCAGAGAAGTAGATTTGGTGAAACCTTTCATTGACTTTGTTGATGATACTCGGGAGACTATCAGGAAAGTCAACCCGAAGGCGGCGGTGGTGTTTAACTCTATAAGTAAAAAACCTCTTTGGCTCATAGAGTCTTCAACAGAGGACTTTGTTTACGTTGAAACTTGGGTTACTCCCAGTTACGAGGATGTTGCCGGCATGATTAGAAGTTGCCGGGACATAAGCGGTGGTAAAGCAGTGGTTTTGGCGGCCTATACACCTGAAAATTCTTCGAAGCCTACAATATTGCTGCTTGACGCAGTTATTTTTGCAAATCAGGGTTTCCACATCGAGATTGGCGAGGGAAAATGTGTGTTGACCGACTCGTATTTTCCCCTTTATAACGAATTGTCCACTGAAGTTGCGGAAGCCCTGAGAAATTATTATGGGTACATTACTCGCTATGAGGAGTACATTTACGGAAGTGACGTTGAAAGGTTAGAAAAGGGAGCTGCGGTTAAGGGTTATCCGTTTAGCACTGTGGTGGAGCCAGATAAAGTATATGTGATTAATTACCGTCGGGTTCAAGATGGGAAGCCAACAGAGCTTATTTCTCATCTTGTCAACTTTAAGGGTGTGACTGTCATGGATTGGCACACTGCAGAACAGGCTGTTCCTACTGAACTGAAAGATGTTGAGGTTGAGGTGCCTTTGCCTCAGAGGAAAAGCGTGACCGCTGTCTATTTGGCTTCTCCTGATGAGGAGGATGGGGATCCTGAACAGTTGGATTTTGTGGAAAAAAGCGGGTTTGTGCGGTTTAAGGTTCCGAGGCTTAGTTATTGGTGTACCGTTATTGTGAAGCTGAAGTAATTTTTGATGGTGATCGCTGGTTTTTTGTTTTTAGGCAAAAATGTTATTGTATGACTGAAATATGTAACTTATTTCCAGAGGATTTATATGCCACTTCATGTTATTGAAATAGTGCGGAGATTGATATGAGAGGAAAAATTGCACTGTTTTCAGTTGCTTTGCTATCAGTTGCTTTACTAGCTCTTGCAACATTCAGCACACCTGTCATGGCGTCATCCACAAAGACTATTGATGGGAACCCGAGTGACTGGACTGGCACTCCGGGTGCTACTAACACCTTTGTCATAAGCCAGGGAGAAGGAATATGGAATGATGCCGCCATGGACGACACTGGAAACGGGTCGGTCACATACCCGAACGGCACGATGAGCCCGCCTGGGTGGGGCGGATACGGCATTGTGAACGACTCAGCTGGAGGACCGGATGGATATGCCTATTACTACACGGAGCAGTTCACAGGTACGACTAATGAGCCTACGTGGCAGGGACACGGTGGAATGGTTGACCTCAGAGAAGTCAGAATAACGGCCGACAGCGCCAACCTCTACATGATGTTCAGGATAGAGAACATGGGCAATACAGCAATCGCGTGCCAATGGATCTCCGGTAATTATCTTTCTGTCCCCTTGAATCCATATGCGAACGCCACTAAAATCGGAAAGATAATGCTGCAGGTGTTCATTGACGAAGACAGAGTTTACGGTTCAGGGCGCACAAACACGACGAGAAACGGGAACTTCCTCATTGATCCTTCAGCGGCTTGGGAAGCCCTTGTGTCGATTACCGGTGACCTCCACGCCCCAGGCAGAGAGACTCCAGACGTTGTCCTTGCTGACGGAACACGCATCTTGCTGAACAGCACAACCTACATGATGGGAGACTCCGACATCTATCCTGCGTGCATAGAAGTTAAGGTGCCCTTCACTGCTTTGGGCCCGATGGGCAATCCGCTGGGAAAGACATGGCGATTCACAGTGGTGATGGGAGGCAGCGACGACAATTGGTACCGTGTTGTAGCCAACGCCACATGGGCTCAAGCCAATGGTTGGCCTCTAGGTAGCTTCTTCTACCCCGGTGAGAACATGCCCCCATGGGCTATAAATGCCACACTAGGCCTTGCCGGGGGTCAAGGCCCCAACGTCATAGACATGGCCTTCACACCGGACCAAGCGACGCAGGAAGCTATGCTGAACAACTACACTAGAGCGCCTGGAACCGGCTTAGCCGTCCTCAAAGCCTACCAAGACATAACGTTCTCAGCCAGTGGTCCTGTGGGCGGCGAGGCGGGCATAGTGAACACGCTCCTGTTGATGGCGCCATACATCATCCTAGGTGCGGCAGTAGCAGCAACTGCAATATCAGTGGTTGTATACGGCAGAAAACGCCCAATATAGGCTCGCAAAACAGTCTATCTCAATCCCCCCCTTTTTTATTTTCTTTCCAGCATATCTACCTCTGTATATCCTTCTTTAAACCCAAAATTCAACATGCCTGAAGGCGGTTAAACCATATTCCGGCAAAATTTTTTGCTTAAAAACGCGAAACCCCGCGATGGAAAATAAAATGGAACTTTCTTCCAAATGCTTTATATTATGGTCTCAGTATCAACAATAACGGAGATTGATATGAACATGAAAACAGAGAAAGGTTATCTAAAAGCTTTCACACTGACCGCGTTAATTTTTCTAGTGACCTTAAGTGCCTTATCAACCTTACCAATAATAATCTCAGCAGGCAAATTTGAGGCACCACCGGGATGGTACTCATATAACGCAGTAACCTTCAACAATACTGCTGCAATAGCCCGCGCCAACGAACCGGTGGACGTGTTTTTCAAACCGAGCCTAGGCAACATGAGTTCAGTAAATGAAATCCGCGTTATTGCCCCGAACAACGTAACTGAAGTGCCATACCAAACCTACAACGTAACCACATCAGGCGGAAAAGTGGTGTCGTTGAACATCGTCTTCCTAGTGAATGTGCCCGCGTCCAGCACAACCACCTACCACATAGTCTACAACAATCCAGGCGTTTCGGCGCCCTCCTATTCAACTGACCTCAGCGTGAACAGACTTCCGCAAGGAGGCGTAAACCAAATCACCGCGAGAGTCAATAACACCGAGTACAGCGCATATGTAGGCATAGAAGGAAGCATCGGAGGCACAGAAACCGGCAAGGGAGTATACATTTATGACTGGACTGGACATGAAAACGAGAACATATTCAGCCCGGCCAGCGGCGGCATATGGTCATTCCCCGCGGTGAAATTGGGCACAACCCTATATACCTGGGGTACTTACAATCCTGCCATGACTCTTGTACGTAACGGGAGCGTTTTCGTTGACTTTAACGCCCCGTCAGTCTTCTTGTCATATTATCAGACCACAGCCGGCCTCTTAAACTTCACCAATAATCTGCGTTTCTATGCCCACAACAGCTGGTTCACAAACACCCTTACTTTCTACACTACCGGCGCCAAAAGCTATAAGTTTCTGAAGTTAGACACTGCAACTGACCAAGTTAACATGGCGTACGCTGTCTATCGCAATTCAACTGGAGGTCTTGTAGTACACAACGTGAACATAGGAGGCGGACACCTCGACACTTTCACCACCAACTGGGATGGAACCTGGGTGGACTACGCGAACAGTTCAGCGGCTGACAACTCTCACGGCTTCTACATGTTGCAGTTGCCCGGAGACACACCGTACATCGGCCTAATGTGTGCCGCGTTTTCGACTGGGCATGCTACTGGCGCGGGAGACACATGGGACTTTTACTGGAACGGCACTGGCGCGCTTTTCACCTCCAACATGGTGTGCGGTTTCCACGCCAACTCCAACTACACCTACGTAGAGGACCTCTACGCCAAACTGAACAACTCGCTACAATCAACGCTTGAAGCCCTCACCGAGAACGGTGCTCCAGCCCCAGGTTTCTCAGTGCCCGGATGGAGCACATACACTCCGATCAACGTCACAGAGACCATAGGCAAAGCCCGCACTTTTGAGCCTGTGGACGTCTTCTTCAAGCCGAGCGCTGGCACATTACACAACATCAACGAAATTCGCGTCTACGACTCAGCGGGCAACGAGATTCCCAGCCAAGTCTACAACCAAACTCAGGTAGGCCCAAGCTTCTCATCATTAAATGTGGTCTTCGAAGCGAACGTCACAGCGAACACAGAAAAAACCTACTACATATGGTATAACAAAACAGGAGCTTCAGCGCCCTCCTACCCAACCGACCTCAAAATCACAACGACAGTATTCAAGAATATTCCAGGTTACTACTCAGTGGATGCCGCCAACACCTACTACAACTCGACGGGCGACATAACAGGGACAGGAGCCATGACAAACGTAAAGGTCCTCAGCTACAGTTCAACCCTTAACATAATGGGCGCCATCTTCGCACCGCAAGTGCGCTTGCCAAACATGCCTGAGGGAGAAGGATACTTCGGCTTCTACCCAGGCGCCAACTCAATAATCCTTAGACAGGGCCCAGTTTTCGCCGACGTCATCACAAATGTAACAGTAACAAACTTTGGACTTGCGCAAGGATACAGAACCAGCGGCCTCAACTGGTGCACAGTGAGGTTAAGATATTACGCCTACACTCCGTGGGTGACTGCGACCATAACTTACAATGCTAACGGCACCGTCAACTACGAGCTTATGGAAATAGGCGTAAAAGTCGCATCTAGCAAAGCTACGATGTCAGCTGCAGCCATGCCTTGGCTTACTCGACCCAACGCCGCGGGCACACCCCAAACGTATAACATGAGCCTCAAACCCGGCAACGTGACCACCGATTCCGATCCTCAAACCTTATCATGGTGCGCTGACTGGGATCAGAGTTGGGTCTGCTTCCGTAATTCAACTGCGGGCAACAGCCCCGTGGGCGCTGCGCTGATTAACCTGAACGGCACAACAACCACGAACTTTGTAGGCTTGAAGAGTGAAACAGGCGACGAAGGATCACCCTACTGGAATGGCACATGCACAACTAAAACGGCTAAAATGGCGATCGGTTTCTTCACAAACAACGACACCACCTACGCCCAAAACCTCTACACCAAGCTATCCAAAAACCCAATAAAGTGGAAGATAGGATCAGAACAGTATCCATCACGTTTGCTCGACAGGGCCGTAACCCACATCTACATAGGAGCTGAACCGTCGAACTGCCCAGGCAAATTCATAGAGGTACACGAAGCCTACCCCACGTGGGTAGTCCCATTCAAAATTAAAATCACCGTCAAAAACCAAGGCACTGTCGCCGACAGCTTCACTGTGACCGCCATCGCCGGAAACGTCACGGGCAATTACACCATCGGAACCCAAAACGTCGTCCTCTTAGCTCCGGGAGCAAGCATCAACGTAACATACAACTTCGCTGTTCCACGGCTACCAGGCTATCCTGATCCGCCAAACAATAGACGAAACGCATGGCCCTATCCGACCTACACCATATACGGAATTGCAAACCGCACCGGCGACTTGAATGCGGCCAATAACGAATTAGCCGGCGGACCCCTAAAGGTGAAGTGGCCTGGCGACGCAGATGGCAATGGTTATGTCAGGTTGCCTGACTTGGTTAAGCTCGCTAAAGCCTGGTACGGCGTCGCTTGCGGCGGAACCGCAGCAGATCGCGCAAAATACAACGCCGCAGCGGACTTCGACATGAACGGCGACGTCAAACTGCCCGACCTAGTTAAGCTGGCGAAAAACTGGTACAAAGGACCCCTAGACTAGCACAAAAAACAGAACGGTAGAGAGCATAACCCAATAGCTCTAAAAACCCCCATTTTTTATTTTTAATTACCTTGTTTTGGCAGTTCAAACATTCACTCTAAATAACGGAGTTTCTACACTATGGGTTATTGCTATTAAGCAGAGCACTGAATTTATGTTCGCTGGGGTTTCTTAAAACCTCTCGATGATACTTTGTTGTAACAAAAAATAGAGGGAGGCGTATCTTAGTTAGCGCTTCTGGTCATCAATAGTCTGTTTGCGAGGTCAATTGAGCTTTCGGCCTTTTCTTATAGACTGCCACCCCAGCCACAGCGACAACAACCACAATTGCGCCCGCGATACCGACTATTAAATATCTTGACGGCGAAGCTGCAGTGGCTGTGGCATCATAGTACGCGATGAAGGTTGGGTCATGCTCTATTCTGTATCCGCTGTAGGTTGGGTACGCAATAGTATACAGAGAGTCTGCGTACGACATGTTTGCGATTTTGTCTTTAGCCTCTTCGTACAACGTTGAATCCATGTGGGCTACAGCTAACGGAACAAGTCGAAGGAACGAAGTGTGCACGCTGAAGATCGCGTTGTTGCTGAAGCCGGCTCTTCTACAGGTTCTCGTCACGGTGCTGTACGTATCATATTCTGTTTCAGTCGGATCAGCCGTGCAATTGTACAGATTATAGAACTCTTTCACGCCGAAGCCAGCCTCGAAAATTTTCTCGTTATCATCCGCGTAAGTTGAAATTGTGCCGTTAGTAACTTCGACTTCGCTGTCAGTGACGTTTGCTCCGTCGGCTTCACAGTAAGTGGCATGGTCAAGCACGACTGAATTCTGGAACAGGACAATACTCATGCTTATGCCTTGGTTCTGCAGAAACTGGTAAATGCTCTCATCTGAGACTTGGGTGCCGTTTAGAAGGTAGCACCCTGTGCTGTTGAAATGCACGGTGAAGGGAATGAAGAAGAACCATCTGATGAGCCAGAGGTTCGTCATTTTTCCAACTACATAGTTAGTTGACAGCGTCGCGCTTCCGGCGGTTGAGTTCAATGTCAAGTCATACGTGAACGTCAGTTCGTCGTAGGTTGTTACAGCGATGGGTAAAACATCGTAGTGCGGGTTAAGCGGGTTGACGTATATTCTCCACCATATGGCGGTTAGGTTCGTGTATTTCATGCCCCAGTGCCATTCAAGCTTGTCAGATGACGAGGTCAACGGAATAACCGTTGTTTTGCTGTTGAGCGCCGGAGGCGTTTGGTTTCCGAATACTTCGCTCAAATCTAGTCCGAGTGTGAAAGACGCGTATAAGCTGTCATTTCTGTCCGGCGAGTCTGGATAAATTGTGTCTGTTGTTTCGTTGAACGCCATGAGCATTATGAACGAGGACGACGTGATCGTGGGTTTTCCGTCCTGGGTTTTGTAGTGCTCCATCACGGTCTGTATCGGCACGGTGAGGGTGCGCTGCCCCGAAGTTATGTTATCTAAGCCAGCGTAAAGCAGTTGGAACCCGGCAACATTTATGTACGCTAGGTTCACGTAGGCGTGCGTGTTCGGTGAGGGAGGTGTCTGTCCGTGACTAGCGGCGTAGGCACGGGCGTAATCGAAGAAGTCCACGATTTTGTTCCAGCTTTCCTGTGTGAAGTCTGATGGACTCAAAGTTTCTGTAGCGGACACCAGGCTTGTGACGGCCATCCCGAGAAGAAGAAACACAAGAAAAACCACAAAGTAAACTAGCTTCCATTTATTATTCATTTTCTCTTATACTCCTCAACTAAGTTTGAACACAATTTCAACGGCCTAGCTAGATACTAACTTTATGAACGAAAAAAACATATTACGAATCTATGTTTGCAGAGTTTGGTGGTCCGCTAATTTCCGCAATAAACTGCATTTTTTGTAATACGTGTGTATTGCTTAAACCAAAAAAAGAGAATTTGCGGGAGACGTCCCCGCACCCGAAACGGGAAACATATAAAAAGGTGGGATTTAATCCATCGCTTGAGGATTTTCGTTGCTTTTTCTCGTGGGATTCTTTACGACCTTTCCTCTCATCCTAGCAAATCCCAAAAATTTTCAAATTGTGCTAAAGAGTTAAGAAAGAAATTTGCTTGCCACTATGCGCGAATTTCGAAATTCACTGTGACCGTCATTAACGTTCCTTCCTACTGCTCTTCGATAGAGTAGCGCATGATTGGGCGAGTCTCTGACCGCCGGAGCACTTCCACAAATCCCGTCTTGCGGAACGCGGAAGCCAAGCCAGTAAACGCAGAGCCATCGGGCATGCGGGTTTTCTTCGGTTCGACCGGATACCCTTCAACGATCCTTGCACCGTGTTCCTTAGCATACTCTACGGCGGCTTTTAGCAGCTTCACTGTGACACCCTTGCGTCTGAACGGTTTGGCGACAAAAAAGCAAACAACAGACCAAACGGGCTGATCGTCGATTCTTTTCAGTACCCGAGATCGATTCAAAACCGGATAGGCTTCTCGCGGGGCTACAGAGCACCAAGCGATGGGCTGACCCTTCGCATAAGCTAGAAGACCTGGAGTCTCACCTGAATCAACGATGCCCTTCAAGGCTTTTTTGTTTCCCTCACCTGTCTGCTTCCAGAATTGGGACCGCTTCAACCTCCACCACATACACCAGCAGCCGCCACAAGCTCCTTGTTCGCCAAACAGTGCTTCGAGGTCCTTCCATCGCTCAGGCGTTAACGGATGAAACTCCAGAGCTAGCAGTGATGCTGTTTTAGAAGACACGGCTTTGCTACCTTCGATTTCGCACATCTATCTATTAGGACGAAACGCATATAAAAAATGCGCGCACATTTAGAAAACCCACCAAAAAGGTGCTCACGTTAAGCCTTGACGGTTTTTATTATCTCTTTTATTACGGAACTAGGCTCCACCTGTGTCTTAGTTTGAATACGCGATGATGGAAAAAGCGGTTATTTGTTTTTGTGACGGTGGTTCCTATTCTACGTTGGTTTCTCTAACCAGCCTAAATCTTTCAGAAAATAGATAAGAGAGGCCCTCATGGCGTCTGCTTTTGTTGCGAACAGACCAGCTTCAACGATCTTATTCAGAAGCTCATTCAACCCTTTTGGAACAACAACTCTTAACTCGGGCATCATCAAATTCTCCGCGGAGTTTGTACACTTCTGCACATAACGTTAGTAATATAGGTTTCTGCAACTATGTTACAGTCACGCGCGCGGTTACAAAGTGAAGACATAAAAAAAGAAGATGCTGCCCTAAAAACGCCAATTCGCTAATTCATCGGCCTCTTTTTTATATGGTCAACTATAGTCTTAGGATGCAAAGTAAAACAAACCTTTTACGATAATCTTTTAGCATACAGATCTTCACCATACGTCATATAGACATCATACGTATCGATGATTAAAAGGAGAAAAAGTTTTATTGATTATCACCGAACAAATGTTTAAAAGAAAGAGGTAGGATACGGTGAAAAAGCTTCCTGAAGTGAAGGCTGGTTATGGGGACCTTTACGGAATGCTCATTGCGCCTATCCGGTCGAGGCTGCTGTTGACGGGCATTGAGCTTAAGGTGTTCAACGAGCTTTCCGAGCCAAAGTCAGCCGACGCCGTGGCTGAGGCTATGGGCACCCATCCGAGAAACACGTGACTGTTCCTCGACGGTTTGGCGGCGATCGACCTTTTGGAGAAAAAGAATGGTCTTTACAGAAACTCGCCCGTAGCGCAGGCCTTTCTGGTTGAAGGCGGCCCAACATTCTTGGGACGAGTCTTTGCCTTTATGCAGCCAGACGCTCGGGTTTTTGAGAACCTCACCAAGCTGGTTAGGGAGGGCCCTCTCCCTCAGCCGGAAATGCCTCCGTTCTCTGGGGAGGCGTTGGCTAAAGGTGTAGTCATGATGGTTGACATTGAGCGGGCTGGCTACGTTCAGGAAGCGGTGGAGATTGTTTTGGAGCTACCAGAGTTTCCGTCATTCCGGAAGATGCTGGATCTGGGCGGCGGCCCAGGCCTCATCGGGATGGCCATTGTTGATGCACGCCCCAGCATGAAGGCGGTAAACTTCGACCTGCCACCAGTCGTTCGGGAAGCCAAGGCTTACATTAAGGAGTATGGGATGGAGGACAGGATTGAGGTCCTTGGTGGGGACTTCAACCACGATTCTATCGGTGAGGGATACGATCTGGTCTGGGCGTCTGGTGTACTCCAATTTGCGACTGACATCGACTCTGTTGTGAAAAAAGTCTATGACGGCCTCAATCCAGGTGGTGTGTTCGTTTCTCTTTTTCCTTTTGTGCAGACCCACGAGCGAACAAAGCCTGAATCCATTGTGTTGAGCTTATTATCTATGGCCTTAATGGGACAGGAGGTCGGGGTTGATCAGGGGTATGTTGCAGATTCCATGCTTAGAGCGGGGTTCAAATCCGTCCGTTCACGAACTTTGGATACCTTCATGGGACCAATGGACCTCGACATCGCCCGAAAATAGTTTTGTTTTTTTCCCTGACGCTCAATCAATGGATGGTAGCCCGGGGTAGGTTCAAATATCGGTTTCAAATATCGGCGTTACAACGCAATTGTCCGCCCTTTCTGGGAAACTTCCACAAAACGAGCTTAAAATACGATTTTAGGATGGAGACGCCGACGAAAAGAATAAGCACGCGCATGTACCCATCCAAATAACCGTCCGCATTCTTGGGGCTATTATCAGGTAAACTCCTCTCTCTCGAATATTATTAGCCCCAAGACGATTGTAACGATAAAGTATAGTCCCATGATTGCAAGTCCCTCTGAGACAGTTGCGTTGAAAGTAGTGAAGGTACGGCCATTTCCTCTTGGACCCAAACTCGTAACGGATGTGGCTGGAGGATAAGGCACTGTTAAGATGTTTCCTATTATTTGCGCTCCATAAGTTAGGATAAACCACGGCTCAACCTGCGCAAAGTTAGCAACAAAAAGCTGAATTATGTTGAACGCAAAGAGGAAGAGGATAGCAGTTACGAGAATGGACATTGAACTGCGTTTAAACAGTGAGCTAAAGAAGAACGTGAAGCCTAGCACTGCCATAAGATAGAACCATGCGAAAAGCACAGACAGCCCGAATTCAGAGGGCACACTTGAGAAGTAGTATAATCCGTTGCCAACAGTGATCGCCGCGAACACACCCAGTATGACTGTAGATGCTATGAGAGCTGCGAGCCACTTCCCTATGTATATAGACGACCTTCTAATAGGGTTAGGGATTCCAAAGTAACCCGTCTTGTTTTGAAACTCCCCGGAAATGGCATCGCCGCCGAAGAAAATTCCGGAGAGCACGATCACGTAAGTCGCTATGTTACCCCACCAGCCTGAATAAAACGACAAGTCAGATGCGAGAAAACTTTCAGGTCGATAATATCCGACTACAAACGTGAGAAGTGCGCTTATTACGAGCGCGATGGTTAGGAGAATGAAGAACCTTCGCGACCTCACGTAATCGAGTAACGTGTACTTCATAGTTATGCCGACTTGAGCTAGGTTGCCTGGCACATTGTTTCCATATGCAATTTTTGTTTTGTTCATGTTTATCACAACGTATTCTTTATGAGACTCAGATACGCCTCTTCGAGGGCCGATGAGGCTGGTCTGTAGCTGACTATTCCGATTTTCATTTTCACCAGATCACCGAGGATCCTTTCTTGGGCGTCTAAGCTTCCAGTGAAGTTTATTCTTAAGGTCGTACCGTCACTTTTTTCAGCCTTGTTAATGCCTGGGATATTCGTGACTATCTTTTTTATCAACTCTTCATCAACGGTGTTTCGCAGTCCAACTTCAACAATGTTTTCTCCGCCCGAAACTTTCGCAGTCACATTGGAAAGCGTGTCATAAATGATTAGTTTACCATGGTCTATAATGGCAACCTCGTCGCAGACATCTGAAACCTCAGCAAGTAAGTGGCTACTCATGAAAATCAGCCTCTTTTTGTTCTTTAGAGATTTTATGATGCCTCTTACTTCGCTCATTCCACGAGGGTCAAGCCCTGTTGTAGGCTCATCTAAAAGAACAACGCAGGGGTCGCCGAGTAAGGCAGAGGCAACGCAGATTCTTTGTTTCATTCCCTTGGAGAACCTGCCGACGCGTTTATCAATCCATTCTTCCATTCGGACGTCGGAGACAACCTCTTCTATTTGCCTGTTCCGCTCAGCCTTAGGCACTCCCCTAATCTCAGCAATCATCATTAATGCCTCTCGTGGTGTTAGCGCAGGGTAAATCTCGGGCATTTCGATAAGTGTGCCTACCGAATCGAGTGCCCTTTTCTTGTCGGTATGTACATTCACACCATTTATTAGGGCTTCTCCTGCGGAAGGTCTAATCAGGTCAGTAAACAACTTCAGCGTAGTTGATTTCCCCGCACCGTTGGGACCCAAGAAACCGACGCATTTTGCGCCCTCAATTTTTAGGTTTAGATCGGACACTGCCACAAACGAGTTGAAGTGTTTGGAAAGATTCACAGCTTCAATAGATGGATTTGTCAAATGGATCACCTCTCACTGTTCTTACCTTGTCATTGCTCTTTTGAACACCGGCACTGCTATTGCGATCATGACTACTCCGAACGCTATCAACACTGTAAGTTCAGTGGTTATTTGCGGTATTCCAGCTCCGAGAACCATCACTTTTCTCAAAGCGTCAGCCGCATAAGTAAGCGGCAACACTTTGGATATGTCCTGCATGTACCATGGCATCTGCTGCACGGGGAAGAATACGCCGCTTAGGAACATCATCGGAAACATCAGAGTCATCATAACCATCATGGCTGTCTCTTGATCCTTGGCGAACGACGTGAGCACAACGCCTAAACCTACGAAGCTGAACACGCCGAGCAACAGCAGCGCGAAGACTAACAGGATACTTCCTTGAATGGAGACCCCGAATAGAAGCGAGGCTAATACCAGTATAAGTACGCCTTGTAATAAGCCTCTTGCGGTTTGAGCGAGAGTCTTGCCGACAATGATGGAAAGCCGATTGATCGGTGCCACCATCATCCCGTCTAGAGTGCCAACTTCCTTCTCCTGAGATATGGCCGCGGGCAAACCCGTCATGACACTCATCATCACCGTCATAGCCATTATGCCCGGAGCAACAAAGTCAAAATAGTTAGAATGCCCAGAAACGACACCTTCCACTTGAATATTGTATGGCTGCACCATTGCCAAGGCGTCGGTTGCGTTGATTGTCGGGTCAAGCGCTATAACATTCTGTTGGGCTAACATCGTGCCCATCTGCTGGAACACCGCCGTCAAAGCGCTTTGCATAGCTGCTGAAAGCTGCGGGTTTGAATTGTCGGTCACAATAATCAAGGTTCCCTGCTCACCGCTCAATATGCATTGAGTGAAGTTACTGGGAATGACTATACCACCCTGAATAACCCCTGTCTGAACCGATTCTTTTAACGCGTCCAAGTTTGTGGCGTTGGAAATGTTCATCATGCCTGTCTGATCATTGATTTGGTTCAATGCTGTAAGGAAAGTTTGGCTTCCAACCGTGGACCCGCCGAAGCCTGCGTCTTGATTAGCCAATCCGATTGACACATGGTTCAATGAGTTGTTGGATGGAAATATGAAGCCGACCATGCCCATCATGAATATAGGCATCAGAACAAGCATAACCAGGCCTAATCTGTTTCGAAAAAGCTCCATCAAGTCTTTCCAAGCGATGCGAAAACTGTTTGACATTAACGCTTTTCCACGCATTTTCATCGCCCCCTCCCTCGAGACGCGCCACCAAAACCACGACCGAAGCGTCGATGCTCAAGAGGTATCTTTTGGTCGGCGGTGTCCCTTACCTCACGACCCGTTATGTGCAGGAACACGTCTTCCAACGTCGGTTGAATGTTCTGCATCGAAACTATGTTTCCATCCTTCGCGCGGATGGCGTCTATGATGCTGTCGAAGGCGTCTTTACCATGAGCGCGAATTTTCAAGTGGCTGGCATTCTCTTGGGAAACGATTTCCACACATTCGAGCGCTCGCAGTGTTGTCAGCAGGTTCGGTGTTAGGTTAGAGATTTCCAGGGTGAGTATCGTCGTGTTTGTGCCTGCAATTGTATTTTTCAGGTTTGTCGACGTGTCGAGAGCAACGATTTTTCCATGGTCAATTATTCCAATGTGATCACACAGTAGGTCTGCTTCCCCCATCATGTGAGTAGTGATGAGGATGGTTGTGTTGTGCTCTTGGTTGAGTTTCCTGATGAACTCGCGGATCTCAACGGTTGATTGAGGATCTAAACCTAAAGTTGGTTCATCAAGAAACAGCACTTGTGGCATGTTGAGCAGTGCTCGTATGATGTTCATTTTCTGTTTCATGCCTGTAGAAAACGTTCCTACTTGGGCTTTTTTCCATTTGGTCAGTTGGACGAGCTCCAGTAACTCATCAATTTGATTATTAAGTTCCTCTTTTGGCATGCCGAAGAGGTTTCCGAAGAACCAGAGATTTTCTCTAGCCGTTAAACGGTTGTACATTATCATTTTTTCTGAAACGATGCCGATTAATTTTCTGACTTCGTTCTCCTGTTTCACGATGTCAAAGCCACCGATGGTTGCTGTGCCCTTAGTGGGTCTAGTCAGAGTGGAAAGCATCCGAATGGTGGTGCTTTTTCCCGCGCCGTTAGGTCCTAGCAAACCAAAGACCTCGCCTTTCTTCATGTCAAACGTGATATTGTCAACTGCTACAAAGTCACCAAAGGCCTTCGTCAAATTCTCTACGACTATTATAGACTCTTGGTTCAAGGCAACACCTTCATTATAAATCACTGCAATATATCGCAGTAAAATATAAATATTTCGGATGCGTTATCAGGGAAATGATAGCATGCAGCAAGATGAAGAAGTCGCTGCCTCAAATTGGCTTAAGGAAACGCAGAAGGGCTACATTCGGATAGCGATGCTCATCTTGCTCAGCAAGAAGCCTCATCATGGATACGAAATAATGAAGGAAATAAAGGAAAGAACCAGAGGCTTTTGGAAACCAACTGCCGGCGGTATTTATCCCATACTCAAGGACCTGCAGGAGTCAGGATACATTCAAGGCGAATGGGACGCCAAAACAAGAAGAAGAAAGAAAATATACGTAATTACAGAGGCGGGCAGAACTGTTCTCAGGCGAGCCATTGCAAAAGAAAACCAGCTTGCTGCCACTATGAGAAATCTATTCGAAGAATACATGAAAGGGGTGTTAGAAGTGGATACGCAGCCTGACTTGACATTAAGGATGCCTCTTCCACTTTCAGATTTGCTAAGAGAGACTGATGAAAAAGAAGAAGACACAATCAGAAGATTAGAGGAGCAACGCGGACAGATTCAAGGCGCGATCAGACAACTGCAAAAAAAGCTTGGGGCAATCAAGAAGAGACTCCGCGTGCTGAAGCGACATGCGAGCGCCTCGTAGTTTGGATTTAGGTGCGCTGATTTGGTCATGTTCTCACTTATAACCAACCTTTTCTTATGGTACTTCTTATCAAGCGAGAAAATATCTTGGAGAGAAAGTGCGGTTTTACTGTTTATGTACATCATATTTCTATCAATCAGCTTCGGTGGTTACAGACCCTAAAGACATTCGTGTGCTATAGAAATAGCATAAAGAAAACAAGAGCATTTAGAGCTGCTCTAGTCCAAACATATCCCCAAAAAGACCGTAAAATCAAATTTTGAAAGCCCGGAGGAGCTTTGAACTCCCGTTTAGCCTAGTCAATCTTGGCGAAAGAAATGAGCAAGGTGCCAATTCTGCAAAATTCCGAGAATTTAAACCTCGCCCTGTCCACGGTGTAATGGTAGCCCGGGGGAGATTCGAACTCCCGTCGACGGGTCCAAAGCCCGCCATGCTTGTCCGCTACATTCGGCAGAGTTTATTGTCTCCTCTACCGGGCTTAGCAAAAAGCCTTCCGGGCTGTTTTCGGAATTATTATGCTCTCTTCTTCAATAATAACTTTTCAGCGTTTTATGTAAAATGCCGCTTCTGGTTTATTTGATGTAGGAGGCTAGGCAGGGCACCAGAGGCTCCATCGACTGCACGAGCGCTTTTCTTCTACGATGCAGTATTCTTGCACTGACGCCTTTCCTCCATGTGGGGCAGTCCTCAGAGAGCCTGCGGCATTGCATACAGGAATCTAAGCCATTGTCTTTTATGCATTTGTGAATCAGACAGTCTTTGGATTCTTCTTCCGCTTTGCAGCCTTTACAGATGCCTTCAATATAGGATCTGCATCCGTAGCAGAATAGACCGCAGCAGGATATGCAGAAAGTTTCTGTTTCGTTCATTTTGTCATCAACCTAGATATATTGTTGCGCTTGAGAATAAGTCTACTGTATCTTTGGTTAGTGGAAAATTGGTGACACATGTGATAAAGTTATATATTTTGATACTGGTTTAAATCTTCTACAATTTCGGACATTTTGCCTTCAAGCCTTTAATGGAGAGAAACGTTTATAGCCCGCCGCCCCTTTGTTCGGCGATCTTTCAATAGGAGAGTTTATGCGATGCAGATAGTGAAGGAAACCAGCGGGGCGGAGACGGTTTACCGCCTCGTCGACAGCAGCAGCGTAGGCCATGCTCTGGGACAGGCCGTGGTTTCCGAAACTCCTGAAGGAATCAGGCTGCACACAATTCACGTGAGGGCTGAACATCGGGGAAAGGGTCTCGGAGGCACTCTTATAAGGACGATACTTGATGAGATGAAACCGATAACTTTGTGCACCGGCTTCGGAAACACCTCTTTCTTTAAGCGGCATGGTTTTGAAGTAACTGAGATTGCTGAGAGCCTAGTTTTTATGAAGTGGGCACCTCGCCTTTCTGTGTGAAAAGAGGCTTATTTTTATAAAAAGAACACGACTATTTATTTACGTTGAGCAGTTTGGAGGTTTATTCCAGTTGCGGGTTGTCGTGAAGTTAGGTGGTCACGCTTTTCCTCTGAAGCTTGACGCTGAGGCATTAGCTGACTTCGTGAAGACGTTTAGGAAGCTGCGCGCGATGGGTCACGAGTTGGTAGTTGTGGCCGGCGGCGGCGCAGGCGCTCGGTCTTATATTAAGGCTGCACGCGATTTAGGTGCAAATGAGGTTGTTTGCGATCAGTTTGGTATAGAAGCCGCTCGATTGAATGCTGGGTTGCTTGTTGCGGGTCTAGGCGAAGATGCTTATCCAGTTGTTCCTGTCTGCCTTGAGGAGTTCCGCGTTGCCTTTGAGAGCGGCAAAATTGTTGTTTTGGGCGGTTTGCTTCCTGGACAGTCCACGGACGCGGTTGCGGCTTTGATTTCGGAGTTTGTGGGAGCCGACATTATGGTTAAGGCAACTGACACAGAGGGCGTTTTTGCGGCTGACCCTAAGCGGGACCCTAAAGCGAAGAAGCTGGAAAAAATTTCTTACGGTGAACTTGGGAACTTGGTTTCGGGGAAGTCTGTTAAAGCCGGAGGGTATGAGCTGCTTGACATTGTGGCGATTAGGATTTTAGAGCGGTCTAAGACTCGTTTGCGAGTTGTCAACGGCAAGGATCCGAGAAACATCGAACGAGCAGTTAAGGGCGAAAAAGTTGGAACGCTAGTCACTTAAACCTTAACTGATGGCGAAAAAGACCCTATAGATTTATTTGCAGTCAAACAAGCTTCAAATATGCGTCTCGCAATTATCTGTTTCAGGTGATTTAGGTGATTGAGAATCTTGCCCCTGAAGTCATCGAAGCCATGTTGAATGCATTGCCTGTTGAGATTTCCTTCTTAGACGCGGAGGACACAGTCAGGTATTTCAATAAGGATGGAGACCGCATTTTTCCTAGACCCCGCGCGGTGATCGGTCGAAAAGTTCAGAACTGCCATCCGCAAAAAAGCCTGCATAAAGTGAACCAAATCCTCGAGGAATTTAAAGCCGGAACACGAGGCTCAGCGAACTTCTGGATTGACCTGAAGAGGCGCAAAATCTACATCCGCTATTTTCCTGTTCGAAGCGCGGATGGAAAATATCTGGGGTGCCTAGAGGTCACTCAGGATATAACAGACATTAAGAAGATAGTGGGCGAGAAACGGCTCCTCTGAGAAGCATGTCCGTGTGTACCGTTAAGTATTTATAACACCGTTATAAAATAATAGGTGAGAGTGCCGCAAATTGAGCCCCCTACATCTAGCCGAAGAACTAGATCAATGCAAAAACTTCGGCGACGTATTCCAACTGGTCAAAAAGGCAGTAAAAGAAACCCTCGGGCGGACAAGAGCGGGGCTGATGCTTTACATAGGAGACTTGCCCACGCGAGTAGGCGCTTTCCACCAAGTGGGGTCTAACGGCATCGTCGTGAACCGCAAAATCCTAAACCGCGTGACGAAGGGCGCCAAATCAAAAACTGAAGTGAACTCCTTCCTCTTCGTCATCCTCACGCACGAATACCTGCATTCCTTGGGTTACCTAGATGAGCGGCAAGTGAGGGAACTTGTGCGCGAGATCAGCGAAAAGGTTCTCGGAAGAGAACATCTGGCGACGGAGATGGCTGCCACCGGGCTTATGCGGTGGTTCCCTGTTAAAGAAGTTCCGTACGATCAAGAATTAGGCGACTTCAGGATCGTGAGAGACTTCGAGCGGCAAAACCAGAACTACATAAGCTGAAGAAACGGCTCTAAGCCTTTATATTTTCAAGCAGGATCATTAAAAACCCAAGAATTACGAAGATTAAGCCGATAATCTTGCTAAGCTTGTCCTCCGACACTTTATTCGCCGTTTTTGCCACGATTCGTCCGCCTAAAACCGCGCCAAGTCCAACCGCTAACGCCTTTAAGACATCCACATTGCCATTAAAAGCGTAACCAACAGACGCTGAGAAAGCTATAGCTGCCATAATAAGCGTCGAGGTTCCAACTGCCCTGTGAAGCTGATAACCTAAAACAAAAACCAAAACCACCATAACCCAGATCCCGCCACCAGCACCAAATATGCCGCTCAAAACGCCGATCACTAGCCCCGCGGTTAAAGAAATAAAAAATCTCCACTTTTCTGTCATGTTCTGAAAATTAATTCCAGCCTTCTCCAAAAGCGCTCTGTATCTAACAAAGTTCCTGAAGAATCCTTGTCTCCACATAACCATGCCCCCTATTATCATAGAAATCCCGAAAACGTCTCCTAAGCCTAGATCAGGTATTCCCGTGACAACCCTGCTTCCTACCTGTGCTCCGACTACAGCGCCAAGAGCCACCCATACTCCGGGTCTCGGATCCACGTTCTTGTGCTGGTAGTAAGTGAAGGCGACAACTACGGAGGCTATTACATCCACTGCGAGGCTGGTGCCAATCGCCGTGTGAACTGATAAGTCGAAAAGCAGTGTGAGAATCGGGACGACAATTATGACCCCGCTCGCGCCCATTACTCCCGTAATCGTTCCGGTGAATAAACCTACGAGAACAAACAAGACCAAGTCAACTAGGCCAGCCAATGTACACGCACCCTGCAACAGCTATTCACGGGGGCTTTCCCGTTCACTAACCCAGTAAGATTTTTTATTCCCTTCCACGCCCAACACAGTTTCCCTCTTGAAAATTGGAGCCTCTCTCTTATAGCGCTCAACTGCCTCCTCCAGAACTGGAAATATGCTTTGCCTGTGGGCGCCTGCCACAACGACATAGACAAGCTCTTCGCCTACGTTGAACTCGCCCAGAAGATGGTGAATCTGAACGTCAACTACGCCCGGTTTCGCCTTAAGGTCACGGCAAATGCTCTCAAGAACTTCATCAGCCTTTTTCTCATAAGCCTCCAACTCCAATCTTTTAACGGTCTCGCCGTTAGCTGTTTCGCCCCGTGCAACGCCAACGAAAACGCCGATGGCGCCCGCCTTACGGAAATCCGGATTCGCCTTAATCTGTTTTAGAACATCCGAAAGTGACAATGCACCTTTTTTGTGAACCCCTGAGCTTTTGATTGTCCGCATGTCGCATCATCTCTTGAGACCAAATACTCTAAACATCCTTTTATGCTGTTTTCTATATACAACATAAAATCGTTGGTGAAATAAAATGATTGTAGGCGTGATGGCGGATACCCATGACCGTTTGCCGCTTCTTGACAAGGCTGTGAAACGTTTAATTGAAGAAAAGGTTGATTTGGTGCTCCACGCCGGAGACTACGTAGCACCCTTTGTTGCGCCCCACTTTAAACCCTTAAAAGCAAAGTTTATCGGAGTTTTCGGCAACAACGACGGCGACAAAGAACTGCTGAAGAAAAAGTTTACGGAAATCGGTGCTCAGCTTCGCGGAAGATTCGCAGAAGTAAAAATTGACGGTCTCAAAATTGCGGTTTTACACGGAGAAGAAGAGGAGCTCCTTAACTCCCTCATCGATACGGGAAGCTACGATGTGGTGATTCACGGGCACACCCATGAGGCGAAAACCTACAAAAAGGGGAAAACTCTGGTTGTGAATCCCGGGGAAACCTGCGGCTACCTAACGGAAAAACCCACCATAGCCGTTTTGAACAGCAAGACGTTAGACGTAAAAATAATTTCCCTAGAATAAACTAGGCTAGCCGAGTCTTTGTTACGTATTTCTTCACCGCCCCCAGCCCCTTCTCAGCCTTGATTTGAACAATCTCAAAAGCATTCCTTGAAGACAGATGCCTAACACCTTCTCCTGTAGCTTGCCTAATCAGATAAGCCGCGGCTCTAAGCACTTTTCCGTTAAGCCGCGAATCAGCGAAGTCTGCGAGGTTGACGATTAGAGCCTCCAAAGTTTTAGGCGACGTAGGTCCGAACTCGGCGTGGTGGGCGCAAACTATATGGATCAAAGGCATAGGGAAGCCTCTCCGAATTAGCTCTGAAACTGCAAGCGTCAAGTGGTCGAGGCGTTCAGCTAAAGGCGCTGATTCATAGGTTCCATTCTCCCTCTCAGCGTAAGTTAAGGGTTTAAAGATGTCGTGTAAAACAACGCCGCATAAAACCAAGTCCCTGTTAACCCTTCCACCGTAAACCTTCTCAACAACGTCGCATAAAGTCAGGGCAACTTCAGCCGTAGCGACCACATGCTCAAGCCAACCTCCAGGGTAACTATGATGGTTGGAGATGCTTGCCGGCGAACTCTCTAATGGTAGTCCAGTGAAAGCTTTCTCGTCGATTTCGATTGTGGGCTTCTCAACAAGCTGAGCGACCTTCTCTCGAAGCGGTTTGTCCTTAATTTTGTTAACAATCTTCTTGAGTCTAGGGTCCAATCTTCATCTCTCCTTTGATTCTATTTTGTGTCTGTGCCCCTCTCCGTATTGGTGTTCTCTCTGTTTGTTCTTCTCAAGCTTCCAAGCAAACATCTGGTCCATGTTAACGGAGGGGCAGGCGAGGCGGCTGGCGTCCAAAACATAAAAGATAACGTCAACCAGCTCCTCCGCTATCACCTTCTCGCTTTTTCCCTTCTTCCAAGCGTCGCTGGCTTCACCTAACTCGATGAACGCAAACAGCAACTTCTTTGGCATATCATCCATCCTATTGTAAAAACCCTTCTCTACAACTAAGCGTTCAATTTCTCGTTTCATATCCTCAAGGTGCAAACTCATCCGCTCCACAATTTCCTTACTATTCTTAACTGGACCAAATAATAATTTAGCCTCTTGACGGTTAGGTTAGATTTTCAAGATAATGGGGGCGATAAGAAGGGCTGTCATACCTGCTAACTTCATAAAGATCACAAGGGAGGGGCCGGTCACGTCCTTAAAGGCATCGCCCACCATGTCTCCTATAACCGCGGCCCTGTGGGTCTCTGATCCCTTGCCGCCGAGGATGCCCCCTTCTATTATCTTCTTGGTGTTATCAAAAGCTGCGCCGACATTGTTGAAGAAAGGAGCGAGCACAGCCGCTGAGGCGATCATTCCGATGAGAAGGGCGCCCAGCACCTCGCCGCCCATGAGTAGCCCCGCCACTATGGGAGGAACAATCGCCACAAGGCTAGGAAGCATCATTTCCTTGAGGGCGTTTTTAGTGGAAATGTCAACACATTTTACATAATCCGGGTCGGCTCTGCCATCTAACAGGCCTTCATTTTCTCTGAACTGCCGCCTCACCTCATCAACCATTAGTAGAGCGGTCTTGGCGGTGGATTTCGTAGTGAGAGACGAAAAGAGGAAGGGCAAGCTGACGCCGATAAAAAAGGCCGTTAGATCAAAGGGATAAGACACGTTCAACAATTTAATGCCTGTTGTCTGGAAGAAGGTGGCGAAGAGGACGAAGGCGGTGACTGTGCCCGAAGTCATAGCATAAGCCTTTGTGCTCGCCTTCATGGTGTTGCCAACTGCATCGAGGGATTCAAGGGTACCGTTCCCTTCCGAAGTCTTCGCCATGGCCCGTATTCCGTTGGCGTTGTCAACTATGGGCCCAAAGGTGTCGGACGACATGATGAATCCTATCATGAGGTCTGTTCCAATGTTAGCCGCAACAATCGCGTATAACGAGTAGCCTGAGACGATGAAGGAGAAGGTGACGGCGGTCATGACCGCGAGGATTGGAAGGATGGAGCTCTGTAAGCCGTAGGCCATGCCAGTTATGATGTTTATGGCGGCTCCCCGCTCGGCAGCCTCTGCCATTTTTCTGACGGGCCTCCCGCCGATTCCAGTATAATATTGAGCCACAAGCAGGGCCAGAACCATGACTATCAGACCGCTTAGAACTGAGTAAAAGATGGTCACATCTTTCAATAAAAAGATTGAAAGGAGGTATGATCCAGCGGCACACAAGATCGCTGTCATCAAGAGCCCAAAGTTGAGGGATGCGGAGGGGCTACAGCCTCGCCACTCTCTGGCTAGGAAAACACCAACAATGGACGCTAAAACTCCAAGGCCCTGCAAAAAGAAGGGAAAGAGCACAGCGTTCCCGCCGTATCTGTCGACAAAAGCTAAGCCTAAAATCATTCCAGTGATGATATCGCCGCTGAAGGACTGAAAAAGATCGGAGCCCCTCCCGGCGCAGTCGCCCACATTGTCGCCCACCAAGTCAGCAATCGCAGCCGGATTCCTTGGGTCGTCCTCTGGAATATTCAGTTCTACCTTTCCAACTAGATCAGCCCCGATGTCTGCAGCCTTGGTGTAGATTCCTCCCCCGATCTGGGCGAAGATGGCTGTAAGGCTGGCTCCGAATCCGAAACCAACCAAGACTTCTGGATCGCGGAAGAAAACGTAAAAAATGTAAAGCCCAATGAGGCTCAATCCGGTGATGCAGAATCCCATGACGCTTCCTCCGAGAAGGGCTATACGGAAGGCCCGTGACGAGGATTTAGTCGCCATATCAGCAGTTCGAATGTTAGCTCTAATGACAACGTTCATTCCGATGTAGGCTGTGAGCAGTGAGAGGAACGATCCTGCGACGAAGGTGACCGCGGTCTTCCAACCTAAGAAAAAATATGTTGCTACCGCCAACGTTGGTATAAACCAAGCGATGGTCTTGAACTGCCTGTTAAGGTAGGCCTTCGTTCCAACGCGGATGCGATCCGCTATCCGCACCATACCGTCTGTTCCCACGCCCTCGTGTAGGATGATGTATGTTATATAAAAGACGACGAGCACAGTAAAAACTCCGACTAGGAGTGGAAAAGCCGATAATTCCATCTGAGATGTCCCTCGGGATTATCTACATCCTCCGGCGCAGTTTACGAGAAGCATTTTGGGAACCGCTCTTTGAAACATTGTCTCTGTCCTTTCTTAGCTTTTTACCTCTGAACTCTGCGCTTCCCCCTTCTTAAAGTTGCCTTTTTCTCGGTTGAACCTCTCTCTGAGAAAGAAGATAAACGGATAATTTAGCCCTTGAGTGAAACGAAATATGTTCCTAAACATCAAGAAGCAATCATTGGCATTCTTCAGAGAAAAATTCTCAAATGGTGCGGCCGCCGGGATTCGAACCCGGGTCGTCGACGTGGAAGGCCGATGTCCTAGTCCAGGCTAGACTACGGCCGCTTAACCGCGTTATTTAACTCAACAGAATCGAGCGTAAATATTTGTTGCGGTTTCTAGCTTTAGCCTTATTGGAAGATGTTTACGAATCTGTCATTCATGTTTTGGCATGCGCAATTGCTTTAAGTATCACTCAACGTTCTTTTTGAGTGGGGAGGATGCTGAAACCATGGATTTTAACGGCGTCGAAATAAGTTCCGTCACTAAACGTTTCGAAGATACCGTTGCTGTGGACAACGTTTCTATGAACGTTACGAAGGGAGAAATTCTTGGCTTGTTAGGACCGAACGGCGCTGGAAAGTCTACGCTTACAAAGATGATTTCTGGAATGATGAATCCTACTTCAGGCACAATTAAAGTTGGCGGATACAACATTCAAGACGAGCCCATGAAGGTGAAGGAATTGCTCGGCGTTGTTCCCCAAGACATTGTTCTGTACGATTATATGAATGCCCGCGAAAACCTTGCCTTTTTCGGCAAACTCTACGGGCTGTCAGGGAGCAAACTCAGGAATAGAATTGAGGAGCTTTTGAAGTTCACTCAATTGGACGAAAAAGCTGTAAAGCGCCACATTTCCACTTACTCCGGCGGTATGAAACGCCGCGTCAACATAGCCGCTGCTCTTCTGCATGAGCCTCAAATTATCCTGTTGGATGAACCTACCGCTGGTCTTGACCCTCAAAACAGGCTGGCGCTCTGGGAAATCATTCGGACGTTGCACAAGGAAGGGAAAACCATAGTGCTGACAACCCACATGATGGATGAAGCGGAAGAACTGTGCGGTCGAGTGGCAATTATGGACAAGGGCAAAATCATTGCGTTAGGTACCCCTCATCAGCTGACTAAAAAAGTCAAAATGGAAAATACAATAACCGTGGTTCCGGACAAAATGTCTTCGAAGTTGATAGATGCAACAAAGAAGCTTCCAGGGGTCAAGAACGCTTACCGAGCATATGATGAAACTGAAAAGATCGAGAGCCTAAAAGTAATTACAGACAGCGCGGAGGATGTTCTTCCCGACGTAGTGTCAACAGTTCTTTCAGTTGGGACGAAAATTCTGTCAATTGAACTTTCCCGCGTCACCCTTGAAGACGTGTTCATTCTGCTTACGGGGCGAAGTCTGAGGGAAGAGGAGGAACAAACATGAAGCTTAAGAGAACGATAAATCAAGTATTCGCAATTGCAAAAACGGACTTTCTCGGAATTATACGAAACAAAACCGCCATCTTCTTCACACTGCTTTTTCCGCTATTCTTCGTGGTTATAATCGGCTTCACGTTCGGCACTCAAGGCACGTCTGAAACAAGCAGCATCTCCGTCGGAACCGTTAACCTCGATGGAACGACGATCAACGTGAATGATACTGCCTCCCAAAATAGCACCATAGGGGACGCGTTTGTTCAAGCGCTGAAAGACGCCAACTTCACAGTTTACGAGTACACCAAGTACGGTGACAAGGACACCGAAGGAACCGCCGCATATGACATTAGCCGCGGACAAATCAAAATCGCCGTGGTCATACCTGCCAACTTTACGGAAACCCTCTCCTTCCAATATACGGACAGCCTAGGAAGGCCAATTCCAACAAAGGCTCATCTGGATATTTACACTGACCCAAGCGACCCCACAGGCTCCATCATCGCAGAGCAGAGCGTCCTCGGCTTAGTTTCAGGCTTCGTGAGTTATTACCAAGAATTTATGATTAATCAGACCCCAGTGGACCTTCGAAGCTTTGCTAAAGTCCTCGCTGACCCGATTACGGTTTCAACCAGTGAAGCAGACGTTTCCGGGCGTCAGCTAAGGTGGATTGACTACATGGTTCCCGGCACGCTGGGCCTCGTCCTCATCTGGAGTGGGTTAAACCACGCTTCTTTGGCTATTGCCACTGAACGCACACGAGGAACCTTTCAGCGAATGGTCATCGCGCCAGTTTCCCCAATAACTGTTCTAGCGGGGAAGCTCATTTCCAGCTTAGCCATCGTCTATTCATCCGCGGCCATCATGCTTGCTAGCGGCGTACTTCTTTTCCAAGTTGATCTCTACTGGAACATTCCCGTGATTGTTTTGGCGATCTTCTTAGGCGCCCTTTCTGCGATAGGGATCGGGCTGATAATTTCGTCTCTTGCGAAGAATGAAGAGGCTGCCAGTTCTATCTCGGTTGTAATCAGCGTTCCACTTCAATTCTTCATAGGCGCCTTTTTCCCTCTCTCCATAATGCCAGCGCCAGCCCAAATGTTCGGCGAGGCTCTTCCATTCACAAAACTAGTCAGTGCCATGCAGAACATTATGACGAAGAATCTTCCATTTGAAGCAGTGGTGCCACAAATGCTCTACATGACAACTGCCGGTCTGACCCTGTTTACCTTAGGGGCAATAGCCTACCGATTATCCCTAAAAAGGCTTTAAGCTTAAACTTTAGCCAGCGTCGGCGCAATTATAGACGTCGGAATTGCCTAATTGGTGCGGCGGGCCGGATTTGAACCAGCGAACCCCTGCGGGAAAGGATAGCTCATAGGAGCTAAGTTCCGATCTTAGTTTTGGAATAATACATAAGCACGAACTTAGTTTATATGCTTGGAAGTTTGGAGGACATGAACAGGAACGTTTTCATAAGTCATTCCAATAATTTTATGGAGCTGACGAAATACTTTGCAGAATTCCTGAAATCCCGTGGTCTCAATCCCATCGTTGCCGAGTTGCTTCCAAATACTGGACGGCTTTGGACGGTAGCTGAAAAAGTGGAATACTGCATAGGTCTCTGTGATAGTGCACTTCTTATTGCAACACCCGATGAAATCCAGAACAGTAGCCCCATCCCTAGAATGGATGTAATTTATGAGCTAGGAAGGTTGAGAGGAAAGAAAGTAATTGTTCTCAAAGAAGAAAAGACCCGACTGCCTAAGAGCGTAGAACCGGTCTACGTGCCTTTCACTTTGGATGATCCACGAACCTGCTTAGATGAACTGGACAAGGAACTTGAGAGTATCTTCGGTAAGGGCGTCATTAACAGGGTGCCTTTTCAGCTTAAGTCTCCAAGGTATAAACTTGGCCCCGCATACACGCTTAATGGTAAGGGACTCGTCCCTTGGCAACCGCATTTGATTCAGAAAGAAGTACGCAGTATCTTATTCACTAAAACCAAGAAAGAACAAATTCAAATTGTGAAAGAAATTATTGAGCTACTTGACGACCAAGATGAAGATAAGCGGTGGGTTGCAGGTTCGATGCTGGAAGAGATACTTGAATATGATTCTCAGCTAGTTCCTCGAGACGCGATTCTAAAGATGTCAAAAGACGGATCGTTTTCAGTTAGATCGTCTGCTGCAGTCTGTCTTTTTATAATGGCAAATTTTGCCCCTGGACAAGTGCCATTGGATGTTGTACGTAGGCTTGCGTCAATCAGAGAGGATTGGTATGTTTTTACACCAGCATTGTCCACACTAAAAGTGCTAGCTCATAAGATGCCCCGCGCAGTGGGCATTCTTATAGAAATGGCCTCCAGTAATGATCCAGATGAAGCGGAATACGGAGTTTCAGCCCTTCTCGATATTGTAAAAAATGATGCAGATGTCCTCAATGAAGAGAAAATTCTCCATCTACAGAAACATAACAACAAATTTGTGAGAGAAAGTATCGAGAAGATTTTACAAATAATTCGAACCAAACCAACAACTAAAGTGATACGATATTATCCGTTTTGATTAATTTGATTTTATATACTGAGCTATAGAAAGAGTTTCCTTAAGTCATGATACCGCTTTGCTAATTCGAAGAATTGTACTAGCTCTTCATATGACCTGAAAAGATATCGTTCTTTTATTTCATGGAAGGGAGTCTTGTCTACTTCAGTATCGAATTTCGTTTTAACGTTCTTTGGTGCCACGATAAAGAGTTTAGAACCTAACCCTTTAAGTTGGTAGAGTCTAAGAAGGCCTTTTGTAACATCTGTTGTGTGCTCAATTTCAAAACATGCAACTGGAAACTCATTTCCCTCATTCCTAAACCAAATGACATCTATTTGCCTTACTATGTTCAAGATTTTATGATATGTGAAGGGGGGGATTTCAGTCAATGTTGCCCATTCTGCTAACGTTTTGTTTTTATATATCTTAGAAGGATCAGCCACATACGTCTCATATCCCAACAAATTTCCTAATTCAACTAATATTCCTTGGACACCAGTGTGATTTAATCTGCTTACATCTATAATCTCTGGCTTGGAAATGGGTTGAGTAACTATCTCTTGGGCAACTTCTGTGACCCAGCTTGGAAGGTCTGTAAGAATGATATCCATTTCCTGAGGTTTCAGGTTACACTCATCTCTTAATTCGTTAGCTAATTTATTAAAGCGTAAGTAGCGATTTTTAAACGGACCGAAAAAATCGGACTTTTCCGGAAAAGCAGTTTCCACCCCTTCTATTGTCGCATTTAAAAATATGTTGTAACGTTCTCTGTTTTTCAAATAAAGTAAGCATGAAATGAAACCGTACCCTACACCTTTGAGCTTGGATGTAAATACCTCCACCTCATCCAGAAGTTCTCTGTCATAGATTTGCGAAAACATTAGATTAATGGTTTTTTCGTCATCTTCAAGAATAAGTTTCTGATTTCTTCCCCACAACAACAAACCAAATCGTTTATTAATTCGCTGTCCATCCCAAAAGTCTGAATCGAGAAAATTGATGATTTCTTTGATGTGCCCTTTTTTTAGTCTACCTTTGTTCTTGTTTATTATATCTATGGCCCGGTCTTCGTACTCCTTTCTTTTCTTTATCCTTTCAGAAGATATGTATTCTTTCTGAATGTTTTTGACTGCATTTTTGACCAGCTTTTCCATCTGACCATCCTCTTTGTTTTTGGTGCGGGGGGTGGGATTTGAACCCACGTACCCCTACGGGACGGGATCTTGAGTCCCGCGCATTAAGTCCCTCTGGCGCGCGGATTGACCTAGCTCTGCTACCCCCGCACCTGTTAGATCAACTTCCTTTCGCTTCTTTTAATTCTTTCCAATCTAACCTAGCCGCCAAATAAACGAAATTATCCCTCAATTTCTCGCTTTTAATCTAAATCAGCCCCACTGTTGACCCGTACAAAACCACCAAAACAACACCAACTTGCGCCCCTTTCAACAAAAACAACCACCAACAAGCCCCGCCTAAAACCAAAATTTTTTCCACAACAACAAGAAGTAATTTAAGGCTTGCTTTTTAAGGCAACCTAGCCTAGTTTATAGCGGTGATCAAAGTGGATTGGTGGTTTATCCTAGCCTTGCTCTCCGCGTTCTTCGCAGCTCTAGTCGCCATCTTCGCGAAAGTAGGCCTAGCAGAAGTTGACTCCAACCTAGCGACGGCAATACGAAGCATCGTCATGACCGTGTTCATCCTCTGCTTCGTCGCATCCCTCGGAAAGTTCAACCAAATAAGTCAGATAGCCCGCAAAGACATGATCTCCATCGTCCTCTCCGGCGTCGCCGGCGCCCTCTCGTGGCTCTGCTACTTCGCCGCCCTGACGCTCACTGACGCCTCCAAAGTAGCCCCCATAGACCGATCAAGCGTATTGATGGTTATAATCCTCGCCGCGCTCTTCCTAGGCGAAAAAGTGACGCTGAAAACAGCCGCCGCAGGAATCCTAGTCTTCCTCGGAATTCTGCTGCTTGCCCTAAAATAACGCGGGAGCAAAACGGAGAACAAAACATATTTGGAGCCTATTTGATCGCAAATAAAACTGTAGAGTCTAGTCTCGCTATCAGTTAGAAACTTTCTCACCGCTTTCATAAAAAGAAATGAGCGAGTTCACCTTACCATGCGTTTTATTTTATCGGAGCTTACAGCCCGTTTGTAGGCATTTTTCATTTGCAGTCTTTTGTACTCTGGATAAGTTATTTCTGAGTGGGGATAGAGTTCTTTGTACCTTTTGTAGGTTAGCCTCAAGTCGGTTTCCTTTTGATGTACATCGCGTTTTCTAGCTGACAGAACAATGACCACAACAGCAATCCCACTCAGAATTAGGATGAGGGTTATGATGCTCATAGCTTTGTTTCCTTCGTCGATTTTATTGGAAGAACTTGGGCCCCCTCCAAGCCGATCACGTTGAGGATGTCAGCCGATGAAGGAACAACGATTTTTGTTTGTTGTGAGAACGTGTCTCGGATAACGTCTAGTTTCTTGTTCAGTTGCGCGTTTTTCTCGAAGTACTTGTTCGCCGCTTCAGAAACAACCTTCACCGCTTCAGCCTGCGCCGTGGCAACAAGCTCAATCGCCTTAGCATCTCCTTCTGCCTTAAGTACCGCTGATCTCTTCTCACCCTCTGCCCTGAGGATGAGCGCATCTTTATCTTGAGCGGCAGCTTCTTTTCTTCCTGTAGCTACTAGGCGCAATGTTCTTCTCTCTTGTTCTGCTGCTTTCTGTTTGTGCATAACTGCTTGAATGTCGCTCGGCGGATCAATTCTTTGAACCTCAATCCGATTTACTTTTGTTCCCCACTTGTCAGTTGCCTCATCTAGAACTTTCCGCAGCTCGGTGTTTATTTTTTCTCGCGATGTTAGGCACATGTCCAGCGACATCTCACCGACAATATTTCTAAGCGTTGTTTGCGCCAGCTTAACTATGGCAAGCTCGAAATCCTCGATCTCATAAAGCGCCTTTTTCGGATCGATTATCTGATAGTAAACCACAGCGTCAATTGTGACCACAACATTATCTTCAGTGATGATCTCTTGAGGCGGAACATCTATGACTTGTTCGCGCATATTCACTCTAAGCATCCTCTGCACGAACGGCCAGACGTACCTTAATCCGGGCTCAACTGTCTTTTCGTAGGCGTGCCATCTCTCCACCATACCCCTTTCATACTGATTCACTCTTTTGACTCCTGAAAGGAAGATGAGGATCACAATTAATGCGGTGAACCCTAGAACTATTGCTATTGCTTCCAATATCATGTTATTTCACCTCTTCCACTATCAGACTAACTCCTTCTACACCGACAACCATGACCCGAGTGCCTTCCTTTATGATCCTGTCATGCTTCGGACGGCAGAACCACAGTTCACCGATTAACTTAATCACGCCTCCGTCAACGGGATCAATGTCGGTTTTGGTCACGGTGGTTTTACCGATGAGCGCATCAACATTGGTTTTCGTTAGGTTGACGTTTAGCATGTCTGTTAGACCTCCATGATGTAACTCCTCAATCTTGAAAGTGCAGTCTTTAATGTGGTTTAAACGCCTGACGAGTTCGCTGAAATCGTCTGTTTTCACGCGTAGGGTGAAGCCGCCGTTCTGCCTGGTTAAAGTGTAACTCACGTTGTACTGTTTCTCGAACTTTTGAAGCATCTGCGCTAGTTTGAATTCGTCCGCCTTTATTGTCAGCGTAATTCTCATCGTTATCTGATATTGCTCAGCATTTCCTTTCATATAAGTTTATCGCTTTGTATTGACTTTTATCTACGAAAACAAGGTTTGAAGCATGTTTGGCGTTGAGTTTAAGTGTAACATATTTTTTGGTTGATGCGAGGTTTCGGTTGCTTTTAAGGCAAAAGATTTATATTGTTCAACTGTTTAACTTTAATGTTCAGGGACAGCAATGAGTGATAAAGGGGACTTCGTTCAAACAGGCATAAACGGACTGGATGACGTATTAGGAGGTGGCATACCTAGAGGCCACACCACCGCGGTCTTCGGAGGCCCAGGAGCAGGAAAAACCACCTTCGCCATTCAGTTCCTGTATAATGGAGCCAAAAAATACAACGAGCCCGGAGTATACGTCTCTTTAGACGAACCGCCAGACGCAGTAAAAAAGAACATGCGCCCATTCGGCTGGGACCTAGAAGCCCTAGAAAAAACAAACAAACTTGTTTTCTTGAATGCCTCTCCCTTCGAGCAGGTCTCCAGCATTGTGAAGATAGGCAACAGAGCCGGCGTCGGATGGGGAGATTGGAAAAGAGATTTTTCAATTTCATCGTTGAGCGAGGCGATGAAAGGTGCGGTCAGCCAAGTTGGAGCGGAACGCGTAGTTATAGATCCGATGAGCACTCTGCTGTTTCATTACGATAAAACTATTGATAGAAGAATGGCGGTCATGGACTTAATCCGTATACTCCGCTCAGAAACAGACTGCACCAGCATCTTAATCTTAGACCTACATAACTCTGCTCTTCACCGCGAATACCAGCCCGAAGAATTCCTAGCGCAGGGAACAATCGTCTTCCAAACCATAGATCATGCGGAAAACGGCTTAACCCGAATAATGAATGTTGAAAAGATGCGGGGAGTAGACCATGACACCCAGCGGCATCCCTACAGAATAACAAAAAACGGCTTACAAATATTCGCAAACGAAAAATATATCCAAGAATAAACCTTCAAACCCGATACGTTTTTCTCAAGAACCAGTTATTTGTAGGCGCCGAGGTCCCCAACAAAAGACGAAAACTCTTTGTGAAGTTGCTTTATCCTACCTATAGTTGGATGGTCTTTCCCCAAGTCCTTTGAAAGCTTGCGGATGGTCTGTTCGACACCCACTACTTCTGACCGCTCAATCAACTTATCGGCATATGCCACAATTCTTTCCTCAAGTGTCTGAGGAAGGTAGTCCTTCACTGGCCAGCCTAACTTTTTGGCTTCATCTCTGCTTATTCCGCCGCCGACGTGACGTTCAATGATTGATATTATGGAGGCGGGTAAGCCTAGTTCCTTGGCAATTTGGACGCCTGCGATCACGTGGTCGACGCTGTGGGTTTTAGCCCTTCCGATGTCGTGGAGAAGAGCACCTATACGCACAAGTTGGATGTCGACGTTTAATCCTTTCTTTTTGCAGTTTTCAGCGATTTGTACAGCGAGCCGCATAACAGTCTTGCAGTGCTTTATAACTTGGGGAGCGCAACCGCTTTGAACGAGAAGTTTTAGGGCTGTTTTCTGAGAGGGCAGTCGCTCACTCACTTAATTCCTTCCTTAACTGCTCAACCTTCTTACTCAGAGCCTTAACGATTTTGCTTTTATCATAGTGCATCAGAGGCTTGTTGCAGGTTGGACACCTAAAAACCTGCTCCATTGCTTCTTCGAATGTAATCTTTTTACATTCAGGCGTGCCGCAGTAATAAAAGTCGTGGTTCTTTTCAAACTCAAGCCTAGTCTCCAGCTTTTCAAGAACCCGCCGCTTATGATTCAGAATGAAGCCTTCCACCTGATCTGGTTGAAGCCTCCAATGAAAAATAAACCAGCCGGTTTCCTTGTCTCTAGACCGCCTTAAGGCCACGATGGAATGGTCATAAAGGTTGTAGAGAATTCTGCGAATAACGTTGAGGCGTATTTCGGTTTTAGCCGCGATTTCCTCATCCGTGATCTCATCCACTCCCTTAAGGACCTCGATGACCTTAACGGTTTCTTCGCCAAGTAAGCTGGCAACCTTCATCAACGTTTCATCATCAACGAAGGACAGCATGAGAACCTTCGACACCTCACCCTCTATAATAATATATTGACTTCAAAGCTTAAATCTCTTCACTGTGAAAACCGTGGAGCTAACGCTTTATCACCTTTTTGCCCCGTGCTTGAGGGACAATTTTCATCTTGCCGCCTTCAAACCTCTTTAACAGTTCCTTTCCTTCAAAAAAACGGTCTAGGAAAACCGCCAAACTTGAGCATTCCGAATGAGGCTGATTACTCACTGCGACGTTAAAGTCAGAAACTTCTTCGGAGAAGAAAGCAGCAGGAACCTTCTGGCTGCCAACGATAACCAAAACGTCCTTTCCTGTTGCTTTGATCCGCTGCAGAACATCGCTCATTTGAATGTTTTCTCCGTAAGCGGTTAGGTGGACTACAACCCCTCCTCGTGCTTTCCAGTTCTTAACCACTTGTTTCCAAGGATCCCCCATCTCGAAAAGGAAAGGGCCGCCCCAAAAATCCACTACTTTCTTGACAGTCGCCTTAATCTGCTCATCTTGAACATCCGCCAAAATGAAGCCCGAGGCCCCTAAAGCTCGAGCGGTTAAGGCAACGTGTGTAGTGAGCCTTTCGTCTCTATGCCTGTGTCCCCACCTTAACACCGTGACTTTTTGCATTCGTAGTCCCTGCTTTATGTTTTGAGAACTCCGCCAAGCTGTTCCGCACGTCCTCTAACTTCATCCACAAATTTTGGAATCGCTGAGAAAATCACATCTACCGTTTTCCCGCGGTATTCCACATCGTGCACATCGGCACAGTTGAAAAGCCATGAGAGAAAGGACATAGACTCGTCGGTTACGGGCATAGACAGAACGACCTGCACGTGGTTCTCTAAATGGTTGACTATTTCCCTCTTAAGGGAAGGAAGGTTATCGCCGTGAAGGGCAGATACGGGAATCGGATTTGGCACAGCTTCTTTCAAAGCTTCAAATTTGTTTTGCATTTCGCTTTCTGAAATCGCGTCAATCTTGTTGAGGACGCTGACGATTGGAATGCCAGCGGCGCCTATTCTTTGGATAGTTTCTAGACAGGTCGAAAGTTTCCTCGCGATTTCTTCTGAAGGATCGCTTCCGTCAATAACAATGAGGATTAAATCCGCGAAAATAGTTTCCTCAAGAGTGGAGTGAAAGGCGTTTATGAGCGTCAGGGGTAGACGGTCGATGAACCCGACTGTGTCCGTCAGCAAAACCTTTCTTTTAGAGAGTTCCACCGCCCGTGTTGTAGTCGACAATGTGGTGAACAAGCCGGAATCCACAGGAACCGACTCTTTAGCGAGGGCGTTGAATAAGGTGCTCTTACCTGCGTTGGTGTATCCGGCTAAAGAGACCAAGGAAAAGCCTAGGTCAAGTCGGTGAGTGCGGTGTAACCGTCGTTTTGCGCCTATTTTTCTCAGTTTTTCCCGTATTTTTGCAGTTTGGCGAATAACCGCCTCATAGTAGAGGTCAACCTCGTACCTTCCGAGACCCATGAACCCGGGCTGTTCCTCCAATCTCGCCAATCTGACTTTATCCTTCGCCCGAGGCAACTCATACTGCAGCCTAGCCAGCTCGATTTCAAGTTTCGCCTCTGCGGTTGAGGCGTTCCGAGCGAAAATTTCGAGGATAAGTTGGAAACGATCGATGACCTCGATACCGGTTAGTTTGGCTAGATTGTAGGCTTGAACAGGTTTAATCTGGTTGTCAAAAATTATTTTTTCCGAGCTAAATTTCTTCACTAGATCAGTGAGCTTCTCCGCCTTTCCTTCCCCGATTTGGTATTTGGGGTCCGCGTGTCGAATCTGCTCTAATGAATAGACAATGTTATATCCAGCTGTTTCAGCGAGGTTCTTCAACTCGTCCAAGTGATTCGGCTCTTGGCGTAAGCGACGCTGAACTACGATGGCTCTCGTTCTTCGCTGACCTCCGTTTTTTTACCCTTAACTTTAACGATGTCTCCTAAGGTTGTTTGATGTCGCAACGCTATGACTGTAGGCGGTTGAACCTTAGGCTCGGAGGGAGGGACGAGCAATTTTATCTTAAGCGCGTGTTCAAGCTTGGTGGCAAGCCTGTTGTCGGGAACCATTTTTCCGCTTTCAATTTTCTTTAAAACCGAAACCCGTTCACTGAGTTTCCGACCCAAATCCTCATGGCTTAACCCCGAGCGTTCTCTTGCCTTCCTCACCCGCAGGTTAAAATCAGGAGCCAACTCCAAGTCTTGAGAAAGTAGTGGTTGCGACTTTTTAACAGAAATTCTAGGCGGCAGAATAGGCTTCCTCTTGGCGGGGCGCCTAACGGTTTTAGTAGGCGGCGCTATTTCCCAACTGGCTGAGCCTAGCTTGGCGCAGCTTCTGCAGACCGTCATCTTCGCGCCCTCAATTACCGCCCTGTAGGACCTGCCGCTTATTGGGCGACCGCAGACTTCGCAATGCATGAACCGCACCACTTAAACCGTTTATAGCCCAAGTTCTTTAATATTCTTCAAATTCAATGGTGACAACATGAAGGATAAAGTTACCGCCCTCCAAAAAATCAGAAGCATCACGGATTACCAGTTCGGAAAAGGCGTAGGCGCGAAACTTTTTCCAGACGATGTGGAGATCAGCTACTCAAAGCGAACGGGAAGAATAAGGCACATACGGCTAGACAGCAGGATGCTGGCGACCCTTAGACCACGCGACGGATTGTTTTCGTTAACGGTTGCTGGAGCAAAACGGCTCTGGGAGACGGCTCAGTCTAAGCGGATGTGGGTTAAGGTTCAAAATGATGCAGCAGCTTTTATCGGTAAGGGAAAGAGTGTTTTCGCTAAGCATGTGGTTGCTGCTGATGAGGAGATACGCCCGCGAGAGGAAGTTATTGTGGTGAATGAGAAAAACGCAGTTGTCGCTGTTGGAAGGGCTCTGCTTTCCGGAGGGGAGATGATGGCATTTAAGAGGGGTGTAGCGGTGCGGGTTCGAAAGGGTGTAGCGGAAGAAAATTAAAAGGGAATGTAGCGTATTGTTGATGGGAGAGAATTGAAATGCGGAGGAGGGTAAGCCCCAGAGAGGCTAAGAGGATGATGAAGCGCATGGGCTTAGGGATGAACGAGGTTCCCGACGTCCAACAGGTCATCGTTCAAACGAGCAGCAAAGAAATCATCATAGAAAAACCGGAAGTTGCCTTGATCGAAATGCAGGGACAGAGGATTTTTCAAGTGACTGGCGGAAAGGTCACCGAAAAAAAGCTTGAAAAAGGCGTGACTATACCTGAAGAAGACATAAGACTCGTAGCAGATCAAACAGGCAAAAGCACGGAAGAAGCGAAAAGAGCCCTAGAAGAAGCTGAAGGCGACCTCGCGAAAGCCATACTTCTCCTACAAGCCAAAGGATAGCCTGTTTCCTTCAGACGCATTCCTTCTATTTGCGTGGCTGTCTAGTAAGTCCCGGTGAAGTTGAGATGTCTTTCTGCGCAAAGTGCGGAGCAGAAATAGTTGAAGGACGAAGTTCTGTCAGAAATGCGGTGCGCCTGAGCTGCCCAAAGGATTCGTAATTGTGACCACGCCAACGGCTCCCGGATACCGCATAAAGAAGGTTCTTGGAGTGGTTACTGGTCTTACACCTAGAACGCGGGGGTTAGGAGGAAAAATCGTCGCAGGATTTCAGTCTATGGTAGGTGGAGAAGTGACAGCTTTTACTTATGAGATTGAAAAGGCGAGGATGGAAGCCATTAACAGGGCAATCGAGAAAGCACGGGGCATTGGTGCAAACGGTATTGTGGGACTTGACGTGGAGACGTCAGATGTCTTACAGAGCTTGGTTTTGATCTCTGCAACTGGCACCACCGTGGCAGTGGAGCTAAGGAAGAAGTAACTAGCTTACCTAAACATTATATTCGCCTTTTAATCGCCCCACGTTTTCTCAATGTTTCGTGTAGAATACTATTTCTGACCCTGTGCTTGAATAAATAAAAAAGGTAGAGCAAAAAATACGTCTTTTCAAACAAAAAACAGATACTAATGAACAAAAAATACACAAACTTTATAAAAAAGTATGCGCCTAAATTAAAGGGGAAGAAGTTATTCGTATTCCGCTGTAGATAATAGAGGAGAGGGGAGGAACCCGGAAGAGAGATTCGAGAAAGGCTGGAGATTGATATAAGACCGAGTCCCATCTCCTCTCTTAAGAATTAGTTAGCATGAACCTATATAAACAATTCTGTCTACAATAAGCAACGGGCATTATCTTTATGCTACTTATATCAAAGGATGTTACTGGAAGTAACGACCGCGAACAACCGTAAGACGCTTTCACGTTTGACGCCTAGCAGTCGGCTTCTTAATCGCCTTTATGTAGTGATCTCTAATTTTCCTCCATCCATCACTGCTGGAGATTATGGTGAATGAAAATTCTTTCGATTCTTTTGGTTCAAGCTTTACCGTTTCAAACACAAGTTCAATGGAGTAATGGTCATAAATGAAATATCGTTTGATGTATCTAACTTCCTTAGGGTCCCATATCATACCGAAAGCAACGTTACTATTTCGGTCTACATATGTCGCCCATCCCTCTGAGATCTTCCCCTCTGGCCATTTCAAATTTTTCTCATCTTTCCACCTTTCCAAATCAAACGGCGTTAATTTGTGCCCCCCTTGAACGAATATCTTTCCAGAAAGAACCCTTTCAAATTCTTCAGTTAAAACGCCTGCCTTTGATGATGTCGGCGTAACGAAATGGTGGGTTGGTCCACTGCTTTCTCCTATTTGTATGTAATTACGTATCCAGAGGGTTAGGATTTTCTCGTCTTTTGACGCATTAACCAGCTTATATGTGATCTTAAACTCTTCAGAGGTTGCGGATAACGCGCATTTCTTCTCTAATATTAGTCCAGGAATCCGCGGTTTTTCGGTTTTTGTCCAAAGCCTCAGCGTGGCCTCGTTAATAGAGTGTTGCACTTTTTCGTAATCAAACGCGACACGGCTTAAGTCCCAAGTAGATTCAAGAAATGAATCAGATAATAATCCGCTTTCACTTTGGACATTGTTGCTCCAGTTTTTCTTTAAAACGTATTCTTTGACCCTCCCTCCGGAGGCAGGGTCCACAACGACTCTTATATACGGATTAGTGAGAACAAGCTCTGACACTCCGTCTCCATCAACATCCTGTTCATTAATCATGGCCCCTGATAAAATCTTCATCCCAGGCTCTTCCTTTATGCGGGAAAGAGCCGGAAAAACATCAACATCTGAAATGTCTTCTATGTGATTTATCCTTTGGAGAATTTCTTCAATTTTGGCGCCGCCGGCGCAGCGAATTTTTGCAAGTATATTGTATTCTCCTAGGCCAGTATATACCTCGGTTATTTCATCTAAATTGGAAAGCTTCAAAGCCACCTCTCTTTTCCTGCGAGGATTGCATTTGACTCTCGCAACAACCACTGATTCCTCAGCGAGCCTAGAGGAGTTAACTATAATCGTGAAGTTCCTTATTACACCCTTTTCAATTAGATCGTCAATTCTTTTTTTGACGGCGGACTGGGATAGGCGAGTCACCTTACCCATCTCTCGTAGCGGAGTTCTGGAGTCGAGCTGAAGCATCCATAAGATTTTTCTATCGTTCTCATCAATTCTCTCCATGCTTCCATCTCCTTCAGAGGTTAAATCGATAATAGTTTTTTTTCCTTCCATTTATATGTTATTGTAATAAACCGAAATATTAATGGCTGAGTATATAGTATTACATCTTTAATTAGAACTTTTTTGAATCTGAGGAACAATTTTGTTGTTAGCTGATACCATCAATTAGGGCGAATAATCCCTGACTTCGGACGCGCCGCAGAGTCTCGTGGTGATTTCTGCAACTGGCACCGCCATGACAGTGGAGCGGAAAAAGAAGTAACCGGCTTTACCTCTATCAGTATTAATCCTTCAATGATTCGCTTCGTTTTAGAGAATAACCTTCGGTCATGTTTTTAGAACTGTTTCAGCACATCTTCTTTTCCCATGATGTAGCCGCAGTAGTGGCAACTTAAGCGGAGAGGGTCTTCGCGTTCTACGTAAAACTTGGATTGCACTGGTTCTTTACTATTTGAAACGCACGCTGGATTCGCGCACTTAACTGTCCCCCGGATAATTGGGGGAAGCTTCACTCGCTGCTTGTCTGTGACCTTGTAGTTTCGCACAATGTTGATTGTGGCGTGAGGCGCCAACAGCGCTATTTTGTCCACCTCACTGGCTTTCAGCTCTCTCCCCTCAACTTTCAGCATGTCTTTCGCGTCCAGTTTCTTGCTTGGAACATTTATGGCAACGGTTAGGACCGTGCCTTCGTGACCGTTAATTCCCAAGATTTTTAGAACGTCCAGTGCGTGACCCCCCGTGATGTGGTCGATTACTGTGCCGTTCTTTATCTTGGTCACTCGAAGCGTTTTCTTGGTCATCTCCAACAGCCCTCCTACATTAATAGTGTAAGTAAATAAAAAGAGTTATTTGTATCCTGTTAAAGTTTGTTTGGTGTTCAGGTTGGAGTTTAAGGGACGGGACATAGTTTCAATCAAGGATTTTTCCCGCGAAGACATCGATTACGTCTTGAAAATCGCGGGGGCCATGGAACCCATTGCGAAAAGCGGTTCCGACATGCTTAAAGGGAAAATACTTGCCACCCTCTTCTTCGAAGCCAGCACGCGAACTCGACTCAGCTTTGAAGCGGCTATGCATAAACTTGGTGGATCGGTGATAGGGTTCGCTGAAGCGGACATCGCTTCGATAAAGAAGGGAGAGAACCTCGCGGACACCGTGCGCACTGTCGAAAATTACGCGGACATCATAGTTTTGCGTCATCCCCTCGAAGGAGCTGCTCGACTTGCCGCCGAGTTCGCGGATGTGCCTATTATTAATGCTGGTTCTGGAGCTGAGGAGCACCCTACCCAAGCGCTGTTGGACCTTTACACTGTTCTCAAGGAGAAGGGACGAATCGACGGGCTCAACATCGCCTTAATCGGCGACCTGCGCTACGGGCGGACGGTTCATTCTCTTGCCTACGCTCTGTCGCTCTACGACGTTAAACTACATTTGATTTCGCCCGAGAGCCTCCGCATGCGTAGGGAGGTTCTGGACGCCATAAAAGGAAAAATAAAAATAGTTGAAAAAACGGGCATCGAAGAAGTTCTGCCTGAAATAGATGTGCTCTATGTGACGCGGATTCAGAAGGAACGGTTTCCTGACCCTGCTGAATACGTGAAGGTTAAGGGCATCTACAAAATCAACCTTGAAACGTTGAAAAACGCAAAGGAAGACTTGACTATCATGCACCCGCTTCCGAGAGTTGACGAAGTAGCCCCTGAAATCGATGAGACTCCCCACGCGCGTTATTTCCAGCAGGTTTGGAACGGCATCGTTATGAGAATGGGTCTGTTGGCGCTAATTGCGGGTGCTGTGGAGTAGGAGCAAGCTGTTTCAGTTGACGCTGTAGCGGTGGCGGTCCTTTAGCTCCTCAATTTTTCCTGCGTTCCATCCTCGAACTTGCTGGTAGTATCCGGTTATGCGGGACCACTGTTCTAAGGAGTCGCCAGTCGCGCCGCAATTAGTGCACATTGAAAGTAACCCTGGCATGACGCTTGAACATTTTTGGCATATAGTCAAGTCTCTAGTGTAAGCGAAGTAGGCGGTGAGAGATTTCGTGGCAATGCGCCGAGTGAGATTCCAGAGTGCCTCTGGAGAAGGGTTGTTTTCCCCTAGCCAAACGTGGAGAATCACGCCGCCTCGGAGAAGCGGGTGGAAACTGGCTTCGATGTTTATTCGATCCAGCAAGGGAATTCCCGCTGACGGTCGGACGTGGGAACTGTTGGTGTAATAGGGCGAACCGTTTACTAAGTCGCCTTGAACCACTGCTTTATTTCCGTAAAGCTTACGGTCGATGAGAGCAAGCCTGTAGGCGCAACTTTCCGCGGGAGTTTGCAAGGTGCCAAAGCGGAATCCTGTTTCTTCGGAGAATTTGTTAGAGCGTTCAACCATGTGCCTCATAAATTTGAGGCCGAAACGCCAAGCATACTCGTCGTGAAGCTCCGTGCCGACATGGGCTTTCAACATCTCGTTGAGACCGACAAAACCGAAGTTCAAGAACTGCTTGTCAACATTGAGGTAGGGCTCACCGTCATGATCCATAGCACAGAAGGGCAGAGCGCCTCCACGCATCCTCTCCTTAATTACTTCACGTTTAATCATGAGTACTTCTTTAGCTAAGTCCATCCGTTCATCCAGAAGCTCGAAGAGCTTAGCGTCATCGCCCATCGCCTCGTACGCCAGTCTAGGCAGATTTATTGTGACCACCTGTAAACTGCCCATTCGGAGACCCCCATTACGGAGGTCTTCAAGTTCGTCGCCCTCAGGCGCGAAGATTAGCCTGCAGCACTGGCTGTTCACTACGTCGGGCATGTAATCCGGGCACAGGTTCAGGAAGTACGGGGTTCCAAACTTTGAAGTTAAAGCTGCGACTTTGAGGTATTCATCCTCGAACTCGTCCAAATATTCGTTGCGCAGTTTAACCTCGCACTTCGGGAAGTTGAACATTTTACCGATGTAATCGCCTTGATGGTACACATCGATGATGGCGTTAAAGAACTGGTTCGCCTCCTTGTAGAAGTCACCGTATGTAACGCTTTCGCTGACTTTGCCTCCGGGCAGAACCGCCGGAATATCCCAGACCGCTTTAGGCACCCCACATTCTAACGCGATTGAGGAGAAAACGGTTTGGCCGCCCCGCGCGACATACATCTGGCTTAACTCGTAGATGAACATCTGGGCAAGTTGACGCATCTCCTTATAGGACAGGCCCTTAACGAAGGGAGCCAACCAAACGTTGAAGAAGTCGTAGCCTTGCCCTCCCGCCCAGTTGGTTTGAGCTGCAGCTAGAGCTTTTGCTGCGTGAAGGATTGCAACCGCCCCGTGTTTCGCTGGTCCAGCCACCGCTGTGTGGGTGCCTTTCCCGTCGACAATTAGACCTTTTTTCAAAAAGAATCGAATGTCGTGCTCTTGACAGAAGGGACGGGTTGCGAAGTACTCCAGATCGTGAACGTGAATTAGCCCCGCCATGTGGGCGTCTGCCAGATGCCCTGGAAGACAGTCTAGCAGAGCGTATTGGTCGAATACGGCGTCAGCCGCAAGTTTATGAATTGTCTCTGGGTTGTGCTGAAGGTTAGCGTTCTCCTTGTCCCCTGCGCGGATGAGTTTGTCCACGTCGTAAAGCGGGAGCCCAAGTCGAGTGTACTGCGCCCGCGCGTGTTCAAGATTGTGCTCCAGCAGGGCGACGCATACTAGTTCACGGATGAGGGGGGCGGACAGAAACTTCAAGTTAAGCTTGTGAATTCGATCTGTAACTTCCATCGCGATTTTTTCAGCCATTTCCTCAGAGAGCCCCGCTTCTCTCACTAGGGATGTTCGGATTCTTTCGGGGTTAAACTTGTCAAACTGTATTCTGGAAGTTCGGACATGGGGGAAGTATTTGAGGGAATCAACCGTCTGCTCAAGTGTCAATTAAAACACCCTGTTAACGCGAATAGGTACTGAGATACAGTTTTCAATTACTTAAAGCTTTTAGACAAAATGTATAAATTTCTGTACGGAAAAAACGGGCGAGATTAACACTTGTATGCAGCCCCTTAGGGCGTGAAAAGAAGGTTAAACATCAAAAAACTGGTTAAATGTCGGTTTTTTCTTGAAAGAGATTTGTGTTGTCGTACTTTACTGAAAATTTTTGTTTTTAAGGCGTTTTCAGTCTAGGAGACGTTCTATTTTTGGTCAGGTTTTCAATGGCAATCGCTTAATTAAATATATTTAGTTGGCTGGGCTTGTAATGATTTAATCTGAGGTCAACGTGTATGCTTGGCGTTTAGCTAGGACGAGGTGTTTAGCTGGTACCCACTGAGATATCGGCAGATACTTCGCGGACATGCGGCTGAAGCAAACTAGCGTGTTAACGGAACCGCATACAGGACATTTCGGCAGAACTCCGCTGAAGTGCCTTTGGCAACCATTGCAGTAGGCGAGGTTCCTATTGTATGCATACAACCCTATGTCAGAGTCTGACAGGACGTGTTTTGTGGCAGCCAACAGCGTTTCAGAATCACCCGCGGAATCGGCGAGTTGCATGATGGCGAGGTGGCCCCCCGGAGTTAATTTGTGAAGTTTTCCTTCGATGTTTAGGCGTTCTTTCCATGGCATGGTGGTTTCTAGTGGTGCGGCAACCATGTCTGTGTAGGACGGATGTTCTCTGGTGCCTTGAGCGTGGACTTTCGACCAACCGTATTTTTCCACATCCAGTTCAGCCAGCCTTTTTGCTGCTTCGGCGTTCGGCAGCAGAGATGGGTATATGCGGGTTTCTGGTTTCTTTGTGCGCCTTTGTGTGTAGCTTAAAATTTGTTTGACGAGAGTTTCGGCGAAGTCTAGGGCTTTTTCGCTTTCATTTATGTATTGCCCAGTGAAGGATTTTGTCGCTTCGTTCAGGCCAACGAGGTTCACTAGGCGAGGGCTGTTTTCGATTCTGAAGTAACGGTCGCCATCAGCTTTTTGAAAGAGGAACGGAAGTAAACCTTCTGCTGCGCGTTGTTTAATCGTTCGATATTTTATCTCTAGGCCGCGGAGGGCTTTCTCCAGCCTTTCTTTTAGCAGCCTTTGAAGCTCAGTTTGGTTTCCTTCTGCGTCGTACATAATTCTGGGAAGATTAAGGATTATGTTGCCGACGTTTCCGGTTCTTAGGGCGTCCAGCTCCCAGTCCTCGGTCCAGTCTGAGGGAAATCTGCATCCGTCTGCGTTGTACACGGTGGTTGTTTGATCGGCGGAGCAGAGGTTGACGAAATAGGGCGCCCCGGTTTCCGCGGCGAGTTCGTGGCACTGAACCAGCAACGGTTCGCACTCTTGACCCTTCAGCGCTTCTGGACGCATTTTTATTATTATATTGGGGTTAAACACAGGTTTGCCCGCGTGGCCTTCAGCGAGAACTTCGAGGAGGCGGTTTGCAATGAGGCGGTTTTCTTCGGCGTAGTCCGCGTAGGTCCCGACTGTTTTCCCTTCAGGTCCTACAGCTTCCTGTTTTTCTAGGAACTGCGGAATTAGGAGCTCTATTCCTATGGAGACTTCTGTTGCGTGCAGATTTAGAGCATGGATGAAAGAGCGTAAGCTTTCTTTTATCTCGTTTTTTGCGAGACCCCGAGTGAAGGGTGCGAGGAATGCGTTGAAGTAGTTGAGGGTTTGTTCTCCTGAGGCTTCTGTTGCGGCGATTTTTGTGAGACTTGCTGTGGCTAGTAGTGCGGCTTCAAGGGTTTTTGGTGGGGGGCACGCTAGGCTTGGTGTGGCTGTTCGTCCGAGGTTCAGCCCGTTTTTTAGGAAGAACCGGAGGTCGTGGTTGAAGGTTTCGGGCTTCAGGATCCATGAGCCTAGGTTGGTGATGTGGAGGGCACCGGAGAGGTGGTCGTCAGCTATGTCCCGCGGGAGCACGGTTAAAAGCGTGTATTCTCCTATGACGGCGTTGGCCGCTGCCTTAGAGACCGCTTCTACGTTTTGTTGAGCTTTGGCTGTTTGCTTTATGAGTTGAGTGACGTCGTAGAGGGGCAGCCCCAGCCGGGTCAGTTTGTGGCGGTATTCCTCTAAGCCTTTTTCTATGAGGATGGCGTTAACCAGCTCGCGAATTAGAGGCGCAGTTAAGTATTTGGTTTTAAATTCTTGTATGCGTTTTTCTGTTTCTCGAGCTATTTTCTGCGCGAGATCAACGGGAACGTCGGCTTCTTTAACTAGAGAATCGGCGATCTTGTTTTTGTCGAATTCTTCCACGGCGAGGCGAGAGGTTCGCACAAGAATTTTTCTTCTCTTTGATATAGCTTCTTCGATCTGGTCTGCGGTTTCTATGAGCATGGTTCCGAGGTCTGTTAAGCCGTATTTTTTGGTTTTCACGTCGGGTTCTATGAGGTCAGTTTTAAGCAGGGCTTTCAGGTGGTAAGCGAATTTTCCAGCGTCTCGAGTTGGACTTAAGTGGAGGGCGTTCATGATTTCAGTGTAGCTTTGGGGTCCCTTTTCGTAGAGAAGATTTAGGATTCGCATTCTGATGCCGGCGGATACGGCTTTAAGGATTTTTACGCTTGGACGCCTTATTCGCGAATTAGACACGGCCGAGAATCTCCTACTGTTTATAGAGTGTGTTACGCTGTTTCAGTTTAAAAAATTAGAGTATGCTGCGGAGAAAGGCTATCGAGAATTCGGTGGATTTAAGAAGGTTTAATTCTTATTTGTGGTTCTAATAATCAGGACAAGGGGCTGTCGGCTAGCTTGGTCTAGGCTCTGAGCTTCGGGCGTTCGGGACGGGAGTTCAAATCTTCCCAGCCCCACCAATTATCGTTTTTAGAGGGAGATTTAGCTTCTTTTTCAGTAATCGGGCGTTCCACACGACTAATCATTGTTTTTAACGCATTTTTAGAGGTAGTGAACACATTCAGACACCTAGTCTCAGATTGGTAAGAATTTTCGTCAAAAAGAGGCTCTTTCTTAATTGATTGTCTAATTACAGCTTGCTTAGAACTAAATTGCATGCGTACAATGTTCCATAAATCTTTTCTTACAGTGTTTGTCTATCCATATTAAGAGGTTTCTTGATGAAACACAGGGGCATCGTCCTTCCTCTGTTAATTATTATTTCGGGAAGCATGTTGACGTTTACATTTAACATTCAGCCAATTGAGGCAGACGCACCAGCGGGGGAGCCCCAATTGATAGCCGCTTCAACGATGCCAGAATTGGAAAGTTTTTTCCGTTATCAAGAACCTTGGCTTGGATCAGATGCAGCTTACTCGTTAAACATCTCGGAGTTTCATCCTAATACGATACTCTGGACGTTTGGGGACACTCTATGGGGGAGAATAGAGGATGGAACAAAAGTTTGGACCAACATGACAAACAATTCTGTCGCTTTATACAATCTTAAAAATGGAACCATCGAATTTTATCATGGACAAGGAAACATCTTTGAAATGGCGGAGTGGGTAGAAGCGGACCAACCATTCGGTCCTTGGGCATTCGCACCATTTATCCAGAACGGTAAGATATACTGGTTTTTACTGGCTATCGACCTCGCAGGATGGAAAGACCCCCCTGGAGATTGGTTGGCTGACATTTATCTGGCTGAGGTGGATAACCCTGAAGCCACTCCAGAAGATTGGAATGTAAATTATTACCCGATAGACTTTCTTCCTGTAAAGTATGACCCTCATTCGTTTTTGTGGTTGGCAACCAACGTCTATGTTGAAAATGATACGTACTACCTCTATGGAATATTGGACGTAAGGGACACGTTGTTAGATACAAAGGGGCATTTTGTGGTTGCGAGAACCCAAGAAAATATCACCAATTTTGATTCATGGGAATTTTATGACGGTGAAAACTGGTCATCTGCCCCTCAAACAGTGCAGAATGGCCCCAGTGACCTAAGCACAGAATATTCAGTACACTATTTACCCTCTTTCGATAAGTATCTTCTCATCTACCAGAAGGGAGGAATAGAGGATAGATTCTTAAAATACTCGATCTGGGGCAGATGGGCGGACACTCCCATCGGGCCTTGGGGAGAACCTCAACTACTTTATACGCCTCCGGGACTATACTTGAACGAAAGCTATTGGGCCTATGCCGTGAAAGGTCATTATCCATACCTTTCGGAGACGGATACAGAAGTGGTTGTTTCCTATGTTCTTTCCTCCTTTAACGAAGAGGCTCTTTCTAACCCGCTGCTTTATTGCCCTTATTTTGTAAAACTTACTTTCCAAAAAGTTTCAACGGAAATGTTCATGGACCACAATCTTACTTATGATGGAGAAAACTACAATGTTACCACAATTAGTAATTCCACAATTACAAATTTTCAATTTGACCAATCAGAAAAAGTGATTAACTTCAATGTTAGTGGTCCGGACTACACTGCAGGTTTTTGCAGAATCGCGATTCCAAACATTCTCATTCAAGAGATATGGAAGGGCAACTACGCCGTTCTAGTTGATGGAAAAGAACCCATTACGTTGAAAAACTGGACAGCTGGAACAAACACCTACCTCTACTTCACATACCTTCACAGCACACATGAAGTAACAATAGTGCCAGAGTTTCCGTCGGCCATATTTAATTATCTATATCTAATTTTGCCTTTGGTAATGATTGTGATTCTAGTTCTAGTTGTTCTCAGGAAGAAGTTTTACTATGCGCACGGACAAAAACATGCTCACTAAGGAACTGGTTCACGCGTTCTTAGAATCAGCGGTTTCTTCTATAAACGCCTAAGAGACAGAAGACCCTGATGATCATTACTCTCATTTGTTTCGCGACAGATTTCACGAAGAGACAAAGGATCGTTATCTTTCAAAACTGTGAGAATCTGCTCACGAAGGATCGGTTTAAAGGCGCGGTCAAATCTTTCCAGCCCCACCACGATACTTCCGTTAGAAGCTCTACAATTTGCAGTTATTTTGTTCTGATGGCTCTGTTGCTGGTAGAAAGATGCGGTTTATTAGATTTGTTTTTTGAGTAGTCTTCGTTTGTAGGTGGTTATAGCAAAAGTGAGCACGATGAGAATAAACAGTATTGATGCCCACGTGGAAAACTCTGGGATTATGACTATTTCGTGGGTTGAGTGCTCATAAGTGAAGTAGATCCACCTGTGAGTTCCATTGTCATATATCGTGTCGTTCCAGTTGAGGACAGCCGTCAATCCGTCGTCAATGACAACTGAAATATTGGTTACATTCATCAATGTGTATGGAATACAGACTCGACAAAAACCATGTGTTTGGTTGGCAGTCATGTTGGAGACAAACATCCTGATTGTGCTGTTGAACTCGAAATATTCAAAGTCTTCAACTGTAGAGTTGGAAATAACGTTCACATAATATCCAAGAGAAGTGTTGAAACTGGAGAACACTCCCATTAAAGGATAATTATCTGTGTTGTTTGCATCTAAGACATGAGGAGAATCTCCTATTCCATCGTGATTTAAGTCAACACCAGCGTAGTCGCTGTAATAATTACCTTCGACACCATCATCCCAAGCGTCTACGTCGCCAAAAGAAACCTCGATTTGTTTTGCGTTGTCAATGAAGTTGTTGTGGTAAGCAGTATTGTTGTCACAGAGGCCATCATAGAAGATTCCAAGATTGTTATTCGTTATATTATTTGCAGAAATGGTGTTATTGCTTGCAGCGTCGAGGGTGATGCCATACTGACTGTTTTCTGCTATGTGATTTCGAGAAATAGTGGTGAAAAGAACTCCAACTGTATCGATGCCATTAGTGTTTTTTACTATTTTGTTTCCAAGAATGGTGTTGTTCATGGATCCAACATACACGCTGTTGACAAGTGCACCTCCGACACTAATACCCGCGACGTTGCCCGCTACATTGTTTCCGGAAAGTGTGTTATTGCTTGATGCAGAGAGATCAATACCTCTCCAGTTGTTTGTTATGTCGTTTTCAGAGATGCTATTGCCAGAAGAAGAATAGAGATATATGCCTTCATTGGTGTTTGCTGTTATGTTGTTTCCAGAAATCGTGTTACCAGTAGATCCAGATCTGAGCCAAACGCCTCTCAAGTTACTGATCATGCTGTTGTTCGAGATTGTGTTGTTGTAGGAAGCCCACAGCTGGATGGCTTCGGCGCCCTCTGTTATTGTGTTGCCTGTTATCGTGTTGTCGGAAGAGTCCCCAAGGTAAACGTTTCCCTCGTTGAATGTTATGTTGTTTTCCAAGATGACGTTCAGGATTGACGACTGAAGATAGATGCCGTATCCAAACCCCACGACATTCACGTTTCTGATTGTCACATTGCTTACGCCTGTGAGGTTGAGACCTTCAAGGATAGCCCCACTAAAGCCATCAAGAGTGTGTCCGTTTCCATCAATTATTATGTTACTTCTTTGAACCACAATTGAACCGTTTATGTCAGCCGTAAAGGTGTATGTGACGTTGTCTAAACTGGTAATGTTTGCTGGTAGAGGATCAATCGAGCCGTCAGCCCTAATGAAAATGATCGGATATGGTGCTTTAACCCTCTGGACATTAAGCGCTACACCTAACACGCCTAGGAGAACAGCAAGCAAAATTATCGAACTGGCATATTTCTGCTTAATCATGACATGCTCACCTATTTGACTTAAATCTATCCTTAAGACTTTAAGAGCTTTATGACCCGTGGCACACTTCAGACAAGCATACATGCACGCGCAGGGTTTCCATGTAGTTCTATGTATTTTACGGGGAAACAAATATATGGTAGGTCCGTTATTTTTTGCACGTGCGTCCACATGCCCGAAACCAGCCACAACTGGAGAGGGGTTAACCAGCGTCAAAAACGCTGGGGAGGACGATAATTCTTCTACTCATGCCAAATGGACCCCGAATATGCTCTGTGAGTTTTCAGTAAAGGTATTTTAGCATGCGTCCAGTTTATTCTGGTTGTGAGGATTTGGCGTTGAAATCAAGGGTGTTTTTTGCAGATGTCATAGCTCGGAAGAGCGGGGAGGCTGCGACTAAGAAGGTTGAGCGGTTGTTTGACGCCGCCGACATGGCTGAGGTCGTAGATAGAGGCGACATTGTTGCTTTGAAGGTGCACTTCGGCGAGAGAAACAACCTGCGCGGGTTAAGACCTCAACTCGTACGCGTAGTAGTAGACAAGGTTAAGAAGGCGGGCGGACGCCCCTTCGTCACGGACACTAACGGCTGCGGCTACTGGCGGGGAAAAACCAGAACAGACGCCCTAACGCATTTGCAGATCGCCGCGGAAAACGGCTTCACCCCTGAGACGGTGGGCGCCCCAATAATCATCGCCGACGGCGTAAAAGGCCTACATGGAACATGGCTAAAAGTAAATGGGCTTCACTTCAAGAAAGTCAACGTAGCCCACGACATAGCAGACGCAGACGCCCTCATGGTCATAAGTCACTTCAAAGGACACCCCCAAGCGGGCTTCGGAGGAGCCCTGAAAAACCTCGGAATGGGATGCGCTACAAAGTACGGAAAAGCCAGAAACCACTGGGACTCAGTTCCCCAAGTCAAGGAGGAAAAATGCGATGGCTGCGGAAACTGCATCTCCGCCTGCCCCTTTGACGCAATAAGCATGGTTGACGGAAAGCCGGTAGTTGACGCTGAAAAGTGTTGGATGGGTGATCAGGCGTGCCAAGCAGTTTGCGATAAAAAAGCCCTATGGTTTAAGTCCACAAGCAACAAAAACCTCAGTGAGAGATTCGTGGATGTGGTAGCCGCCGTAATTGGACACCTCGGCAAAAACAAAATCGGCTACTTCAACTTCCTAACCGACGTAACAGCCCACTGCGACTGCTTCGACTTCGGAGACCTCCCGATGGTACCAGACATAGGCTTCCTCGCCGCTAAAGACCCCGTAGCCATCGACAGAGCATCCATCGATTTGGTTAACGCGGCGCCGACGATAGAGGGCTCCATCGCCCAAGAAATCAAACCCGGAGAAGACACGCTGAATTTAGTCACGCCGCAAATGCAGATTTGGCACAAACGAAAAGAACCAACCGACTGGCGATGGCAAATAGAAGCCGCCAAAAAACTCGGACTGGGAAGCGACGACTACAAGCTGATAAACATCTTCAAGTAGGGTAACTAAACCCCCAAAAAAAAGAGAAAAGAGGGATTGTGGTCAAGGCATCCTTGGCTTTCTAACTGCGTATAATGTTATTCCAACACCGAAGGCTATAGCACCTAAGCCGATAAGCACCCATCCAGAAGCCCGGATTAAAGCAGCATTATAGGAGTTCATCTGCGCGTTTTCTAGAGCCGTTCCCCTGCTTTTTTCAACAGACAACGCTTGATCAATCAAACTGAGAGCCGCTTGATAGCTTGAATCAGCCATGGTGAAATCTCCCCGCGCCATATACATGCTGCCTTCAGACGATTTCAAGATAGCTTCAGACCACAAGGTATCAGCCTCAGAAGAGGTTAAGGTCGGCGGCGACGCAAGCATAACGGACACTTTTTGACTAGTTTCTTGGGCGTTAGCTTGCTCCGTCGAGTAGACGGCGAAACGATAAGAAGGAGTGTAAGTCCAAGTGCCAACGATGCCTTTCGGCCCAGCAGTGCCGTTAACGTGTTCAACGTACACTCTGTAGGTATGCGACACCCAGTTGGAGGCAACGTCTGTTGATGGAACAGTAAAGTTGACCCTGAAAGTATACGTTTCATATGGCGGTAACGCTTTAGGATTGGCTTCACTGCACTCAGTCGATGTGTAATTCACACCCCAGTCAAACCACACCTTTACAGCCGAAACATTCACTTGCACGTAGTCATAAATTGGCCACCCTGCATAATAGTCGCTGTCCACTGTTACTAAGAGCTGTGCCGTTGAACCCGTCTTGTAGGCATATACATAAGCCCCATAGAAAGAGTCGTAGCCTCTGTACACCGTTCCAACCCAATTGATGCCTTGTATATCTGCTTGGATTGGACTAATTGTGACCGTGGAAATCAAAGCAGCTAGAAAGAAAACAGAAACCATGAGCAGTCGTTTTCTCATTTTCAACCCTCGTATCAGTAATCTTTCTTTAGCCCATAAAATAATTTGTGTATGGAAAGTTGGAATCCTAACTGGCCCAGTTTAAGTTAGGGCAAATTAGTGGCTAATTTTTTCTCTTCTCTTTATTTCTCTGGCCACGATGACGCCTGAAACTGAAGCTTGAATTAGCCCTCGAGTTACGCCTGCGCCATCGCCTATAGTGAACATGTTCTGAAACCGCGTCTCAAGAGACTTAGTTAACTCCAGCCTCGACGAGTAGAATTTCACTTCCACCCCGTACAAAAGCGTATCGTTCGAATAAACCCCAGGCGCAATCTTATCCATAGCCTCCAGCATCTCGCGAATGTCCGTCAAATACCGATAGGGCATAACGAAGCTCAAGTCGCCGGGCGTAGCGTTCTTCAAAGTAGGCGTTACCAAGCTCCGTTCAATCCTCTCCTCCGTCGACCTTCGCCCAGCCTTCAAATCGCCAAGCCGCTGAAGAAGAACTCCGCCGCTCAGCAGGTTACCTAAGCGCGCCAAGTACTTCCCGTATGCAATGGGTTCCCTGAACGGCTCAGTAAACGAAGTGGTAACCAAAACAGCGAAGTTAGTGTTCTCCGTTTTCCTCTCAGCGTAGCTCTGACCGTTAACCGTGATAACCCCATTATAAACCTCAGTGATCACCTCGCCTCGGGGAGCCACACAAAAAGTCCGAACCTGATCGTCAAAAGCCTTTGAAAAATAGATAAACTTGGGCTCATACAACACTTCCTCAAGCGCCTCCATAACAGAAGCCAAAAGTTCAACCCGCAAACCTACATCAACAGGATTATTCAACGTCCTTAAGCCCTGCACTTGAGCCTCAGCCTTCAACCACTCAGCGCCGCTGCGGCCAGGAGCCACAACAACATATTTCCCGAAAAACTTCTCGCCCTTCGTAGTTTCTACGCCCTTAGCCTTACCGCCCTTAACAATAAGGTGCTTAACCTCAGTGCGGGTTTTCACGTCAACCTTGCCGTTAAGAGCCTTCCGCATCTTCCGCAGAACCTCAGCACACGTCTCAGTTCCCATATGTCTGATCCTCTGCGGAACCAGCCTCAAACCCGCGAGAGAAGCCCTGCGCTCAACCCCCGCAATCTTGTCGGAGTCTGTTCCATAAAGCCGATTTGGAGCCCCGAATTCAAGGTAGACCTTGTCCACGTAATCCAGCAGCTCAGCAAGTTTCTTTTCGCCAACGTATTGTTTAAGCCAGCCGCCCACCTCTGTTGAAAGCGTCAGTTTCCCGTCGCTGAAGGCACCAGCGCCGCCCCAACCGCTCAGAAGGAAACAGGGGTCACAGTTTATGCATCCTAAACCTCGGCTGGCGGGACACTTCCGCTTATCCACGTCTGGGCCCTTATCCAACATCAAAATCTTAAGATTATCCGTGTCCTTGGTTAGTTCAAGCGCTGAAAAAATGCCTGCGGGACCCGCGCCCACGATTATCACATCGTACTGCAAAGAGGCATTCCCTCATTTGAAGCCAAAACTAGATATTAACACTGCAATATATGTTAATCGGTTCCCCAGTTGACAGCCGAAAACAAGGAAACACATATTTAACAAACCATAAAACTATCAATCCTAAAGGTTCGGCGGAAATGAAGTTCTCGTTCATAAGCCCTGGCCCAAACATCGATCTCCTCATATCGGAGAAAAAGAAGGCCATAGGCTCTTGGCCGCCTCTAGGTATCCTCTATATGGCTTCAGTTTTACAAAACCACGGAATCGAAGTCTCCGCTTTGGATCAGGCAGCCGAACGCTACTCACTGAAAGACACGGTTGACTGGGTGAAGAGAGAAGACCCGGACATCCTCGGCTTCTCCACGCTTGTGAGTTCAAGCCGGACCGCAGCCCTAATCGCAAAAGAAGTGAAGAAGGAAAACCCCAACATTACAACAGTCTTCGGTAACTTCCACGCCACCTTCAACGCCGAAAGAATTCTCACGAACTATCCCTTTGTAGATATTATAGTCCGAGGTGAAGGGGAAGAAACCAGCTTGGAACTGGCAAAATGCCTAGAGAAGGGAAACCCTCTGAAAACCGTTTTAGGCATAACCTTCAGAAACAAAAACCGCATAGTGTCAACGCCAGACAGACCCCTCATCAAAGACGTGGACTCCATCCCCTTCCCAGACCGTGATCTCCTAGACGTAGAATACCACTCAGCCATCGTAGGTGCCAATGTAGCACCCAAAAAATTCACTAGCATCCTCTCCTCCCGCGGATGCATCTACCGATGCCGATTCTGCGGATGCACGAAGTTCGCCCGTAACCGTTGGAGACCCAGATCAGCGGAAAACACGCTGAAAGAAGTGGAGCTCCTAGTAAGCGAGGGCTACAGGCAGTTCCTCTTCGTGGATGACAGTTTCACCATGAACCCGAAGAGGGTGATCAAGCTCTGCCGAGAGATAACGAAGGAGAAAATTGACATACAGTGGATCTGCGAGGGGCGAGTGGACCACTGCTCCTACGGGATGCTGCGGGCCATCGCGAAGGCGGGCTGCAGAGTGATGTACTTCGGGATTGAAAGCGCCAACCAGAGGATCTTAGACTACTATAGGAAACAGACAACGCCTGAACAAGCTGAAAAAGCAGTTAAAACCGCCAGAAAAGCAGGTATAGAAATCTTAGTCGGCTCCTTCATTGTGGGAGCTCCCATCGAAACAAGGCAGGAAATCGCAAACACTTTGAAGTTTCCGAAGAAGTTAGGCGTAGATATTCCTCAATTCAACATTTTGGGCGCGTTTCCTGGAAACGACGTATGGGATGAACTTAAAGCGAAGGGTATTTTAGATGAAGCCAGGTATTGGGAGACTGGAGTTTTTCCCTCTGAAATAGGTGCGGGTGCAGTGCCTTATGAAGAAATCAAGCAGATGATTCACACGTACTTTAATCAGTTCTTCCTCCGTCCAAGGTATCTCATAACCGAACTAGCGCGAACCATAAGAAGTTCCTACCGACTTGATGTAGTAATTAGCAATCTGAACCGCGTCGGCGAGATCTCAGAAAGCATCCGACAACTCACCTGACAAAAATATGAGTGGGGACATTCTCTATCTAATTAGGAGCCTCGGCCGCTTTGATGCCTTTAAGACCGTTTCCTGCGTTGCTTTTACGGAGGAAAGTGGAGCGGGTTTTGGTGGTTGCGGACCTCCACATAGGCTGGGAGGCAGCCTTAGCTGAGAAGGGCATACATGTTCCGTCTCAGACGCAGAAGATGCTTAACGTAATGGTCCAATTAATCAAGTCTTACAAGCCGACGAGGTTGCTGGTTCTCGGCGACGTGAAGCACACAGTTGCAACCGCCGAGTGGGGAGAGTGGCGTGAAGTCCCAGAGTTTTTTGAGGCTGTCGGCAAAATGGTCGACGACGTTCAGGTGGTTCCGGGAAACCATGACGGAAACCTGAAGCCTCTTTTGCCTGAAAACGTGAAGGTTCTGCCTGCCACCGGAGTTGTTCTCTGGAAAAAGTTTGGGCTCTTCCACGGGCACACGTGGCCAGCTCCAGAACTTTTAGGGTGCCGCATCCTTATTATCGGGCACGTTCATCCAGTTGTTGCTTTCCGCGATCCTATGGGTTTCCGTGTAACTAGGCAGGTGTGGGTTAAAGCTGAATGTAATGATGTGCAACTGGTAAGATCGGTTCTTAAGAACTTGAATGTTATAGGTGAGAAAGCACCTGTTGATTTGTTGAAGGAGAGGTTTAATGTGAAGTTGCGGGTTTCTCAGCTCTATGTTATGCCTTCGTTTAACGGTTTTCTCGGCGGGCAGTCCATGAACAGGAAAGGCATCGGTAAAAGCGCGAGATCTAAGATGTTTATCGGTCCAATCCTACGCTCAAAAATCGTTGATGTTGACAATGCGGAGCTTTACCTCCTCGACGGCACATTTTTAGGTTCTATAAGCCAATTAAGAAGTTTAAGTTAAAGCCCACAGGAGAATGCTCATGAAAGCAACTTCGGAGATTGATGTGCTCAAAGCCGTGTGCAAGAAAGCGAAGGCAGACGGTCGGGTAACCGGGGTTTCTCTATCCCAGCTTTCTGAGGCTTTCGGTTCGCGGTTCACTAAGGCTTGGGAAGCTCTGAAGGAAAGCAGGGTTAAAAAGTACGTGTTTAGGCCGAGCGGCAGAATAGTTTGGATTGTGGTTGGGAAGGAACGGGATTATTTGGTTATGCCCGCAGCTGACTTTTGCACTTGCGATGACTTTTACTTCCGAGTGATGGACCGGGAGGCGCACTTGTGTTATCATCTGATAGTGCAGAAGTTGGCTGAAGCATTAGGGTGGTTTGATTCGGTGGAGGAGGAGGATGAACTCTACGATTCCTTAATGGAAGAGTGGAGAACCGTTACAACTTAAATACCTGTTCGCTAAATTAAAACGAAGAGGATTTCAACTTGAACATAGACACGTACTTTGCGTTGATCATAAACGTTCTGACGGCGCTGACGATTGTCGTGTTGTTTTTAACTTTTCTGTACATGATTTACGTCAAGGAAAAACCTGCTGAAGCCGCTAAGACAGGTGAGTGAAGCAACTCGTTTTGCATCGGCTCACCCTTTCCTTTTACATAACACAAAAAACAGTATTGCGCTCACGATTGATAGAGCTACGGCGAGGATGACTGCCAAGATTGAGTACGGCCCAGCGCCTAAAACTATTGGAATTGGACCTATGAAGATTATAGTCCCCGCCGCCACAGGAGAAGCACCTAAAAAGATAGACGCGATGATCATTAGAATCATTCCTGTGACGATCAAAGAAAAGCCGAAAACAAAAAACCTGAACGAGGTTGTTGACCACGGAGAAACCTCAGAAACCTTCGTTAAAGTCGGGGTCTCTCTGCTAAGGCGATTATAGCATTCAGCACAAACCCAACTTCGCGGCTCCAAGCAGACCCCACAAACTTTACGCCCGCACTCACTGCAGACGTATCTCGCCACACGTTTATCACAAACTTCACAGACCACATTCTTCAAGTTGGAGCATCCTACCTGAACTTTTAAGCTGAAAGCAGCGTAAAGACAGCCAGAAGTACGATAAGAACGATTGCCAAGACGAGAATTATTTTGACTGATTCCTTATCGGTTCCGAAGATGATTGGAAACGGTCCTATCACAACAACGCCGCCGCCCTTAACCTTTCCCTTAGCTTTTGCCGCTGTGAAGACCATGAACATAACAGCTATGAAAACCACGCCGAATCCCATTATAACGAGGGTTAGTCCGATGTTGAACATTAGTTGGGCGAACATTATCATCCAATTACAGAGTTAGAAAACTACGATTTAAATAAGCTGTCAACTGTGAAGCAGACCGGGGGACTTTAACTTTAAAAGAAAAGTCGCTGTAGTTGTAGTGAAGACAAATGACGCTCGACGAAATCATCGAACGAATTCTGTCCGCTAGAGGTAACCTTACGCGGGAGGAAGTTCTGAAGAGGATCGAAGAGAAGAAGAAAGAGGCTGAAGGCTATTTCACAGACGAAGGGGCGGCGCGCATGGTGGCTTCAGAGCTCGGCGTGGAGGTTACACGCGAAGCTTTTCGACCTGAAGTGCTCATCAACGACTTGGTTTCTGGTTTAAACGACGTAACAATAACGGGACGCGTCATAACTGTTTATCCCGTCAAGACATTCACCCGCTCAGATAAAACAGCAGGAAAAGTTGCGCACCTGACAATAACAGACAAAAGCGGCGCTGTAAAAAGCGTTCTTTGGGACGAAAAAGCAAACCTCATAGAAGAAGGGTACATTGAATCAGGACAAATAATTAAAGTCTCTCATGGGTACGTCCGCGAAGGATTCGACGGAAGACCAGAGTTACATGTCGGTCGACGTGGAGAAATCCGGGTTTCTCCGCCTGATGCATCGTCCCAAGAATATCCTCTGGTTGCAAGTTTTCTTCAGAAGATCGGGGACGTGACGAAAGAAACTAGGAAGGTGAGCTTGCTTGGGGTTGTTCAGAGCAGGTCGCCTGTTTCCAAATTTAAGAGGCGGGATGGAAGCCAAGGCAAGGTTAGAAGGTTTCGATTGAGAGACGACACTGGCCAGATAAGCTTGGTTCTTTGGGATGATAAAGTGGATGAGCTAAGCGATGTGGAGGCGGGCGACTGCCTGAAGGTCACGGAAGGCGGAGTGAAGGCGGACTCTAACGGGCGAATCGAAATCCACTCAAGGAATACAACGAAAATTGAAGTTCTGAAAGAGCTTCCAGATCACCTTAAACTGGATTCTGAAGGCTTTGTAAAAATAAAATACTTGAAGCCAGACATCAGGGAAGTAGACGTTTTAGCGAGGGTTACACATGTCGGAGACATGAGGGAGTTCAAAAGGAAAACCGGCGATGCAGGCAAACTCTGCACTTTATTGTTGAAAGACGAAACAGGAACAGTTCGTCTTAACTTGTGGGATGATAATACAGCTCTGTCTGACCAAATTAAACCAGGAGACATTGTGCTGGTGGAGAGAGCTTACACGCGAGAGCGGTTTGAAGAGACAAACTTGAACCTTGGAAAGCGGGGAACTTTAACGGTGAACCCTGAAGTCGCCGAGGCGGAAAAGCTCCCGTCCCTCGACGATGAGAAAATAACGCCTATAGCAGAGGTGAAAGAGGTGGGCGGTCCCGTAACTTTGGAGGGGGCGCTTGAAACGGCGCCCACCGTAAGAGAGGTCACAACTTCTAGGGGCGAAACAGTTGCTGTTGCATCCTTTGAGTTGACTGACGACACAGGCAAGATCAGAGTTTCAGCGTGGAGAAACCTCGTTGAAGCGGTCATGGACCTGTTGCCTGGAACCCGAATAAGAATTAGAAACGCCTACGTTAGAAGGGGTCTTTCAGACCAGCTGGAACTGACTTCACGCATGCTGACTTCCATAGAACCCGTATCTAAATCCGAAGGACAAAGCGCTCAAGAGATGCTTTAACAGCTATGTCGAATAAGCTGTGCTGGACATGCGAGCCCCAGTGTTAACGCGCCACGCCTAAACAGGAGAGAAGGTCCTTCCAATCAACGTATTTCGAGACTAGTTCCTTCGCTAAGTTTATGCGTTTCTCATCGCCGATCTTTATTTTTCCAGTTATGTCGTGGGTCCTCTCCATAGTGGTAAACGTATCGTAAGAAACAAGAAGGACAGGGATTCCCTTCTCTTTAGCTCTCGCCAAGACCCTCACGTCAGGGTAAAGGTCTCCTGTCAGAATCAGCGCAGAAGTATCCGTTTCAAGTGCCGCCAAGGCGATGTCAGAACGGTCTCCCCCCGTGATTACAGCCTTTCTGGGAGCCTTATGGAAATAGCGCATAGCACTTTCCTGCGTCATAGCACCGACTAAATAGCGTTCAACCAAGTTAGACATGTTTTCCTCGCCGCACAACAGCCTCCCTCCGAGGATCTCAGCGAGCTCTTCAACTGTTGGGGCGGTTAAGGGGACGCTCTCCGGTATTAACCCCCAAACGTGAACCCCTTGCTTTTCCAACATCGGGACCACCACGGTTTTAAGTCTTTTATCAATTGGCTTAAGAACTCGGTTAAAAACCACTCCTGCACATTCCGTTCCTTCTTGAGTAGCATGAAGAACATCAAATAATATCTCGTCTACAGCCGTGTCACGGTAAGTCGTAGAGACCAAAAGAAGTTCAGAATTAAGCCTTTTGGCAAGTTCGACGGCGGAAAGGTTCAGAGAGGCGCCTAGGCAGGGTTCGTGAAGTGCTTCCACGATCACCAGGTCTTTGCCTTTAGATATCTGTCGGTAGGCTGTGATGATTTTATCTGAGAGAGCTGCGGTTTGTTGTGGAGAGTACTGGTCCAGATACTGATATTCAAGCAGAATAGGCGTTATCACGTCGAGTGGTTCCTCTAACTTTAACACGTGTTTCATGAGAAGAGAGTCTTCCCCCAAGGTTTGCCCACCTTTCAAGGTGATTTGCCAGTCTAAAGGCTTGAAGTATCCTACTTTTAGGCCCTCCTCCTGAAGTTTGAGGGCTAAGCCGACACAGAAGGCAGTCTTTCCTGTGGATTGGCTTGTGGCTGCTGCCACGTATAGTCCGGGTACTTTTTTCATAGTTTTTCACCTATGGGTTACGGTTATTTTAACATCAAGAGCTAACGATCCTTTTCCACGTTCATAAACAAAGAGCGGGTTTATATCGATTTCACTTATCTCTTTAAGGTCCATGGAGAGCTGGGAGACCCTGAGGATAACGTCGATTATGGAGTTTATGTCTGAGGTTGGCTCTCCCCTTACGCCGCGCAGCAACGCGTAGGACTTTGTTTCAGTAATCATTTCAGATGCAGCTTGTTCAGAGACAGGCGCCAAACGGAACGCTACGTCCTTTAAAACGTTAACGTAAATGCCGCCTAAACCGAACATTACCAGCGGACCGAACTGGATGTCACGGGTCATACCCACAATCACTTCCTTACCTGCAGGCAACATCTTCTGCACTTCAACTCCGAAAACCCGGGCGCTCGGCATAAACAAATTTGCGCTTCTCATTATGTCATTGAATGCGACTTCCACCTCGCGACTGGAAGAAAGCCCCAGTTTCACCCCGCCAATGTCAGTTTTATGAAGAATCTGAGGTGAAACCACCTTCATCGCCACGGGATAACCTATCTCCTCCGCAGCAGCAACCGCCTGCCCACGGTTTTGAGCAAGCTCACTCGGAGGAACCGCGATTCCATACGCCTGAGCCACCTCCCGAGCCTCTACACTAAGAAGACTAACACGGTGCTCACTCTTGGTGCGCTCTATAACTTTATTTGCTGCCTCGCGGTCCACTTTCAGCGAGGAAAACTTCTCCATTTCACGCGTAAGATATTCTCCATATTTAACCATGCCCGCGAGGGTTGAAACCCCCTTCTCCGGATGCGAATAATTCGGGATCCCCGTCTCCATGAGAAACCTAATGGCTTCCTCTACGCTTTTGCCTCCCATGAACACGGCTAGAATCGGTTTATCAGGAAACTTGGACTTAAGGGCTTTCAATTTTCTGGCAGTTTCTAAGGGTTGCGTCATCGCTTGAGGCGTTAATATTACTAAAGTTGACCCCACAGAGTCATCTAAGAGAAGTGTTTCAAGAGCGAAACCATATCGGTCTGCGAGGGCGTCACCTAAAACATCCACAGGATTAAACAGAGAAGACGCTTCAGGGAGCCTCTTTCGAAGAAGCTCAATTGTCCGCGTGGAAAGCCAAGCCAAGTTCAAATCATGCCGGGAACAAGCGTCAGCCGCCAAGATGCTCGGTCCTCCCGCGTTAGTCAGAATCGCCACGTTTCGACCGCGGGGAATAGGCTGCGAAGAGAAGGCTATGCCTAGGTTGAACAGCTCTTCAACGGAATCCACCTTAAGCACGCCGCATCTCCTGAAGGCAGCGGCGTAAGCAACTTCGCTACCGGCTATGGAGCCCGTGTGGGAGGCTGCTGCCCTAGCTCCTGCGCTGGATGTGCCTGACTTCAGGATGATTACGGGTTTCTTTTGAGAAACCGTTGGAGCTACCTCCAGAAAGCGCTGCCCTTCTTTTATTCCTTCAATGTAGATTAGGATGACTTTGGTGTTTGGGTCTTCAGCTAGAATCTGCATAAAGTCCGTTTCATCCATGTCAGCCATGTTTCCTAAGCTGATGAGGTTGCTGAAGCCTACGTGTTCACGTGCCGCCCAGTCCAGAACCGCCGTGCAAAGGGCACCGCTCTGCGAAGCAAAGCCGACATTTCCCTTCAGCGGCGTTTGAGATGCGAAGGAAGCGTTTAACGGCGTAAAAGTGTTTATCAACCCCAGACAGTTTGGGCCTAACAGGCGCATGCCGTGTTTACTACAAATCCTCAAAAGCTCCTTTTCTCTTTCGAGACCCTCTGTCCCTATCTCCTTGAACCCAGCGGAAATGACGATGAGACCTTTCAAACCTTTCTCCCCCGCCTCCTCCGCCACAGTGGCTACAATTTCAGCTGGAACCGCCACAACACCCAAATCCACGCTTCCTTCAACATCTAGAACCGTGGAGTAGCACCTTAAACCTAGAAGCCTGTTAGTTTTGGGATTTATTGGAAATACCTTGCCTAGATACTTGCACTTCAGCAGGTTTTTAACAACCTCGTGACCTACAGCGCCAGCGCTCCGTGAAGCTCCAATTACCGCCACGGAATTAGGAGCTAAAAAGGCTTTCATTACTTCTCCCTGAGCGCTATGCAATGCCCTCATCAGCTCACAAGCGTTGATAACTCTACTCTAAAGTTTGTTTATGCATACAACTATTTAATAGAAACTTTTCTCTAGATCGTTAAGTATAAGGCCAGGAAGCCGTTTCGAGGCGGACGCGGTTTGAAACTGGCAGTGCCGAAACTTGATTATAAAAAATCTGTTGAAAAAATCTAGGGTTCATCAGGGAAATTGTTGAAGGCGCTAAAGGCCGCCGGTGTGGTTGTTGGATTAAGCGGAGGCCCCTATCGAAACAGTCCATGAAGTATTAAGGCGCTTCAAAGCTTCTGAACATAAACGTGTATGCCCACCAAACACTAGGCTACAGTAGGCATCACATACGCGAGGAGAAGCTTCGCTTTTTGAGAAATTATGCTTTGGCAACAGTTATTTCGAGGGTTGAAATGTTGGCTTTTTGACCCTCAAACCGAGTTATTTCTTCAGTTCCGGTTTCAATCTTCTGAATTTTCAAGTCCTTAATGAAGCCGCGTCTTAACAGTTCGACCGTGTCAACCGCTTTGCTGATAGCTCGCCCTCTAGCTTTGACAATAACCTCCTTTTCGCCGGCGTTGAAGAATGTGAGGCAGGCAACCACGTAGTTCATCAAGGGTTTTTTGCCTATAAAAACGGTGTTTTCTCTGGGTTTTCCAGCGGGTTCCACGACTGGTTTCTCAGGTTTTGCAGCCGGTTTCGCGGCTGGTTTTTTAGACGCTTTCTTTTTCTCGGGTTTCTTGGTTTTTGCCTGTTTCTTTTTTGACATGGCTTTCCCTCTTACAATGATGTTGGTAACAGTATACTTGAACTAACGCCTCTTATATTTTTCTCACAACTGTAAATCATTTCATAGAAGGATAAGCAGGGCTGTCAAGATGATACCGGCGGATGAAAACAACAAAATCGCTAGCTTTTTGCTCGTTTCAATCGCTTCTTGGACTAAAAGCGTCAGTCCACTCACCTGCTGCTCTCCGATGACTTTAACGTCAGGAACCGTGACAGTTTGCCACGCGACCTCAACTGGCTCGAGGTGCGCCAACGCAGTTAGGGCAGTCTGTTTAACATAGTCGATTAGTCTCACGTGGTCTATCGTCTCCCCTAAGGGATGGTATCCAAGTTCAGTCACTCCGATGCCGTTCACTGCGTGAGTGTCAGATGTTAAAACCTCCCCATCCACGATGCCGATGTCTCGAAGCGACGAAAGAACCTTCTCGCGCAACCCTAAAACCATGTTGTTTCCATCAATTGTCACGTAGGCTATCTTCTGATCGGCAACCTTAACTGCAACCACGCTTATTCCCCCAGGACCCATACCGTCTCTCAAACTGAATTCGCTAGGAACAACTTTTGCGGCCCCAACTTCAAAAGCAGACTTGGGTGCCTGCAAAGCTTTTTCTAGGCTTTCAACAGCAGCTTTTCTGAGAGGTTCTATCACGCTTTCGGCGTCAAAAGGACCCTCAATGCTATTATGGGCATCAACTGTAATTGTGGCAGACAAGCCTCTTTTCTTCGCTTCATTGGCAATTGATTTGTTCAGTTCGTGAGGTAGGTCTTCCATGGTTTGAGGGGCGACAGTTAATGTGATGAAGGCACATTTCCCGAAGATTTGGCAGGTTGCTTTCGCTTCTTCTGCTTGTGTCCGTATTAGAGGAGTTGCTCTTGAATTAAAATGGGAAAAATCAGTGGATTGAAGGATTGATTTTACGACTTTCTGATTCTGAACTTGCGACGTGAGGTCAAGTTCGTGGCCTGAGATTCCATGAGGAACTGAGACTACGCAATGCAAGTGGTCTTCCAGCCCCGCTTGGATCATGTGAGGAAGAGAGCTGCTTCCAATGTTTTTAAAGGGTCCAGGATGAATAACTGGAACCGCCAGTACGGCCTTCATTTTCTCTTTCGCCCTAAAAGCCAAAATATAAGCTTCCACGGTTTTTTCGTTGCCAAACTTTTCGAAGAACGATTCAAGGGGAGTGTCCAAATTTCCCGCCCAACTTGCTAAAAACGCCCTGAAGATAGGAAGCGAATCAACGCTGATGTTTCTTTGCCCAACACGGTTGATGAAAATTATGAAAAAGTAAACCACCGATACAGCAACAGCAATGGAAAGCAAAAAGAAAGCAAGCAAACGCGAGTTTAGGCTATACCCTATGGCGTTATCCATGAAAAAAAGGGTAACTCCACACAGCAGAGGTTGAGGAAAAGAAGTGGCGATAACACGCCGCTTGCTAACGGATGCTACTGAGTAAAAAACTATTAAACGCAGAATCAGCACAGCACATAATCCTACAAGAAAGAGTTTGACCCACAAGACTGGTTCTCCGAGGAAAAAGCTGATGGCTCCACCTAGGAAAAGGAAGAAGCCCCAGATCATACAGGAGACAAGGGAAACCGTGGAACAGCGCCTTAAATTAAAAATCGGATCGACTTTCATAAAACATTCGTAAACTATGAAATCAGCGATTAACGTGAAGAAGAAGAAAGACATGCCTAAGAGCAATCCTAATGTCAGTCCGTTGAAAGACAGGTTCATTGGAAGAACCGCTAGGAGCCCCCCGACTGTGCAAGCTATGAAAAGGAAAAGGACAATTCTAGCATGAGAGGGAAGGGTAAACAAGGAAGAATAGTGCTCAACGGCTTTACCTATATGTTCATCCATGGAGCTGCGGAAGGTCAACCTAAAGTTCCCCCTTCAGTAAATCTTCAAGTAAAACTCAAAAAGTTTGAGGTAATATCCGATTAACGCCTATGGGTTGTCTTTAGTTATGGTTTACGGAGGACTAGTTAATTAGCACAAGTGGTTCGTTATTTTGATTCACTACACTTCTTCGAAACAGTAAGATAGAGTTGATTCCGTAATTCGTCTCCGATAAGGTTTGAACCACGCAGCTTCCGGATGCCCGCAGCCAATTCTTTGTCTTTCAGCGTCCCAGATATCCACTTTTCAAAATCCTCTCGGTAAAGATGAAATTCCAACGATTTAACATTGACTTCCCTGATTTTTTCCATAAACTCTTCCAAGGACGCCGCGCTTTCACCTATGTAATTCCCTATCGAGGAGAAGAAATAGAAGGCATTTTCCCTCGGAAGTTTTTCAGATTTGGAATCAAACTTGGACTTCAGGGGCGTGCGCACTCCTATATTTGGCATGATACAATTCTCCTTTTAAGTTTTGTCTTGAACTTCATGAAGCGTGAAAATGAATAAACATAAAAATGCATTTCTTAACCGCCTCCTTTATTGATCAAAAAGTTGTGTTCTTTATATTTTCTAGTAATAATTGAGGTTCGGATTCTCAATACCCCGGGGAGGGGAGCGACGGACTGGGCGATAAATGTGTGAAGTTTCTCTTGGTCTTCTGCAATAACTTTTGCGATTATTGATAACTCCTCTGAAAGTGATGTAAAGACCTCTAGAACCTCCTCAAATTCCGTTAGCTTGGTCGCCACGTTTTCGCTTTCCTTCGGATCCGTGAACAGAGTCATTATGGCGATAACTTGTTTTAACTTAGCCTTTTCAGGATCGACAACAGCCGTATATTTACGGATGATTCCCTGCTTTTCCATTCGTTTAACCCGCTCATAAACGGTTGAATGCGCTATGCCCAGACTGTGCCCAATTTCAGTGTAGGTCTGCCTTGCGTTCTCTTGAAGAGCGCGTAAAATTTTCCAGTCTACATCGTCTAAGGCTGCTGTGTGACCCTTTCTCCTCATATTCTCATGTCCTTAACTGTAAAATAGTCTTTAGGGTGTAAGTATTTATTCCTTATTGATGTAAGAGAGAAGGTGAAAACTAATTGAACTACGTGAGTTTATCAGCTACAATTAATAATTTTAACGTCTAATTTCCGAATTTCTGTAGATGTAGGCATGATAGTTTCCTACATTTTTAAAAAAATAGAGGGAAAAAATAGACAATTTGTAGAAAATTTGTCGATTACGTTTTTATATGACACTTTGTTATATAATTTAGTTATGTGGAGGGGGTCAGGATGATTGCTTTTCCTAGAGTTTGGGAACTCATCGAGGGGTTCAAGGCGCGATGTCGAGCCAAGGGATGGAAAAGCTCTGACCGTGAAGACTGGGTCTGGGTAGATGGAAAATACCATAATTTTCTTTGGATCCGAAGCATTTACCCGTCAACGTTTGAAAAAGTTGCTATTAAAAGTAAATGTGCCATACATGAAGAAGCGTCCTACCGCGTCGTGGATGTTTCTTACACTGCTTGGGTTTGTTTGAACAGCCCACCTAGAGAGCTGATGCAGATAATTACGGAAAACCCTGAAATATTGAAAACAAATGCGATATATGATCTAAGCGAAGTTTACTCAGGGACGTCGATCTGTCTAAAGCTCAACAAAACAGACAGTGAGGTCTTTAAAGAGTTTGAAAAGTTCTTAGAAAAAGAGTGGAAAGTGAAGTTCAAAACACGCCAACAACTGCCAGCTTTGAGCGCTTAGATGCAAAATTCGCGTAATAACAATTCGGCTTCAACCAACCCCAGCAGAGGGCATTATCTATAAATCTTAGATTTTACATTTATTTAGAAAGATTCGTTGAGAAAGCGCTGATTCTTTTTAGTGAAAGAAAAAACTTTGACTAGCAAAATTAAGAGAACTCGGGATTACTGATTGAAAAGCAGCTTAAAAACTATCAATGTGTGCTCTCGTGGAATAGGGATAAGGTTTTATCTTTGTTTTTTAACATTTATTTGATAATCATGTCCACGGCAAAGCTCCCTCCAACCGTGTTTCACATGCTTGAAAGAAACGTTGGGCGAAGGGTGCGAGTGATCTTGGACGCCACTTACGGTTTTGAGGGAGAGTTAGCCGCCGTCACAAGCGAACCCCCGGGGATTTGGCTTTCTGACGCGGAGGCGGTTACTTTGCGAGCCACTATAGCTCAGCCCATCCCACAGGTCGCTTTCAGAGAGAAAAGAAGCGAAATATTCATCCACTTAAATTCTGCCCAGCGCATCGAAGTGCTGCATGAAGAATAAAAATAGACTTTTTACCCTGACACATAGATTTGGGCTACTATGCTGATTATTATGAGCGCCACTCCTAGAATTACGACAAGTTCCGGTCTAACCTTTATGCCTGGAGTTTCCTCCTCAAAGAATCGAAGTAAGCCAGCGCTCGCCGCGGGCATAGGAGCACCCTTTTGACGCTTTTTCTCTCGCCTACTGGTTCCACGCTTACTCATAGACCTATCTCCGAAACCACTAATATTACACCATTATAATGGAATTAATTAAGGTTACGTTAGAAGTTGAAGAAATAAGAGGGGAAGAATCAAAAGTTTAGTCTCTGCTGTCCAGCGCCTGTTAAACTCCAAACGTAGGGACGCTTATCTCCACGCGCAACTATTTTTTCCGCCTCTAAAGCGTGAAGGTGATGAAGAACCGCCGAGTAGCTTAATGCCGTTCCCTGCGCCACGGTTTTCGCCTCAGCCCCCTTCTCTTCAAGGAGCGAAACTATTTTTGTTCGAGCGATCAGTCCTGGGCGAATGTTCTTCTTGAGGGATAGGAAAGCTTTAGGATGATACCCACCTAGAAGCGCCACAGCTGTTCTATCCCCCTCCATCAGGCGAAGTCTGTGAGGCTCACTTGTTTCGGTTTGTCTCCTTCAAACAAGGAGTTTATCTCATCTTCAATCATCGACAGCCGCTGGGCATAATATTCAGCAAGTCCGTATTTTCGCACAAGCTGGTGCGCCGCCTCCAAGTACTTCTCGATCCCCCCGCGGTAGACGGTTAATGTTATGGCGCCTCCGCAGTCTGGGCATTTACCTTTGAGGGGCAGCCGCCTGAACCGCTTATTGCATTTTTTGCATCGGAAGGCTTGGGTTGTGAAGGCCCGCAGGTTGCCTGCTATGTCGCGAATGAAGTGAGTGGTTAGTACCTTCCATGCTACTTTTTCGGCGTCAACCGCCTCGATTTTCTCAGCCAGAGCAAGTTGGCTGTTCAGTTTATCTGTCATTTTTCCCAGTTTTTTATACATGCTCTCCGTGTTGCCTGCGTTTATATTCATGACAGGAACCGTGTAACCGAAGCCTTCGAACTGCGCTTCAGTGTTTAATCGATGCTCGATAATGTCTACTAGGTCACAAACATCCCGCGGAGAGGTACCCTGCCCTGCCTTTTCATAAAAAACCAGCGGATACCGCTTGGCGACATCTACCTCATGAGCCTGCCGTTGCACCTCCTGAGGATTTATTACTGGAATTATGAGGAACGGTGCGTCCATGATCCCGCCTATTTGAGCCGGAAGATAAGCTTTAGAGAAATTAAGTGCCGGATCTAAAGCCAACATCAACGCGTCTTCGTCGCCGTCACAGTCCCTTCTTTTCGCCGAATGCCACAGGGGATGCGCATAACACACGTTTGAAGCCGTGAAGCCGATGATCCTCCCGAGAATGCCAACGGAAGTGTGAGGCGCCAGCCCGATGATAACGTGCCCAACTAGGTCGTCAACACCCTTGACCTCATAGTACGCCGGAAGTCCATAGACCTTCTCGAGGAGTTCGTCTAAGAAATTAGCTACACGAATAAAGTATTCCGCGCCCTTATGGGGAACCACCACATCTTGAACCTTAAGCTCACAAACCTGATCGGCGTCGGTCAGCGGCTTCCCCTCTGAATCATAAGTATAGCCCAGTTCCCGAAGCTTCGTCACAGACACTCCGACTTCTGCTGGTTTGAAGTGCGTTAACGGCGCGTTTGTGGCGTCAAAACGGATGGTTCCATCTTTATACACAGAAAGGTCGTGCTTCGCCCGTAAAACTCCTTTCTCAACAATCTCAGGCGTTTTTGTCTCATTCACTAAACCCTTAACGCCTTTCACCGTCTCCGTGGCGTAATTTAGCCTTTTATAAGCGTCTTTCAGCAGCTCCTTAAGGTTAACTGGTTGCCTTCCATGGCTTACAGTTGAAACTTTGCAAACTGGACAAAAATCTTCTTTTGCCGTTCTTCCACACTGCGGGCAAAACCGCTCCAGAACAGTTTCAGCCCCGCAATGCGGACACTTAACCTGAAAAGAGGACTCTTTACATTTAGGGCACACACGCTTGACGAGGTCTACCTCAATCACGCCTTTGTTCGAGGCTTGCACGAGGTTCCGCTGAGACCCGCCCGCCAACCCTACTGGAAACAACGCATGGACCAAAGGTCTCATCTCGCGCCTTTTCGCCTTCTCAGGGCGCCCCATTCTAGCTCCAATAAGGGTTGGAGCCTTCTCTTTGATGAGAATGCCGCTGAGCTCCTGAATGATGTCGAGAACAGGTTTGTCGTGACTTATTCTCTTTTGAGGAACGTGGGTTCCTACGCAGTAGGCGAAGATGTAGGCATCGTCGCCTTCCATCCTAATTTGGTTGTTAACAATCCTGTGGGGGGCGCACAGTTTTTCAAGAACCGTTTTTACAGCATCATTCATCGCGCCAGTTATAGTACGGACGCCTTCGCCTTTACTCGTAACCTGAGACTGAAGGCCCCACTTGCGTAAAGCCGAAAACTCATCCGAGGAAATTGCAGACCAGAAATACGTGAAATAGGGATGAAGCGGCACCTGAAAAGCAGACGCTAAGGCTATCGCCTCTTCCGCGTTAGGTTTACTTTCAAACGGGTCCTTCAAGAAGGATTGGAGGCGGTTGGGCGTTATCCCTGCGGTTGCCGCCGCTTTTTCGAGATCGCCGCCAAATTTTTGTTGAATCGTACTCTGCAGTTCTTGGTGCCACCATTCCTCCGTTATCCCTGAGGATAGAAGCGATTTATTGTTGTACAGAAAGTCGCCGAATCCGATGAGAATGTCTCCCAGAAAAAGAATTTTGTCGATTGTGTTATTGATCTGTTCAAAATTTTCAAGCGTAACACGGAGGACGGCGCCGTCTTTTAACCGCACAATCGGCGGCTCAATTGTGTCCACGGGAAGAACGATGCCTGCCTTTCCCGGGTTCTCTATGCGCATTTGGGTGCCTGCCGCGAGGAAGGAGTGAAGGACTTTCATGGTGGCTGGGTGGACGCCCACTGCGGATAGCCCCGTGTTTCTAGCCCTTCCGTACCTAAGTCTGAAACCCCCCTGTCTCGATGGAAAAGAGAAGATAGGGCGACCCGCGATGATGTCCTCCATAAATCCAGCGGATTTTTTTCTCTTAATCTCACGGATGTTCCTAAGCCAGTCCCATCCTTCGAGACCTAATTTTTCTACGACGGTCCATACTTTAGCTGACCGCCCGATTACGCCGTCGTTTAATACTCGTAGGGCGCCACCGCGAACGCGGTTGGTTTCGACGCGGGGTAAGTTGCGGAAGGACGGAACTTCAACCGGGTTAGATTGGGTGCCGGTAACCTCAACGGGCAGGTACTGAAGGGCATTCTTCAGCTCCTCGTCGGAGACGTGATACTGAAAACGCCCCACCTCACGCTCGTAAACCCTCATCTCCTCGATGAACCGCCCAATTTCATCCTCAGTAGGTTTGTAACGGTCCAATCCAAGCAACCGTCTAACGAAATCGGCGACAACTAAAGTTAATGCAGCCTCAGTGCCGCCTGCGGAACGAATGGGGCCCGCAAAATAAACAGCTAGATATCTCGTCCGATCTGGGTTTTTTTTGATCGTCACTTGGGCTACGCCCTGTATAGGGGCAGCGGTGATGCCTTCGGTTAGTATAGCCAAGGCGGTCCTTATCGCCTGTTCAGCAACCTCGTTAGCATTCATGTGCCCAAACTTTCCGTAGATGATCTCCTCAGCAATCTTGAAGGCGATCTCTTCTCGAGGCAGTTTTTCGCTTAAAGCCCTTATTCTCTCAGCAACAGCCTTTGGGCCAACCAAGCCTTCAACAAGCTCAGGCAGGTCCTTCGCCACTTCAGATTCAGGGCTGAAGGTGGGATCCAACCCTTTTTCCCGCGCCTTCCTTGCAACCACATAAATGCTCTCAAGTGCCTTTTCTAAACTGAAAACATACTGCTGATGCTCTTTACTCATTACGACGACCAATGCCGTACTCCTTCGAAATTAGGTTGTGACAAACTTATTCTGTGTGAATCCGACACAACACCAGAGTCGCCCATTTCTGTTTAGAGCGCCCAGTTGCTTTCTGATAAGCGTCCTTAGCCATTTGCCCTCGCTTCCCCACGCAACCTTTGCACCGCTCATGCCTCAAGTCGGATGGACCTTCACATTGCCCACAGTTGAGGAGCAGAACTTCTCCTAAGCCGCGCAGAGTTGTCCACGCGTACTCCCGCTCGTCATACTGCGGTTCAAAATCCGGCCACACGTCATAAATTTCATCTCGCCCCAAGGATTTCTTCAGAGCGCCAAAGTAATTTTCAAACGAGGTCATTTTACACCCGTCCTTTCACCGCTTATACTCTCAACTAATTCCCTAATTATGTCTTTCACCTTGTTTTCCTCCACAACTGTGCCTGTCACAATGATGTCCGCTCCAGCAGCCACTGCAGCCTTTGCCTGTTCACCGTTCTTTATGCCTCCGCCTACGATTAAAGAAACATCAGTAACCGCCTTCACCGTTTTTATCATTTCAGTCGGCACCGGAGTTTTCGCACCGGACCCCGCCTCCAGGTACACAAACCGCATGCCAAAATATTGGGCGGCGAGGGCATGGGCTGCAGCAAGCTCAGGTTTGTCGTATGGAATCGGCGAAATTCTTCCGATGACGCCGACGGCTCCGCCTTCCCCGATAACAATATAGCCTAGTGGGATAGGCTCCAAACCGAACTTCTTAATTATTGGAGCGCCTAGGACCTGTGCGCCTGAGAGGAAGAAGGGGTCCGAAGAGTTGAGGAGGGACATGAACCAAACAGCGTCGGCGTATCGGCTGATGCCGGTTACGTTGTTCGGGAAGAGAATCACGGGGATATTAACTGCGTCCTTCACTGCCTTAACAACGCGGTCTAAGGGGTCGGTTAAAACTAGGGTTGAACCCCCAATCATAATGGCTGCAGTTTGGCAGGCTTCAGCCTCACGGGCTATTCTGGATGCTGATTGAAGCGTCACCTTTTCAGGGTCGATAAGGGTCAGGTGAATAGCTCCATCTTTCTGGATTCGCTCCAGAAGATATGCTTCCACTTTGCCAACCATGTTTAAGCACTGCTCGTGTTGGTTCTGCTTAAGTAAAATTTGTCTGTGAATTGGCAGTATACATCGATTTCTTTGAAGGCTGGTTTCAGAGGCAACGTCTCCATTAATCCGCAGCTCCCACAACGCACTGTAGCTTGACTTTCATCCCTCATAATCTCAACTCTTATCGATTCCTTTCCGCATTGTGGACATAGGAAAACCTTAGGTAATCGCCTTTTAGGGATATGAATTACTTTCCTCCGCCTTCTACCCACTTGAAGCCCCTCCTAAATTCAATTAATCAGGTAAATCTGATCTGTTCAGTACTGCATCCCTGCTTAAATATTTGCCCTAACATAGAAAACCGAAAGAGGGGTTCGTGTTGAAACTGTCTAGCAATGTTTTTGAAATAAGTTTACCGTTAACCGAAGCAAGAATTGAACGGTTCATAAGGGTTTACGTAAAAAGTTGTGGTGTAGAAGGCGTCATTGTAGGAATGTCAGGCGGAATCGACAGTTGCACAACAGCGGTTCTCGCCTCTAAAGCTTTAGGGGAAGGCCCCCACGTGTTAGGCGTCATGTTGCCTGAAGAAGAAACATACAACGTCATTGATGTGCAGCACGCAAAAACTGTTGCAGAAAAATTTGGTTTTCCCCTAGAAACGGTGGACATATCATCCACCTTAAAGGCTTGCTTCAACTCTCTGCCGATACACGATGCCGAAGACAAACTTTGCAGAGGTAATTTGAAGGCTAGGGTCCGCATGAGCTATCTTTACTATTACGCTAATAAACTTAAAAGAATAGTATGCGGCGCGTCAGACAAGTCTGAAACCATGATGGGATACTTCACAAAGTGGGGAGACGCCGCCGCGGACATCTCACCCCTAAAGGACCTCTATAAGACCCAAGTTAGACAGTTAGCCGCCTACCTCGGGCTTCCTAAGGAGGTAATCACGAAACCTTCGACGCCTGCTCTTTGGCCAGGTCACCTAGCGGAGGATGAGTTAGGAGTAAAATACGAGGTTTTAGACTTGATTCTGTTCGGGTTAGAGCATTTTATGACCTCGAAAGAAATCGCTGAGCAGTTACAGTTGTCCCTAAAGACGGTTGACACCGTCAAAAGGCGATGGTTAGCCGCTGAGCATAAGAGGCGGCAGCCTTTAACGTTAAAACTCGGATACCGAACGGTTGGAGCAGACTTTAGACTGCCCTACTCTCTAAGTTAAAATGTTTGAGGAGGAAGCGTTTGATGATGAAGGAGATTGCTGTAGCCCTTGCGCAGATAAACTGCAAACCCGGAGACAAAGAGCATAATATAGACTTGATAGAGAGAAACATCAAACAGGCAAGCGAAAGGGGTGCAAACCTAGTTATTTTCCCAGAACTTGCATTAACTGGATACGTGATGCGTGATATCACGTATGAACTAGCAGAACCTATTCCGGGACCGTCGATACGGTATTTGGAGGAGATCACGGAAAAGGAGAACGCCTATGCTGTTTTTGGAATGCTGGAACGCAGTGAAAAAGCACGTGCGGTTCTTTATAACACGGCAGTTCTCATGGGGCCGAAGGGCTTCATCGGTAAATATCGGAAGATGCATCTTCCGACTCACAGTGTCTTTGAGGAGAAACGATATTTCAGAGAGGGGTACCAAGCCCCAGTGTTTGAAACAGAAATCGGCAGGTTAGGTTTGATCATTTGTTACGACGTGTTTTTCCCAGAAATGACACGGATGCTAAGATTGGCAGGCGCAAACTTCATAATTTGCATATCAGCATCGCCGTCTCTACGCCGCAGATTCTTCGAGGTTCTCACCGCCGCCAGAGCCATCGAAAACACCGTTTTCCTAGCCTACGTCAACCTCGTCGGCATAGAGGACGGCCTACAGTTTTGGGGAGGAAGCAGAATCATAGCGCCAAACGGTGACATCACGTTGCAGGCTAAATATGACGAGGAGGACTTGGTGGTTGGGAAGATCGACTATGCGGATCTAGACCGCGCAGAAGTCTTTGTGCCAACCCTGCGGGATTTAAGACCAGAACTGTTCGAGCATCTTAAGAAGCAAACAGAAATGCTGTAATGGTTTCCAGTTTAAGTGACATCACAAAGGAAATCATGTGATTGTCACACGTGATGCGCCCGTGATTAGACCGCGTCATGTGAAACATCACAGAAAAGTCACAAACAGAGAAAAACACTAAAAAGAACTACAATTCGACAAGTTTCAGTTTTATTAAACGCTCTTAAAGGGGACACTTAAAACAAAAGCAATTAGTAATAGTTTAAATTCTTTTGTTATGTTCTCCAAGGGTTGTGGATGTTTACGTTTGTCACGTTATAATATAGAGAGATATCTCTCTAGATTAAAAAGAACAGCTCTTTGCCATTGTTTTCTAAAACTACAGACCACAAGCCTTTTTTCTAGGTATACAAAACCGTATTCTATTAGACCATACAGTTGGTGAGGGAAGATGCGTATAAAAGAAGAGGTTCAAAACTGGTTAAAAAGCTCCCTAAACGACCCAATTGTAAAAATATTAGCAAAAAGCAGCAATTTAACCAAAACGCAGCTGGAAACTTTTTTAATTGACGTTTTAGCCCCAAATGTGTCTGGAAAACAATTAAAATATGATGACAAAGCCAAGTTAAGGCTGTTAAAGGGGGGAGTCAGCAGGGGTGCGTTCAACAGAACGCTGAGACAGGCGAGAAAGAACGTCATACAATCAATTTACACAATTCTACTCTTAGGATACTTAGGCGCCTTCGAAAGCATAAGCCTAGAATCATACTTGGAGATATCAAACAAACTACAAACATACATGAGTGCCTATCAAGATGTCTGGAAAGATAAGGAAACTATGAGCGAGCAGTTAAAAATGATGAGTTTGCTCCGAGAGGAGCTTGAAACAAGCCTCGATCAGTTATCTAAGCCCAAAAAACGGTTAAAAAAAGCGTGATGCCACGAATCACATAAAGGTTTACTCTCACTTGATGCAGCGCAGCTCTTTCATCAATCACAGCAACAGCGCAACCCCGCACTACGTTTTTTCTATGGTTTATATGCAATTTACAGCCATAAATAAGCTTCTTTTCAGGAAACGCGTAATCTTTAAATATTAATTCTGCGAAGAGGTTACGCGTGATGTTACAATGGTTTGTGATGTCACGTATCACGTGATGTTTAAACCGTTATTTTACGCATCACGGTGTCGTCTCTTAAAAACCGTGGCTCGTGCTCAAATAACCCCAGGGAGGGTCTGATGTGACCGTCGATGTTTTCCTTGTGATTACGGTTTTATTATCGCTTTTAACTTTGGGTACGGCCATCCTATATCACCGGCGCATACGCAAAGCTCGAGAAGAATATGAGGCGGCGAAAGGGGTTGTTGGTGACATCATCATAAGTTTCAACAAGCAGTTAAAGGTTCAAGATGAGCGCCTTACAGATATTGCTCAAAAAACATATGCACTTTCTTCAAAAAGTGACGAAACTGAGAAAACAATAAGGGGTTTTGATCAACAACTTGTGGAACTCGCCACCAAGGTCAAAACTGCCTCCGAAAAGGAACAGACAGCCTTGTTGAGGCTTGATGATGATGAGAAAAAGATGGAAGAACTGCATTCGGTACAGAAAGACCTGTTGAAAAAAGTAGAGGTTCTCGATAGAGTTGAGCGGGAGATGCCGCCTATGCCCGAGGCGAATATAGAGGCAGTTATTCCAATTAAAAGGGAGCGAGCTTTAGCTCCATTAACAGAAACAGAGTTAACGGTTCTGGAGACCTTGGCCGCGGGAGGAGATAAAACTGCTCCAGAAATTAATAAGAATTTGCAGCTCAGCAGAGAGCACATGTCCCGTCTGATGAAGAAGCTATATGTGAATGGCTATTTGGAAAGAAACACCCAGAAAATTCCTTACACCTACCGCATCAAGGAGGAAATGCTTCGAATTCTGAAAAAGAAAGCGGAGGGTGAAGTTTAATATGATTCCGCGAGGCGACTTACCTCAGTTACAATCCGGTATCGGCGATTATTGAGGGCGCCCCTCTTAGCAAGAACCTGGCGGTCAGCCATACGCCCCAAATAGGTTGAAACGGTGCTTAGGCTTATGGGCTCGTTAAACTCCTTCTCGTAGGCGGTTTGAATTTCTCTTGAGGTAAACCAGACTATGGGAAAGCGTTTTTTGACAATCAATTGGATCTTATCGAACTTAGAAAGCGTAGGATTGTTCAGTTGCCATTCGGTTCGGGATCCAGGTATACCGCCAAGTAACTCGACCAAATCCAGCAGGCGGAGGGCCTTATCCCTTGTCACAGTGCCCTCGAAGGTGATAGTGTAACGGTTTCCAGTCTCATCATAGACCTCAATCTTCATTTTCCGAGCCGGCATCCCTGAGCACCTGAAGAGAAGGAATCAGTGATTTAACAGTTCACAGTTATAGAATTTGTGGTTAGAATGAGAAGTGTCGACTCTGATAATTACGCTTTAAAATGGAAAAGGAGACTATTTTGCTCTCTTTTCAGTTCACAAACTTCACAACGCTGTTTAAATTTAAAAGTAATAAGAGAAAAAGAAAGGTTTCTAATTTCCAGTGGAAACGTAGGGGTTATCTGTTCACAAGAAAGAAGGTGTAATTAGGTTGATTTAGATGAAAAAGGTGTTGGAAAGGGTTATTAAATATCTAATTTCATAGATGTTCACAAGTGTAGAAATGAGTTAGTTAGCTATAGGTTTGAATAATTAGTTGTGATTTATTTTTTAGAAAAAAATGAGCCCTACCCCTTAATTTCCAATGGACTAACGAATTACTAACATAACAAACGTCAGTTTCAACAAAAATTCTACATATTAGTCAAAAATACTTTACAATAATAATTAAATATAGTTTAGAGTATTAACCTCTGAAGACTATTTTATTAATAAAATAAAATCATCATTATTTTCAGAGACTATTTCATAAGGTTCCATAAGAAAGTGAGGGGTGCGCGGGCAGTCTCTATTTCGTTTTTTCTTTAATTTTTGTTTAGTTTTTTGTAGGGAAGTTCTTATTTGTCTAGTGGAAATCACGGAATTGCTTGTGCAATATCTTCGGGGATGAAAGGTGTTAAAAGATTTTAAAGGATTGGACGAGGTTTTCGACCAGTTTTTAAGAAATGTAAAGATTTTCAAGAACAGAGAAGTCCTGCGGCATGATTACATCCCTGAAAATCTTCCTCATCGAGAGGGTCAGATCAAATATCTCGGTAGCATAGTCGCCCCTGTCTTAACAGGTTCTCTTTGTTCTAACATTTTTATTTATGGAAAAACCGGGACTGGTAAAACCGCTGTTGTGAGATACGTGTTGAACGTGCTGAGCTCTCGGGCCAACGAGCTCGGATTACCTGTGAAAGTTCGCTACGTGAACTGTCGGCTGTCTGGCACAGAATACCGGGTTCTTTCAAGTCTATGTAGCACATTAGACATATCTATTCCCTTCACTGGCTTGGCGTTAGGGGAGGTTTTCGATAGGTTTAAAGCAGGCATGGATTCGCAGAGTCCCCTATTCATTGCGGTTCTTGACGAAATAGACGCTTTAATTAAGGATCGCGGCGACATTCTGCTTTACGAGTTAACAAGAATAAATGAGGCTTTGCGGAATGGCAGAATTTCTCTTATAGGGATTTCTAACGATCTGAAATTTAAGGAACTTCTGGATCCTAGAGTTTTAAGCACTCTAAGCGAGGAGGAGATGGTTTTTAGACCGTACAACGCTTCTGAACTAAGGGACATTCTCTTAGAGCGTGCGCAATTATCGTTTAATTCAGACGTTCTTTCCGACGGTGCCGTGAGTTTGTGTGCCGCGTTGGCTGCCGCAGAGCATGGTGATGCCCGTCGAGCCTTGGATTTACTTCGTGTTGCTGGTGAGGTTGCTGAGCGTAAAGGCGCTGAGACTGTTTTAGAGGAACATGTGAGAGAAGCTGAGAAGAAAATTGAACATGACCGAATCGGCGTAGCCTTGTCAAATCTTCCCACTCACGCAAAACTTGTTTTATGCAGTGTCTTTTTGTTGAACAAAGCGAAGGTTAATTGTGCCTTGACTGGCGACATTTATGAACTCTACCAAGAAATATGCGACTCATTTGGAGTTGCGCCGTTAACGCAAAGGCGGGTGAGCGGGTTGATTAACGAATTAGACGTAAGCGGCTTGTTGAACACGCGGGTTGTGAGTCTTGGCCGGTACGGACGCACTAAAAAAATTCGTTTAGGCATCCCGCGTAACCTTATTAGCGATGTCTTCGCTAGTGATGATCGGTTCGGGCAGCTGATTAATTATGCCCCGAAATGTCTGGCGGGCTCTTCGAGTAATCGGGGTTGAAGACGGCGGGTTCTCTAGGGCAAATTCGCCTAACGGTCAGCGCGCTTTACTCGCCTGTGTTTTAATGCAGGGAACTCACATCTGCGACTTTTTAGCTGATAAGATAACAGTAGATGGTTTGGATGCTTCAAAGAAACTTATTCGCCTGCTTAGAAAGGTTTCCTTTGATGCTGTTATGCTGGCAGGGGTTTCTTTTGCGGGCTTTAACCTAATTGATCCTTTCTTAGTTTTTGGAAAATTTCGCAAACCAATAATCATTATTTCAAGGATGAAACCAGACAACGCTGCTGTGAAGCGCGCGTTGCATAGGCACTTCGAAGACTGGCGGGTCCGTTGGGCGGTTTTCGAGAAACTTGGACCAATATACGCGGTTTTCTCAATACCTGACGCTCCGCCCCTCTATGTAGAAGTTGTTGGCGCACACCTTGCCTGGGCGACTCGGCTGATTCAGGCTTCAACCACCTACTGCAGAGTTCCGGAGCCCATCCGCGTAGCCAAACTTATCGCACGGGGACTGACAGTAGAATGAAAGGGGGCTTCGAACAATAATTAAGCGTCTCATAATTACATCAGGTAAAATTGATAGTTGTAACCTGCAGAGTCTGCAGATCTACGATGGGAGCAATCGCAGGGGTTGGCGTCAGCCCCATCTTTTTCTGAAATTCTGTTTGGTTTTGCCAAGCTCCCGAGTTTACCACAAGGCTTCCTCGGTACGCTTCGCGCCCTACCACGTGCACGTGTCCAGCGTGAAAAATGTCTGGCGGGTTTTCTATAACCAAGAGATCCCGTTTTTCTGGTGCTATGAGGGTTCTCTCCCCGTAGATTGGCGCGACGTGTCTGCTTTGCAGTAGGAGCCGCATCGCTTTTTCTGGCATATGAAAGCTCATGTTTGGAACAGAAGCAACTATGTCGTCTAAGCTGCGTCCGTGATACAACAGCAGCTCAACTTGGTGAAGGTGCACCGTGCAGGGGTTCCCTAAGGAGTGAATTTTTCTTGCTTCGTAGAGGGGTTCCCCGTATTCTTGTGGTATAGCTGGTTGCGGCAACGCTTTCCGGGAAGCATCGTGGTTTCCAGGTATAACTATTAATTCAATGTAATCTGGGATCCGCTCGACGAATTTTGAGACCTCACGGTACTGCTCATACACGTCCGTTATCGCCAATTCCCCCATTTGCCCCGGATAGATACCTATTCCATCCACGAGGTCGCCAGCGATAACCACGTATTTTACGCGGCTTGCCATGTTCCGCAGGCGGTCGTTTCCAAACTTCCCGTTCAGCCAAAGGATAAACCGATCAAACGCCTCAGCCATAAACATCTTACTACCCACATGCAAATCAGATATGAGCGCTGCACAAACTGGCATCGAAGCCTTTTGCGGTTTTTTCTGCGGGATATCAGGCAAAATAAAGTCGTCTGCAATAAGTAGGTTGTTTCTTACTTTCGTGGCGCTTACGCACACAACCTGATCTAACAGTAACCGCCGTGCCTTATCTAAAATCTCATGGGAGGCACTTGAGGATACGAGCAACGAGACGCTGGCTTCGAGGTCTTCAATCCTTAAAATGAGCTTCTGCTTGCGCTCTCTCTTCTCCGTTATCATGCCGACAATCTTGACGTTTGAGTTGTTCGGCGCCTTGAGCGCTTCCGATATGGGTGTTGCGCCCCGCGCGTCAATCCTCTTCCTTAGAATTCTTTCCAGTCTTCTAAAACGGTCTTGAAAATACTCTAAATAATCCTCCAAATCGGCGGATCCAGAGATTTTATCCGTGGGATCCTCGACAACTTTAAGGTCTGCGTCCACATCCTCGGCGTAGGCATGAAAAGCCTTTCTTACCTCCATGGGAGGCGGCTGGGGCTTCCCCTCTTCTTTCGGGAAGGTTGTTCCGGCGGTTTCCTCTAGAAATTGGCGGTTGATGAATAAGGTTTTTTCAGAGGCTCCCTCCAGCTTCTTCACTACCTCCGCCATCAACTTAACAGGGTCCTTTTTTTGAGAAACCAGTTTCAGGAAATCGAAGGCTTCTTTATCGAGTTGGTATCCTGATGTTATAGTAAGGGCAACTGCTTTCTGAATTCTTTCTTCGCTCAAAGCGTTAGCCTCCTCCAATCCTGCCGCGTAGGGACAACGATGAATCCCTCTTTACTGTCTCCCACCAATTCAACTTTTCCCTGCGTGTAGAGATAACCTGTGACTGTGGCCGTTACCGCGTCAAGTTCGTGGGGCGTTAAAACCCGTGTTTCTAGGTCGCCTTTCAGCCCTAAACGTTTAAAGACGTTTTGAATTTCGTGCCAATCCTTCGTTGGGATGTTTAACGCCTTGCGGGTGGACGCTGGGTGCACTTCTATTACGCTAAATCCATGGTCTAGAAGTTTCTGAGTTAGCTTCATCGCCCTTAAGGTCAATTCTTTCATACCCGGAAACATTGGAGGAAAAACGGGATATCCCCGTTTATGCATGGATTTGTCTGCTTTTCTCATGGCACCTTCCAGCGGCAGCGTTAGCGGCGCGTCCACGGCGATGACTTCAGGTTCGCATTGGGTTGAGTGGGTTATGATTTCTTCGTCGGCGTGGAGTTGGCAGACGGTTACGTTTTTGTTTCTCCATGCAGCCCATCCGGTGGGGTTATCTGCTGTTCCCGCTAGGTCTATACCGACAATAACGGCGTTCAAAGCGATCCACCATACTCTTATTTCTGAGGAATTAGATATTTTCTGTTAGGGATTCACTATGGAACTCCGTAAACTTCAAAGAACCGGAGGCGGAACTTTCCTTGTCTCTTTGCCGAAGAGCTGGGCTGAAAAGAACAGGCTTGACCGCGGCTCTCTTGTAGCGGTTTCTCAGAGGATGAACGGCTGCTTGGTTGTTGACCCAAAATACGGTTTGGAGCCTGCGCCGCAAACGGCGGTTATGGCGCCCACGCCTTATCTTGTCCACGAGATTATAGGGAAGTACCTGCTTGGTTACGACATTATTCGGGTTGAAGCGAAAGGAAGGATAAGCCCGGAGGAACGTGAGCACGTTAAGCAGAGGGCCAGTCGGCTCATTGGTTTAGAGATCGTTGAGGAAGACTATTCTAAAATTGTTATGCAGTGTCTCTTGGAGCCTTCTTCTTTTCCTCCTGAAAAAATTCTCCGACGGGAGTATTCTATCGCCCACGGTATGCATCGAGACTCGGTAACTGCCCTAATTGAAGGTGACGCTTCCTTAGCTAAAAACGTGATTGCGCGGGATGAAGAAGTTGATCGCTTATACTTTCTGTTGGTCAGGATTCTCCGAACAGTGATTCAGAACCCGCATTTGAGTGAAAAACTGCAAATTATGCCCATAGACTGCCTAGACTACCGCCTGGCTGCAAGCCTAATTGAGTCAATAGGAGACCAGTCCACTCAAATTGCGGAAAACGTAATTCGGTTGGGCGGCGTGAAACCGACAAAAGACCTTTCTCAGCTGCTGTTGAGTTTTCACCAAATCGCCTATGAGTCCCATGAAAAAGCGTTGACCGCGTTTTTGTCCCGAGACATTTCTCTAGCTGAAACCATAAGGGCTAACCGAGAAACCGCTACATCAATCTTCCACAATATCGAAGCAATTGCCCACACTCAACCTGTCAAATTCGCCCCCTACATCCTTGCTGCATCTGCAATGAGCCGGATTTACGATCACAGCGTGGATATTGCCGATTTGGGCATGCCGAGGCCTGTCTGACCCTGAACTCCTTTTATAAACTCGCTGAAACACCTATTTAGCTGTGAACAGGGATGCATCCATCTGCGAAAAAGCCAACTAAAGAAGGAAAACAATATCACATTCAATGCAAGCGGGGAGACCTCGCGAAGTATCTCTTGGTTCCGGGGGCGCCTGAGCGGGCGGCGAAAATCGCGAGTTTTTGGGATGAAGCAAAGGAGATAGCCTACAGCCGCGAGTTTAGGTCGTTCACCGGAAAGTATAAGGGAGTGAGCCTCTCCGCCTTGTCCAGCGGTATCGGTGCTGCCAGCATCGCCATCGCAGTTAATGAGGCGGCGAACGTAGGCGTTGAAGCCTTCATCAGGGTTGGCAGTACAAGCGCCATTCAACGAGACCTAGAGTGTGGTGACCTCGTGATTTCTTCAGCCGCGGTTCGGTTGGACGGAACCAGCCAACATTATGTGCCGTTGGAGTATCCTGCCTTCGCTGACTACGAGGTTTTACTCGCCCTAGTCGAAGCCGCTGAAAGCCTAGGCGCCCGGTATCACGTGGGCGTAACCGCTACAACCGCCGACTTTTACGCGGGGCAGGCTAGACCCTCCTTCAAGACGTTTTATCCTCCGAAACTCGACGAGCTGATTCCACTGCTTCAGAAAGCCGGAGTTTTGAACTTCGAAATGGAATGTGCCCCCCTCTTTGTGCTATGCAGCCTTTTTGGGTTGAGGGCTGGAACCGTGTGCGCTGTTTACGCAAACCGTGTTACCGATGTCTTCGAAGCGGGCGCAGGAGAGGAAACCTGCATAAAAGTAGCGAACGAGGCTGTTAGGATCCTGAGCCGATGGGACGCTGAGAAACGGAAGAAAGGAAAAAAGCGGCTCTATCCAAGTCTTTTGCGCGGTGGGGCATCTTTATAAAAAGGCGGCGACCTTACAGGTTTTAGGTGCCGGGGTGACAGAGTGGTAATTGTGCTGGCCTCGAGATCTTGCATAGCATAAAAAAAAGGGGCTTAGAAGAGTCAGCCAGTGGGCCTTTGGCCCTCAGGGGTTCAAATCCCTTCCCCGGCGTCATTTTACCATTTGGAGTATTCTTGTAGACTGTTTTGGACAAAGAGCCTCGATTTGCAGCGTACGCGAAGCCATTTCGTAGTTCTTCTGGGCATATGAAGCCGGGTTCCTCTACCTTACGACTTTTCTAAACTGATATAAAGTTGCACTCCATGTCGCAGCCAGTATTAACGCGATCACCACATACGCGGGAAAAATAGCGCTCCAATCAAACCCTGTTGTAATCAACGCTCTTACAGCGTTAGCTGCATAGCTAAGTGGGTTGTAATTCGAAACAGCCTGCATCCAACTTGGAAGAAACGCTGCAGGCAGAAGCGCCGTGCTCGTAAACATAAGAGGGAACACTATAATGGAACTTATAGCTGCCACAGTCTCGTTGCTTTTGGTGGCTAATCCTATTGTCAAGGCGAGCCCTGACCAAGCGACTCCGAAGAACGCAACAGTCAGAAAGATCAGCAAGATTCCGAGAGGACCAGTTATGAAGGTAGCGCCCATTAGATAAGCAATAGCCAAAACTATGCCTGTCTGAAAAGTAAACCTGACAGCATCGCTTAACACTCGTCCCAGCAATAGTGCGGACCTGTTAACGGGCGTCAGAAGTATATTCGAAAGGTATCCCGAGTTGATTTCGTCAACTATTGCGTTTGCCGACTGCATAGTACTGTTGAGCAGGTTCATGAAAAGGATGCCAGCGAGAGCAATCTCTAGATAACTTCCTGTCGGGAAGCCTGGAAGATTAGTAATTCTTGAAAAGAGTTGGGTGAAAAGAATGAGAAATATCAGTGTTCCAAAAAGTTGGAAAAAGATACGTGCGGGCGAACGAAAGAACTTCCCCATTGTCCTAGCAAAAATGTACCACACGTCATAGAAACTATCGTATGCCATTCTAAGCATACCCCCTAACGCCTGTAACCTTTGCAGTGCCAGTTTCCTTGATAAGTTCCTCTTGCCTAATTCTCCTTCCTGTATGCTGCAGAAACACATCGTCTAAAGTGGGCGATGACAGGTTGACCGAATCAATTGTGATGTTGTTGTCGTTGAGTATTTTTACGATTACAGGAACTAAATGGCTCGCGTTTTGAGCGTAAACAACAAAACCATGATTGCTCTCTACAAGCTTGGTAACTCCATTCGTGGCTTTCAGTATTTGGTTTGATTTTTCTTTTAGATCATCGCTCACGTTTTCGCCTAATGATACCGAGATTGTTTCTCCCCCAATTTGCTGTTTTAGGTCTAGTGGAGAACCGCTGACAACTATTTGGCCATGATCAATAATGGCGATTCGATGGCAGAGTGTGTCCGCTTCTTCCATGTATTGAGTAGTCAAAAAAACAGTGATGCCTTCATCCTTGTTTAGGTGTTCGAGATAATCCCAAAGTCTAGCTCTTGATTGAGGGTCAAGCCCTGTGGTCGGCTCATCGAGAAAGATCAGTTTTGGCTTGTGCACTAGAGCTGCAGCGAGAGCCAGCCGTCGTTTCATTCCTCCAGAATAGTGTCGGGCTTTCTTGTTCGCAGCTTCCGAGAGTTCCATGAGATCAAGAAGTTCATCGACACGTTTACTGAGTGCTCCCCCTCGCATTCTTTGAAGGTGTCCCTGAAACAACAAGTTTCCTTTGCCAGTCAAATCGCCATCGACGACAGTTTCTTGGCTTTGAACGCCGATGATTTTACGGATCTCTTTAGCTTCCTTCTCCATATCATAGCCGGCTACAGATACAGAACCCGAAGTTTTCCTGAGCAGAGTTGTAAGGACCTTAATTGTCGTGCTCTTTCCGGCTCCGTTCGGACCTAGGAAACCGAAAAACTCGCCCTCCTCTACATCGAAGGAGATGTCGTTTACTGCCTTCGTGCCATTTGAATAAACCAATACTAAATTGTCAACCGAAATGATGTTTGGCATCTTATAACCTCAAGATTCTACTAAATGATTGGTGAGTTCATTCAGATTTCCTTACTGCCTCATACATTAGGCTTTTATTAACCAAAACACATAAAGTAAGAATGGAAGTTGCTTTTCGAATGCGAAGACTTGTTCTAGAGTTATATGGGAAAGAGTTAAACAGACGGATTGAAGGTACCACGTTTCGGAAAATAAAGTCAATGGAGCTTCTGCACCTTCTCCGCTACGACAAAAACGAGTTTACGGGAATCTTCAGGATCGTGTTAAAGGATCCAAAGTTCAATATAGAACACTTGTTCGACGACGATAAGAATCCGACCGAGTTGAAGTTGTTGGAATTCCAAGAGAATGCATTCATAGTATTTCTTAAGAGGCGACCTAGGCCAGGCTATCTCTTCGGCACTGATATAACAAGAGCCGGAGGAGGCTACATTATTAGCCCATTTGAAATAAGTGAGGGAAAGATCAAATTCGCGTTAATCGGAGATCAGAAGCAAGTGAGAGAGATCATTGCAGGAGTTGAAAAGCGTGGATTGGACTATAGAGTGATCTCGTTAACCGACGCCGACTTCTCACCGAATTCACCTCTTAACCGTCTAACACAAAAACAGAGAGACATTCTTATTTCAGCTTTTAAACTCGGATACTACGATGTGCCGAGGAAGATAAACTCTAACGTGCTCGCTAACCATTTTGGTCTGAGAAGTGCCACAGTGGTCGAGCATCTGAGGAAGGCTGAAAAACGGCTAATCTCCGCTATACTCAACGAATCATAGAGCATCTTTTACTGGTAAATTGGTGCTGAAATCCCTTCCCCGGCGCCAAACTCTACGAACTACGTTTAAATTCCCGGGGTTCAAATCCATTCGTGGACGAATCAGTACCGGTGTTTGTACGAAACAAGGATAAGCGCGCGATATCTCCACTTCAGTGAGGGTGCACACCTGGGCTCGAACCGATTTGGGCCGGGTGTCTTACTATATTGTCATCGCTAGCTACCTCTTGCTATGACCAGGCGAGGTCGAAGCGATCAAGGTTCATTACCTTGTTCCATGCCGCTACGAAGTCGTGCAGGAACTTCTCTTGGGAGTCCTCACATGCGTAGACTTCCGCCAAGGCCCGGAGTTGGGAGTTCGAACCGAAGATGAGGTCGACACGGGTGCCGGTCCACTTGAGTTTGCCCGTTGCGCGATCACGACCCTCGAACACATCTTCGTCTTCCGAGGTTGCCTTCCATGTCGTGCTCATGTCGAGCAGATTCACGAAGAAGTCATTAGTGAGCGTCTCTGGTCGCTTGGTGAAGACACCGTGCTGGGACTGTCCGAAGTTGGCATTCAAGACGCGCATACCGCCAACGAGAA